>CAZKAO010000050.1:0-25361 GCA_964550745.1 uncultured Acetatifactor sp.
GCCTCTGTATGGTCTCCGGCGAGTACACAATGCCGGAGGGATTGTTGGGCGTGTTAATCAGTACCGCCATGGTCTTTTCATTGACCATCTCCTCAAAGGCCTGAAAATTGATCTGGAAATCCTCCACCTGGGCGGGTACCACCTTCAGCACCGCCCCGGTCAAGTCAATATAGGGGTGATACTCCGGGAAAAAGGGCGCGAATGTAAGAATCTCGTCCCCCGGCTCCGTCACACAGCGCACTGCATGGGCGATAGCTCCCGCCGCGCCGCAGGTCATAAAAATATGCTTTCCCTCATAGGGAATGCCGAATCGCTTTGCCAGTGACGCAGCCACCGCCTCCCGAACGGAGGGGATGCCCAGACTGGGACTGTAGCCGTGCAGCTCCATGGGGTCCTTGCTCTCCAGCAGCCGTATCATTTGATCCGTGAACGCCTGGGGCACGGGCACAGAAGGGTTGCCCAGGCTGTAATCAAACACATTCTCATAGCCGATCTCAGCCCCCCTGGCTGTGGCAAACTCCGATAACTGCCGAATCACGGATTTTCCCGATAACATGTCTTTGTATTTCTGTACAATCATTTTTTTGTCCTCTTTTCTATATTTTTTAAATATGCTCCAAAAACGGGTATTTCCCTTTTAGTGCCTCTTCGTATTTACGGAATAATTGCTCGGCCTTTTGCAGGTTTTCTTCAATTTCTTCCAGACTTGTCACCTGATAAAACGGCGTCAATTCGCTGACTGCCTCCTCAGGCAGGTGACGGGATATATGACACAGGGCATATTCATAATGCCGGGGCGTATACAGCAGCCGGGCCATGCTCACCAAAGGCTCTGCCACATTTTCCAGATACTTCCCGTATGCCTCCAGATATTGGTTCCTTTGAATATATTTCCTCACTCTGCTCATCTGCAATATTCTGTTTTTACTGTCCCCAAATGCCCGCCTTATCTCCTCCTCATTTATCGCTCCCTTACAAAAAGAGATAATATTCTTCTTGTCAAATAGAATCAAGGGCTGCTCCGCAATATCATTCTCCACATAACAGGTCACATCTATGCCCCTGATTTCGTGGGATTGAACGCAGATATCAAGGGTCAGATACTCTGATGTGTTTTCCAAATGTATATTACTCTGAGCGATCTCTCTTCTGATGTTGTCAACTCTGGAATCGATGCCTGCCAGTTTCTCCAGTTCCGCGATGCATTCATGCAAAAAGGTTTCCTGGCGAGATTGCTCCACATCAAACCAGAAATCAATATCCGAATAAGCGTCTACCTGTCCGATGCCATCCGCCCCCTCCAGCCACATGGCGTATACATAGGGCTTATCAGAACTGAACTCTTTCAGACACTCTATAATTTGCTCTCTATCTATCATGCCTGCACCCTTATATCTCCTCGTCCTCCGCCCAAGCCAGAGCACACCTAACTGCCCGCTTCCAGCCCTTTTTCAGCTGTGCGCGCCGCTGCTCGTCCATCTGGGGGACAAATTCACTGCCCAGCTGCCAGTTCTCTTTGATCTCTTCCAGATCCCTCCAGTAGCCTGTGGCCAGCCCTGCCAGATAGGCCGCGCCCAGGGCTGTAGTCTCGATGCAGCGGGGCCGCTGTACCTGGCTATCGATAATATCCGCCTGGAACTGCATCAAAAAATCGTTGGCGCTGGCGCCGCCGTCCACCTTGAGACCCTTTAACGATCTGCCCAGGTCCTGCTCCATGGCCGCCAGCACGTCCGCCGTCTGATAGGCGATAGACTCCAATGTGGCCCGAATGAAATGCTCCTGGCTGCAGCCTCTGGTGATACCCACCACCGTTCCCCGGGCAAACTGGTTCCAGTAGGGCGCTCCCATACCGGCAAAAGCTGGAACCACATAGACGCCCGTGGTATCCTCCACCTTGCCTGCGCTCTCCTGAGTGGCCGAGGCGCTGCGCACCAGCCTCATGCCGTCCCGCAGCCACTGCACCGCCGCACCAGCCACAAACACACTGCCCTCCAGAGCATATTCCACCCGGTCGCTGCAGCCCGCCGCAATAGTGGTCAACAGCCCCGCCTTGGATGCAATGGCCTCACGCCCTGTATTCATCAGCAGAAAGCAGCCCGTCCCATATGTATTTTTCACCTCACCCGGCGCAAAACAGCCCTGACCAAACAGCGCCGCCTGCTGATCTCCCGCAGCACCGGCAATGGGAATCTCACCGCCTAACAGTGAGCTTGCGGTGTGCCCAAATATGTGGCTTGAGGGATATACCTTCGGCAGCATACATGCCGGTATGCCCAGCCGCTCCAGTATCTGCTCATCCCAGCAGAGCCTGTGAATGTCAAAAAGCATGGTTCGCGAGGCGTTGGTGTAATCCGTTGCATGTACCCGGCCCTTGGTGAGATTCCAGATCAGCCAGGTGTCCACCGTGCCGAAAAGAATCTCTCCCCGCTGCGCTCTCTCCCTCGCCCCCGGCACATGCTCCAGTATCCAGGCGATCTTGGTGGCGCTGAAATAGGCGTCCGGCACCAGTCCTGTCCGCTCTCTGACAAGACTGTCATATCCCTCCGCCTTCAACTGCTGAATCATATCCGAAGTGCGGCGGCACTGCCAGACGATGGCATTGTACACCGGCTCCCCGGTGGATCTGTCCCAACAGATCGTAGTCTCCCGCTGATTGGTGATACCGATGCCCGCGATCTGTTCCGCACCGGCTCCCACCATGGCCATGGCCTCCGTGGCCACCGCCAGCTGAGAGGACCAAATCTCCCTGGGATTGTGTTCCACCCAGCCGGGCTTAGGGTAAATCTGCGTGAACTCCTTCTGAGCCATAGAACAGATATTGCCCTCTTTATCAAACAAAATGCAACGGGAACTGGTGGTTCCCTGATCCAGTGACATGATGTATTGTTTCATGTTTTCCTCTTTCCGCATATTATTGCAATTACAACTTCATGTACGCGCCGCCGGGTACTTCCACGATGCGCCTATCGTCCACTGTCAGCCATGCGCTCTGAGCTGACGGATTATATACGGCGGTGCTGTCCGCGGAGAATTGCAGATTCTGTAGCACCTGCATATAGTCAATTATTTCAATATTGGTGGCGTACCAGATATCCTCCCTGCCCCCCACGATGCGGCAGAACTCCTCAATCCGATCCCAGTTATTGTCTGTGTCAAACTCATAGCTGTGTCCCCACACATACATGAGCTTCAGATACTGTTTTTTCGGAAAATCCGCAAACCACTGCGCCATCTCCAACAGTCTGGGATGGTTGTGGTGACAGGTGGGATGCCATTCCATGGGGTCCCGGGGCAGTTCAAACTCCTCCGCGGCCTCCACCACACGGGCATAGGCAATCCCCAGCTTTTGAAACAGACCCTTGATCTCTTCATTATATGAGCCGTTGGGATAGGCATGCCCCCGCACCAATCCACCGGTGATACGCTCCAGCCCCTCCCGGTCCTCCAGAATCTCTCTGGCCACCTGAGCGAGCGGACACCGGGCAATGGTGGGGTGGGTCATGGTGTGGGTGGCTATCTCATGACCCTGATACAGCTGGGGAATCTGTTCCGGTTTCAGCCGGATATCCATATCCATCAAACCGTAATTCAGGTTAAATGTCCCCCTGATTCCATATCGGTTAAAAATCTCCAGCAGCCTCACGTCCGCCAGCTTGCCGTCGTCGTAGCTCATGGTCAACGCCTTGGCCCTGCCGCCGGGAAATGATTGGTATACTTTCATTTTTTGCTCCTTTTTACGAGTATCCGCATTTTTGTTTCGAATTCAGTGTATCATATCCTCTGTTTGGGTGCAATATCCCCTAAAGTAATGTTTTGACCGTTTTCATTAAAACGACTTTGTCATTTCCATTGGTTAAATTAATAATGAATAAGTCCCAAATATTGATTTATATCTATTTTTATGCCATCTGTAAGGGCATTCCATTGTTCCAGGAAAAATACCTGCCTGTCCTTAACTTTTCTTTGCGCTTTTTTTAATAATTTAGGAGGAAATTCTCCAATTGTCTTTCCGCTCTTTATTAGTATTACCGCTTCATGTTGGCGCGAAGTATCACAAATATGTACATGTGGTTCATGATGTTTTCCTGCCTCCCGAGAATTCATATAATAACGAATCCCATCCTCCTCTTCTATCGCCCCGGCATCCAAAGAAACATATACCGCAACAGTAATCGTACCTGTGTTATATGAATCCAAATATTTTGTTAATACCTTCTTAAAATTGGCATCTCTATCTTCTATCCAATAGCGCAGCCCGTCTTTCAAAAAGGATACTCCTGCACCATGATCCAAGGAATCAAGCCTTTTCAAAACGGCATCTGCCACATCACCGAGTGTCGTCTTTTCTGTATATTCAAGATTTAACTCGCAATGCCTGTTCCTCCTGAGAGGAACAATAATTTCAGGTCCTAATATTCCGCATGATTGATTATCATCCGCTAAATTTTCATCTAGAATTTCATCCGCCAAACGTTCTTCTTGATATGCATGTGTTTCAATATTCAATATCACCTTCAAGCAACTTACCTCCTGCACAATGGTATCGCTTTTCGATCTCATAGACCGCCCTCTGAGATTGTGACATCCGCCCCAAACCAGGTCTGCACATCCCGCTCTCCTTCCGCCCCCTCTATCCAGGCGATGCCAAAAACATATCTCCGGGTTTTCGTAAAAGGCAGTATTACATACTCTACCCCATTATCCAGATACTCATTTTCATAATCATACCCCGAGACAGATTTCCTGCCGCCGCATCCCCTGTCTCCTTCCATGCCTATGGATACCTTGAAAGTCCCATTGTAAAATCCCTTGCACTCCAGCCGTTCTCCCGATTCGATAGAATCCTTTGCACTGGATATATGCCCTTTTATCAGACAGACAATACTGTGCGGGACGCCATCCGGCACGAAGTCAATAGTTATCCTGTACCGGCCGCCCAGATCAGGACAAGTCCTGTCAAGCGGAACCGCCTGTTCTTTATATGTCGCTTTTACCCCGTCTATACATATTTCAATTTCTCCAAGCGGCGTATACAACATAACATCTCCCCTCTCTGCGTCTTTCACGGATAATCGCAGGGGATTTCTCGTCACACCTGCCTCTCCAAAAGCACATACTCATACTCATAATCAATCAGATGCCCCACATAATCCTTATTGCTGTTGCCGCTGCGGATCAGGGCGCCCACGGACGGAACCTGCTGGAGCTTCAGCTCGCTGCGGATCGCTTCGGCAAGAGCTTTCCCAAGTCCCTGATGCCCGGGATCCACGCCCATATACAGCATGACATAACTCTGGGGTTTCTTTTTCCGCGAGAGGATTGCCGGCAGCTGCCATACACGGATTTTGCCATAGACTGCATTGCCAAAGTTCGGGACGGAGATAAAGAAGCCCACTGCCTTCCCTTGATAATATGCCATCTTGACCATACTGTAGTTGAGAATGGACTTCAGATACTTAAACTGCTTGCGAAACTCTGCCTCCGTAATCCTCTTATAGGCGGGAAAACTGCTGTACAGCTCGATCAGCAGACCGTAGACCTCCTTCAAGGTCCTGCGGAACTCCTTGGCGCGGGGACTTTTGATTTCATACCCCTCCTTCTGCTTTTGAGCCAGCCTGTCCATATATTTCTCACAGCCCTCGTCATTCTTCACTGCCATATAATGATTGGAGGCATACTGCTCGCACACCTGAAAACCATTCTCCTCCCATAACCTCAAATAGTACTCCTTATTGTAAGGCTCCCCTGTATAAGGGGTGCGGAACTGGTTGGTTTTCAGCCTGTACTTGATCCAGAAAGAGCAGTCAACAGGGCCTACTATGCCCTTTAACCCCATATCCCGTACCAGCCCAATGGCCGTATGGAACAACAGCCCTGCGGCAGCGCTGTTATCCTTACTCTCAAAAAATCCCAGATAGGCGACATCGTCCTCCGGATAGACTGTGACAATCCCCCGGCTCACCGCCCTGTCATCCTCATACACCAGTATGGGAGTGGCCGTAAAATAGTGACTCAGGACATGGGTTCCCCTCAGAATTGCCCTCTCCTCTTTCTCATTCTGCATCAATTCCTCTTTGACATAAATCCGTCTCGGCAAAGCCAGGAAATCCTGGATATGTTCTTTGCTGCGGGGTCCAAAAATCACTGCGCGCATACTCATTTTATACGTCCTCCTTCTGCTTCTGATCTAATATATATGTTTTTGATCCGCTTAAATTTCGGAAGGCTCGCATTGACTTTTTCCATATAATCATATACCTCCTGCTCTGGCAGATCCGTGTAAACCCTTGCCACCGGGTGAAAATCCTCCTCATAGACGGACACCGACTTGATGGCCGGATTCTCCCTGATCAGATTTTCCAGTTCATCCACATAGATATTCTTGCCGTTTGCAGTGAGGATCATCCGCTTTTTCCTGCCCTTCAGATACAGCCGCCCCTGCCCGTCCAGCAATCCCAGGTCGCCTGTGTGGTAAAAACCCTCGCTGTCAAACTCACTGTACCTGTCGTTCCGATCCAGATATCCTGCCGAGACGCTGCCTCCTCCCACGATAATCTCGCCCACCCCATTGTCATCGGGCTGGATGATCCGCACGTCCAATCCCTCCAGAACCACACCGTTACAATCCAGATCGCTGCCGCCCGGCCTGTCCAGGGCAATGACGGAGGCGGTCTCCGTGGTGCCGTAAGCCTCCAGCAGCGTCACACCGTTTTCAATAAAAAACCGTTTCATCTCCGGCTCGGTAAAGCTGCCGCCGCAATATAAAAAGCGAATATCCCGCAGCATATCCATGATCTGCGGGTCTGCCGCCTCATAAATCCGGGCTAGGATCAGAGGCACCGTGCAGACGATGGTGGGACGAATTTCCAGCATTTCCTCCAGGATCTTCTGGCGGTCAGAGCAAAGGTAAACCTGCATGCCCGATATAATCGTATACAGGAAATTGGCAACCCCCGCGTAAACATGGTGCAGCGGCAGGAATATATATGAGATATCATCAATGGTCATGGGCGTCCTGTTATACAGGGCATCCCAGTTGTGCAGCAGGTTGGTCTGGGTCAGGGGGATGGCCTTGGGGCAATTGGTGGTTCCCGAGGTAAACAGGATCATGGCCGTTTCTCCCATATCCCGCTTCCCTTCCAGCAGTGTGGGGATGCCCCTTCCCGCTTCCAACAGGTCCTGAAAACAGTCCTCTATACATAAATAGCGGATATCCGGAAATTTCTCCTGCACTTCCCGGATCACCTGCTGCCTTTCCTTTTCGTACAAAACAGCCTCCACACGGATGACCGACAGAGTGTTACAGACATCATAAGCCGTCCAGTCCCGGTCGATGGGTACACATACGCCCACATATCCCATGATCGCCAGATCCGCCACCGCCCACTGGTAGCTGTTCTGGGAGTACAGCATGACATTGCCGCTGATCCCCTCTGCCAGCAGCGCCCTGGCCAGGCTCTGTACATCGTCCATCACCTGCCTGAAGGTTCTGGAGACAAAATGCCCGCCTTCTTTCACACTGATATAGGGCAGCGCGGCCCACTTTTCCTTATCTTCCTCTATGTATTCACAGATGCTCTTCATGGAATTTCACCCTTCTCTAATTAAAATCCCGCATTTTCTCTGCCACCAGTTTCCAGAACAACGATTTGTCCCGTGTCGCCGTCAACCTCCACCAGATCACCGTTTCTCAGCAGGCGCGTGGCATTCTCAACGCCCACCACGGCAGGTTTTCTCAGTTCCCGAGAGATAATGGCCGTGTGGGAGAGCAGAGAGCCCTTTTCCGCGATAATCCCTGCCGCCCCCGCCAGGAGAAACACCCAGCCCGGATCGGTCATTTTTGCCAACAGAATCTTTCCCGCCGTGTCGGTCTGCAGGGCGGGATTCTCCACCAGCAGCACTTCGCCCCTGGCCTTTCCGCCGGAACAGGCAATTCCCTCCAGGCGGTCCGCTGACGCCGCCGCACGCATTCCCCCGATGTTCTTTGGAGATTTGTCAAACACCTTGTCCGCAAAAACCAGTCTCGCATATGCGGGCAGCTTCCCAAAACGCTGATACAATTCCCGGCGGTTTTCCACAAGCTCCTGCAGGTTCCCGCCGTCTGCCACCGCCCGCTCCACCTCCTCATAGGTGAGGAAAAATATATCGTCCTGTTCGGCAATCTGTCCTGCTGCCGCCAGGTTTTCGCCGATCTTCCGCATCATAGCCCGCATCATCCCATAGAGGCGGCTGCGATTTAAGCGGGATTTCTCACGGTTTTTGATGCCCAGCGCCGCCTTTTTTGCAAAGCTTTGGCACAGTCCTTTGAGTTGCCCAGCTTCGGAATTTTGTATCCTGTGGCTTTCGCCAAATTGCGTATCCCACCCCTCCATTCCCTCTTCGGCATAATATAGGATTTTCTGAACCAGCAGTTCCGGATTGGTGCGGAAAGTCCTGCTCTCCAGTTTCAGTTCCTCCGCATTCCTGTCGCCGTACTGCCGGATATAGTCTGTCATTTTTTCTGCCAGAATTCCTCCGCCAGAAATATACTCCTCATAGTCTGACCTGCTTTGAATTTCCCGCAGACGCAGAAGCTCTCCCCGCCGTACTGCAACAGCCGCCAGGTCCGCCAGCGCCCTCACAGGCTTCATACTCTCAATACCGTTAAGCCCCGAAATACAGCGGTTTGCCATCATGTCCACATCCGGGATTTTTCTGGCTCTCAACCTCGATTTCAACAGCCCCGTAAACAGAAACGCATACATGTCATTGACCAATGTCAAGTCCCATTTCTCCGTGACCTTTTGCAGCAGGTTTTTGTAGTGTGCCAGAATCTCCCCATTGTCCACCCGGTCTATGTCCACCGCCTCAAAGGCGGCAATAATCTCCTGAAAATACTCATCCAGCTGCTCCATGAGTCTGGGGCAGGTAAGAATCAGCCGGACAAAAGAAAAAGCTACTTTGGCATGGGTGATAAAACCGATTTTTCTGTCAGAATGGGATGTTACCGTCCTGTTTTTCACCCCCAGCATCTCCTGCCATATGGGTATAATCTTCCCGGAAAAGGGCAGGAGCAATATCACATCATACCAATTGCTGATGCGGTAATACACCCTGCCGCTTGCGGCATCCACCATGTTGCGCAGGGTATCGTCCAGCGCCGCTACCGTCTCCGGCTCACGGGTCAGCCGCAGCACCACCGAACGGAACACCCGGTAATACGCCTCCCGGATAAAGCTCTGGGTGAGGGGCAGCGTGATCCCCGGATAACTCTCCACAATATTGCTGTTGTCCAATATGACAGGGCTGTCATCCCGCTGCAGCGTGGTGATAGGGCGGGCCTGGAGGATATAGATTTGGCTGCCTTTAACAGCATACTCAATATCCCATTCTGTGTCGGAATCACCATCCAAGCCCAAAATTTCCTTGATTCTGTCAGCCTGACTCAGCAGCTCCATGAGCAGTTCCTCGGAAATCAGGGGCGAATCCCCGCCCTGCTCGCTGTAATACAGGCCGTCCGAGCGGTTGCAGTAATAGGTGGTGGTGGCCGTCCTGTCCTCCACCACATTCTCCCCCGTGCCTCTGCCCACTACCACCACCGACTCATTCAATATTCCCTGGGGATTGGCAGTAAACAGCACACCGGAAAGTTCTGCATCAACCATTTCCTGGACGATTGCGCAGACCTGTATCTCCTCCGGAACTATGTGGTTGATTTTGCAATATTCCAGGAATCCTTGGCTCTCCGGAACAGCGCAGACTCGCTCTGCCGCATCAGGGATGTCGGTCAGGGACAAGTTTAGCTGCGTGTGAAATTGTCCCGCAAAGGAAGTATTTTTCCCGTCCTCCGCAGAGGCGCTGGAGCGCAGGGCAATCTTCACAGAGCCGTCAAAAAAATGGTGCGCATATGTCTCGGCCTCCTGGATATCCTCTTTAAAAAAACAGAAAAACGGCGGGACATTTATGCCGTTTTCCTGCATGATAAACAGATTCTCCGCTTTTGCCCCCACGTTGAAATTCCAGTGATTTTCGCCCGTAACAATCATTGCCTAGACCTTTCCAAACATAATGTAAAAAGCGATGGTAACCAGCATCATGGACTCCTGGATATAGGTATACCGCTCCACCTTGTCCACGATCTTAAACCGGGTGGGGTCCTCCATGAACTGCACGAACTTCCAGGTCATCCAGCCGGTGTTCAGCAGCAGCGCCACCACGGAAACCTTATTCAGGTTCCATACCAACAGCACATTGGTGAGGATATCCACCCAGGTGAGTATCAGCACAAACATGGTGGACTTTTGGTAGCCGAACAGCTTAGAATAGGTGACATACTCCGTCTCATCTTTTGGCGCACGGATTTTCCGGGAAACCTCCCAGATCAGCGCAGGGAAATACAGCGTCCATGCCGCCAGAAAACTGGTCAGTGTGAATGCGTTCAGTCCATATTTTATACAGGTGAACGAGATAATGTACACGTTCATAATCATCTGCACAGGATTGTGAGTGACCAGCGCCAGCGGCAGGCTCTTCTGAATTTTCTTCTTGTGAAAAAACCACAGCGACATCAGCGTCCCGTAGACATACAGGAACAGGAAGAACCAGAAATTGTTCATAAACAGGACATTCAGCGCCACCGTCACCGCAATCAGGATGGTCACAAAGATAGCCAGATCCTTTTTCTTAACCCGGCCCGACGGCAGAGGTCTGTGAGAAAAAAGTCTGCAATCCAGCTCGTAATCCTTAAAGTCGTCCGCAATCCGAAGCCACAGCAGAAAGCTGAACACCGTAAAACCGCCGATAATCTCCTGTCCTCCAATCTGGAACTGCGTCACACCATTATTAAGCAGGACAATAAAATAAATCTCACCAAAAACGATTAGCCCCAGAAGCAGCCTGGGGATAATCGGGTACATCTCCTTAAAATATATATGTAGCCTCTTTAACATAGCTTACCTCCTGCATATCAGCTTCACCGCAAACCTTCTTCCCCGCTTCAGCAGGCATTCCGCTTGTGCTGAAGAATACCACCAATTTTCTCGCCCGCCCTGACCAGCACTTCCGTCCCCTCTTTAGAAAGCCTCCAAATATCCTCATCCACCGAGATGGCACCCGCCGGAAACAGCTGGATAATCGTAGAGCCGCCATAGCTAAAGTAACCCTTTTCCTCCATTCGGGAAAAAGCACTAACCTCATGATTGTTGATCCTGCCAATCTGCAAGGCCCCCACCTCAATCTGCAGAATATCTCCAAAATGCTTCGCGCGCATCAAGGTACAGATCCTGTGATTGCGGCAAAATACCCGGTGAGGTTCCGATATCGGGCGAACGGTGTGCAGGACACCCGCTATTTCCTCCATGCGAAGAATCTCACCATCGTCACAGAAAAAATACCTGTGGCAATCCTCCAGCGCCAACCGATATACCAGACATATCCCGCCCTCATATCGGGAGAGTTCAAAACGATTGTCAACCAGCTCCGGCAGCGTATACATACTGCCCTTTATTTTAAGAGTAAGCCCCTTGTCAATGGCATATGCCGACAGCCTGCCCCAGCACGGAGAGATTAGTGCTCCCGCACCCGCCTCTGCCCTGCAGCTGCATTGCCGGGTAAAAAAGTCGTCAAAACTCTTAAAATCCGTTCTTTCGCAGGAAGAAAGATCGATGCCATACTCCCGGATAAAGGGTTCTATCCTCTTTGCGGAAAAGGCGCTTTTCATCCACATCCCATTAAGCCGTGAGTAGATTCTGCGGCTGAAAAATGTCTTCAGCAGGATTCTTCCCGGCACGGTATGATAGAGGAATTCCAGACTCCTGCCCCCGTATTCTTTTTCTTCCCGGTAGGTCTTTGCCGCCCTGTCGTATATTTTCATATCAATCCCTGTACTACAATCAGCGCCGTCACCCCTACGGCCAATGCGCCAAAGATGCCGTACCATATCCCACGGGGCTTCGGCACCTTTACATTGAGAATAAACAGCACTGCTGTCACAGCATAAGCTGCCGCCCAGATCACGGCCATGGAAAATGCGCTGGGTACTCCGCCCAAGAATCCCAGAAGTACCCACAAGATCGGGAAAATCAAGGCGCAGTAGGTCACAGGCAGTCCGTCATAATGACTCCTGACACCCTCCGCTGCCGCCGAGGTGTTAAACCAGGCCAGCCGGATGACGCCGCAGAGAATATAACCCAGAATAACGGGGTATCTCACCACCCCCATCCCGCTCATCAGCCGCAGCCCCAGAACCGCCGGCAATGTCAGAAAACTGACCACATCCGCCAGTGAGTCAATCTGCACGCCGAACTCCTTTGCCGCCTCGTCACGCTTGCAGCGGCGGGCGACCACCCCGTCAAACAGATCGCATATTCCCGCCAGAATAAGGCAGATCATGGCTACAGCAGGCTGCCCCTCCTGAGTAAATGCTATCCCCAGAAACGCAAACGCAATACCAATATAGGTCAGGATAACGGATTTATTATATTTACCGATGAACCAATTTTTTCTTTTCAAGATTACCTCTTCCCTTCCTATCGCAGACTGTGCCACTCCCCAATAATTGCTAAAAACTCTGTCTCGACTGTCATATACTATCCGCCTGTAAACAGCGCTTCACAGGTTCCTGCGGATTTTCGTCTTGTAAAGCAGCCAGTTCACCGCTATGTGTGTAATCGCCCCCAGCAGAATATACAGAAAATATTGCCAGAACGGCATGGGATACAACATGGCAAACACAATCCCGACACCAAACAGGGAATCCACCTGATCCACCACGAAGAAAACCGCCCCCTTGACTCCCCCCACCGTCTTGCCGCAGGGGATATCCAGCCTCCGCTTCACAAAGCTGTTGGGCAGTTCAAACAACATATAGGCCAGCCCCATAGCTCCGCCCGCCAGCAGATTAAACAGCGGCGTATTCTCATGATTGCTGTAGATATAGCACATCTCCGGCATTCCGAGACATACCCATCCCCACAGAAGCTGAGCCAGCGCCCCAGCCAGAATCATACCGAAAAACCCTGCCCAGGTCTTGTTATCGCCGAACAGCCGCCTGCTGTCCCAGAGAATCCTCCTGCCGTCGATAGGCCGCTTAAGCCTTGTATACACCGGCGTTTTCACAAACAGCATATTGAGTATTCCCGCAAGGATCACGGGAACCATTGTCACATACATTCTCAGAATCATCATAACATTCTCAAAATATTGGATACCAGGACTGCGCCCTCGGCTCCAAAAAAAGCGATACCCATGACCAGCACCGCACCGGCCGACACATCCTTGGCAAATCTGACATCCTTGTTCTCCTCCGCGCAAAAACTGTCGCAAAGCCGCTCCACTGCCGTGTTGATGTACTCCGCCGCAAACACGCCGCAGGAGAGCGCAAGCAGAAGGATATAATCATATAAGCCCGATGATGTCACAATATTCAGCGCCAGAAATACAAGCGCAATACCTATGTATATCTTGAAATTGCGCTCCGCACTAAATCCACTGGCAATCCCCCGAAGCGCACATGCCACACTCTGCCCAAAATTTTTATTCTTCATTGGAATGCTCCAGTCCATGCCCAAAAGTCCGTTGCGCGCTCTCTGTTTAGAAGAGTTAAATGCAAAGCATTTCACTCATTGTACCATAAAGCGGCACTGTTATCAAGGATTTACAAATGCGCTCCCTTTTTTAAGATTGGTGTTGCTGGATGAAACTCCGGCATTTCTACTAAAGATATTGTCCTTTATCATTTAAGTTGGTATAATTGAGATAATGAGATAAATAGAAGGCGCGAGTTGGAGGTAAATATGTCATGAATAATAATTTTCCGCTCAATCGGTTTGATTTCTCAAATTTAGTCGAGTGCATTCGAGCAAGGGAAGAACTCCCACGCGTCATTACTGACACTGAAACAGGAATAGAGTTTTACAACGCAGATAAGATATCGAAAGATATGTTGACTGAATTACTTGAAAATTTTAATATTCTTGATAATCTTGCTCAGAAAAACGCAGAGCAAGATTATCAAAAACATGAGCAGCTCGGAGTTAAAAATTTTCAATTTGAACCATCATGGGTAGAGATTACCAGCAAAAAGGTTGTCGTTGGCTATGTTGGCCTTTACGTAAATACAGATTTCAATTTAACTTTTTCAAAAATCGCTGACGAGTGGGTTCTAATTGAATGAGGAGCTTAATTGATTTTCTAAAATCTTTACTACCTTTTTACATATGCTGATGCGATGCTTTCGTGCGATAAAAATTCCAAAGGTATAAATAACTATGCAACAAATAAGTTTAAATATATTTCCCCACAAAACAGTTATGCATATACCCCAAAACAGGTTCCACCATATAAACAGACACCAAAACTCCCACGTTTTACGATAAAACAAATCACAAATACTGCCTTCTTCTTTTTCAAGTATTGTCATATATATGCGTGGAGACAACATGTCATGTTTTCCAATAGATAACAAGAAAAAACTGTATATATTTTCTTTAAACTCTGCATGGCATAATTTTTTCCCTGCTGTAAAAATATTGAAGAGATGATCTTCCAATACAATTTCTCTCACTTTTTCCTCAATTTCAGCTTTATGCAGCTTTGTTTCTATTCTATCTATATAATTCAGCTTTAACATCTATATTTCGCCTTCCCCCCCAGTCATCTGAACATCAAAATTTTCATTTTTATCAAAGGCAACCTGGCTTGATCCATACAAGCCCAATCCTGTACCAGCGTTTACCGCCTGTTCCAGACGATCAAGGCTCCATAGATTGCACTCACTTTCATGAAATATCTTAATTCTGTATCTCCCGTAAAATATATGTATATACCGTTTCTTTCGTAATTTCCTTATTCTGTTCCTGTAGCTTTCTTGTAATAGACGACCGGGAATAAGAAAATAGTTCTTCGCCTTCTTCATTATTTACCAGACACAACAAACAACTACAACTGCTAAATTCCATTTCCTCAAAATATATCTCCGTTAATATTTCTGCTATTTCCTCTGCATTATCCTTTGTGCAAATAAATATATAGTCTTCTCTGTTCGGAAAACGACTTACCTTTTCCTGCCTGTATTTGTAAAGATCAAATTTATCGCCTAGCCTCTCTTCAATGCACAGTTGTCCATAGGTATCATCAACATAAGTAAAATAATCCGGAGCATGAGAATTTCCATCTCTTTTTTCAACTACCCCATATAGACGTACATATGTATTAAATTGCCTACCCTGGCTATCTTGAAATGCATATGTCCACATATGTACATATTTCGCCCCGCCTATTCTAACTTCTTTTGTCTCAAATTCTGTGGACAACAATTCAAACTCTTGTTGATATCTTCCATTTAGCCTGTCCACTGCCGCCCTTTGTGCATGAACGTTGTATTTATTATAAAAGAAATATCTTGACAGGCAAAAATAAATTGCTCCACAATATGTTGCAAGTTCGATTATGATCCTAATAAATATGGCAATTATTAAAAATCTTCTTTTTTTACCTTCCAAAACTATTCCTCCAAATCATAAGAGTCAAACGCTCCTTCGCGCACTGGACCCCAAAGTCCCGTTTAGCCGCAATATCCCCTTATCTTTTCATTACATACCGGACTATTCAACCCCCTCCCCGCATGCTGTAGCATCCAATTTTTGTTCCATAAATTCAGTTATCCAAGCTGGTGATATAGTTGAAAATGGTAAGAATATCCCCTCCAATAAAAACTCAATATTGATAACAGTATTCTTACTTCTTCTAAACTCAATTTGATAAACAGATTGACACCCATGCCAAAGATGCTTATTGCAACGCTTGAAAGCAATCTCTCCCACTGATTCCGTTTTCATTTCAAATGAGTATTCAAAAACATCATACACATTTTTTCTTGACAATAGCCCTATGCAATCTTCAACCGAATAATTAGTATAATATACCACTCCGACCTCCTCCTCACGCAATTGACTTATCCTTTAATTCCTCTTTATCCTGGATATATTTTCTCTATTGCTGCGATCCTTCTATTTCTTCTTCATATCCCAATTCTGCCGACTGCGCCCTCTTCAATCAACAACCGGCAATTTTCAATACATCTGACCGCTTTTTCATTCACTCTGGCTCCTTTCCGGTTAATTAATACATTCCTCAGATTTACTATCCTCAGGTTTATAATCCGGACTATTTTCCGCCGAGTCCTTCTCTGCCATATTGTCTCCTTGCCGTTATCTTATGTCTATACTGCCAGGAAAAGAGAGGGCCGATTCCTCTTAACAATAATCATCAAGGGAATCCGGCCCATATCATTCATCTATGCCGAACAGCACTTCAATTTTATAATCTCCTATATTGTAGGAACCGCGTATAAAATTTTCAACTAACACTAACGCATTCTCTTTTGCCTTGTCAAGCAAGCCTTCTTCCACAGCCTTTTTTTCTTCACTGTTCTTCAGATCGGAAAATGAATCCGCCACATCTGCTACAGAAATCGGATTGAAAATATTATTTCTTTCATCATAAAGCTTGAAGCTGTCCTGATCAACCTCAGAGCTGATAATATCTGCCTCAGGAAGGATTACGGTTATTTCTTTTTTATCATCATTTTTGTCGATTTGGATTTCGGTAAAATCTATCCCGGCCGTTATAGTGCCATCATAACTGTAGATAAAAGTCGTTGTCGTAAAAGGTATCTTATATCCATTAATTTCTCTTGAACTGTCAAATCGTTCCACATGTGTATAATTATATTCAGCAGTACATAATTTTCCAATATTTACCATGCTTGACCTGATTGTTTCACCCGAGATTACGACTTCTTTTTCAACGATAACCTCCACCGGAACTTCAACCTCTTTTATACGCTCAAACAACTTAGCTTTTTTGTCATATTGATTCTTTGCCACAAAAAATCCCACACAACCAACCAGGACAATAATAAGTATATTTGCAGCTATTTTTATAAGTACTTTTTTCATCTGTTCCCCCACAATTCGAAAGCGCACGCTTTATATCCAGGCAGAAATCAATACACCCAAGTAAAATAACACAGCAATCACAACCAGCGCACATACAATCTTAAATAATAATTTTTTCATACTTATCCCCCATATCTTCCTTACTAAGTTTTATAAAAGTCTACCACATTCTTACAAAATATTCAACAAAATGCA
Source organism: uncultured Acetatifactor sp. (assembly GCA_964550745.1). GTDB lineage: Bacteria > Bacillota > Clostridia > Lachnospirales > Lachnospiraceae > Acetatifactor. Next base: position 17,133 of record CAZKAO010000050.1, read on the forward strand.
TTTTGCTTCCACAACTGAAAGTATCTGCCTTCCTTCGCAAGAAGCTCCTCATGGGTACCGTCTTCCTCCACGCGGCCTTTCTCCAGAACCAATATCCGGTCCATATCCTGGATCGTAGAAAGCCGGTGGGCGATCACAATACTTGTCCTCCCTGCCATCAATCTTTCTATAGCCTTTTGGACGATTTCCTCTGACTGGGAATCCAGTGCGGAAGTGGCTTCGTCCAAAAGGAGTATCGGGGCATCCTTTAAAAAGGCCCTGGCAATCGCCACACGCTGCCTCTGCCCGCCGGAAAGCAGGCTCCCCCGCTCTCCTACTCTCTTTTCCAGCCCTTCCGGGATACTCTGCACAAAATCCGTAAGATAGGCATTGTCAATTGCCCTTTTCAGCTCCTCTTCAGACGCGCCAGGATTTCCAATCAAAATATTCTCTCTGATCGTGCCGTCAAATAAATAGCAGTCCTGGGGAACATAGGAGAAAAGGCTCCGCACCTGGGCCTGGCTATAACTTTTCATATCGCTGCCAAAGAGCCTAATTCGCCCCTGATCCGGTTCAAGAAATTCCAGGAGCAGTTTCATCAGGGATGTTTTTCCTCCGCCGCTTCCACCGGCAATCCCCACCTTTTCCCCATTCCTGATTTCCAGCGAAAAACTCTCAAACAGTGGACTGTCCGCCTCCGCATATTGGAAACAGATGCCTTCTAATTCCATTGCATTATTTGCGCCAAAGTCAGGCTCCGCCTGCACTGGCCTTTGTTCCTCCTCCGGTGCGTCCAGAAATTCAAACAGCCTCCTGCCGCCTTCTATGTACTTTTGCATTTCTGACAGTTTCTTGGACAGTTCCCTGATAAAATTTCCAAGGGACATCTGCAAAAGGGAGATAAACAGCACCGTAGGAATACTGATCAGCCCTTTGGTACACAAAAACAGCCCAATGGCACAGACTGCCGTAAAGGAAACGAAACTCTGGGTATCGATCACAAGGGAAAGTATGGATTTATTTCGGATCAGAGAAAGATTATTCCGGTAAATGTCCTCCGTGTCCTTTTCATACCTTTTTACCAGCATGGGGGTCAGCCCAAACATTCTGGATACCATCATACCTGACAGAGAATCCACAATACTCTGGGAAGAATTCTGTGTAAATTCCTTGGTCTTCTTTTCCCTTTTCCGCATAGGCTCCACCATATACCGCATAACAAAAAAGTTGGCCATAGTCAAAACAAGAGAAATTCCGCCCAGCAGCGGACTTTTGCATAAAATAATTGCTGCAATCATTACGATGGCAAAGATGAGTGAAAAGGGGTTTCCCTGCCCCACCACCGGGTAAGCGATAAGCTGTATGGCGTCGTTGTAGTCTGACGTGATCTTAGTCACAAGCTCCCCCGAATAGCGGGACTCTATGTAAGAGGGCTTTACCCGCAGCATCTTGTCAAAAACAAGCTTTTTGATTTCACCCGACATCAGGGAATAGGTGGTATAGACCATGCCAAAGGCTAACGGATATACAGTGATTCCGAAAAGCAGCAAGATAAGAACAGTCACCACGCTTTGCACAAGCGCTCCCTGTTCTCCACCGACACAGACCTCCGTAAATTCCTCCACCAGAAAGCTGTCAAGGAACCGGTAAAAAAATCTTGATGTGGAACCCACAAGAAATCCGATATAAAACCGAACGCGGTATTTTCTGACCAAATGCCACATCCGTATTACAATGGAAAATGCTTCTTTCTTCATTTAACCGTCTCCTGCTTTAAGTATAATGCCCTGTATACTCCATCTAATGCCATCAACTCTTCATGGGTTCCGCTTTCCACGATCTGCCCATCCTTCATGCACAGAATCTTGTCCGCATTGTATATGGTAGAAAGCCTGTGGGCAATGGTAATGCATGTTCTGCCTCCCGCAAATCTGCCCACCGCTTCTTTCACATAATATTCCGATTCCGTATCCAATGCCGCCGTAGGCTCATCCATCAAAAGGATTTCCGACTTTTTCAGCAGTGCCCTTGCCACCGCCACACGCTGCCTTTGCCCGCCGGAAAGCATCACGCCCCGCTCTCCTACCGGCAAGTACAGATCCAGCTTATCCAACCCGACTGCACGAATCACATCAAGGACTTGCTGCCTGTCGGCATTTGGGTCCGCTATCGCCACATTATCATAGATGCTCCCGGGGAAAAGGTAGGTGTCCTGCCCCACATAGCTCATATGCTCCCGCAGCTTACCCTTGTCCCAGTCTTCCAGCTCACTGCCAAATATTTTAATGCTTCCGCTATTCTTTTCATAAAAACCTGAAAGTAGCTTCATGATCGTGGATTTACCGGAACCGGAAGCCCCTACAATGGCAACATTTTCCCCTTCTGATATGGTAAAAGAAACCTCATGCAGAACCTGCTGCTTTTCATCATACCCAAAACATATCTTTTCAAATTCCACCGGAACCTCATTCTTTTTCTCACAGACCGTACCCGTGTTTCTTTCCTCCTCAATATCCCAGATCTCAAAAATACGCTTTGAAATGCCTACCGTGTCATAAATATTGCGAACCTGCCAGGAAAGGCCGGAAACCATATCCAATGCGCCGGAGGACAAGAGGATATAGGAAAATAGCATCCCAACCGTCATTTCCCCCCGCAGCACCAGACGGCTTCCCACAATGAGGATAATGATATTCGGCAGATATCCCATAAGGATCTGCAGGGGATTCATAATAAACTCGAGGGCAAAGGACTTTACATTTGCCGATACTGTCTTTTCAACCTGTTTGCCATACTTGGCAGACAGTTCTTTTTCCGCCCGGAATATTTTGATCAAAGAAAGCCCACCGACAAGGTCCATGAACAGTCCGTTTGCCTCTCCTTCCGCCACGGATCGCTTTTGCCCAAGCCTTGCAATGGGTTTCCCTGTAAGGAACTGCAAAACAGCCAGCACAGGCACGATCGCAAAGCCAATCAACGTCAGCTTCCAGCTGATCAGAAAACAGGCTGTCATATAGACCAGAAACGTCACGGCTCCCGACAACTGCCATGTCATAAAGGTATTGACCTGCCCTACCAGGGCATTCAGATCCCCATTGATCCTTGAGACGATATCCCCCAGCTTGTTTTCGTCAAGCCACCTCATGCTCGCCGATGTAATTTTTCCATAAGTATGAATCCTTAAGCGCTTTACAAAGCTCTCGCTGAGATAATTGACGCGGTAATTGACCTGATATTCCGCATAAAGATGTAAAATCTGCATCAGAACCAGGATAAGAATATATTTACCAAACAAAGAGAAATTTACGGACGTGATGGCATCCGTCAGATTCCCCGCAGTGTAGTTAATATACGCCACCAGCCCCTGATTTCCCACTAGGAAGAAAAGGGTAACCAGAAGCGAAGGTATGTAGTCCCTGTTGATAGACATAAATCTTTTTAAAACACGACTAAATTCCATTTTTCCCCCTGAACCCCTTCATGATAAATCTGTTTTAACTGTTGTAGTGTCATTTTCGCGCCTCATATCATCTGAACAACTCCATAATAGCACACGAAAAAGAAGAACTCAATACGGCATATGCATTGTCTTTTCCCCAAAACACGCTTATAATATGAATCATCCAGAAACCATAGGAGCATCCACCATGCATATATTTATTATCGAAGACGAACAACTCATACGGCGGGAACTGAAGCTCCTGCTGGAAAATGCCCTGTACCAGGTGACTGCGCCCGACACGTTTGAATCCGTCAGCCACATCACCGGGCAGGTACTGAAAGCAGCGCCGGATCTGGTGCTGCTGGATGTGAATTTGCCGGGTGTCTCTGGCTTTGATGTCTGCACACAAATCCGCCAGCAAATGGACGTGCCGATTATCTTCCTAACCAGCCGCATGAGTCCCATGGACGAGTTAAACGGGTTGTTAAAGGGCGGGGACGACTATATTACCAAGCCCTACCAGGCTCCCGTCCTCCTAGCCAGGATCGCCGCCGTGCTGAAACGCACCAGAGGCACGGAGCCAAAGGAAACCACCCTGTTTACCAGAGGTGACGTATCCCTGGATATTGCCAAGTGCTGCCTCTCCCGCGGAGGACAAAGCGTGGAGCTGACCAAAAACGAGATGAAAATACTGCACCTGTTGTTCCAGCATGTGGGAGCTTTTGTGCCCAGAATGGACTTGATTGAATACCTCTGGGAAAACCACATTTTCATAGATGACAACACCCTGAGCGTGCATATTGCCAAGCTCCGTGAAAAACTGAAATCCATAGGCGTACAGGATTTCATTGAGACCAGGAGAGGGATGGGATACCGCATATGAGACTGAGTGATTTTGTAAGGGACAAAGGCATGCTCCTGCTGCTCCATCTGGTATGCATGTGCGCGGCGGCTGTTTTTTTCCGGCTGACCGGCTACAGCGAGACCAATACCATCCTGTTTTTGATTGTCTGGCTACTCCTGTTAACGGCCTGGCTGGCAGCCAATTTTATACAGAGGCGTAAGTTTTTTCGGGAAGCCCAGCAGATTCTGGAAAAAGTGGACCAACGGTATCTTCTGGGCGAACTGCTGCCGGATTCCTATCGGCTGGAGGATCGGTTGTACAGGGAAATGATCCGCCGCTCCAACAAATCCTGCATCGAGCGTATCCGACAGATTGAGGAGGAGCAGAAGGACTACAAAGAGTATATCGAAAGCTGGGTACATGAGATCAAAGCCCCCATCACAGGCATCGCGCTGCTCTGCAGCAACCGGCGGGAGATGGCGTCAGCGGACCCTATGCCGCATAACAGGGAATCTTCGGAGTCTGAATCTCCCAGGGCCGACTATCTCACCGTCAGCCTGGAAAACCAGAAGATTGAAAATTATGTGGACATGGTGCTGTACTACGCCCGCTCGGAGGAGGTCTACAAGGACTATCTGATTCGGGAGACCTGTCTGGAGGATGTGGTCTATGAAGTGTTGGACAAGAACCGTCTGCTGCTCATCCAGAACCAGGTTCATGCCGATGTGAACTGCAGGGACACAGTCTATACCGACAGAAAATGGATTGCTTTTATATTGAATCAAATGCTGCTGAACAGCGTAAAATACCGGAACAGGAACCCCCTGCTCCGCATCTGGACCAGGCGGGAAGAAAGCAGCGTACTGCTGATATTCGAGGACAATGGCATAGGCATCCGCCAGGAGGAATTATCCCGCATTTTTGACAAGGGCTTTACCGGCAGCAACGGCCGGGACAATCAGCGTTCCACCGGTATGGGACTGTATCTGTGCCAAAAGCTGTGCGGCAGACTGGGGATCGGTTTATCTGCGGAATCGGAGTACGGCACCGGCACAAAGCTGTGTCTGGAATTCCCCATCAGCAACTATATCTGTGAAGTGCGCGGAAATGATGGTTTGAATACTCCTTAAAGAGGAGCTGTCTATAATTTGGAGAAAGAGTCGAGATTGAAGTTATCTTACGAAATCTTAAGATAACTTCAATCTATCTTTATATGAGGACATCCACAGGACAGCTACAATGAACCCATATAGAAAACAGACGAGGTGATCAAAATGCAAGACTATATCCGTATATGTGACGTAGAAAAATACTACGGCAATGCGTCCAACGTGACCAAGGCGGTGGATCGGGTGAGCTTTGGCGTGGACAAGGGAGAATTTGTGGGCGTGATGGGACCCTCCGGCTCCGGAAAAACCACACTGCTGAACATGCTGGCCACCATTGACCGGGTGACCTCCGGGCATATCTATTACGAAAATACGGACATCACCGAACTGTCCGAGGATGCCTTGTCCGATTTCCGCAAAAACAACCTGGGCTTCGTGTTTCAGGATTACAACCTGCTGGATACTCTGACAATTGAGGAAAATATCATCCTGGCCCTGACCCTGCAGGATAAGGTGAAGGTTTCCGGACAGACTGCTGCAGACCAGGGTCTAAGTCGAAAAAAACAGATCACTCAGGGCTGCAACGAGATCCTGCATCTGCTGGGCATAGAGGACATACGGGAAAAGTTCCCTTACCAGGTATCCGGCGGTCAAAAGCAACGCTGCGCCTGCGCCAGGGCGCTGGTGAACCATCCTAAGCTCCTGCTGGCCGATGAGCCCACCGGGGCACTGGACTCCAAGGCGGCCCAGACTCTGCTGGAGACCTTCACGGACTTAAACCGCACCATGCAGGCCACAATCCTCATGGTGACCCACGACGCCTTTTCCGCCAGCTACTGTGGGCGCATCCTGTTCCTGAAGGACGGAAAAATCTTCCATGAACTGGTCCGGGGCGACAAAAGCCGCAAAGAGTTCCTGCAGGAAATCCTGGATGTATTGTCGTTAACAGGAGGTGATCTTTCTGATGTTAAATAAACTAGCCTTTCGCAATATGAAACGCTCCGCCAGAGACTATCTGGTATATATCCTCACCATGACCGTGGTCACTGCGCTGATGTATTCCGCAAACAGCCTGTTTTTCCAGAATAACCTGGCGGCGTATTTTAGCCTCGAAGACATGGACATGATGGCTATGATGATCGGCCTTGCCACCTTTTTTATCGTGCTGATCGTGGCCTGGTTGATTAACTACATGGTACGCTTCATGCTGGAAAAAAGAAGCACGGAGTTTGGCATCTACCTGCTGCTGGGCATGAAGAAAAAGACCATATCCAGGCTGTATATCCGGGAAAATATCTTGCTGGGCTGCGTCGCTTTTCTCCAGGGCTGCATCCTTGGCGTGCTGCTGCAGCAGATCCTGTTTACTGTCATGTTCTCCATGGTGAGGATAGAATACCATCTGCACATCTCATTGAACCGTCAGACAATCCTGATGACCGTACTCTGCTACACCGGATGTTACCTGCTGGCTCTCCTTCGGTGCAGACGCAAGTTCCGCAAAATGAATATCCAGGCACTGATGAACGCCAAGCGCCAGAATGAGGAAATCAGGGAAAAACATGAGGGGCTTAAAAAGCTGATTCTCCCCCTGTCCGTAATCTTCATCTTCCTGTTCTGGACTGTCTTTGGAATGCTGTCAAATGCCAAAGATGTCCTCCTCTTTCTGGTGGGACTGGTACTCACCATCTACCTGTTCTACACCGGGCTGTCTGCATGGATTATCTGCTATGTACGAGGGAAGGGCAGCGGCATCTACCAGGGCCAGAACCTGTTCCTGCTGCGACAGTTTGCCTCCAAGGTACGCACCATGCAGTTTACCCTGGGAACGCTGACCTCGCTGTTCACGCTGGCCCTGATGGGAGCTTCCATAGCTTTGATGTTCAGCACCTTTGAAAACACGGTGCTGGACGACAAATTTCCCTTTGACATACAGATGTTCAGCGTGGATCTGGATGACGACTTCGGGGAGGAAAAAGCGATAATAGATGCCCTGGGAATGGAGCCGCAATATTACTCCTACCACATCTATACGGATCAGGAGATTCAGGTCAACACCTGGATTCTGACTCATCTGAGAGCCTGGGGCACTATGTACCGCAATGCGGACGGAACCCCCAATATGCGGAAGATCAAGGATATGCTCTCCTATAACAGCTTTTATTATCCCTGTGATACCTATATGGGCATATCCGACTATAACCACCTGAGAGCCATGCTGGGCTACGCCGAAATTCCCCTTGCCTCCGGGGAATATCTGGTGCAGATCAAACCACGGTTATACAAGGAAGTACAGGAGATTGCAAAAGACCTGCAGATCACGGACGCATCAGGCCAGGGGCTCCTTGCCTGCGCCGGAATTGTGGGAGAGCCTTTTTCCCAGGACGGCCACAATGGCGCAGACTATATCCTGGTAGTGCCGGACGCCGTGCTTGAGCGCATGACCCCCTATTACACCGAATTGGTGGCGGATGTGGACGGAGAGATCCCTATGGAACTGCAAAACAGTCTGGATGCCCTGGAGGAGGACGACGAGGATCTGCCCATTTCCTATGCGAAAAATTATATTGTATCAAGAAATCCTGAGATGAGTTTATGCATAGGCTCGGACAACATCGTCTCCTACAGCGGAACCTATCTAGTGCGGGACAGCCTGATACCCATGCTGAAATATATACTGGGTTCCGTGATTATCCCCCTGTTTTATATCGGGCTGGTATTCGTCTGCGTGGCGATGACAGTCCTGTCAGTACAGCAGCTGAGTGATTCTGCCAAATACAAATTCCGCTACGATGTGCTGTCTAAGCTGGGACTGGACCGCAGACAGATCCGCAGACTGATCCTGACGCAACTGGCTG
>CAZKAO010000051.1:0-24010 GCA_964550745.1 uncultured Acetatifactor sp.
TCCTGCCCCGGCAGCGGTTTGGAAAAATAATATCCCTGTATGTATTCTATGCCCAACGTCTCTATGGCTTGAGCCTGTTCCTCCGTCTCTATGCCCTCGGATACGATCTCCAGCTTCATATCATGGATCATATGCATAGCCGCCTCCATGACAAATCTCGCTTTCTGGCTGGCAAAATACGACTGGCTCATATCCCGATCAAACTTGACAATGGACACGGGCATATCCACAATATAGTTCAGGTTACTCTCCCCATTGCCAAAATCGTCCAGAGCAAATCTTACTCCATAATCCATCAGCTGCCTCATATTTTCCAGCAGAATGTCCTTGGCTTTTATGGAGGCGGATTCTGTAATCTCCAGAACAATGTTGGCAGGTTCCAACTGGTATTTCTCCATAATATCGATATAGGTCTTTGCCAGTGTGGGATCTTCACACTGCCTCACAGAGAGATTGACTTCCACATATTCAATACCGTAGCGTTCTCTTAACTGATTTTTCTGAATAAATCTACAGGTCTTGTCAAATACGCTTTCCCCTATATGGGAGATCAGGCCATTTTTCTCTGCCACGGGAATAAATCTTCCGGGCGGCACGATAGTTCCGTCCTGATTCCGAATGCGGGCCAGCGCCTCGGCGGATACAAACCTGTGTTGTCTGGTAAAATAGATGGGCTGGTAGAATACCTCAATCCTGTCCTCCTCAATGGCGGAACGGATCATGGTCTCCATCTTTTCCTTCTCTTTATACTGCTGGACTTTACCCTCATCCAGAATGACACTGTTTTCTTCCGGGAGTTTCCCTTTCCCGACTCTGAAATGTCGCAGCAGCTGAAAAATATCTTCCACATTCTCCAGCACGCCCGGAGCCGGGAATACCACATAGAAGGGAGATACCTTTAACTGTTTCTCTTCCTGTCTTTCTATCCAGTATGCTTCTATATGGCTCTTCAAATTTTCATAAACTTCCCACATGCGCTTTTCGTCAGAAGTGAAAAATACCAGTTCCCGCTCCAGCGTCTTAAAAACCTTAACATCCTTTATTTTTTCCGCATAACGCACTATCCCCTGAAGTATACGGTCTATCTGCACAGCTGCCCTGTCGTCTCCGGCGGCCGCCACATGATCTAACGCCAGCAATATGACGCTGAACCGCTTATGCTTTACGTCATACAATTGTTTTACATATTCTCCCAATGCATGTGCATTGTATGCACCGGTCTCCCGGTCAATATAAGCCTCCGGATTTTCCAGTTCAAAAAACAGAATAACGATGCCCAGAACTGATGCAAAACTCACCAAAAGCAGTTGGGCATTGAAAAACTGTGTTGCCGCCGCAATGATCCAGATGCACATCCATATAACGATAGCCCTTCTCCGCTTGGGATTCATCTCCCTGCCATTTACACTGACCTGGAACAGAGTCACCAGCACGAAAAGAAGAGCAAATATGTATGCAGTGGTGCAGCTGGGGCCATATGTATATACAATATTTCCGTTCAGATAATAGTAGATCGGCAGAGCATAGATCAGTACCGTGGCAACCAACACAAATAGAGTATATATCCCATTCTGTTTTACCCGCCCCGCCTTTGTTCTTCTGAGATTCCAGCAGGAATAAATCAGCTCGGAATATCCTACCCAGACCAGGGAAACAATGTAAGATTTACAGATAAAGGTCAGCAAAAATTCTGATATCAGATCCTGACTATTGATAGCGACAACAGATGCAATATCCATAACAATGCCGAATGAAGTCATTCCCATGGTGAACCAGAATAATTTTTCCGATGTAAGTCCCAGGGGTTTATGCCTTAGAGAAAAAAACCATAACAGTATTAAGATGGCGATGCCGCAGCATTGAATCTGGATATTCATAGTCCTGTCCCTCTTACTTTTCTGTGTTTGTATCCATCCATATGCCAATTTTAACACATTTTTCCTCATATAGAAACACTTGTCGGAAAATTTTTGGCAAATTGTATATCATTTATATGCCATTTACACAAAAAAGGACAAAAACCATATCCGCCTAGCTCATTCCTGTCACTTTCTCTTGTAGGTCCTGGAATAGAGCAAAATCATTATCAGCATGCAGACCGCCGTACATCCGGCCACATACCATACGGACTGCGCCTGGCTCAGACTGTTCCCAAACAGGCTGGCCCGGAAGGTAAAGCACTCCTCTATGCTCTCCACAAGCATCCCCTGGTCGATACCTCCGAGAGATCGGTTGATCTCTTCCAGAAGCCCGTTTAATAAGGCGTTGCGCAGTAGTACCGTGATGCCGCTGGCCGGAAACAGGTTGCAGAAGGTCTGCACCCCCTCGGAAAATTGGGATATGGGAATATAGGCGCCGATCACAAAGCCTGCTGCCGCCGAGAGCATTCCAAAAAAGGCGCCGCTGGCAGAGGAGGATTGGAAAAAAAGTACCACAATCATGAAAAATGCCGTGGCCGAGACAGCCCCCAGCAGGGTGATCCCATAGGCGGATGCCAAGCCGGATACAGACATATGCAGATTCCCCATCATGGACAGGAGCAGCAGGCCCACAGTCAAAATGACGCTCGTGGTGATAAAAGCCGATATAGTGGATGCCGTGAAGTAGGACAGGATAATCTGCCAGCGTTTCAGCGGCGTTGCCGTTATGTCATAGTCCACCCTGTTTTCCCGGTCCTTCACGATGGTGGACAGGCAGTTGTAGGGCACGGTGATTAGCGCCGATCCTACGATGCCCACAAGGAGAATGCCGCTTACCAGCATTTCAATATCCGAATCACTGACCAGGGCTTCCAGTCCCTGCATAGCCTCCTCTATGGCGTCCAGAAAAGTACCCTTTAAAAAGAGCAGATACAGCACAAAAACAATGATGGACGTCAGCAGCGAAAAAATGACTGACTGCACATCCTTGAAATAAAGCAACAGATTCCTTTTTGTAAATCCTGTAAATCCCCTCATGATTCCAGCTCCTTTCCTGTCAGGTTCAAAAACACATCGTCCATGGTTCCTTTTATAATCTCATAGTCCTGAATCGCATCTCTGTGCGTATATAGGAATTCCGTGATATTTCCCCGGAAATACACATTATAATGGTCGGCGTCATATGTATGGCTGCTGACAGATAATTCACTTTTTTCTGGTATTTGCGCAATAAGCTGTTCCGCCTCGCTGCTTTTTTCCCGATACCAGACCAATCGGGAGGAGGTATGTCGACTTTTCAGCTCTGCAGGAGTTCCCGATGAGATTATTTTTCCCTTATCCAGAATTACCACATGATCCGCATTGGCCGTCTCCTCCATATAGTGGGTGGTCAGAAAGATGGTCATTCCCTTTTCATGCCTCAGATAATCAATGTAATCCCACACCAGTTTCCGGGATTTGGGGTCCAGGCCGGTGGTGGGTTCGTCCAGAAACAGAATCCTGGGATTGTGAATCAGAGCCCGCATGATATCCACCCGTCTCCTCTGTCCGCCGGAGAGCTTTTCATATTTCCTGTTCCAGATCTCATCCATCTCAAAGCGCTGGGAAAAAGGCGCTATACGGCTCTCAATGTCCTTTTTGGATAGTCCATAATAAGAGCCTCTGGTAAACAGATTTTCTTTTACCGTGAGTTTGTTGTCCAAAACAGAATTCTGGAACACGATGCCGATCAGGCTGCGGATTTCGTCATCCTCCTTTCCCAGAATATGGCTGCAGATGGACACATCCCCCGCCGTTTTTTCCAGTATGGTACAGAGCATGTTGATTGTTGTCGATTTGCCCGCGCCGTTTTCCCCCAGAAAAGCAAACAGCTCTCCTTCCTCCACAGAAAAGGAAATATCGCTTACCGCCATGTGCCCTTTGTACTTTTTTACCAGATGGTCAACCTTGATTACATCCATATATACACCCCTCTATTAAAAGTTCTGTATAGGCAATTGCGAAACGTTCCCTACAAGTGACGGGAATGGTCAATATAGACAAAAACAGAGTTTTACAATTACCTAAAAAGTTTCGCATATCCCCATTGTATACAAAAACGTACGCAAAAAAAGAGCAACCCGCCCAAGTTGCATAAACCTGTGACTGAGTTGCATTTAATAAGCCTACTCTTCGTCCTGAATTTCCTGGATCGCCCTGTTAATCTTCGCCTCATCGCGGCGGGCCAGCCAGAGAGTGGCGGCCCAGACCAAAACATAAATCACAAAATACGCAATAACAACGAACAAATAATCTGCGCCATTAGAATACCAGTGGAACAGAAATCCCATCAATGATACTACACCAAACAGCAGGATACAGTGGCTTACGATCAAAAAGAGATACTGCTTCCGGCCCAAATCTCTATTCATCACCAGAGGCGTGGGAAGCGCCCCCAGGAAACCAGTCAGAACAATAGAAAGAGGATGATACCATTCAAGGATAAAGTCTTTCCCGGCTATATGTTTGACCACTCCCTCCAGTCCGATGGCAAGGAGAATCATGGCAGATATCATTGTGGTCTGTTGAAACAACATTTTTAACTTATTCATATATGAGTCCAATCCTTTTAAAGGTTCCGCATATTCGCTTCAGAGTTCCTCATCCGCCCTGTCGGTACGCCGACCGAGCAGACGCTGTTTCAGTTCTTTCACATAGCTGCGGGATATGACGATCACTTCCCCGTTTAGCAGTGTTGCATTCATCCTGCCTCCCAATTCAGACTTGACTGCCTTGATTTTCCGCATGTTGACAATCATTGCCTTGGAGCATCTGAGAAAATAACGGTTCAGCATTTCTTCCAGCTCATACAGGCGCAGCTTTGTCTCATAACATTCGTTTTTAGTATACAGAAAGGTCTTCTTATCCACAGATTCTATATAGTAAATGTCGCCGATTTTACACAGATAGGTCTGTCCATCCCTGGTGACGGCAATTCTGCCGCTTCCGGCCTCCAGAAGTTCCATGGCGCTCTGAATGTCTTCCGTCATGGCCATGGCCCTGATCACTGCACCCTCTTTATCGGAGGTGGATACTTTTTCAAATCTAACTTGCATGGCTCCTCACTAATTCTTTGATTTCATCAATTTCGACGGACACTGACATTTTTTCACATTTTAACCAGAGTTTCCCCTCGTTCCAGCATTTAAAATCCAGTTCATCGTATTGGTCATAATCAGGATCAAGCAGATCCTGCATATCCTCCAGCGGATACCCGCAGCCTGGCAGACAGGAAAAATCCCCTACCATAACATTGGAAGGACCTGCCCAATAACACCCGCCATAGGCGATCAGGCCGCTCGCCCGGTCATAGTGGATATCCGTGATAATAAAGGATTCGCCAAGTAAATAGTCGCTGTCATGCTGATAGCCCTCCGGGATATAGTTATAGACCTCCAGGGTGTCCACGTCCATATAACTGATGCCATACAGGTCAATGTGGAATGGATAATACCGATGACCGTTGTTGTGGTATATGAATTCACAAAATGGCTTATGGTGATAGGTGGTACACAGATACTTATACACTTCCTGTCCATCCCGTCTGATGGTGCATTTTTGCAGAAAAGCCTTGTTTGTGGAATAAGTCTCTATCTCCAGGGCAAATCCCTCTGGCAGGTCAAGTTGCTCTTTTCCTGTGAAGTATGCCTCATTTAAGACATATTTCAGAGATTCCAGGTATGTATCATATTCCGCCGTCCCATACACATTGCGATGGGACATGCCCTCGTATTTCTGTACACTAAAATTAATTTTTTTACAACCAAACTCCACAGACAGAAATTCATTATCCTCCCCGCATATCTTGACAGAATAACCTTCTTCCGCATCCTCCCTCTCGGTGATTTCAAAGGAAATGATCCCCGCATCCTTCATTTCGGGAGGCTGCGAATCGACAGAATTAAAACCAAATATAAAATATTTTCCGCCGCTCCTCTCTGTCTCTTCTTCCGGAAATTCACCCTTAAGAATAAAGTAGTTGTCACATTTTTTACATTCAGTTATAATGCCATGGTGGAAATTGTACTGGTTGAATTTTGATAAATCAAACATTACCCATTGTTCCTTTCTGTATATCAGCGCTTCCCCGCAGCGTACTCGCCCATGCAGACGTCCAGAACCGGCCGGGTCGGACCGATCAGGGAATCCTCAAAATGGCATTTCCACTGGATATCCTGAACCAGCTGTCCCCCGGCAATTCCATCAATAGTGTCGCCGTCCTTGATGGGGCAGTCATTGTCCAGAATATAGGAAGCCATATTATAGGCATGATTTACCACCCAATTGGGGTCCATATCATGAAAATGGTATTGCAGATCTTCTATGTAGAGCAGGCTCAATCCTATCGTGTCGATCACATGGTCATTGGTGCCGCTGATATTGAAAAACCGCACATTAACATAGTATTTTATATACCGGTCCAGACCCTGGACGTCTCCGTTCCGGATAGTATCCGCCAAAATCAGCTTGCCGGTATTGATAAAATATACCGCCTCACAGGAAGGAAACAGCTCCAGCAGCGCCTCCAGATAATCCATCAGCATATTGGCGCGAACCTGAGCCCTCAAGCCGCCGCCAAGCATATCATTGGCCAGAACGGCATATTTGCACTCTGACAGAATGCGGTCCCGGTCCGCCTGGCAGTCCCACATCTGGCTGCGCTGCATCTCATCTATCTTATCCGCATCAAACGGATCACAGCCCAGGATGGACAGCTGCACCGGCACCTCCCGGTCACTGAACTTTGAAAGATAGTCCATTGCAAAACCAGAATAAAAACCTTTTTCCTTACTTGATTCTTCAAAGCCCTCTATCTTACCAAGATACTGCGACAAAACCTCCTTTATTCGCTGAGTGGACGGCATGTCGCATTGCTCCTTCATCAGCAGCTTTACCATGAAAACGCCCCCGGGGCGGACAGAAGGGTCAAACTTTTTCAGATTGTCTATGGCCTTCTGGTGGTTGTCTTCGGGTGTCTTTGGGTTTGCTTTTTTGAACTTTGAGAATAGTCCCATTTTTTTGGCTCCTTTCGTTTGGGTAACAGGTATTGCACTTTTTCAATGAAAAACAGTTACTTCAATATGATGTTATATATTTTTGGACAACAAGCATACCGTCTCCACATGCACCGTATGTCCAAACTGGTCCACGGCCCTGACCCGCTTCAGCTCATACCCTCTGTCGCACAAAATCCGCAGATCCCTGGCCAGGGTGGCGCTGTCGCAGCTGACGTAGACGATGCGATCGGGCTGCATGCGGAGCATGGTGTCCAGACAGGCTCTGTCACAGCCCTTTCGGGGTGGGTCCACTACGATCACGTCCGGATGGCATAGATCCTGCTCCCGGCAGAATTCGGATTCCAGCTTTCCCTCATAAAAATCAGGCAACACTTCCTCGGCTTTTCCTGTATAGAACACGGCATTTGTTATTCCATTGCGCCGGGCGTTGGCGCGGGCATCCTCTATGGCCTGGGGGATAATCTCCACACCGCAGACCTGCCGGGCGCCGGATGCCAGAAACAGGGAGATGGTGCCAATGCCGCAGTACAAATCCCAGAGCACTTCCCGGCCAGTCAGACCTGCATATTCCAGAACCAGGCTATATAATTTTTCCGTCTGTACTGGATTGACCTGGTAAAAAGACAGAGGTGAGATGGCGAAGGTCAGTTCCTGCCCGGTGCAGGGATATCCCTCCTTAAGCATATTCCGCACATGAATCACATCATGAATCACCGGGCTGCCCCATATGGTGTGGATCTCTTTTCCCATGATCACATTGGTTTTCTCGGTATTGATACTGACTGACACAGATGTCATTCCTTTAATTGCGGATAATTTTTCCAATAATTCAGCCTGGTATGGGATATATTCCTTTCCCTTTTTCTCACATCCCCCGTTTATCACCACACAGACCATAATTTCTTTCGTGGTAAATCCCTTGCGGATCAGGATATGACGTACCTGCCCTTTTCCTGTCTCCTCATCATAGGCTGGGATATGATACTTTTCCATATGGGCAATCAGTATCTCCAGAATCTCCCTGTTTTCCTCCGCACCCAGATAGCATTCTGTGCTGGGGATGATGGTATGGGTGCGGCCCGCATAAAAGCCTGTCACCACATGGCCCTCCCTGTCTGTACCCACGGGATACTGCGCCTTGTTGCGGTAACGGTAGGGCTCCTCCATCCCCACGATGGGCTCCATCACCCGGTCTATCTCAGCGGCGGAAAAACCACCTATTCGAATCAGATTATTTCTCACCTTCTGTTGTTTATATTCCAGCTGCTTTTCATAGGCCAGAGCCTGGATCTGGCAGCCGCCGCACTGCCGATGATGAGGACATTTTGGCTGGGTGCGAAAAGGAGAAGATGTAAGCACCTTCTCCAGACGGGCATAAGCATATTGCTTCTTGGCCTTGGTGATCCGGGCTTCCACCACATCACCCATCACGGCATCTTTCACAAAGAGGGTAAAGCCATCCACTTTGCCAATACCCTCCCCGTCCGTGCCGATATCTTCTATGGTTACTGTAACCAAATCATTTTTATGATAAATCAGATCCATTCCTAATCCCCATGCATATCACTGACTATGTCTGACCTTGCCAGATCATAAAATATCCCTCGACATTCTAATCTACCTGACTTGCCTTCAGATTGGACTCAAACAGCCGATTATATCCCAACCATCCCGAATCCTTGGCGTTATCCAATATCTCCTTGAAGGTCTCCAGCTTGGCGTCCGTATCGTCCGCGTAATTCAGAGCCAGAGCCTCGATAATGGCGGGAATCTTGGGAGAGCCAAACTCGTATTTGCCGTGATGAGCCAGGATACAGTGCTGTACCTGAATCAGCAGCTCATGGGGAAATCCCGCGATCTGCACCGCTTTCTCCCCTACCATCTGGGAACCTATAACGATATGTCCCAACAGCTGCCCGTCATCTGTATAATCATTTTGCGGAAAGGGCGATATTTCTTTTGTCTTGCCGATATCGTGGCACATAGCCGCTGTCAGCAGCAGATCCCGCTTTAAGATGGGATACGCGCTGCAATAGTAATCGCAGAGCTTTGTCACGCTCAGAGTATGCTCCAGCAATCCTCCCACGAATCCGTGATGCACTGTCTTGGCCGCCGAGGAATTACAGAAAGCCTTTTTAAAAGCCTCGTCCTGCACAAAGAAGCTCTCCAGAAGCTGCCTTAAATAAGTATTTTGAATACTGGCGATAAGTTCCGCCAGTTCCCGGTACATATCTTCTATCTTTTTACTGCTCACCGGCAGATAATCCGCTGGCTGGTACTCGCCTTCCTGACATTTGCGAATCCGCTTCACATTGACCTGCAGCGCCCCCTGATAACTGGTGACTTCCCCATATACCTCTATGTAATCCAGAGAGTCAAACTCACCGATCCCCGGATTGTTCGGCTCCCACACCTTGGCGTCCAATGTGCCTGTCTTATCCTGCAGAATCACGCTTTCATAGGCCTTGCCGTTCTTGGTCACCATGGACTGCTTATGTTTACAGAGATAAATGTCAAATACCCTGTCGCCATCCTTATACTCTTTGATAAATTTCATTACCTTTTCTCCTTTCTAATCCGCCTCTCCCACCACTACCTCAAAAGTCATCTCCTTATACTCTCCCTGAGATTGCCGCATGATCCGCAGTGTCAGCGTGTCCTTTGGATTGCATCTTACCAGACAGTCGGTGTAATCACGCATGTTTGTCACACTCAGCAGACCGACTCCAACGATCACATCGCCGCTCTGAATGCCCGCACGCATGGCCGGAGAATCCATATCCACCTCCCGGACATAGGCGCCAAAGGGCACCTGGGACTGTTCGTTGGCCTCTCTCGGCACATCCACACCGCTGATGCCCAGATAGGGGATCTTGCTGCCTTCTGTCAGCCTGGAGATCAGCAGCTTCAAATCACTGATGCCATAAGCGCTAATCACATTGCGCATGTCGCTTCCGGCTTTCCCCGCAGTGATATATCCTACGATCTGACCCTGCATGTTAAACAGCACGCCACCGGCATTCTGGCTGCCATATATATCTGTGATTATCATGTTAAAATTTACATCCGTCAGATTGACCGTATTGCCTGAAGAAGTAATCATTCCGTAACCCACTGTACCACAGCTTCCCATAGGGCTGCCCATCGCAACAATCGGACTGCCCACCAGATTTCTCTGCGTGGAATATCCCAGCTCCGCAATATGCAGAGACTCTACCACATTCGGATTCAGCACGCTCAGGTTGACAGACAGCACGGCCAGGCCACTCTCTGTATGGTATTGCATCATCTGGGCCTCCGCCCGTATATTGTTGTAGAAAGTCACCGTCAGATGATCCGCTTTTTTCACGGAATTATAATCCGCCAGAATCAAAAGCTCCTTGCCGTTGTTGCCTATGATCGTCCCAGAGGATTCGCTCTTGCTCTCATATACATTGGCAAACCAGTCCGTGTTGGAATTGGTGCCGGTGACCACTACCATGCACTGTCTGAGCTGTTCCACATAGTCCGACATAACCTTGTAAAGCCGCTGATAATCGTCTATATCCAAAACTACCTGATCGAGAATCTCCTTCACCTGCTCTTCGTCAAGCTCCACTCTCTCCGGCTCAATATATTCTTCCGGCTCCGGGCTGGGAGCAGGACTGGGACCGGGGCTGGGACTGGGTTGGATATACTCCTCCAGCATCTCTTCAGGCAGCATCTCTTCATGTTCCTCGGGAAAAATGATAGCCTCCGGCTTCTCCTCCGGGTACAGCCAATTGCTGATTACCGGCTCCAACACCAAAAAGGTAAAACAGGCGATTAGGCCAAAAATCACAGCCATGGATGCAGTGATCAATGTGCGGCGGATCAGTCGGCCCTTGTTAATCGGTCGCTGTTTGATTTTTTCTATCATGAAATTTTCCTGATTCTGCTCCTGACGATCCGGCATTCTAACCTCCATATGTCCGCCTTATCAAACATCCAGACCACGAAATATCTTTTCCACCAGTATATAATATCCCCTTTTAAAAGTAAAGCAAAACCGGGGGTATCTTATCTGCGGAAAATGTGCTATACTTGTGAGGAGTAAACCTGTGTACCTACTCAAATATCAGTTACTTTTCACGGCCTTTGGAAAGCCACGCTTCAGAATGAGTAATTATTCCTGTGTAGACACGCTCTCGCTCGGATGAACAGCGTAACAGTGCTAAGCTCGTGCCGAATTGTATTCGGCATACCTCGCTAAGCACTGACGTGTTCATACGGTCTTCACAGAAACAATTACTCAGCTGAAGCTGGATTCTGACATTGACTGTGAAAAGTAACAAGTATCAGCATGTCACACTTAATATGTAGCAAGAAGAGATTAAAGGATTTAATATCATGAACGAAAAAGGATTAAAAATATTAGAATATGACAAGATCCTCCACATGCTGGAGGAAAAGGCGGACTCCGCACCCGGCAAAAAGCTCTGCGGCGAGCTGCAGCCCATGACGGATCTGGAGGAGATCAATATCGCCCAGACAGAGACGCAGGACGCCCTGTCCCGGCTCTTTAAGCTGGGCAGCACTTCCTTTGGCAGCAATCAGGAGATCGGCTTTGCCCTGAAATCCCTGGAGATCGGCAGCACTCTGTCCATGCCGGAGCTTCTTCGGATTGCCAGACTCCTTGACAATGTAAACCGGATCAAGACCTATGGACGGAAGGATCGGGAAGATACCCCTGAGGATAGCCTGGATCTCTATTTTGACCAGCTCACTCCTCTGACCCAGTTGTCCGGAGAGATCAGTCGCTGCATTTTATCTGAGGAGGAGATGGCGGATGACGCCAGCCCGGGACTGAAGCATGTGCGCCGTTCCATGCTATTGACTAATGAAAAGGTGCGCAACCAGCTGAATTCCATGATCACCGGTTCCTACCGCACCTACCTGCAGGATGCGGTGATTACCATGCGGGACAATAGGTACTGTATTCCCGTGAAATCTGAGTATAAAGGCCAGGTACATGGCATGGTACACGACCAGTCCTCCAGCGGCTCTACCTTTTTTATCGAGCCTGCTGCCGTGGTAGAACTGAACAACCAGCTGCGGGAACTGGAGATTCAGGAGAAAGTGGAGATGGAAAAGGTTCTGGCGGACTTAAGCGGCCAGGCTGCGGAGCATGTGCAGGAGCTGGCAGACAATCAGAAGCTGATGACTCATCTGGATTTCGTCTTTGCCAAGGCAAAGCTGGCTCTGGATCAGAATGCCACCCGTCCTCTTTTCAACACAGAGCGCTATATCCATCTGCGCAAGGGTCGTCATCCCCTGCTGCCCAAGGATAAGGTAGTACCCATTGACATCCACCTGGGCAAGGATTTTGACCTGTTGATTATCACCGGCCCCAACACCGGCGGCAAGACGGTATCCCTGAAAACGGTGGGTCTTTTTACCCTGATGGGGCAGGCAGGATTGCATATTCCGGCTCTGGACCGGTCCGAGCTGTCGGTCTTTACCAAGGTGTATGCGGATATCGGCGATGAGCAGAGCATTGAACAGAGTCTGAGTACTTTTTCCTCTCATATGACCAGTATTGTGAGGATTTTAAAACATGCGGATGAGAATTCCCTGTGTCTGTTTGACGAGCTGGGCGCAGGAACAGATCCCACAGAGGGCGCTGCACTGGCCATCGCTATCTTGAATTACCTCCACGACAGAGGCATTCGCACTATGGCCACCACTCATTACAGCGAATTGAAGATCTACGCCCTGTCCACGGATTTCGTGGAAAATGCCTGCTGCGAATTCAGTGTGGAGACGCTGCAGCCCACCTACCGGCTGCTGATCGGCATTCCCGGTAAGAGTAACGCCTTTGCTATCTCCTCCAAGCTGGGCCTGCCGGATAATATTATCGCCGCCGCAAGGGAACAGATCAGCAAGGAGGATGAGAGCTTTGAGGATGTGATCTCCGACCTGGAAAAGAGCAGGATTACTATAGAGAAAGAGCAGCAGGAGATCGCCGCCTACAAGGCCCGGATCAAGACCCTGCAGGATCAGCTTCAGGCCAAGAATGAAAAATTAGACCAGGCAAAGGACAAGATTCTCAAAGAAGCTCATGAAAAAGCCAGGGAAATCCTGCAGGAGGCCAAAGATGTGGCCGATGAGACCATCCGGGATTTCAATAACTTAGGTCCCGGCGCAGACATTCGGGATCTGGAGAAAAAGCGCCAGCGTGTCAGGGATAAAATCAATGAAAAAAACGAAAGGCTATCCTTAAAAGCCAATTCCGGATCAGAGAAAAAGAAATCCTTAGACCCTGCAAAGCTGAAAAAAGGAGACAGCGTGAAGGTGCTTTCCATGGGCCTTACTGGCACAGTCAGCACTCTGCCGGACAATAAGGGCAATCTGTTTGTCCAGTGCGGTATTATTCGGACACAGGTAAATATCCGGGATCTGGCTCTGACCGAAGAAACAACTATTACCACGCCCACTCTGCAGCGTACCAATACCGGCAAGATCAAGATGAGCAAATCCCTGTCCGTCTCCACGGAGATTAACCTGTTGGGCAAGACAGTGGACGAGGCAATCTCCACCCTGGACAAATATCTGGATGACGCTTATATCGCCCATCTCTCCTCTGTCCGGGTGGTACACGGCAAAGGTACAGGAGCTTTGAGAAACGCCGTCCACAGCCACTTAAAGCGCCTTAAATATGTAAAGGAATTCCGTCTGGGCGAATACGGTGAAGGTGATGCGGGCGTAACTATTGTAACCTTTAAATAAAAACAGAGGGGGAACCTTATGGCAAACAAACAAAAAGTCCTGATAGTGGACGATGACAACAATATTGCGGAGCTGATTTCTCTGTATCTGACCAAAGAATGCTTTGAAACCATGATTGTTAATGACGGAGAATCGGTTATGGAGGCTGTCACTTCCTTTGACCCCAATTTGATCCTGTTGGATCTGATGCTGCCCGGCATAGACGGTTATCAAGTCTGCCGGGAAGTGCGGGCCAAATATACCATGCCAATCATTATGCTTTCCGCCAAGGGTGAAGTATTCGACAAGGTGCTGGGCCTGGAGCTGGGCGCAGACGATTATATGGAAAAGCCCTTTGACACCAAGGAGCTTGTGGCAAGGATCAAGGCAGTGCTGCGCCGATACAAGCCCTCCGCTGAACCCCGCCCTCAGTCCCATGATGAATCTGTAGAATATCCGGATCTGGTTATCAATCGGACTAATTATTCCGTGACCTATATGGGAAGAGATGTGGATATGCCTCCCAAGGAACTGGAGCTTCTCTATTTCCTGGCTTCCTCCCCCAACCATGTTTTTACCAGGGAGCAGCTGTTGGATCAGATCTGGGGATACGAATATATGGGTGATACACGCACCGTAGATGTCCATATCAAGCGCCTGAGAGAGAAAATCCGAGATCACGAATCCTGGAAAATCAGTACGATATGGGGCATTGGCTACAAGTTTGAAGTAAAAAAATAAGGATGTGACGCTCCTATGAAAAAAACCTTATATCTGAAATTTTTACTGGCCTATGCGATCTTCGGTATTTTTGGCATGGTCATCCTGGCTACCTTTGTTCCCAGCATGACCATGGAACATCTGATTCGGGAAAAATCCAATTTCCTGTATTCGGAAGCTACCCTGATCGCCAACACCTATGCCAGAAACCTGTATAACAGCGATATCTCTCTGGAAGCAGTTAAGGATCAGCTGGATGCTCTGGCGGTGTATCTGGATTCCAACATACAGATTATCAATCCTTCCGGCCGTCTGATCCTGGATACAGACAGCCCTATCAATGTAGAAGAAGAAGTGATTATCGACCAGTTTGATCCCACCATAACCGGCAGTTCTTATTATGTAATAGATACTTTTTTTGGCACATATTCCCAGAATGTACTGTCAGTGATTGCTCCCATCACCGCCAATTATATGGTAAAGGGCTATGTGGTAATCCACATGGATATGACTTCCATCAATGCATCCTGCAACAGCCTGCTGAATATCTCCTATATCACCCTGGCAATCCTTTTTCTGCTGTCGCTGATTATTCTGATCTTTTTTACAGAGATTGTATATCTGCCTCTGCGGAAGATCACCTACGCCACAGAGCAATATGCAACCGGTAATATGCACTATGAGTTTTCCATAGACAGCGATGATGAAATGGGATACCTGGCGGCCTGCCTGTCTTATATGGCCAACGAAATTGCCCGATCTGAGGATGATCAGAAAAAATTTGTGGCAAATGTTTCTCATGATTTCCGCTCTCCACTGACCTCTATCCGAGGCTATCTGGAGGCTATGTTGGATGGCACCATACCACAGGAGCATTATGAGAAGTACCTGAATATCGTATTGAATGAAACAGAACGTCTTACCAAGCTAACCAACAGTCTGCTCACTCTTAATAACCTGAACACCAGAGGAATGCTGTTGGACATCAGCGATTTTGACATCAATCAGGTGATCCGCTCCACCGCCGCCTCCTTTGAGGGCACCTGTCTAAAGAAGAGCATTGCAATCGAACTGATACTCACCGACAATATCATGTATGTCACCGCTGATATGAGTAAGATCCAGCAGGTACTGTACAATCTGATGGACAACGCCATCAAATTCAGTCACAATGATTCCGTTATCAAGGTGGAGACCACAGAGAAAAAGAACAAGATATTTATCTCCGTAAAAGACACCGGTATCGGTATTCCCAAGGAGGACCTGAAGCTGATCTGGGATCGCTTTTACAAATCAGATCTATCCCGCGGTAAAGATAAAAAGGGAACAGGTCTTGGATTATCTATTACCAGGGAAATTATTCATTCCCACAATGAACATATCAATGTAATCAGCACTCCGGGAGAGGGAAGCGAGTTTATCTTCAGCCTGCCCCGGTCAGACCAAAACGACGAGGAAGATTAATCTTTACATCTTCCCCGTCATTTTTTCTTTAATAAACTATTCAGATTTCAGGCGCTTTATATAGGCAAAGGCAGATTTAACAGGGCGGTACAGCACCAGCATCAGCACAAAATTGCCGACACAGTGCAGCAGATCATAGGGTATGCCTGCCACCCACCAGGTAAATCCGGCATAAAGCCCAGATTGGATACCGCCGCTGAAAGATCCGTTTACCACATAGGGAATCGCACATAATGCGCCGAAAAAAAGTCCAAAGACCCCGGACAAAACAGCCCAGAACAGCACATGCTCCTGTCTGCGGAAAATCCAGGCAAGCAGTGCCAGCAGCGGCCAGGCATACAGATACATGACCCACCAGATACCAAAGCCAAACATGCATCCCTCAATCAGGATAAAGGCTGGTATCACAAATAAAATCCTGCTGCCGAAAAATATCGTGAACATGATGATCCAGAAACTGGTCAGTTCGATATTGGGCACTCCCATCATCGCTGCCTTACACACCTCGATCAGAGCGATCGCCATACCAATCATAGCAATATCATATGTAGTATTTTTTAATCTTTTTCCTGCTGCCATATTATTTGCTGTAGACGATCTGAAAAGCATCGCCGTCTGTAACAGGCTGGGTATCTATACCGTAATTACAATATTCCCCATTGACAAAAAATCCCCAGTAAGACTGATCCACATTCCAGTCAGCTGTCACCCCGTTTACCGTTTCCACCATCATGCCATACTCGCTTTCCGTGCCGGAGAATTCCAGCCCGTCAGCCTCCTCCATAGCCTGACGCAGATATTCCGCATCCGTATGTACGTCATACATAGTAGAGTTGGCATTATTATCCACCACCTCGATTGTGATGGACTTGGCGCCCTGGGTTGTCTTGGGCCTGAACAGGATAAACATGATTGCAAACACCGCAATCAATGCCACCAATATGGCAGCCCCAATAATTAGTTTCTTGTCTGTTTTCTTTTTTTCCGTCATTTTTTGACTCCTTTCGTTGGTTGAATTGTTTTTTGCATAAAAAGAGACAAAAAAACCTGCTGCAAAGGAGGTTTGTCCCCCGGCAACAGGTCTGTGCGCACAAAAAGCAGATGCGGATAGAATTATCCCCATTTTCTCATGTACTAACCAGTTACTCGTGGTCTTACAGTACCACTACAGGCAGGTCTTCTGACTTGGCTATCATCACTTTTCTCCATCTTCTCAAAACATGCCTGTGCAGAGGTTTCAATGATGTTCCGAATGATTTTCCACGCATAAAGACGAAAATCATCCGGGGAGAAAAGCTCCTTCCTTACAGCGACGAGTTCGTGCAGGACTTGCACCTGCTTCCCTTTTCACCGAATCTTAAGCAGTGTAACACTTAAATCCGACACCTGTAATGCTTCTTTATTTCCTTTATGCACTGGCAAGTGTACCATAGTATTGCATAAAAAGCAAGAAAGATTTTGCTTCTGGACAAGGACTCCCCACTCATGTTAGTATAGGGAAAACGGCAGGATGGTAACAATAATATGCAGAAAATCATGATAATTGAGGACGACCCGGCTATCCGAGAAGAGCTTACTCTGTTATTGGAAAATGAAGGATATTCTTCTTTTCCAGTTACAGATTTTACTGACATTCCCGTTCAAGCGGTGAGAGAGCATCCAGACCTTATCCTACTGGATATCGCTCTTCCAGGGAAAGATGGTTTTTCCCTGTGTATCGCTCTGCGGAAGGTCGTTTCCGCGCCGGTGATCTTTGTCACCAGCCGGGATACCGGTGTAGACGAGGTGCGGGCCTTGAGCCTGGGCGGAGATGACTATATCACAAAGCCCTACAGCGTTCCTGTCCTACTTGCCCGGATCAAGACCGTTCTGCGCCGGAGCGGCGGGCCGGAACCGGCGGATCTGCTGAAGGCCGGGGAGCTGTGTCTGAGCCTGACAAAAGGAACGGTGTCAGCTGGTGGAAAAACAGTGGAGCTGACCCGGAATGAACTGCAGATTTTAGCCTGCCTGATGGCCCATGCTGGCCAGATCATCTCCCGGGCTGATCTGATCGATGCTCTGTGGGACAATCAGATTTATATTGACGACAACACCCTCAGTGTAAATATGACCCGGCTGCGAGGAAAATTGGCGGAGATTGGCCTGTCCGATGCGATCAAGACCCGCCGGGGAATGGGGTATCAACTATGACTCTGCGTGAATTTTTATCTGATCGGCTGGGCCGGATTGCCCTCCAGTTGATTTGTATCGGATTGGCGGCGCTGTTTCTTTTCGCTACAGGAACTCAGTTGGGGGTTCTTGTGCTTTTGCTGTTGGTTCTTCTGCTGGTTTTTGTGATGGCGCAGATGATCGATTTCTTTCGTCAGCGTACCCATATTCTGGAGCTGAAATCTATTCTGGATGGTCTGGACCGAAAATATTTGTTCACGGAGTGCGCTCCGCCGCCCAAAGGATCTTATGAACGGCAGCTCTTTGTTCTGACAGGCCAGGCGGGCCGAGCCATGATCAGCGCGGTATCCGATGCGGAGGCATCCCAGCGGGAGTACCGGGAATATGTGGAGAGATGGGTGCATGAGATCAAGGCCCCTATCACCGCCGCCCGGCTCATCTGCCGGGAATTGGACGGGGATACCCGCCGGAAACTCATGGTGGAGCTGGCACAGATCGAAGCCCATGTAGAGCGGGCTTTGTTCTACGCCCGGGCGGAGAACCCGGAACAGGACTGCCTGCTCCGTCAAACGAATCTGGAGAAAATTGCTGCCCAGGCCATTGAGAATCACCGCTCCCTGCTGATCCAAAGCGGCGTGCGGGTAGAAACGGAGGGGTTGGACTGCGCTGTCTATACCGATGAAAAATGGGCGGCTTTTATCCTGGGCCAGTTGCTCCAAAATGCCGCCCGCTACCGGGGATCGGAACCAGTCATTACTCTTTCCGCCAAGCTGCTCGGAAAACAAACACAGCTTATCGTTCGGGATAATGGTATTGGTATCCCGGCTCATGAACTGCCCCGTGTATTTGACCGGGGCTTTACCGGCAGTAATGGCCGGAGCCCGGGTGGCTGCTCTACCGGCATGGGTCTGTACCTGTGCAAAAAGTTGGCGTCTTTCTTGGATTTGGGTCTGCATATCATTTCCCGGGAGGGAGAAGGGACGGCGGTAACGCTGACGTTTCCCGCAAAAGAAAACCTTACAAAACTGTAAGAATAATCAATGTCAATTCGATACCATCCGCTTTGTCTCCGGTATATCATAGGACGCAAAGGAGGTTCGATTATGCTTCAAGTACAAAATATTGAAAAGTATTACGGCAGCAAAAACAATGTCACCCGCGCACTGGACCGAGTGAGCTTTGATGTAGAGGCCGGTGAATTCCTGGCAATCATGGGCGCTTCGGGCAGCGGAAAAACTACGCTGCTCAACTGTATCTCCACTATTGATGCCATCAGCGCTGGAAAAATCCTGCTGGATGGGGTGAGCATTGCTGATTTGTCTGAGGAGGAACTGGCAAAATTTCGCCGGGAGCGGCTGGGCTTTGTGTTTCAGGACTTCAATCTGCTGGATACCCTGACAATTGAGGAAAACATCGGGCTGGCTCTATCGTTGAACCACACCGACCCTAAAACAGTACAGGACCGGGTGCGGGATGTAGCCCAAAATCTGGGGATCACCGACATTCTTTCTAAATTCCCCTATCAGGTTTCCGGTGGGCAGAAGCAGAGGGCAGCCTGCGCCCGGGCCATGGTAGCGGGACAGTCCCTGCTGCTGGCCGACGAGCCAACAGGAGCATTAGATTCCAAGGCGTCCAAAAATTTACTGGAGATCATGACCACCATGAACCAGAATATGGGGGCAACAATCCTTATGGTCACGCATGACGCTTACAGCGCCAGTTACGCCAAACGGGTGTTGTTTCTGAAGGATGGCCGGATATTCAATGAACTGCTGCGAGGGGAACGGGGACGGCCGGTGTTCTACCACGAAATTCTGGATGTGTTGGCCGCGTTGGGAGGTGATGTCAGTGACGTTATCTAAGTTGTCACTCCGAAACGCCCGGCGGCAGGCCAGAGACTACCTTGTGTATTTTGTTACTGTGGTGATGGCCGCAGCTCTTTTATATTCCTTCAACGGGCTGGTATTTTCACAGGAAGTCCAGCTGCTTTCCAAAAAAATGAATACTCTGCCTCCGATGATCGTCCTATCCAGTATTGTAGTGGTGTGCGTATTTGGCTGGCTGGTGAGCTACGCCACCGGCTTTATGCTCTCCCGCCGCAGCCGGGAACTGGGAACCTACATTTTGATTGGCTTGACCAATAAACAGATAGCACGGCTGTTCTTCCTGGAAAATCTGGCGGTGGGCAGCGCGGCTCTGGCGCTGGGACTGGCCTTAGGTGGATTGTTCTATCAGATTCTGCGGGCGATCTTGTTTGCCTTGTTTGGCCTGCCATATCATTTTGCGCTGGCAATCTCCCTCCCGGCGGCAGGGCTGACCCTGTTTTATTTCGCCTTGATTTATCTCCTTGCCCTGCAAAAAAGCCGAAAGCGCATCCGCAAAATGAAAATCTACGATCTAATTTATTTTGATCGGCAAAACGAGGGCGTTGTAATCCAAGCAGAAAAAAAACGCCGATGGATGTTTGTCTCCTCCATTGTACTGGGCGTGACGGGAACTGTTTTGTTGTCGGCTGGGGAACTAATGACTGGCCTCATCGGCGCTGTATGTCTGATTGCCGCTCTATTCGGATTTTTCCTCAGCTTTGCCTCCGGTGTTCCCGCTTTTTTTGAAAAGCGGCCCGCTCTAAAGTACCAGAAACAGAATTTACTGATTTTCCGTACTCTCGCCGCCAAGCTGGCCACCATGGGAATTGTCATGGCGGTAATCTCCATGATTTTCACTGCCACATTGATAACCGAGGGAAGCGGACTGGTATTCAATGGTATTTTCCAAGGCAGAGGGGCGGAGGATGCCTGCTTTGATCTCTATTTTGGCATTGATGGCGAGAACCAGGACCCCAGTCCGTACCTGGATTACATTGCGGAACATATTCCGGTGGAGCAGTCTGTTTTGTATCAGGTCTATCTGAATGACTTTCCTCAGGTGCGGGATTATATCAGCGGCCGCACAGTCTATTATTACTACAACTATGACCAGGACCCCATCCTCTGCTGGAGCGACTACGCTGCCCTGCGTTCTATTGCAGGTTATCCAATGGTGGAGTCGGAGCCGGGACGGTATCTTATTCACTGCATAACCTATCTAGAGGAATTGCTACAGGACTATGACCAGCCTATCACTCTGGGAGACACCACCCTGACCCCAGGGAGCGTCTACACGGAACATCTCTCTCAAGGCAACGGCGTGACCAATGGACGGGGTTATATTCTGGTGGTCCCGGACGAAGCGGTAGACGGGCTGGCGGTTCACCACCTGTCCTATGCTGCGAAAACCGGCCAGCCGGTATCTGAGATACAGTACGATGCGCTGAATGATATAGCCGACAGAGAATACGACAAGCAGGAGAATCAGGAAAATGCGTTGGGCTATTGTTATGTTTTCACCAAAGCCAACGAGGATGCAAACATAGCTGTCCAGACCACTCTCTTTGTATTCCCACTGTTTTATCTGGCCCTGGCTCTCACTATGACCGCCGCCACCATCCTTACCATCCAGCAGCTCAGCGAAGCAGAACGCTACCAACGGCAGTTCGCTCTGCTGCGTAAGCTGGGTATGGGACGATGGGAGATGTCTAAGGCCCTGAGCCATCAATTTGCCATCTATTACATTATGCCTGCGGTTCCGCCTGTGCTTATCAGTGTACCTTTTATTTACAATCTAGCCAGGTTGCCGGAGCCAGGAGTTATGGTTGGAATGAGCAGTCCCAGAGTCATTGTAGCTGTCTCGCTGGGGATTTTCTTCCTAATCTACACAATCTACATCCTGCTGGCTTATACCAGCTTAAAGCGAAATGTGTTACCGAAATAATGTTTAATTTGATTATTTAAAAGGCTGCTACACCTTATTCGTGCAGCAGCCTAAATGTTTCATACATGACTCTCTTTTATTTCATATAGATATGCCCTGCCGTCCTTACCTACCTGCTCTATCATCCCGTAATATTGATACAGCTTGATGGCAAGGCTTGCCATGCGCTCGTCAATATGGACAGCTTTGGCGAACTGTTTTTTAGTAAAGGATTCTTCCAGATCAAGAGGCACAAATTGTATCAGATCCTCCGGCCTTTCAATCACAATCTCCTCTATAATATTCAGAGGGATACGGTCATATTTTGAGGCTCGGATTTTCTTATTTTTACCATAACCATTTAGGAGTTTATACTCTTCCAGCTCCATCAACAGAAGCTTTACTGTCAAATGTCGGTCTGCCAGATAATCCCTGATTCGATATAATTCCAGAAAAGCGTCATAGACGTTTCCTTTTTTGGGAGATTTGTGGGGAGTACTCAGAGCGCCTGTCTCCTCGTCAATCCAGATCAACCATTTTATATGGGGGATGGGGTGAACAATGGTCACCGGATACTCCGGCAGAAAAGCCTCCAGCTTATCCCGCAGCTTGCCGAATCCGGCTGACTGGATCTCTATGATCTCCTGTCCCGTGAAGATATCCGCCACATAATTGCCGATGGGAATTTCCTGTTTATCCACGTCCGGCTCATAATAATTTTTTAGAATCATATGAGTCGTTTTCTCGGACAGGGTGCCGATACTGGCACGAAGCCGCTGTTCTCCCAACATTTTATCTTTTACTTCCTGGAACTTCCGATCAGTATTCATGCTTTCCTCTACTCATCCTTTATCTTTTGCGTATAACACCTTCAGAATAATCGGTGTGGATATACTGGATACAATAATCAGCAGGATTACTGCTGTAAAATATACCGGAGTCAAAAGTCCCACAGACAGACCCTTCTGCGCCACAATCAGCGCCACCTCTCCCCGGGTCATCATGCCCACGCCGATCTTCAGGGAATCCATATTATTGAATCTACATATCTTAGCCATCAAACCACAGCCGATAATCTTGGTGACCAGAGCTACAATCACAAATCCAAGGGAAAACAACAGGATACCACTATCTACGCTCTCTATGTTTGTCTTCAGACCAATACTGGCAAAAAACACCGGCCCAAAGAGCATATAGGAGTTGACCTCCATCTTTTCCTCTATGTATTTGGAATCACGGATAGAGCATAAAATTATGCCCGCCACATAGGCGCCGGTAATATCCGCAATCCCAAAGAATCTCTCAGCCGCAAAGGCAAAAAAGAAGCATAGTGCCAGGCTCATAATGGGAATTCTTCTGGTGTGTGGATATCTCTCATCAAAGAAATCAAATAATTTATAAAGCAAAAACCCGATAATAAAGGCAAATATAAAGAACAAGACTGTAGATATTACTACTTTTCCGGGATTGGAGTCGGGATTCTTGAAACCGATCACAAAAGTCAGTACGATGATACCAATCACATCGTCAATGATAGCGGCACTCAGAATCGTTGTGCCCACTTTTCCTTTTAATTTTCCCATCTCCCGCAGAGACTGCACGGTAATGCTCACGCTGGTAGCCGTCATAATCACACCGATAAACACGGCCTTATAAAAATTCTCACTTCCCCAGGGAGCTATGCCATAGAAACCCATATACAACAAAGTTCCGCCGATCAGAGGGATAAACACGCCGCAGCAGGCAATCAGAAAGGCAATAGGCCCTGTCTTCATCAACTCCTTTAAGTCTGTTTCCAGACCGGCGGAAAACATCAGCAGCACCACGCCAATTTCCGCCATCTGTACCAGAAAGTCTGTCTGCTGCACCAGTCCCAGAATACTGGGACCAATAATCAGGCCGGCAATAATCTCTCCCACCACCTGGGGCGCACGGAGTTTCCGGGCAATAATGCCGAACACTTTTGCAAATATGATAATAATCGCAAGATCCTTAAACACATAAAATGCTTCCATGGGATAACCTCTTCTATATATTATTTATACCAAACACAGATTATAGCACATCCGCACAAAAAGAAAAGAGTTTTTTCTACAAAAATACCTAAAAAGAGGGGCTGTTGCAAAAGTAGGTGAATAATCTACCTGAGCAGCAGCTCCGTTATTA
>CAZKAO010000052.1:0-23627 GCA_964550745.1 uncultured Acetatifactor sp.
AATCATTAAAAACAATACATGCAGGAGAGGTAGTTGAAGGCACTGTCATCGATGTGAAGCCGGACGAGATCGTTCTTAACATCGGGTACAAGTCAGACGGTATTCTTACCAAGAGTGAATACTCCAATGACCAGAGTCTGGATCTGACCACGATTGCTAAGGTTGGTGACACTATGGAGGTCAAGATTCTGAAGGTGAACGATGGTGAGGGACAAGTAGTCCTGACCTACAAGCGTCTGGCGGCAGACAGAGGCAACAAGCGTATTGAGGAAGCATACAACAACAGAGAAGTGCTGAAAGCGGCTGTGACACAGGTGCTTGAGGGAGGCCTCAGCGTAGTAGTTGACGAAGTGAGGATCTTCATTCCCGCAAGCCTGGTATCCGACACCTATGAGAAGGATCTGACCAAGTATGCAGGTCAGGAGATTGAGTTCGTGATCAGCGAGTATAATCCTAAGAGAAGAAGATACATTGGTGACCGCAGACAGCTGCTTACGGCACAGAAGGCAGAGATGCAGAGAGAGCTGTTTGCCAGAATCCACGAGGGAGACATTGTTGAGGGCGTAGTGAAGAATGTCACTGACTTTGGCGCATTCGTTGATCTGGGCGGTGCAGACGGATTACTGCACATCTCCGAGATGTCCTGGGGAAGGGTTGAGCATCCCAAAAAGGTATTCAAGGTAGGTGAGCCGCTGACTGTTCTGATCAAGGAGATCAATGGCAGCAAGATCGCGCTGTCCCTGAAGTTTGACGACGCTAATCCCTGGAAGGATGCCGTCAGCAAATATGCCGTGGGCAACGTGGTGACCGGCAGAGTGGCCAGGATGACCGATTTCGGTGCGTTCGTGGAGCTTGAGCCCGGCGTGGACGCATTGCTGCATGTATCCCAGATATCCAAGGAACATATCGACAAGCCTGCAGATGTACTGAGTGTTGGCGAGGAAGTGACTGCCAGGGTGGTTGATTTCAACGAGGCTGACAGGAAGATTTCCCTGAGCATCAAGGCGCTGAGCGTTTCTGAGTCCTCTGCGAGAGAAGAGGAGAGCGATGCAGATGTGGTTTCAGTGGATATTGACGCAGTGATTGCGGCAGAGGAAGAAGAGTAACAGGCGGAAAATGTGATGGATTATGATTATGAATATTTGAAGAAACAGATATTCAATCTGACCACGATTGATCTGAACGCTTATAAGGAGCGTCAGATGAAGAGGCGGATTGATACACTGATCGATAAGCACAAGATTATAGGCTACGACAAATATGTGCAGGCACTAAAGAATGATAAGGCTCTGTTTGAGGAATTTGTCAACTATATTACGATCAATGTGTCCGAGTTTTACCGTAATCCGGAACAATGGAAGCTCATGGATGAGCAGATTATTCCTGAACTGATCAGCAAATTTGGCAAAAATCTGAAGATCTGGAGCGCCGCCTGTTCCACAGGCGATGAGCCTTACTCTCTGGTGATGGCTCTGTCCAGACATATTCCACTGGGGCAGATCAAAATCATTGCCACGGATCTGGACAAGCAGGTAATAGCCAAGGCGAAGTTAGGACTGTATGCAGACCGAAGTGTTGCAGCGGTTCCTGAAGATATGAAGAAAAAGTATTTTACCCAGGTGGGTCCTTCCTATAAGATTGCTGACGAGATTAAGGCCAGGGTAGAGTTCAGAGAACATAATCTGCTGAAAGATACTTATCCCAGTGACTGTCACATGATCGTGTGCCGGAATGTATTGATCTATTTTACAGAGGAAGCCAAGGAAGAGGTTTTTGCGAAATTCCAGCAGAACTTAAAGCCTGGCGGGGTTCTGTTTATCGGCAGTACAGAACAGATTATTAATTACAAGGCATTGGGCTATGATCGGAAGAGTTCTTTCTACTATGAAAAACATATTTAGCTACAAAACTAGGGGGCAGACTTTTAGGTCTGCCCCTTTCTATGTTACGCCGCTTTGACAAATCGATTGAACGTCAGTAGGCAGCCGCCATCATGGACAGGATATGGTTGGCATAGATCGTAAATGCGGTGCGGTTTTTTTTCATTTCATCCGTCAGTTCAAAGAACAGATCCTTGCTCTTATAGTCACGCTTGAAAAACGGCTCGATCAGCACATCCCACTGGGGCAGATAACAGGAGTATTTTCGGGTATAGCAGGTAGCAGCCGTGGCGGGTACACGATGTTCGTGATCGACAAAGGATGCTACAGATTTGTGCAGCGCTACATCCTCGGCGGGCAGATAGTAATAATCTCTATAATTGGTATAATAATATTTCAGTTCCTCCTCATAGATAGGCACCTTAAGCTGCGCCTCGCTGCCGGATGTCTTGAAGTAGCAGTAGTTGGCGGAGGCGGAGATATCCACCGGCAGAGTGCAGGGCAGCGTGAGGGTCATCACCAGCTCTTTGCGCTTGCTGCCGGACAAGTCCTTGTAGGAGTTGGCCTGCACCTTGCGGGCCTTCACCTTGCCGTCAAACAAGTCATAGTAGGACAGTATGGGCAGAATTGACAGCATTCCCTGCAGATCATCCGCATTGTGCAGCAGCAGTGATTTCTCAGCAAATTCTGAAGGGAGCTTCACATAGTCGTGGTATACGCCGATCAATTCCCCGCCGGTAAAGGCATCCTCCCGCTGAACCCCCAGAAATTTTTCAATAGTTTTCTGCTTGCAGTTGGGAAGCTTCAAAAAATACTTATAAAAGGAAATCCGCTTGTAAATATCCAGTCCCTCAAAGCGTTCAAAGCCAAAGGGCAGCCGCAGCTGCTCACACTTCTGCTGAATGAAGGGCAGGTCAAAATTGTTGCCGTTAAAGTGAATCAGGTATTTATAGGAGGCAGCGAACTCAAAAAAGGCTGTCAGAATCTGAATCTCTTCCACATAACTCTGGGCAAACCACTGTCTGGTGCGCCAACAGCCCTCACTGTAATAAGCGCAGCCGATCAGGTACAGATAGGATGTGCGGGCGGTGAAGCCGGTGGTCTCAATATCCAGAAACAAAATCTGCTCAAGGGGAGCCAGATTTTCAAGGGGATAGTTGATTTCAAGGTTTTCTATTTTTGCATCATCTGTTTTCATATGGCCTCCGAATGGTTCATGCTTTTGCTGCGTAGTTATCCTCTGAAAGGTAATATCATATATATATCTTAACACAAATTTTGAAAATACTATAGTATTTTTACAAAAAAAATAGTATATTAGTATTAAGAAAAAAATCGACAGAATCCAACATAAAAAGTCGAAAGGCAGGAACGAGTGTATGCAGAAGTTGACTTTTGTGGGTGGCATCCATCCATATGACGGTAAGGAATTGTCCAAGGACAAGCCCATTGTACCAGTACTGCCCAAGGGTGAGCTGGTCTATCCGGTATCTCAGCATATTGGCGCCCCGGCGGTTCCCATTGTCAAAAAGGGAGACCGGGTATTGGTGGGGCAGAAGATTGCGGAGCAGGCGGGCTTTGTATCAGCCCCGGTTCATGCCTCTGTGTCCGGCACAGTCAAGGCGATCGAGCCCAGAAGGGTAGTGACCGGCGACAGTGTTATGAGTATTGTGGTGGAGAATGACGGTCAGTATGAGGAAGTCCCAATGGAGGCGCCAGGACCGTGGGAGAGTCTTAGCCGGGAACAGATCATTAACTGCATTAAGGAAGCGGGAATCGTGGGTATGGGAGGAGCCGGTTTCCCAACGTATGTGAAGCTTTCTCCTAAGGAGCCGGATAAGATTGAATACTGTATTGCCAACTGTGCGGAGTGCGAGCCTTATCTGACCAGCGATTACCGGAGAATGCTGGAGGAGCCGGAGAAGCTGATCGGCGGACTGAAGATCATGCTGCAGCTCTTTCCCCGTGCCAGGGGTATCCTGGCGGTGGAGGATAACAAGCCGGACTGCATCAAGCGGCTGCAGGAGCTGACACACGGTGAGGACCGCATCAGTGTTAAGGCATTGCAGACCAAATATCCCCAGGGGGCGGAGCGTATGCTGATCTATGCCACCACCGGCAGACGGATCAATTCTTCCATGCTGCCTGCGGATGTGGGATGTGTAGTGAACAATGTGGACACCGTGGTGGCCATCTACCGCGCGGTGACCGAGGGGCGTCCCCTTATTGAGCGTATCGTCACTGTGACGGGCGATGCCATCCAGAACCCCTGTAACTACCGGGTGAGGACCGGTATGAATTACCGGGAGCTGATCGATGAGGCAGGAGGCTTTAAGGGAAAACCGGAGAAGATCGTCTGCGGCGGCCCCATGATGGGATTTGCCATGTTTGATCTGGATGTGCCCGCCACCAAGACGTCTACGGCGCTGCTGTGCCTCTCCCATGACGAGGTGTCTGCCATGGAACCCGGCCCCTGTATCAACTGTGGCCGATGTGTGGAAGTGTGTCCCGGCAGAGTGGTGCCCAGCAGGCTGGCAGACTATGCGGAGCATTTTAACGA
Organism: uncultured Acetatifactor sp.; assembly: GCA_964550745.1. Taxonomy (GTDB): domain Bacteria; phylum Bacillota; class Clostridia; order Lachnospirales; family Lachnospiraceae; genus Acetatifactor. The sequence goes on from CAZKAO010000052.1 coordinate 4,441, forward strand.
GGAGGCCTTTGTCAAAAACAACGGCATGGAGTGCTGTGAATGCGGCTGCTGCAGTTTTATCTGCCCGGCCAAGAGACCGCTGACCCAGGAGATCAAGTCCATGCGCAAGCTCCAGCTGGCAAAGAGAAAGAATACAGTATCTTCCCCGCCAGTGCCTGGAAAAAGTTCTGGCCGCACTATGGACAGAACTTCTTCCGCCGGGAATGGCGCTGGCAGGGAAGGTACGGAACTTAAATAGGAGGTGGGAGAAGTGGAGAGAAAATTAAGGGTGTCATCCAATCCTCATATCCGGTCCAAGGTCACCACAAACGGTATCATGATGGCGGTGGTGCTGGCTCTTCTTCCGGCTGCAGGATTCGGTATTTATAATTTTGGAATAAGGGCGCTGTTACATATCCTGATCACGGTGGCAGCCACCGTGCTGACGGAATTTTTGTTCGGATTATATAAAAAGAAATTGACGATAACGGACCTGTCGGCGGTGGTGACGGGGCTGCTGCTGGCATTAAACCTGCCGGTGGGTGCGCCCCTGTGGATCGGCGCATTGGGCGGCGTGTTTGCCATTTTGGTGGTAAAGATGCTCTTTGGCGGCCTGGGACAGAATTTTATGAACCCTGCGCTGGCAGCCAGGTGTTTTCTGCTGATTTCCTTTCCCGGTCCGACATTGATGACGAACTTTACCTGTGACGCTTACACCGGGGCAACCCCCCTTACAGCGCTCAAAGCGGGGGAGGCCGTCAATGTGACGGATATGATTATAGGACGAACCGCCGGAACCATCGGCGAGACCTCCATGATCGCCATTGTGATTGGCGCGTGCTTTTTGATTCTGCTGGGTGTGATAGATTTAAGAATCCCCGGCAGCTATATCGCGAGCTTTGCGGTGTTTGTACTGCTCTTTGGCGGAAGAGGGCTGGACTTCCAGTACCTGTCTGCGCAGCTGGCTGGCGGCGGTCTGATGCTGGGGGCCTTCTTCATGGCAACGGACTATGTGACCAGGCCCATAACCGTGGGGGGACAGTATCTGTTTGGTATCTTCCTGGGTATTATGACAGGTATTTTCCGTATTTTTGGCCCTGGAGCGGAGGGGGTATCCTATGCCATCATTCTGGGCAATCTGCTGGTGCCCTTGATGGAGAAAATAACCATGCCCAAGGCATTTGGCAAAGGAGGTGCGGGACATGGCAGAAAATAGTGACATGAAGAATATGTTTAGGGATGCCGCCATCCTGTTTGCCATCACACTGATCTCTGGACTGTTGCTGGGACTGGTATATCAGGTGACTGCGGAGCCCAGGAGAGAGCAGCAGGAGCGGAAGGTCCGCGAGGCCTGTCAGGCAGTGTTTGCCCAGGCAGAGAAGTTTGAGGAGATTGACTATGCCGCCAGTGAGACGCTGGCGCAGCAGCTGGCAGAAAATGGCGTGAGGATCGGAACAGTCTATCAGGCCATGGATGCTGCGGGAAGTCCTCTGGGCTATGTGATCGAGACCACCTCCGGAGAGGGATACGGTGGCAATATTACCCTGTATGCTGGCATCACAAATGATGGTATATTAAATGGAGTTTCTATTTTGAGTATTTCCGAGACGCCCGGACTGGGTATGCGTGCCGGGGAGGTGCTGGTTCCTCAGTTTGCGGATAAACCGGCGGTAGACTTTACCTACACCAAGACCGGCAGCCAGTCTGACAGTGAGATCGATGCCATCAGCGGCGCGACCATCACCACAAAGGCTGTCACGAATGCGGTAAACGGCGCTGTCAGCGTCTTTGTCCAGGATCTGAAGGGAGGGGAGCAGAATGAGTAAATCCAATCGTTCCAACAGCGCTGGGGAGAGGCTGATCAACGGGTTGATAAAAGAGAATCCTACTTTCGTGCTGATGCTGGGCATGTGTCCCACTCTGGCGGTGACTACCTCTGCCATAAACGGCTTCGGCATGGGTGCGACCACACTGGTGGTATTGGCTCTCAGCAACCTGATCATATCGCTGCTGCGCGGCATTATTCCCAACAAGGTGAGAATCCCTGCCTTTATCGTGATCATTGCCTCCTTTGTGACGGTGGTACAGCTGCTGCTGGAGGCATATATACCTTTCCTGAATGATGCTCTGGGCGTGTATATTCCGCTGATTGTGGTTAATTGTATCATTCTGGGCCGGGCGGAGAGCTATGCTTATTCCAATCCCCCGATTCCATCCCTGTTTGACGGCATTGGCATGGGCCTGGGCTTCACTGTGGCTCTGACCTGTATCGGCGCAGTGCGGGAACTGCTGGGAACCGGAGAGATCTTCGGAAAATCGATTATGCCTCAGGCATATACGCCCATCGGCATCTTCGTGCTGGCCCCGGGAGCCTTCTTCGTGCTGGCGGCGCTGTGTGCCTTACAGAATTTTGTGAAGATCAAAGGTGCCAGAGCGGGCAAAGATACCTCCAAGATTGGTTCAGGCTGCAGTGAAGACTGCATGAACTGCGGAGAAAAGGGCTGCAGCCGAAGAAAATTCTATGATGATAGAGATGATGATTTGGTAGTGGAAGAATTGTAGGAGGCATCCGTCGGCTTGCCGGGTGAGACAGATCCGCGGCGGAGACGGAGTCCGGAATAGAAGGTGAGAGAATGGAAACAGTGAAAGAATTACTTATCATATTGATCGGCTCCTCGCTGGTGAGCAATGTGGTTCTGAGCCAGTTTCTGGGCCTGTGCCCGTTCCTGGGAGTATCCAGAAAGACCAATACGGCGGCGGGCATGGGGGCTGCGGTGATCTTTGTCATCACTCTGGCCAGTGCTGTGGCCGGGCTGATGTACCGTTTTATTCTGCAGCCCTTACATATCGAATATCTGCAGACCATATGCTTTATTCTGGTGATTGCGGCGCTGGTGCAGTTCGTGGAAATGTTCCTGCGCAAGGCTATGCCGGCGCTCTATGAGGCGCTGGGAGTGTATCTGCCCCTGATCACCACCAACTGTGCGGTGCTGGGAGTAGCCCTGACCAATGTGCAGAAGGAATATGGTATCCTGGCGGGGATTGTCAACGGCTTTGCCACAGCGGTGGGCTTTACCGTTGCCATTGTGATATTGGCAGGACTTCGGGAAAAAATGGAGTACAATGATTTCCCGGAATCCTTTAAGGGAATGCCGTCCGTACTGCTCACAGCAGGTCTGATGGCTATTGCATTCTGCGGCTTCTCCGGACTGCTGTAGGATGCGGATGCGGAGGATCGGATGATCCTCTAAAACAGCATCTGCCCGGACAGTGCCCAGAGAATTTCAGGACGCCAGAGCGGCATGAAATTGCTCTGCGAGTAGTGGTACTGGGAGGGCGGATGCGGAACTCTAATGGAGGTAGAGTGATGATAACTGGAATCCTTATTGCGGCCGGGATCGTGGGAGTAATCGGTATTTTCATCGGATTGTTTCTGGGCATGGCCGGTATTAAATTCAAGGTGGAGACAGATCCCAGGGAGGAGGCAGTGCTGGGTGCGCTGCCCGGCAACAACTGCGGCGGCTGCGGATATGCAGGCTGCTCCGGCCTGGCGGCGGCAATTGCCAAAGGGGAAGCCCCGGTGAACGCCTGTCCGGTAGGCGGGGATAATGCAGGAGCCCAGATCGCCCGTATCATGGGAGTGGAGGCAGAGGCATCGGAGCCGATGGTAGCTTTTGTACACTGCCAGGGGGACTGTGATAAAACGCAGCAGGATTATAAATACAGCGGTGTGGAGGACTGCCGGATGATGCCCTTTGTGCCCGGAGGAGGTCCCAAGTCCTGCAACAGCGGATGTCTGGGCTATGGCAGCTGTGTGAAGGCATGTCCCTTTGATGCCATCCATATTGTAAACGGCATAGCCAAAGTGGATAAACAGAAATGTAAGGCATGTGGGAAATGTGTTGCTGTCTGTCCCAGAAAGCTGATTTCTCTGATTCCCGCCGGGGCCAAAGAGGTGGTAGCCTGCAGCTCTGTGGACAAGGGCCCGGTGACGATGAAGGCATGTACAGTGGGCTGTATCGGCTGCAGCCTGTGTGTGAAGGCATGTCCCGCGGAGGCGGTGAAAGTGGACAATTTCCATGCAGTCATCGACCATGAAAAATGTGTCTCCTGTGGAGCCTGCATGGAGAAGTGCCCCAAGAAAGCCATTGTTATCAACGAATAAAGAACGGAACTTTAATAGGAGGTCAGCATGAAACTGCCTGAGGATTACAATGATAAGTCGGGATTGACTCCCACAATTGTCTCCACAATTGTGGCGGTCAGCCTGTTTGTTGGGGCTATTCTGGCTGTTGTCTTAATTGTCAATCACAAGCAGAATGCCTCCAGACAGCCCCGGGAGCCGCAGCCTGGCGTGAGCATGGCGGGAGACGGCTACGCGGACACGACGCATCCGATCGGTGACAGCAGTCTGACCCCGGATGATTTTGATTTCTGGGATATGTATCCGCAGACAACTCCGGAGCCGAAGCCGGAGGCGGACGCCAGTCCGGAGCCACAGGAAATTGACCCCGCCACGGACGGCAAGCACACTCTGGTGGTAGATAAGGACGGAAAAGAGGAGTGGGTATTGATCAGTCCCTACCTGCCCAAGCATGAGTATGATTTTACCAAGTTGGTCTGTCAGTCGGATTTGATGAAATACTATGAGGACAGCAAGCAGGTTTCTTTTGTGGGAGTGGATATATCCAAGGCGGAAGGCTATGTGGATTTTAATAAGCTGAAAAAAGCCGGAATCGACTTCGTGATGCTGCGGGTAGGCGCCAGAGGCTACAGCAGCGGACAGCTGGTGATAGATGAATACTTTTCCGACAACATCAAGCGGGCAACGGACGCCAAGCTGGAGGTGGGGCTGTATTTCTTCTCCCAGGCGATAACCGAGGCGGAGGCCATCGAGGAGGCGCTGGTGGTGATACAGCAGCTGGAGGGCTATACTATCAAATACCCAATTGCCTTTGACATGGAGTATGTGGATAATGATACCTCCCGCGTAGAGGCGCTCAGCAGGGCGGATAAGACCACTGTTGCAAAGGCCTTTTTGGACACGATACAGGCGGCCGGGTATGAGCCTATGATCTATGGGGATAAGCAGTGGCTGATCAAGCAGATTGATTTATCCAAGCTGACGGGATATGATGTGTGGCTGTCCCAGATACAGGATGTGCCGGATTACCCCTATCGTTTCAGTATGTGGCAGTATAGCAGGGATGCTTCGATAAATGGGATCTCTGGTTATGCAAGTCTGAATATCAGTTTTATTGATTACTCAGAAAAATAGTTCAGGATTCTGGGAGAGATGGACAGGGCAGAGTAGATATCCGCATAGGCGGAGGGAGATATCCCCTCCACATAGTTGCGGAGAAAATTCTTGCCCAGTCCATTTTTTTGCAGAGTATCGATAGCTTTATTGTAGGCGATAGCGGCTTCGATGATGGTGTCGTAGATGCCCACTTTATAGTAGCCGTTGATATGAATGCGTACACTGTAGCGGCAGCGGCCCCTGTCCATGACGGTTCGCACGCCGTGGTAAGTATTGTGGATACGCAGATTTTCACGCCGGAAATCTGTGGGATCTCCGTTCAGAAAGTCAAAGTCTACACCCGGAACGGCATAATTCTTGATGCCATAGCGGGAAGCAATATTGACCTGCATTCCATAGTCCGCCACAAAATAGTGGCGCCCCCGGCACATGATTTTGTGAGAGGCATAGTAAAACAGGTCGTCTGTGTCAAATTTCAGCACATGGCTGGGAGAAAGATAGTAGAAAAAAAAGCGGGGACGAATATAGATGGGAGTTCCCAGGTAGATCCCGTTGTCCCGGAAGTTCAGAAGAGTCACCCATTTTTCAAAGCTCAGAACAGAGGTGGGGCGGTAGTCTTCCAGAGTGATCTCCGAATCCTCCGCTATCAGGCGGGATGCTGTGCGGTAGGCAAGATGAGCCAGCAGGGCATCGTTGTAGCTGCCCAGACTGATATGTCTGCGCCGATAAGTGAGAGAAGAGCGATAGTAGATCTCTCCATTTTTCTTTGTGGTCTGATATACACCCTCCATATGTCCTGAGTCTGCCATTACATCCCGCCTTTTCTGTCTCTCCAATCCTGCACCTATTCAGCTGCCTGTAATATCTCAATCACTTTCTCGATGGCGGGGAACAGTCTGCTGTCATAGCGTTCCACCGCTTCCATCACCAATATATCGGCATTCCGTATACCTTCGACAACCTCCTGTGGATAATCCGTCTGGTTATCTGAGGTTTCTCTGTAGGTTATAAGGGAATGAGAAAAATCCTTTGTCAGGTAATCAACCATAAAGCACCGGAATGAATCCCCAACCATCACAAAATTCGTATTATTGCCGCAGTCAGACCGAGCGGAGTAGATGCTCATGGGCTGCAGGTCGCCCTGGATGTCCGTGAGCGTGACGTCCGGTCTGTAATTAATTGTATAGTCATACTCAGCCGGATATTGGGACGCGTCCAGGCCGCCTAACAGGAGCAGATCTCTGGTGGTTGCATCACATCGGCTCACTTCCAGATCAAGCAGATCGGTGGTGGGCATTCCCAGCGCCTCGTACAGCGCCTGGGTTCCTACAAAGGCGCCTGCGTGATTCCAGTGAGTGTCATATTGGTGATAGGTCTGCCAGTAAATATCGGCCTGTCTCAGCTCCTGGAGAGGGTAAATAATATTGATGTCGGAATGCTCCCGGACATAGTCCACAAACCTGCCCATGCGCTTTCGGGTATCCTCAATCGAATAGGTGGGCATATACTCCGGGTAGACCTGTTCCTTGTTGGGCAGGAGCAGGAATTGCAGCTGGATGCCCCGCTTATCGCACAGATCCTGAAGCTGTACCATCAGGTTGAGATATTCAGCCATCTGCTGCTCCTCCAGGAGATTGATTCCACGGTAGTAGGAGATGCTGTCATCCCCGGCATAAAACAGCCAGTTAAAACGCCCGGGCAGCACGACATTCCCAATGATCTGAGGGGCGAGAAAGCTGTTGTCGATCTTCTTAGGCACCAGATTGTCATAATAAATTTTCCCACAGGCAGTGCATTGATATTCTGTGTAGCCATAAGATGTATAGTCTGCCTCCCGAGTGGATATTGCGATGCCGGTATGTTCCGCAGCCGGATTCATCGCCAGAACATCTTCGCCGGAGAACAATTCATTCATATCAACGGCGGTATCATCACTGATCCCATATATCAGCCGTGCGAGCTGTCCCTGCAGATGATCTGTATAGATACCCTCCAATGTGCCGAAAAGTCTCTGCTGCCAGGAAATCAGTTTGCTGCGGAACGGTGCGTTGTCATTGTAATATGCTTCCAGCTGCTGCGTGTAATCCTCCATATTAAATTCCTGTGGAAATTCCACTCTCGTCCTGTTCTCCCCCAGATCATAGTCCAGCTTCTGATAGGTATCCGGACTGAAAAACATGATCCCGTACCAAAGCAGAGAGGGAAGGATGAGTATTCCCATAAATATACTTATTTTCATGATTTGAGAAGTTTTTTTCATTGTTACTCCCATCTACCCGTTTTATCGAACGCTGAAAACCTAAAACTGAAAATAAATAAAGGGATTATAGGTTCCGGCTATAATGCAGAGGATGCTGGCGATCAGCACTGCCATCTGAACTGCAAATACATCGTAGAGTCTTTCAAACTTTTTGAAAGCTCTCTGGAGAAATCCCATTCCCAGAACACCGAATGCCAGCGCAAGAATTACCTGCATGGACAGATAAGAGAGAGTGCTGTACTGAGAAGGTATCGGCGAGAAAAGCTGTTGTATATAATGTTTTGCCATCACAATGCTGTCCGAGCGGAAGAATACCCATCCGATCATGACAAAGAACATGGTGTATATCCAGTTTAACGGCTTGAGCGGGTTCTTCTGCAGCAGCCGGCCCAGGAACAGCCTCTCTGCGATCAGAAGCACGGCGTACATCAGTCCCCAGACTACGAAGGTGAAGTTTGCTCCATGCCAGATGCCGGTCAGCAGAAACACAAGCAGCAGGTTGCGGCAGGTTTTTGCCTGTCCCTTTCGATTGCCGCCCAGAGGGATATATACATAATTTTTGAACCATGAGGACAGGGAGATGTGCCATCTGCGCCAGAATTCCTGAATGGACAGTGAGGTGTAAGGATAGTCGAAGTTTTCCTTCCATCGAAAGCCCAGAATCCGTCCAAGCCCGATGGCCATATCGGAGTAGCCGGAGAAGTCATAGTAGATCTGGAAAGTGTAAGAGATGATTCCCAGCCATGCCAGCGCCGCGCCGAGCTGGTCTGTCTCCATAGCCCATATCTGGTCAGCCACATTGCCCAGGGTGTTGGCGATCAGTACCTTTTTACCCATTCCATAGCAGAAACGCCGCACCCCATACAAAAGATCCTCCATGGACTCCGTCCGATGCCTGAGGGCATTGGCGATATCGCTGTACTGCACAATGGGTCCTGCGATCAACTGAGGAAACAGAGAGATATACAGGGCAAAATCCAGGATATTGGTCTGTGGGGGGACTGTATCACGGTACACATCAATCACATATGACATTGCTTGGAAGGTGAAAAAGGAGATGCCTATCGGCAGAGCAATCCTGGCGATCTGCAATGCCCCCGTACCCTCCAGAGAAAAGAATTCTGTCAGGAAACCTCTTTGCAGGGTATTGTTCCGAAGAGCAATAATCGTCTCGACCATGGCGACAAGCATGTTGAAATATTTAAAGAAAAACAAAATCAGCAGATTCAGAACAATCGTGAGCGCCAGTGCAGTTTTCCTGCTCCTTCCTTTTTTGCCGGAGACAATATGCGCGCCCAGAAAGTTCAGAAGAATCACGCCCAGCATGATCAGAATATAGGAAATGCCGCCCCAGGCATAAAAAAACAGGCTGCATGCCAGAAGAAAACAATTCTTACATTTTATCTTTTTCACCGGGGAAGATATGGGTAGAAATGTAAAAAGGGCATTTCCAATTATCACAAAGGGCAAAAATACCCAGAGAAAGATCATAGAGCTAAATAGCATGTCGCTGCCTCCCTCAACATAAGTGCCGCAAATATGAAATAATTTTATCATATTTTTTACTTCTTAGCAATATTTTTAGGACTTGCCGTATAAACTTATAATAGCAGTATCCGTAAATTGTGAAATAGTTACAGAAAAAGTATCATAATCCAGCAGTATATGCGGAAGGAGTGGGGCTATGTATAAGAAAGCGTTGAGTATCCTCGTACTGTTACATATGTTATTTTTAGCAGGGTATGTGTGTATTGCAGTTATCGGCGACAGCAGGCAGCTGGGTGCCCCGGTGACAGAGGCCGTTCTGGATCAGGCGCTGGTGGCGGACGAGCAGAGCAGCGCCATGGGGGTTGCAGACGTGGCCGCATCAGGACAGAGAGTAGTGGATTATGGAACTCTGGAAAAGCCTCCAGCCTATACGCTGTGCGATGAGGACTATGATATACTGCTTCGGATTGTGGAGGCGGAGGCCGGCGGAGAGGATGAGGACGGCAAACTGCTGGTGGCTAATGTGGTACTGAACCGTATGAACAGCGAAGCCTTTCCGGACACTGTGAAGGATGTAGTCATGCAGCGCAGCAGCAGGGGAGCTCAGTTCTCGCCGGTGGCTTCCGGGCGGATCTGGAAGGTGGAGGTCAGCGAGGAGACAATCACCGCAGTGCAGCGGGCCATAGAGGGGGAAGATATCTCCCAGGGCGCCCTGTACTTTGCATCCAGGAGATATGCCAACAGTGACAGTATGCGTTGGTTTGACCGGAAACTGACGTTTTTGTTTCGTCATGGCGGGCATGAGTTCTTCTTTTAGTCGTTGCGCAGCGGAGGATTTTATGCTATAATCACTCCAGTGTCGGGCTGCCGCCAGCGAAGCGGCGGCGAAACACCGATCAGGAGGATGATATATGGGAGTCTTATATAAAAGTACAAGAAGCAGCCAGGAGCCGGTGACGGCCTCCATGGCAATATTGAAGGGGCTGACGGACGATGGCGGACTGTTTGTGCCGGATCATATTCCTGCCCTGGATAAAAGTTTGAAAGAACTGGCAGCCATGAGTTACCAGGAGATCGCTTATGAGGTGATGAAGCTCTATCTGACGGATTTCACGGAAGAGGAGCTGAAAAAATGCATTGCCAAGGCATATGACGATAAATTTGACACTGAGTTGATCGCCCCCCTGGCGTCAGCCGACGGCGCTTATTTTCTGGAACTGTTCCACGGGGCGACCATTGCTTTCAAGGATATGGCACTGTCTATCCTGCCCCATCTGCTGACCACCTCTGCAAGGAAGAATCATATCGAAAATGAGATCGTTATCCTGACCGCCACCTCCGGGGATACCGGAAAGGCGGCGCTGGCTGGATTTGCCGATGTGGAGGGAACCCGCATTGTGGTATTTTACCCCAAGGACGGCGTCAGTCCCATCCAGGAGAAGCAGATGGTGACCCAGAAGGGGAACAACACCTTTGTAGTGAGCATTCGTGGGAACTTTGACGATGCCCAGACCGGGGTGAAGAAGATTTTCTCGGACAGGCAGTTTGCTGCGGAGATGGCAGAGCAGGGCTTTCAGTTTTCCTCCGCCAACTCCATCAATATCGGGCGTCTGGTGCCCCAGATCGTGTACTATGTATATGCCTATGCCCGGCTGCTTGCGGAGGGCAGGATAGAAGAGGGGCAGCAGATCAATGTGGTCGTGCCCACCGGCAATTTCGGCAATATTCTGGCTGCTTTTTATGCCAAAAATATGGGGCTGCCCATTGGAAAGCTGATCTGTGCCTCCAATGACAATAAGGTGCTGTATGATTTCTTCCAAACCGGCGTCTATGACCGGAACAGGGAGTTCGTGCTGACCAGTTCCCCGTCCATGGATATTCTGATCTCCAGCAATTTAGAGCGACTGATCTATCGAATCGCAGGCGATGATCCAGAGCAGAATGCCATGTTGATGGCGGCCCTCAGCGGTCAGGGCAGATATGAGATTACGGAGCAGATGAGGGATAAATTGCAGGACTTCTACGGGGGCTATGCCACCGAGGAGGAGACAGCGGCGACCATCCGCCGGATCTATGAGGCCTGCGGCTATGTGATTGACACCCACACCGCAGTGGCGGCATCCGTCTATAAAAAATACATACAGGAGACGGATGATCAGACCCCTACGGTGATTGCTTCCACGGCCAGCCCCTTTAAGTTCACCAGAAGCGTCATGAATGCCATCGACCATAAATATGACAGTATGACGGACTTTGAACTGGTGGACGAGCTGTCCAGAATCGCCAATGTGAAAGTGCCTGCGGCTATCGAGGAGATCCGCTGCGCTCCGGTGCTGCACGACAATATCTGCGAAGTGGATGAGATGCCGGATATGGTGAAGAGATTTCTGAAGCTGTAGTGAAGAAAATGAGGAAGAGGCTGGCTGTGCGCAATGGCGGAGGTCAGCCTTTTCGGATATGATGCGTCTGGAGGGATGTATATGGCAGAGGAGACACAGGCCAGCAGAAATGCAGAGGGCTTTTTTTTCTTAAAAGCAGAGGATGCGGCATTGGCCGTCAAGGAGAGAAAGCAGATCAAGTATCTGGAGACTCGTTTGGATTATCGGTATCCGGAACAGGTGCTGGTGTTATATGAGAGAATGCTTCGGGAACGTATATTTAAGACTCCGGTGGGTATGATTTATCTAAAACAGCTGCAGAGCTTTCTGCTGGATGAGTCGGGGATTGATCCGGACAGAGTGCCTATGATCCCGGTATATGCACCCTGCACAGGCGTACCTGTGGGGAGGGAGCGGACGGTGAGAGGCAGAGAGACGGCACGGACAGAGAAGTCCGGACCGGTGTGGACAAGGATTTCCGTAATATTGAATGTTTTGTTGGCAGCGGCAGTGATCGCCATGTTTATCATGGCCTTGGTGAGTGATTCGCCCAATTTGCTCAATTACAGGACAGCGATTTTAAATGAGTATTCATCATGGCAGCAGGATCTGTTGGAACGGGAGCAGGTAATCAGAGAGAAGGAAAGAGAACTGAAAATTATAATGGAATAGGGGACTTTTTCACAGAAAAAACATAAAAATGTTCTAAAATATTCTCTGATAACACAGGAAAGAGGTATATCCCATGGATAAACGAAAGATTCTGGTAGTGGATGACGAGAGCAGAATGCGCAAGCTGGTGCGGGATTTTCTGGTAAAAAGTCACTATGATGTGCTGGAGGCGGAGGATGGCGAGCAGGCGGTAGATATCTTCTTTCGGGAAAAGGGGATTGCGCTGATTGTGTTGGATGTGATGATGCCCAAGATGGACGGTTGGCAGGTATGCCGGGAGATACGGGAGTATTCTCAGGTTCCCATCATTATGCTGACCGCCAGAGGAGACGAACAGGACGAACTGCAGGGCTTTCAGTTGGGTGTCGATGAATATATTTCCAAACCGTTCAGCCCCAAGATTCTGGTGGCCAGGATTGAGGCGATCCTGAGGCGCACCCAGTCAGCGGGGGCCCAGGAGCTTCTGGTCTGCGGCGGTATCACTATCGATAAAAATGCGCATCAGGTGCTGATTGACGACCAGCCGGTGGATCTGAGCTATAAAGAGTTTGAACTGCTTACTTATTTTGTGGAAAATAAGGGGATCGCCCTTTCTCGGGAAAAGATATTGAACAATGTGTGGAATTACGATTATTTTGGCGATGCTCGAACTATTGATACCCATGTTAAGAAGCTCCGCAGCAAGATGGGGGAAAAGGGAGATATGATCAAGACCATCTGGGGCATGGGGTACAAGCTGGAGACGGACGGGAAGTGAAACGGCAATGATGAAGGCATCCATACGAAGGCAGCTGGCGGCAGTCACCATAGGACTTCTGGTGGGAACCATACTGCTGTGCTGGTTTATCAATAATACTTTTTTGGAGCGCTATTATGAGAGGGAGAAGGCGGATGTGGTGAGGGAAGCCTATATGCGCCTGAACGAGGCGGCGGCATCGGACAGCTTTTCCAGTGAGGCCTTCCGGCAGGAGATGGGGCGTTTTGCCTTTGTCTCCAATATCAATGTGGAAGTGATCGATGTCAACTCCCTGATCGTCTATGCGGCGGTTTTTCACAATGGGGAGGAGCTTTCCAATCGGCTGGTGCAGTATATCGTCGGATACACCTTTGGCAGCCGCTTTTCGGAGGAACTTGCCAGCGATATTCCCATGCCGGATACGCTCTTCAAATTTACAGACCCGCGCACCAAGACGGAATATATTGAGATGTATGGGCAGCTGGACAACGGGTACTGGTTCATCATCAATACCACCATGGAGAGTATTCAGGAGAGCGTGAGGATTGCCAATCGTTTTCTCGCCTATATCGGTGTGGCGGCAGCGCTGGTGAGCGGCGTATTGATGTGGTTTATGTCCAAGAGAGTGACGGACCCGGTGCTGGAGTTGGCGGCGATCTCGGAGCGCATGACCCATCTGGATTTTGAAGCAAAATATCACGGGCGGGAAAAAAATGAGATTGGGCTTCTGGGCGGCAACATCAATCAGTTGTCTGAGTCTCTGGAGAGGACCATATCCGAGCTTAAGACGGCAAATAACGAATTGCAGAGGGATATCGAGAAAAAAGAGCAGATAGATGAGATGCGCAGGGAGTTTTTGTCCAATGTATCCCACGAGCTGAAAACTCCCATAGCGCTGATCCAGGGTTATGCGGAGGGGCTTAAGGAGGGCGTCAGCGATGATCCGGAGAGCCGCGAATTCTACTGTGATGTTATCATGGATGAGGCAGGCAAGATGAACGCCATGGTGCAGAAGCTCCTGACGCTGAATCAACTGGAATTTGGCAATGATATGGTAAATATGGAGCGCTTTGATATCGTGGCGATGATACGCAACTATTTGCAGTCAGCGGAGATTTTGACTCGCCAGAGTGACATTCAGGTGAAACTGGAGCAGACGGAGCCGGTCTATGTGTGGGGCGATGAGTTCCGGATTGAAGAAGTGTTTATGAATTATTTTACCAATGCAGTCCACTATTGTCAGGGAGAGAAGCTGATCGATATCAGGGTGGAGCCGCAGGACGGCAGGGTACGGGTGAGCGTATTCAACACAGGAGAGCCCATACCGGAGGAGAGTCTGGGGCATCTCTGGGAAAAATTTTACAAGGTGGACAAGGCAAGAACCCGTCAGTACGGCGGAAGCGGCGTGGGACTATCCATAGTGAAGGCGATTATGGAGTCCATGAACCAGGAGTATGGGGTGCAGAATTATTCCAATGGGGTGGTGTTCTGGTTTGCTTTGGAGATGGCGTAACATAGGTTGTTAGCAAGGGACGCTTCAGGCGGGTAATCATTCCTATACGAACCCGCTCTCGCTCGATTGAACACGTAGCGGATGCTAGGCTCGTGCTGAAACCTCGCAGAGTTTGCACGGCAAACTCCGCACCGACGTGTTCAGACGGTTCTCCTAGGAATGATTACCCACCTGAAGCTGGTTACTGACGGTATGAAATGTAAAATCGTCTAAATGGAAAGACGATTTTTAGGATAAATAATGTTTTTGTTGTGATTAGTTAATGTATGTACTATGTTTTAAAGAAAGGAAACGTATGAGGGAGCGGGAGGAGTTACAGGAACGGGAGAGGGCGCTTCTGGTGGGGGTAGATATCGGAGAGGAAGCAGATTTTGAACATTCCATGGAGGAGCTGGGGAGTCTGGCGGAGGCCTGTCTGATGCAGGTAACAGGGATTATCACGCAGCGGCTGGATGCGCCGAATAAGGCTTTCTATGTGGGGCCGGGCAAGGTGGATGAGATCAGGGAATATGCGGGGCAGTGCGAGGCGGAGGTCATAGTGTTTGACAATGCCCTGTCGCCCTCACAGATCCGGAATCTGCAGCAGGAGCTGGAGATGCCTATATTGGACAGAACCACATTGATACTGGATATTTTTGCCCTGCGGGCCCAGAGTCGGGAGGCTAAGCTGCAGGTGGAGACTGCCAGACTACAGTATCTGCTTCCGCGGCTGGTAGGGATGCATGATGCGCTGGGCAGACAGGGCGGAGCCAGCGGCAGTCTGAGCAATAAGGGTACGGGTGAGAAGAAGCTGGAACTGGATCGACGGAAGATCGAGCAGCGCATCAGCGAGCTGCGCAGGGAGCTGGCAGAGGTTGAGCAGGGGCGGAACACCCAGCGCAAGCGGCGTATGAATTCCCGGATTCCCCAAGTGGCCCTAGTGGGATATACCAACGCCGGCAAGTCAACAGTCATGAACCGGCTGGTTGAGAAGTATGGACAGGTGTCGGAAAAGACGGTGCTGGAGAAGGATATGCTGTTCGCAACGCTGGAAACCAGTGTGCGCGCTATTGAGACAGGGGATAACAAGCCCTTTTTTCTGGTGGATACCGTGGGATTCATTCACAAGCTGCCCCACGGTCTGATCAAGGCGTTTCACTCTACTTTGGAAGAGGTACAATATGCAGATCTGCTGGTCCATGTGGTGGATGTGTCGGACCCGCAGCACCGGCAGCATATGGAAGTGACACGGCAGACCCTGGAGGAATTAAAAGCAAGTGACATTCCGGAGATTATCGTGTATAATAAAAGTGACCTGTCCGATCAGAAGTTTCCACGCATTGTGGGAGAGCAGATCTTCATGGCGGCAAAAGAGGGAGTCGGCATAGAGGAACTGATAGGATTGATCAAGGAAAAGGTTTATAAGGACTATATAAATTGCAGTCTGCTGCTTCCCTATGATCAGGGGAGTGTAGCGTCTTATTTTATGGAGCATGCGACGGTTATCCGACAGGAATATCGGGAGGACGGGCTATTGCTGGATGTAAGCTGCCATCGCCAGGATGCGGCGAAATATCGGCAGTACTGGATATAACATACGGCCCGGCGGTATCAAAGTACGGCAGATAAACAGAGCGGTATGCGACAACGGAAAGGAACGGAGACAATGGAACAGCAAGGGATATACGAAAGGCTCAAAGAGAGAGCAGGGCGGCTGAAAGCGGAATCCAGGGACCCTTTTTTTACAGAATATCTGGGAAAATTCGATCAAAGGCTGATTCAGGAAAAATACCAGCTCGACTTGCTGGAGCAGGAGTTGGAGAATCGCTGCCGGATGTATGAGCAGCGTATGGCATCTGTGGGTGCGGTGCAGCAGACACAAACTCAGGCCGCACCGCAGGTAATGCCGCAGACGCAAACTCAGGCTGCACCGCAGGTAATGCCGCAGACGCAAACTCAGGCTGCGCCGCAGATAATGCCGCAGGCGGAAACCCAGGCCGCACCGCAGATAATACCGCAGGCGACTACACAGATACCGCCCCGGCCTTATATGCCGCAGGCAGCTCCCAGGCCGCAGAAGAATCACGAGTTCACCATCGGCATCAATGTGTTTGGCACCATCGGCGTACTCTTCGTGCTGGCGGCGCTGATTCTGCTGGGAATCAATTATATGGGCAGCCTGGTCAGGGAGTTGGGACTTTATGTGGCGGGGCTGCTGGTGTGGGGCATTGCGGAATTTGTGTTAAAGAAAAAGAGCCAGACCCTGTCCATGATTTTTGCCTCGTTGGGCATTGGTTGTCTGTATGTGACAACTATGGTGAACTATCTCTATCTGCACAATTTTAACGCATTGGCAACCATATTGATTACTACAGGGATAACGGTAGTGGTGATGCTTGTGAGCCGACATAAGGATGCGGGTATTCTGCGGATTATCTGTATCGGCGCATGTATGGTCAGTTTTCTGACCATGGACACTCTGCACATGGTCAGCGACATGGAATTGCTGATCTATATGGTGATGATACTGATTGTACAACTGCTGGGAATTTTCCTGCCGGTTAAAAAGTGGGCTTACGGCATTGCCGTCGGTCAGATGGCGGGGGCGGCGGTCTTCGCATGGCTATTTGCGATATTCACGGTTCCGAACAGTGAGGTGATGGAGCTGAGAGCCTTGTATGTAATCGGCTTCGTGGTGTTGAGCATGCTGCTCATGGAACTGATCGTATGGAGAACACCTGCCGAGAGCAAGGAAAAGATGCGGGGGCTGTGCATAGCCTTCGGAATAGGTGCGTTTTTCCTGGAATGTGCGCATGCTCAGTGCGCAGTGGGCCTATTTTCCATTTACGATCATTACGGCGAGTTCTCGGACATAGAGATATGGGTTCGGATCGGGGTGATGGCGGCGATAGTGCTCATGGGTGTCATATTCTTTTTCCTGACAAGGAACAAAGGGTATCTGCGTTGGATACAGGGCTACTTTGTGGCAGGAACGGCGCTTTTTATGCTGGGAAACGGGTCTCATGAGCAGTTGAGCGTCACTATAACGCTGGTGATACTGATAATCGTGTATAAGCTGCTGGCCTATCGCCAGAAACCGCTGTGGGCGGCGGACGCAATTATCACCACATGGACCGCGCTGGCGGCGCTGACCTATCACGACAGCGTTTATGGCTATGTGCTGCTGTGTGTTCTGCTGTTGAGCATTTTGCTGCTAGGTCACTGGCAGACCTACTTTGAACTGCTTCTCACCGGAACTGCGGTGCTGTTTATTGCCATGGTGGTGGACAATGATCTGATGCTGCCGCTGGTGATCGCCGTGATGTGGCTGGCCTCCATGCTGTTTAATTATGTCAAACGGTTTTCGGGCAGGGGGATCAAGGGCTTTAACTATACCATGCTGGTGATGGAGATATCCTGCTATTTGGGCTTGATTTTTCTTCAAAGTTTTGATACGGTAATGATATATTTTATATTGACGGTTCTGGGACTGGGAATCATCTTCTTTACCTTCCAGCCCAGATTCCATATACCAGGCAACTGGCGGGATTTTGTGATAGCGGGTTTTCTGACCTATATGGTGATTGTGACTAGATTTGAAACACGGATTACTTCCAGCATACTGCTGATGGTGGTAGGCCTCTTTGGCATCATCGTAGGATTTGTGCAGAGGGACAGGAAGCTGCGGATTTACGGACTGGTATTGTGCATGTTGATGTGCTTTAAGATTGCGTTGTTCGACTTCCAGGTGGAATCCCTGCAGCGGATTATCCTGTTTATGGCAACCGGTGTGGTGGCGCTGGTCATCTCAGGCATCTATGCGCTGATGGAGAAAAAATATAAGAAAGTAGAAGAGAAGCCCGGAGCATAAGGCATTTGTGCGGGCGGGGAGCATGCGGAACTTTGATATAGAAAGACGAGGAAATGGTGAAAATGAGGAAAAGAATACTGGCGGCACTTCTTATGGGTGCGGCGATTATGCTGGCCGGGTGTGGCAATGCAATACCGGATATGACAGATGAGCAGCTTCAGGCGGTGGGAGAGTATACGGCGTTGCTGTTGCTGTCTCATGATGTGAACTATAAGAGCAGACTTGTTGATGTGGAGACACTGGAGGTTTCCCAGCCTTCCCAGGAAATTCTGCCAGTGGAAACGCCAGAGCCGGAAAACACCGGAATGGACCCTGTGGAGCAAACTCCTGTTGTGGATCGGACAGAGGAACAGAGAGAGCCGGAGCAGAGCAATATCAAGCTGGAGGAAGCGATGGGACTTCCGGAGCAGATGGTATTGTCCTTTACAGGGTATGAGATACTGGCTCACTATCCGGATGAAACATCTGACGAATACTTTACCATAGACGCGGATGAGGGGAATCAGCTGCTGGTGCTGCACTTTACGCTGCAAAATCAGGGAGAGGGAACGGAGACCGCAAATACCATAAATCGTAATCTCCTGACGGATGTTTCTGTCAACGGAATCAGCACACACAGTCTGTCTACCCTTCTGGAAAATGACCTGACGCTTTTCCGTGAGGATCTGAATCCTGCAGAGAGCAGAGAAGTGGTTATTCTGGCGGAGTACGAGGCAGAAACTCTGCGTGATGTGGCCTCTGTTGAGATAAATGTCAAAAATGGTGATAAAAATGCGACAATTCGACTCAAGTAGAGGAATTGGCAGTAAGTATCATGGCGATTTACCCATGTGAAGTGCCGAAAAATACCGGTTTTACAGGATTTTTTGATATAATGGAAATTGTTTTAAAAATTCAAAAATATTTTGTATTTTGTTGTTGACAATGGAAAAAAGTAGTGCTATACTCATAAACGTTGCTGAGAAAGACACAATTCGACAGCAGCGTTTTAGTACCTTGACAAATAAACAGCAATGCAACCCTGAAAATTCTTTAAGCAGTTTCTATTGAA
>CAZKAO010000053.1:0-23600 GCA_964550745.1 uncultured Acetatifactor sp.
TACCGGCTACCAAACGGAAGGAATTAAATTTGCGAAAAAATCTTGACACAATCATGTATTGCAATAACTGAAACATTGTTAAACATTAAATCTATCCCTCTTGCTGGAAATGATAATCTATATAAAAAGTCCCCTTGAACCAAACCTAAGCTCAATTCAAGAGGACTTTCTCCCTATCAGCTTTCTCGGCTTTTTACAGGCATATTCTTTGCTGCTTTATCCTTAGCCATTGCCGCCTCTTCTTCTTTTTGTGAGCTTCAAAAGCATCCGCTCCATACTGGAACTTTACACCCTTGTCAACTCAGTTAAACTTATTGTATCAATAAATTATCATTTTCTATAGGAAATTTATCTAGTTCTCCATATACTATGTCATCAGAAGAAATTAGAATTTTATCATTATCGATATATAAATAATTCAAATACTCATAAGATAAATCAAATTTAGCCAGTATATGATTTATAACATCTAATCTCCAAATCTCTCCTGTATCCCTAGAATATATAATAATAAAATTTGCATTGCCATTTCTAGCAGGAATAGCAATATCTAACTCTGTTTCACTTAATAATTGAGGAACAATTTCATTTGATGATATACTAAAAAGCACCCCACTACCACTAAATGTTCTTATAAATCCATATTCTTCATATATCTCAAATTTAGAAATTCTTTCGCTATTGAGCAAATTAACAATTTCTTCATTCAACTCTAAACTACTAACATAATTCCCATCACATTCATATTTCTCTATAATCCATGAAAAATCATTTGAAGAATTCTTTAAACAAATTATTGTGTATATTGTTGATTCATATACTGCAAAATTATATAAAACATCTCCTTTATGTTCCTCTCTATTATATTCTTTAGATAATAAAACATCAAAGCTATCACTACTTCCCTTTGATGTGTTGAACAAATCTAAATAAGTTATGCTTTCAGCGTCAATTATTTTTCCTTTTAATGAAATTATTTTATCATTTAAGGAATCTAAATAAATCAATGTCTGCTCCACTGAATCGCTAGCCAATTTTAGCATATTATTATCTGTAATACTTATTCTATATAAGGAATTTTCTAACTTTCCGTTAGGGTTTCTCTGATCTACAATTATCTCATTGCAATAAAAGTATACCATGTCATTTATTGCTACTACATCTCCTGAATTAATATATGGATTTTCTATATAACCTATATTATATGTTTGACTATCACTTATATTATATTTATAAAAAGCCAAAACAGTATTTTCGTTCTCATAGCTCGAATAAATAATATTGTCGTCCAATATACATACAATATTGTCTATATCTTTATTATCCAATTGAAGCGATGCTAAAATATAGTTGCTATCGTTTTCTGTATCAATGTTATAATTATCTGGAGTCGTGATTCTATTACAACTACATAAAAAAGAACATATGATGGTAACTATCAATAACGGGCTTGCACTCTTTTTCATTATATCCCCTCTATAATAAATAGAGAGTGTTCCTATAGAAAATCTCTTTGAATAGTTAATATCAAGCTTATCCAAATCAAACATACAAGGAACACTCTCATAATTTCAATAATATAGTTCTGTTAATCCTTAGTAAATATATCCATTTCCTCTATCAGAAATAGCGGTATGAATCAACCTTGCTGATTTACTATAATACATAGGCGCATCCTCGTCTACCCATTGAATATATGGATCAGCCATAGCAAAATATTCTTTATCACTTCTTGCTCCGTAAATACACAAAGTATGCCCGCTTGCATCATATGGCCATCCATTAGTGGAAGAAAACGTAACACTAATCAGCGCTGGTGCATTATAAGAATTGATAGCACTATAAAAATTACTTGCCATTATTGATTGATTTGTACTGGATGGCAAACTTACATATGGATTTGCTTTTTGATTATCATTTAAATATGTTTTTGCATTGGCAAATGGCGTTCCATTAATGGTTGTACCCAATGCAGCAGCAATAGTGTACTGATTATCAGAGGAACCAGTCAAATATTGCATCGCTGCTTTACACACGGCAGGAGTACAAAAATATTCTGTATCCTGTTTATACATCGTAAAATCCGTAAGGTAATTCCATGTTGTATCAGCATAAGGAGTAATGCAGCTATCATTCCCCTTGTCATTGAGTTTTTCAAGGGCAATTTCAATTTGTTCTTCTGAAAGACCAGCAAGCTGTTCTTCCACCGATTCAACCGGGCTAAGAAGATCTCCTGTATTCACAGATGTCTCATTTCTTTCTACTACAACATGAACATCTGTTTCTCCAAAATCCGTCTCAGCTGCCATAGATGTCACCGAAGTCGAAAAAAGCATTCCGAAGCAAAATGCTAATACAACAATATTTTTCTTATTCATAGTAATACCTCCTCTTAAACATATATATTTTCATTGCGTTTTTTATTATAAACTAGATATATCAACATTTCTACCGCCCTTGCAGAAAGTGTCCTGTTTTTGCAGAAAATGACCATCAAAACAAAAATATCCTCCTCATTGATTGATCATCCAATGCAGAGGCGAGTCCACATTATACAGCTTTATTTTTTCCGCCGCCCTTTGTGCAAAAGAACCCGGATTGCTTCCCTGATCTTTTTTCTATTCACAAAGACGGCTATCAGTCCGGCTGCAAATAGAATCCAAAATATTGCCGTCAGAAATTCAAGCTCGTAATGCCGTATAAAATCTCCGTAACTGCGTCCTGTCAATCCTCCATTCCAATAATACAACTTATTTCCCTCTTCATCATAAGTGATGTGATGAAGCGGCACTTTAATACAGCGGGACAGGATATATATCACAAAATTTCCAGACAAGCCAAAGGCGGACACACACACAGCAATGACTCTTTTAATCTTTTGATTCGCGGAGATCTCCGTGTTCTTTACCGCCGGAACATCCTGGTCGCTCTCGTAACTGTCATTCAGCAAATAATCCGCAGTCACTCCAAAAAGCTTACTCAATTGTAAAACATTCGACGCGTCTGGTTGTGCTGAACCTACTTCCCACCGGGAGACGGCCTGACGGGATACATTCAACCTCTCGGCTAAGTCCTCCTGGGACATTCCATACTGTTTTCTTAGATGCAAAATCTTATCTGACAATTTCATGATGAAATCCTCCCTGTTTTGATAAGTCCATTATAAGCAAACATAAGTTGCACTGCCATCACACAGACTTTACAGTTCCGCAACCTGACTTTACATCATAGAAAAATTCACGATTCCTCCTGTCAATTCTGCCGCAGCAAAAAATATTCCCCCATTGCATACAGAATCACCCTGCCGTCATTTAACAGATATAATTGCGGAAGTATTTTTTCTGAATCGCTGCCAAACCCAGGATATACACTGATTTCCACATAACTCTCCTGCAGCAGCTCCTCTGGCAGCATCTCATCCCGCAATCCGTAAATTTCATCTCTGCCCTTTACCTGTACCTGATAATCCGGGAACGGTATCTCCTCCGTCTCCAGCAGATAGTCCTCCATTCCCCGGCCCAGAAACTGAGAGTTGGGAAGCCGATGGTTATCAAATGTCACAAACAGGTCTTCCTTTATGATGATCTCCTTTTCCAGCATCAAATCCGCCTCCCCTTGGGGCAATAAAACATCTCCTCCCGAATCCAGAGCCGGATAAAATTTGGTGGGCAGAAACGCCTGCACGTCATAAGTGCCATATATCTCCTGCAGCAGCTTTTTTTCCTCTTCATCGGATAACTGCGGCACAGGTTCACTTCTGCGCTCCCCTGTATCCAGCTTTCTCAGATAGAAATACTGGCCTGTCAACGTGGAATACATGACAATCCCATCCTCCATGACATAATACTCATGCTCCCCAAAGGGGGTCGCAATCGGAATGCTGATTTTACCATAGATTTTGCTGCCATATTCCTGAAAGATCGCCCCCGAGCCGCCGGGGCCGATTTTTTCCTCATACCACCCGCTTGCCTCATCCAGTTGCTCCCACTGGTAGGCAGGATCTTCAATGCGCACTGTCTCTATCATATAATTGCCCGGAAATGCCAGTCTGCCCTCCCTGCTCCCCAGGTCTCTGAAAGAATCATAGGTTATCAGCCGATAACGACCGATATACACCTCCCGTCCCAACAACATGTCCGCCTCCTGCTCGGGCAGACAATCGTACTTGTATATTCTGTAATAATAGATATCCGGCCAGAATTCCGCAATCTCATAAGCTCCGTAACAGCTCTCTATCCTCCCGGCCTTTCGCACTTCCTTGTCTATGGTCATCCCGCCTATGGTCTCAGAGGCACTCGTCCACTCACTGCCAAAGGTATCCAAATCCACCATGTGCTCGTCATCAAACCAGATGCTCCCCTCCAGATCGTTTTTCTCCAGGTATCTCTCCTCCTGCACCTGCCCGTCCTGATAGAAAATCTCCCGATAGCCAACTGTCCAGGAAAATCCCTCCTCATCTACCTCATATTCCTCCGGCACCAGCCTCCGAATACGCTGCCACTGTCCGTCCACAAAGGCGTACATATCCCAGTATTCCAGTTTATTCCTAAAGCCCGCCGGCTCTATTATCACAGACTCCGCCCTGTTCCACGAGGGGCTGCGGGGCCAGGCATCATCCCAACTGATCCCCGGCAGCTGCTTATGCTCATAGCACCTGTTTTCCTCATTCCAGATAAGGGTTCCCAGAGTTGACCCAATATAGCCGGTTCCTATGGTCTTCTCCGTACAGAACGCCAGATCAGCCATCCCGTCCCCCGAGAAATCTTCCAGCCAGTAGGCCTCCTCAAAGGGAATCGGAAAGTTGACTATCATCTGGCTTGCTATGACCTGCCCTGCCCCATCCCTAACCGTCAGGCGATAGTCGGCACGCCATTGACACGCCTCCACAAACAGTTTCCGGTAGCCGGGACTGACACGCTCAAACACAAGCTCATAGCTCTCCTCCCCGCTCCTGACATTATCCCGCCATACCAGCCGGGGCAACTCCTCCAGCTCCAGGGCCAGCCCTTCCTCCCTCTGCACCAGCACCTTTTTTTCACAGTGGGGGTAGATATCTATGGACTCCTCCCTGGCAGAAAAGCATATCGGTATCCACTCCTCGCGTATCTCTGTCTCCTCCCGGTCCGCATACCGCACTTGTACTCCGCCGCTCTCCACCTTCACATCCAGTATTCTGCCATAAGAGTCCGGCAGATAGATGATATCCCCGCTCTCCAGGTCCTGTATGGCCAGATAGTCCCCCTCATAGTCGCAGTCCATCTCCTGGTCATTGGTGCGGTATACGGCAAATCCATTGTCGGTCTCATACATCGGAGTCTCCGAAAAAATATCTTCTGTTTCCACCACACCGGGCATTGCATCCTCCCGGGATGTGTCTTCCCCTGCGCCGGACTTCTCCGCCACAGAAAACGTATCCTCCGAGTCGGGTTCCCCCGCTGCCTGAAATCTGCCGCAGCCCGTTCCCAGGGCCATGCATACCGCCATAATAGCAATAAACCAGACTTTCTTCATGTCTACCTCTTACCTCACTTATCCATACCAATAAAAGTCAAACTCAGGAAAATATTTCTGTCCGATCTCCCGATAATCTACCTTTTCCTGATTCAATTCCTCTTCCTCTGTAGTCTCGCTTCCCTGATAGGTAATGTGACCGGAGCCACCGCTTTTGTCAAAAATCATTTCCAATGTCTCTCTCAGCTCCCCCTCCTCAAAATAGTTCCAGTTCACATACTCTATGTCCGCCTCCCACGCAAAACGGACCTCCAGCTTCCTGTCCGTAAACCCAGTCCCATCATACTCATAAATATGATACTCCTCTGTCTCTCCATGCCCGAGAATGGCTGCGCCTATGATCCTTTGCCTGTCCTGCTCCGGCCACAAAAAGTCTCTGGGAGCCGACTCACAGAACACATATTTATCTTCGCGTTCATCCCACAAAAAGACCGTGCAGTCGCTGTACCGCTCCCGCACATCGCCGGTTCCCGTATAGACAATGTCCCTAACCCCGTCAAAATCGAGGTCCTCCTCCCGGTAAATCCGCCGCTCAAATCTCATATCCGCCTCAGAAAGCCTGTCCTCTGGAATCTCCAGCAGATCAAAATATGCAAAATGTTCACTGCCGCCGTTGTCCCTGACGCTGATCAGCGCGCCGCAGAGATTGCAAACCGAATCCGGCCTGTAAAAATCAAAGCATGTATAGCTGTATCCCCCGTCGTTTATCCGGTGTATCCCCAGGAGCTTTCCCCTTCTCAGCATCTCACTGACATCATCCCATTCCCTGGAAATGCTGTCACAGTGTTCCTCACCTGTGAGCAGTCCCGGCAGCCCGGGCGACTCCCTGATGTCCCATACCAGTATCAAGTTCTCACATACTGTATTGTCCAGCAGTTCCCCGGTGGGAACCACCCCTTCATAGCAGCTGTCCAGCTCGATATACAGAGTTTCCCGCACAGGAATATGGCGCAGTATGTCCTCCTCCACCGCCAGGACTGACTGCAGCACCAAAACATCCAGAGCGTCTGTGTCAAGGGACTCCGCATCCCTTGCCGTAATCCTGCCGCCGGACTCTATCTGCAGATATGTGAGACCGGGACATGCCATCAGGTCGTCCAGATAAACCGCTGTCTCACTGCCTTCCATATCCAGATACAGGATCTGATAGCCAGAAGATGTCTCCAGCTGCCGGACAAATGCCTCGTACTCTTCCTCATTGTGAATACTGACACTCATATGCTCCACAGAGGGAATGCCTGCTTTGATTCCCGGTTTATAATACACCACTTCCTCGGACAGAATGCCCTCCAGCCATTCCTGAAACACCTCCTCGTCCGCTGTCTTCACGTCTCCCATATAGTATATCCCTGTGTTCTCTTTATCGTCCCAGTCTGTATAGCCCAGCAGGACCTCCCGAAATGTCTCCTCCTCAAAGACCATCCGATAATAATAGCTGTAGGCAGCGCCGCCGGAACCCTCATAGACTCCATTGGTCTGAAGGCTCTCAAATCCGCGATACACTCTGTTCGTACCGTAATAACGGCCGTCCTCTTTTTTCAAAATCAGATAGTGCCCGCCAATATTTTTTAAAAGCAGGATCAGTTCCCTGTCTCCATCTCCGTCCAGGTCACAGAGCGCTATGGACTCTATCCACAATTCGTCAGGGTCATAGTTCGCCTCCCAGAGTTCATTGTCCAGTATATAGCGGAATTCATCAATTGAGACTCTACGCTTGTCTATCTGTTGCTCATATGTGTACGCATCCACTGTCCAGGTAAAGGAAACTCTCCCTTCCAGCACAGGAAAAAAGCCCTGCAGCGCAGCATACTCCTCATCAGTCAGAACCTCCTGATACGCCTCCCAATCCACATTCCTGATTGCAGGAGGCCCGGCATCTTCCGTGGGTTCTTCCTGAGGCTCCGCTTCAGATTCTGTCTGATCCTCTGCCGGGGATTGGCTTAAGCTCTCCACTCCGCTCCCCGTCCCCGAATCTTTAGGCACTGTATCGGTATCCCCGTCCGCAATATCCTGGCTGTTCCCGCATGCATTCAGAAATAGAACACATAGAAGACAGACAAATATCCTGATTTTAACACTCATTACCATATCAACCTTCCCTTGTTATACTCACGAGCGACTAGATTTTCCTTTCCGTGCGGCACAGGTTGTCCGATTATGCAGCCTGTGGTGACGTCTTCTCCCTAAAGCGTCGTGATAATTATATTATTACATGCCAGGTGGATTTTTGAAATACCCTGACACAAATAATATTCCGATTTTTCTTTTTTCGGAGACTGGAATAAGCTGAGGCGGTATGTTATACTGGAACCATACAAAAAACAAACATTTTCACGATATATGAGGAATACTATGATCAGAAAAAAATGGACTCAATGGCTTTTAGCGGGCATAATGGCACTTTTTCTCTGGGGCAGCCTGGAGCTTTTCTGTGCTGCTGCCAGCCCGCAGCTGCACATTTCCTATCCTCAGGCGGATGCCCCCGAACTGCGCACCCTCCCCTATTATCCGCCCTACCACGGCATATATGCCAGGCGGCGGCATTTTCTCTGCGCCGATGAGCCCGCTACAGCTGAGGAGATGTACAGCTATATGGCTGACTATATCCCTCCGGTGGAGGTGATCGGAAATGTGCGGGTGCGCTATGTAGACCGCTGTGAGGAAATGCTCTCCCTGCTGCCGGAGAGCATCTGTTACCTGTTTGTGGACTATGGCTGGCATTTCTATGTGACTGCCGAGGACATTGCCCTGACCGAATTTGACGGCGAATACTCTTCCGTCAAGGGCGTTACGGATGTAGAGAGTCTCTATATCAAGGTGGAGGACCGGGACAATGCCACCTCCACCACCATTCTTCATGAGTTTGGACATTTTCTGGATTACTGCTGCAATTTTCCCAGTGAAAAAAAGGAATTCCTCTCTGTTCTGGAGCTGGAGACACAGTCCGCCAGAGATATGGGGATGGATTATGGAACAGGGGACAATGAGGAATATTTTGCGGAGAGCTTTCTCTGGTATCTGACCGCCCCGGAAAAGATGGAGACTTATATCCCTTTGACCTACGACTTTATACACCGCTGTCTGACAGAAACCATATACGAAATTCATGAATAACTACTCAGTCCTCTGCAACCCATGAGGCAAAACCTGCTTTTATAAGTTTGTCCTTTACCGCTAAAAAGCAGTCATTGTCAACTGCCCTTTGCTTTACACCATAAATATCATTCGTTATAACTCCTGTACTTTCCCCGGTAATATAGGACATCACCATTGATAAATTTTCATCGCACATATAATCATACAGCAAGTGCAGCAGGGAAAAATATTGCTCCCTGTTCACTCCATTGGGAAATGCCAACTCTATCATATCTACTGTACTTTTCAAGTGGGCTGGAACTCTTTTCTGCATTTTTAGCACCTTCTTTCACCACATTGCATACTCCTAATATTTCCGACCGACATCCTATGCCCCTGTGACAGGCTCCAGACTGACAAAATCCTTCATAAAGGATTTGCTGCCCAATTCCCCAAAGTCCACTGTGATCTTCTCCTCCGTCTCACAGGTCACCACTCCCACACCGTACTTTATATGACGCACCTGGCGAGGCGTGGCTGATGTTTCACTCTCTTCGCTATCGGAGCCGGTTTTCCCTAATTCATTGACTAATCCGGTCACATCATTGCCGTCCACCCGTTCCACCAGCCTCTCCGGGATCATCTGCAGATAGCGGCTCTCCCCTGGCACTACCTTGGGCAGCGCAGGCTGGGTGTAATAGGACAGCTCCAGATAATCCCTGGCTCTGGTCATACCCACGAAGAACAGTCGTCTCTCCTCCTCTTCCTCCTCAAAGCCGGAGGGATGCAGCGGAATCAGGCCGTAGTTCACCCCAATGATAAATACGTAAGAAAACTCCAGACCCTTGGATGCATGCAGCGTCATCAGCCATACCCGCTCCAATGCCTTCTCCTCTGGGTGTGACACCATCTCCGGAGCCTCCTCCTCGCCATCTTCACCATAGATGCGAATCCCCTCTTGCTCCAGATAAGATTCACCACTGTCCTGCTCCCGGCGGGTGACGATCCGGCAGGGGATTCCCTCTCTGGCAAACACGTCCGCCAGGGGCTGTGCCTGCGCCTGCAGCCGGTAAAAGACAGCAATCTGCCCCAGCGGCACACCGCTGCCCTGCAGCCTGCGGATCTGCTCCGCCAGATAATACGCCTCCCCCAGCGGGTCATAGGCCTGCCGGATTCTGACCTGTCCGACGCAGTCCCGACTGCCTGTCAGCTTATCTCCATACTGCTTGAAATACCGGGCCGCCTCCAGTATCCGGCTGCCGCTGCGGTAGTTCATGGGCAGGGTCAGTTCCCTGGCTTTGTAACGATGCACTAATGTGAAGCACGCATTGATGCTGCTTCCCCGCCATCCATAGATAATCTGGTTGGGATCACCCACGGCAAAAAGCCGGGTTTCCGGCCCCCGCAGGGCGTCCAGAAAGGCCAGCTGCTGCTCGTCACTATCCTGAACCTCATCTATGACAATCCAGGCCGGGTTGATGGGATATCTGCGCAGCAGCTTTTCCCCCCACACCAGAAGCTCCCGAAACGTCATCACATTGCGTTGTCTCTTTTTCTGATCCAGAGTCCCGGCCAGCAGCCAGATATCATCCTGCAGCTTGTCAAGGCGCCTTCCCTCCACGCTGTCCCTGCCCTGCCGTCCCAGACGCTGCGCCGCCTCCAGACGCTTTTTCAGCCGGGCGGGATATTTAATCTTATAACCCTCATCCCGGATGATCTCCTGAGCAAGCTCCAGCTCCTGCTCCGGGAGCAGCACCTGAAACTCCTTGGTATACCCCAATTCCTCTATGGGCAGAGACTGTTTCAGCAGCCGGTACGCCACGCTGTGAAAGGTGCCAAAACCGGCCAGCCCCTCAGGCGGTATGCTTCCCTCCCAGGATTCCAGACGTCTGCGTATCTCCTCGGCCGCCTTATGGGTGAAAGTCAAAACAATCATCTGACTGTAACGAATTTCTTTAATATAAAATAAATACAGAAGTTTGGCGATCAGCACGGTGGTCTTGCCGCTTCCCACATTGGCATTGACTACACAGGTACTGCTCTCGTCCAGCACCGCCTCCATCTGTCTGGGATTCAGCTGCCCCAGTATCTCCATCTCCAATCGCTGTAGTCTGTCCATCTGCTTAATCCTCTTTCGACCTTGCCTTCCTGTTACCGCTCTGCAGCATTCTTCTCATACTACTTCCTCTCCAAATGCTCCAGCCGCTTACGCAGCTTCTCCCTGACGCTCTCGCTCTCCCCGCCGCTGTCCCGCATCTGAATACAGGACGGCAGCTGCCGCAATCCCCACAGCACCTCTGACCTGCTCAGTCGATAGTCTCCGATGCAGGCAATACAGCCGTCCTCGCAACCGCAGCCCGCCACCAGCGTCTGCGCCCGGCTGACGATTTCCGGCATCCGCTCATAGGCCTTCTCCGCATATCCCAATCCGCCCACAAACTTGTCATAGATATAGACAACTACCTGATCGCTCTCATCCATCTGCTCCCCCACCGCATTGGCAGAGGTGATGACGCCGATATCCTCCTTCTCCGTCATCGTCAGCATGCGGGCTGCATTCTCCAGAGCATAGCACAGCCCCTCAAAATGGTTATTCAGCACCTGTTTTCCACTGGCGCTCTCCTGCAGTATACTCCGGTATCTGCGTACCACCTCCGCCGGCAGCTGTATCCATGCGCTCTCAGTGTCATACTGCTTGGTCAGCGGCTGAGGCAGCTGGTCATAGCCCAGATTCTGATGGTTGTGGAATTCCAGCTTTTTATACATGCTGATCGTATCCGCCACATGGATATCTCCGAAAAATACGCTGCTACCGCACTCCTGTTGTACATCCGGCTGATCCGGCTCCTGCTGTCCGGCCGCCGATCCATAACTGCATTGCCGTCTGACCAGCAGCTGTCGGATATCTGTATTGCCTCCCGGCACAGTGTAATAGTTCCCCAAAAAAGGCATCGCATAGCAGGTACGGCTCTCCTGCTCCATACGAAGCACCTGATAAGATACTCCGCCATGCATATAGACCGCCCCGGTATGAAGCTCCCGGAAAGCCTGAAGTTCATCCATCTCTGTGATCACATCATGGTTCTCCTGCTGAATCAGCTTGTAGCGTCCATTATCAATATTGCGCAGGCTGTAATCCCCCTGGGGGAAAGCAGGACCGCACCAGACATAGCGCTCCCCCTGCCGGTTTAGTTCCCCCGCCTCCATCAGAATAGGAACCGCCTCTCCCATATCCGGGAAAAGCTCCCCGTCCAGTCTGCCCAGAGGAATCTCGGCGGCAGCCGCACGAATATGGGCCAGCTGAATCAGCAGATTGTCAGGATCGATCACGGCACTCTCACTGCTGCCGTCAAAGAGCCAGTCCGGATTGACGGCAATGTATTGGTCAAAAGGCATCTCACGCAGAATCAGGTAATTGGTGCAGGCCCGTCCGCTTCTGCCGGCACGGCCGCTCTGCTGCCAGAAGGAAGCCTTGGTATCGGGATATCCCACCAGCACCGTGGCGTCCAGCCGTCCGATATCAATACCCAGTTCCAAAGCATTGGTGGCAACCAGCCCCAGCAGCTCGCCCTGATTCATGCGCCTCTCTATCTCTTTCCGTTCCCTGGGAGTATATCCTCCCCGGTATCCGGCAATGCGGTTAATCATCAGCTCCTCCGGCCGAAGCGCCCGCATCCGCCGCGGCTTTGTCCCGCTCGGAGACTCTGGAGCCGCCATATTCACTCCCTCCAGCAAGTCTCTGGTCTCCTTCAGCACGATCTCCACATTCCTTCTGGAACTGACAAAGGCAATAAAACTGGTCTCCTGCTCCATCAGCTCAGGAAGCAGATTGGCAGCCACGGTGGCGGCGCTGACCTGGCCTGTCTCCCGGCCGTATTTGTCCTGGAGCTTATCCGGCTGCAGGAAAATATAATGTCTCTCCGCCCTGGGCGCCCCGTCTCTCTCCACCTGCACAAAAGCTCTGCCACAAATTCCCCCGGCAAGCTCCAGCGGATTGGCTATCGTGGCGGAGCTGCACAGAAACTGCGGACTGCTGTGATAATACCGGCACACCCGTTCAAATCGCCGGAACACATTGGCCAGATGGGAGCCAAATGCCCCTCTGTAAGTGTGCAATTCATCAATCACTACATACCGCAGATTGGCAAAAAACAGATCAAACCCATATCTGCTGTGATTGGGCAGAAAAGAACTGTTGATCATCTCCGGATTGGTCAGGATGATATTGGCGCTGCGGCGAATCCGGCTGCGCTCAGCGGGCGCCGTATCCCCGTCATATACCCCTGCGGATATCCGTTCCTCCCCAAAATACTCCAGCACAGGCTGCAGCGCCTTGTACTGGTCGCTGGCAAGGGCTTTTGTCGGATAGATGAACATGGCTCTGGTACGGGGATTGCGCAGAATCTCCTGCAGCACAGGCAGCAGAAAACCCAGAGTCTTGCCGCTGGCCGTGGAGGTGGTAATGACCACATTCTCTCCCTGCTGCGCCAGCTTGAACATCTCCGCCTGATGGCTGTAAAGCCGGTCAATCCCTCCCTGCCGCAGATACCCGGCCAGCTCCGGCATAAGTCCCGCAGGGTAATCCGCATACTCCGCTCCCCTGGCAGGAACAGTGCGCCTGTACACAATCATCTTCTCTATATCCATGTCTACCTCTTTTGTGGTTCTCGCCGGCTATGCCTGCAATACCTACTAATCAGATTGAAAAATACAGCCAGACCCACAGGATCTGACTGTATCTATCATAGCATATTCAAAATTGATTTGCAATACTTTTCAGAACATTTGTTCTGTGCGTATATACCCTATTCCTTCCTCTTCAAGCCCATGCCAACATCCGTCTGGAACGTTCCCTTGCCGGATATTGCAGTATTTTAACATTTCTCCAGCGCCTGAGCAATATCGGCGATCAGATCCTCCTTGTCCTCCAGACCGCAGCTCATGCGCACCAGCTCCGCAGGCACACCGGCCTCCTTGAGCTGCTCGTCCGTCATCTGTCGATGAGTGCTGGAGGCGGGATTCAGACAGCAGGTCCGGGCATCCGCCACATGGGTCTCAATGGCTGCCATTTTCAGATTTTTCATAAAGGTGCTGGCGGCCTCCCTGCCACCCTTTAAGCCAAAGGATACCACACCGCAGCTGCCATTCGGCAGATATTTTTGCGCCAGTTCATAGTATTTATCCCCGGGCAGACCGCAGTAGTTCACATAGGCCACCTTGGGGTGGGACGCCAGGAACTCAGCCACGGCCTGGCCATTTTCACAGTGGCGCTGCATACGCACATGCAGGCTCTCCAGACCCAGATTCAGGATAAAGGCATGCTGGGGACTCTGAATGGAACCAAGATCCCGCATCAGCTGTGCTGTACATTTGGTGATAAAAGCGCCTTCCTGACCAAATTTTTCCGCATAGGTGATGCCATGGTAACTCACGTCCGGGGTACACAGTCCGGGGTACTTGTCCGCATGAGCCATCCAGTCAAATCTTCCACTGTCCACAATGCAGCCGCCCACCGCCGCGCCGTGACCATCCATATACTTGGTGGTGGAATGAGTCACGATATCGGCTCCCCACTCAAAGGGCCGACAATTGACGGGAGTGGCAAAGGTATTGTCAATGATCAGGGGCACGCCATGGCCATGGGCGCATCTGGCAAACTTCTCAATATCCAACACCGTCAGAGCCGGATTGGCGATAGTCTCTCCGAACATGGCCTTGGTGTTGGGCCGAAAAGCGGCATTCAGCTCCTCCTCGGAGGCGTCGGGGTCCACAAAAGTAGTCTCGATACCCATTCGCTTCATGGTGACGGAAATCAGGTTAAAGGAACCGCCATAAATACTGCTGGAAGCCACGATGTGATCTCCAACACCGCAGATATTGAACAGGGCATAGAAAGTAGCCGCCTGTCCGCTGCTGGTCAGCATGGCCGCCGTACCGCCCTCCATCTGACAGATTTTGGCCGCCACATAATCGTTGGTGGGATTCTGGAGTCGGGTATAAAAATAGCCGCTGGCCTCCAGATCAAAAAGCTTGCCCATATCCTCACTGGTGTCATATTTAAAGGTGGTACTCTGTACGATGGGAATCTGGCGGGGCTCCCCATTGCCCGGCGTGTAACCGCCCTGCACGCAGATGCTATTCATTTTCATTGGTTTGTCCTCCTTGGTTTCTTTATATTTTAGGTAATGCACTTACCGCATCAGGTACAATCATACTAGTGTGCTGACACGTTCATCTTCGAACTAACTGAATGTGCCAGCACACTAGGCTTGTCCTACGATACCGTTAGCCAGCAGGGCATCCTTCCACACTTTATATGCGCTGGATTTCAGGTGCAGCCCGTCCCTCGCCTGACTCTCCCTGAGATTGCCGGCATCATCCACAAAAAAGGTATTCAGATCAAGATAAAATATATGCTGGCCATCCGCCATCTCCGCCAGGCCGGCATTGCGTTCCCTGATCTCATCATTATTGATCTTCGGATGTTCAGCAGTATAGGCTGATGTAACTGCCAGAATGGATTGAATCACAATACCGGCATTCGGCTGTTTTTCCTGCACATGGTCAAGAAGATCGCTGTAGACAGACAGATAAGTCTTGCGCTTAATTCCCATATCGTTGATTCCCAACATGATATACACCGCATCATACTGATTGCCGTCCAACAGAGCGTCCAGAGTGACCCCGCTCATATCCTTGCCCAAAGCCTCGTCCGCCCCCATACCGTTTATGCAGAAATAGGTGGCATTTTTCAGATTGCCATACATGGAAAGCCCCACCGTCAGAGAATCCCCGATAAAAAGCACATTGTCATAATAGCTTTTATCCACCGCCGCAAAACTGCCAACGGACTGCGTGAGTTCCAGCTTCACCGGTTCCGCCGCCAGATAATCATCCGAGGCATATCCCACGCTGCCATAAAAATCAATGCGGTACCATCCTGTCTCATTGCATCTGCCGGTTGCCTTGATCTCCTGATTTCGGTAGAGACCGCCGATCTGACTTCCCTCAACAAGAGGCATGTCCCGTACTCTGAGAGATGTCTGGGCATAAAGGGTTTCATTCAACTCCGTGTAGGTATATAGTTCTTCTTCCTGGGCCGGAGCGCTCTCCTCCTCAGAACCGCTTTCCTCCTCCGTCCAGGCGGCCACAGGCTCGTCCTGCAGCACCTCTCTGTCAGGCCGGATTGCTTCTATCTCCAGTTCCCTGGGTGTAAGCGCCGTATCCTCTTCCGCATTCCCCTGCGGAAAAGAAAAAATCCAGAAAAAAACTGAAGCAAGCAGGATGATGGCGGCAGCGGGCAATGTCCAGATCGCTACTCCCAGAATCTTCCTGCTGACTCGCCGCCTTTTTGTCGATATTTCCTTTACCATTTCCTCCCCCCTTTTTATACGGGTTGTGATCATTATATGCGAAGCGTTTTACTCATTTTCCCTTGTTCTCCATGCACTTTGGCGCACTTTTGTTCTGTAGAGTTAAATGCAGAGCGTTTTACTCATTTTTCCTCGTTCTCCGTGCGCCTTGGCGTACCTTTGTTCTGTAGAGTTAAATGCGAAGCATTTTACTCATTTTTCCTCGTTCTCCGTGCGCCTTGGCGCACTTTTGTTCTGTAGAGTTAAATGCGAAGCATTTTACTCATTTTTCCCTGTTCTCCGTGCGCCTTGGCGCACCTTTATTCTGCAGAGTTAAATGCGAAGCATTTTACTCATTATACTATCTAAGTCGTCCTACCGCAACAGCGAATTACGGAAAACGACCGCAAGATACGACAACAAGTGGGAAAAGCGCCTCGCCGGACGCTTTTCACCAGATAAATCTAATCTGTTATCTTCTCAAAAACTACTCCATTTAACCTGGGGTCACCATCCTTCAGAACAGACATATCTCCCTCGAAAACCAGCGTTTTGCCCTCCCGGCGCAAATACCACACCTTGTCCGGATCTGCGAAATTTAGTTCCAGCATCCCGTCATTCCATTGATAGCGGTCTCCTTCATTATGAAATGACAATCTGCTGCTGGTCATATCCAAGAAATCAAATGTCCCATCCTTCAAAAGGTAAATATGATATGGATGCCCATTTCTGGTTACTCCATAATATACCTGCTCTTTTTGGTTCCTCATTGCAAAAATGACAAGCAGGCTCAGTATAACAGCCATTGCAAGCAGAAATACACTAATCAAAATATTCCTTCTCTGGTTTTTCCTCATCTTATATACTCCCTGATTGAGTCCCGCATATTCCCTTCCAGTATCATTTCTATTAGAAGGGAGCGCCAGTATTTCTTCCAGGCACTGTTCGTGCGCTTGCTATATCCGCACCAGCTCCCGGCACCGGTTCAGCGCCGCATACAGCTCCTGGCGGCGGGGCATGGCCAGGTTGCTAGGCAGGCTCTCCCTGCCCGGGCAGAAGACGGCAAAACCGCTTTTTTCCACCTCCTCATACAGAGCCTCCACAGCCTGCTGCATGGTTTTTCTCCCGTCAAAGCAGCGGCACTTCATATATTTGATCATATGAGCCAGGGCTGTGAGCTGCTCGCTGTCCACCAGCTGCTCCACATAGCGCATGTCCACAGTCTTTTGGTTGATGGAAAAGCCGTCCAGTCCCATGGTCTTCATCTTGATCCGGTCATCTTTGGCAAAGGCCTGGTCCGCCTTAATCACCCTGTGAAAATCCGGCTTTCCTGCCTCCGGGGCGCTTCCCAGCGTATAGGGGAACTGCTCCGCCTCCTTTTTCGCCAGAGCCGTGATCTCCACCGGACGGTATTTATTCATCTGCAAAATGCAGTCCGCCTTGTGGAAATAGGAACCGCAGCTGCCCGCCACCAGAATCGTGGAGATGCCGTAATCCTCATACAGCTCCCGCACACGGTCGATAAAGGGAATAATCGGCTCCATGTCCCGGCTGACTACCCGCTGCATCAGCTCATCCCGAATCATGAAGTTGGTAGCGCTGGTATCCTCATCGATCAGGAACACCTTTGCCCCCATCTCCACGGCCTCCACCGTGGCGGCTGCCTGGGAGGTACTGCCGCTGGCATCCTCCGTGTAGAAATGGCTGGTGTCCTTGCCGCCTGGCAGATTGCGGATAAACATGGAGATATCCGCCTGCTGGATGCTCCTGCCGTCCTCCGCCCGCAGCTTCATGGCGCTGTCATCCGTCAGCACATACTCTCTGCCGTCCCCGGCAATATGGTCGTAGACGCCTTTTTCCAGCGCCTCCAGCAATGTGGACTTGCCATGGTAGCCGCCGCCCACGATCAATGTCACCCCCTTACGGATGCCCATACCCCTGAGTTCACCCCTGTGGGGCAGCTGCAAAGTCACAGCCATCTCCTGAGGGCTTACAAAGGCTACCGCATCCTTCATGGGCTGGGCCGATACTCCAGATTTGCGTGGCAGAATGGCGCCGTCCGCCACGAAAGCCACCAGCTCCCGCTCCTTTAACTGTTGCCGGATATAGAGCTGGTCGTCCGCCAGGTGCAGCACTTTCTCCAGGCCGTCTTTGGGGCAGGAAGCCGCCAACAGAGTCTGCTTTACGCATACCGGAAGAAAATCAAACAGGATTTTAATCAGTTCTCCTGCATTGATAGTGCGCCCATTGGCAGGAAAGCCAATCTCCATGCGGATGGTTACCTGCCCGTCCGCGGGATTTACCGCGCAGGCACTGCGCTCCAATATCTCCTGTCCCGGCTGGCTGATGCCCAGAAGGCCGCTTTTTCCGGAACCCTTGGCCTTGAAAGAATACTCCCGGATTTTGGCCGCCATGCGCCGAAGCAGATAGTCCTGAAAGGCAATCCGCCTGTGTTTTTCCTGATAACAGTTTTTGTCAAAGCCTGCCACCCGGCCCGGTACAATCAGGCTCACCTTGGAGGGCGCCGCAAACGGGTCCCCCTGCACATGGTCGATGGACAGCACATATTGCTGGAACTGGTACTGCCCCCTGGTGTCCTTGTAGGCCGGATAGCTCCTGTGGTCAATCTGTCGTAATAGTGTCTGTAGTTCTGCCGCTGATTTCATATTATACCTCCCGCAATGTTACCACTCATACTCCAGCACCTGGCAGTTGCCGATGCCAAAAAACGCAAATTCTTCATTGGACATATCGTAAAAATAGGACTGTACAATCCGTGCAATCCCGTTGTGGGCCACCAACAAATAGGTTTTGTCCCGAGACTGGGCCTTAAGCTCGTCCAACAGATTATATATCCGCTGGGCCATCTGCATCATGGACTCGCCGTCCCCATTGTGGTTCACAAACTGAGCCAGCGCCGCCCGAAACTCTGCGCTGCCGCGCTGGGTAGACTCCCATTTTCCAAAATTCTGCTCTCTCAGGCGCTCCTCTGCCCGCATGGGAATCCCAGTGATCTCATGGACATGCCGGGCGGTCTCGGCGGCCCGGATCAGTGGAGAATGCAGAATCTCGTCAATCCCGTAATTTCCTGCCGCAATCAGCCGTCCCAGCTCGTCCGCCTGCTCATGCCCCAGCGCCGTCAGGGCTATATCCGTGGCGCCGCAGATTTTGTTTTCCTCATTCCATATGGTCTGCCCATGCCTGGCAAAGTACAGTTTCTTCATAACTTCCTCTTTTCTGTGTATCGCTTATTTTTTCTGGAATATTGCTCCAAATATGCTCACTATGGACCCCAAGCCTATGATACGGCTTTTCCTGAAATCTTTTCCGGCAGCGCCTCGTAGGGTATAATAAACAGAGCGTCTCCCTCCCCAGTGGAACTGAGGGAGGGTCGGGAATAATAGACGCCCAGCCCCTGCTCCAGCATGTAGAACTGCTCCGGCTTATAACACAGGCAGCACTCCAGCCAGCTGCATTCCTGGCTCTTGTTAAATAGATACCTGTAAACTTGATCCGCCACCAGTTCTTGCACTTCCCGCTCGGAGCAATCTAAAAACTCCGGCAGGGTGACCGGCTTCCCAGTGGTCAGGTCAAAGGTGACCGGCACAGGGTTGACCTCATCCATGTTTTCGTGATCATGTGACATCCAGACAGTGTAGACAGTCAGATACCTCTCTCCGATGGTCATGCCCTCGTAATACAGTTTTCTGTAGCTATTTTCATTCTGGTCTTCTCTCTCCAGGTGCGCATAATACTCCTCTTTTGTGTCCAGAGCATCGGCAAACCAATTGAAAAAATAGGCATTTATCTGCTCATAACAGGGCAGACTCTCTTTAAACCGGGGCAGGCAGATATCAAAGGCTCCCTGCTCCGAACCATTCTCATCGGTCCAATAGGTGTTGTGATAGACCATATCCTCCGCCAGATACGCCTCATAGTCCTCCGAGCTAGGCAAACGATTTAAAACCGACTCGTACTCCCCGCAATCTATTTCTGTTACCATGGAGAAGAACTGCGGTTCAGGCAGCGCGGCTCCCGGCATCTTCTCCGCCAACTCTTTATAGGGAATCACAAAAAGGAAATCTCCGGCCGCACCACATTCGATGGCATAGCGGGGATAGTAGACTCCCAGCCCCAGTTCCAGCATATAGAACTGCTCCGGCTCGTAACACAGATATTTGTCCCGCCAGACATACTCCTCACCCTGGCTGAGGAAATAACCATAGACATAATCTGCTACCAATTCCTTTATTTCCTGCTCCGAACAGTTCAAAATCTCCGGCAGAGTAATTCTTTTTCCAGTGGTCAGATCGAAAGTGACCGGCATAGGGTTGATCACATCACGAATTCCGCCCCCATATGCCATTTGACTCACATATACTGTCAAATACTGCTCACTAATCGTCATACCTCCGTAAGAATAGTTCTCATAATAAAGTCGGCTGTCATCCCTGGCAAACTCATCATAGAATTCATTTTTTCTAAATAATAACTGCGCATACAACTCTTCAAAATAGGCATTCAGTTCTCTGTAGCATGGCATATTCTCCCCAAACTGTGGCAAACAAATGTCAAAGGGCCAATATTCGGCTCCGCTCTCCGTATCTTTGCAGACATTATGGTAGCACAAATCCTCCTCCAGATATTTTTCATAGCCCTCTGTACCGGGCAGCTTTATTGTGGCGGACATAAGTTCACCATACTCTATCATATATACCGCTGAGACGGGCAGCGCGGCAGGCGTTGGCTCCGGGCTTGGAGTGGGCGCCGGTTCAGTATCGGAAGCGGGTACAGGAATAAGTCCGATTACATATTCCGTATCAGACTCTGAGCCGAAAGTCACAGCTGAACCTGACATCCGGCCGGACTCTGTCACATCCGCCATTTCTGCTTCGGCTGTGACACTATTCTCTATGTGTTGGACTCCGCAGCTGCATAACACATATGCGATACCCAAAAACAGTACAATTCCCCTGAAAAATTTTCTCATGAAATATATCCTTCTAATAACTTTTTAACAGCAAGTCCACGTATTCGAACATGCTGCGATACTCCGCTCAGGCGTTCATAATTGTCTCACGAAACGCCGCAAAGCCCTCTGTCCGCGCTGCCGCCTTATGCCATATGCGAAGTGTCTCTGTATCCTCCTCATCTTGAATGCGAGCAACGATGTCTTCCGGGATATCCCCTAAGTCCTCCAATAGGTCAAAGATTGACTGACGGCTCTGATTGATAGTGCCTTTCTGTATGCCTTCCTGCATGCCTCTCCGTATGCCTCTCCGTATGCCTTTCTCAATAAAAACCTCCGACAAATTACACATAGACTGCATCCTCCCTTCGGTCTCTACCTGCATTACCATTCCATACTCTTTTTCCAGTATATCCTTTTTCTCTTCCACTTTCATCTCGGACAGTAGTACTTCCAGCATGGCGATCAGCGTATTTCGGGAAGTCTCCTCCCCGGGATCGCTGCGTATATTGACTATGATTCCCTGAACAAGCTCCACTCTGTGGGAGTTATCCCTGTCCCCATACACCGTCCTCCGCTCCAGATTAATCTCCTCAATGGAATCTCCCCTTTTTCCACTGTCCATACATATCCAGATACTGCGCACGTTTTTCAGACTGTCATAATCCGTCCTGTAAAACTCCGTGTTTTTCTGGGCCGAAACCATTCGGGAGAGATAATACACAATCCTGTTCTCCAGATGATACCCCAATACGCTATGGCTGGTCAGCTTTTGCGCCTCCAGATTGATAAGGAATTTCATCTTCATCTGTCCGAGATATGCGCTAAAACGGATATCATAATATATCGTGCCCTCTCCCGGAACACTGTCCTCCGTCTTGTCTTCCCTGACCCTGCCCAGATTGGTCAGCCCCGGGTCCAGAGCCGATGCGGCCACCTCAATATCATCATCGATACAGGAGATAATATCCGTGATCTCCATCTCCCTGCATTCCCGGATGGTATATTTTAGGATTCTCGCCAGAATCTGCTTGTCCGCCAGCAGGAATTTAACATTGGTGTCATAGGCGGCGGCGCTCCGGGCAGCCACTATCGCCTGAGACAAATGAGTGTCTTCTCTCTGTCTTTTCATACCGTACCTCCTCGGTTCTGTGCGCAGGAGATACAAAAAAATATCCGTTCCTATTTTACCCGAAAATCTCCTGCTCGTCTTCAATTTTTCATTTTGAGTTTCAAGCATAGATTTTCTGATTTCTTGAGAAGAGAATTGCTCCGTCAAAATGGAAAAGAATATATGCTTTGTATGTATGGTAGCATGAATGGGACGAAATTGCAATCAAATTAAGTATTTTTTCAAGAATTTTTTAGTTCATTTCTTATGGGCGATAAAATACACGGCGTGGATTTCTCCCCGCCGTGTACACTGTTTTTTCTAATCTTTATTGAATAGCCGCCTTACATCATGCCGCCCATACCGCCGCCTGCGGGCATTGCGGGAGCATCCTCCTTGATGTTCGCCACTACGGACTCAGTGGTCAGCAGCGTGCTGGCAACGCTGGTCGCATTCTGCAGAGCGCTTCTGGTCACCTTGGCAGGATCCAGAATACCTGCGCTCACCATGTCCACATACTCCTCTTTCAGCACGTCAAAGCCTACGCCCACTGCGGATTCCTCGACCTTGTTGATAATCACACTGCCCTCTAAGCCTGCGTTGGCAGCAATGTGATACAGAGGCGCCTCCAGAGCCTTCAATACGATCTGCGCTCCGGTTTTCTCATCGCCCTCCAGGGTCTCAGCCAACTTGGCAACATCCTTCGCCGCATGAATATATGCGGAACCACCGCCACAGATAATGCCTTCCTCCACCGCAGCTCTGGTTGCAGCCAGGGCGTCCTCCAGACGCAGCTTGGACTCTTTCATCTCCGTCTCGGTGGCAGCGCCCACACGAATCACAGCCACGCCGCCGGCCAACTTAGCCAGTCTCTCCTGCAGTTTCTCTCTGTCAAAGTCAGAGGTGGTCTCCTCAATCTGTGCCTTGATCTGTGCGATACGGCTCTGGATAGCACTCTTGTCGCCCTCGCCATCCACGATCACGGTATTCTCCTTCTGTACCTTCACGGACTTGGCACGGCCCAGCATGGACATATCGGTGTCCTTAAGCTCGTAGCCCAACTCGGAGCTGATCACAGTGCCGCCGGTCAGAATAGCGATATCCTCCAGCATAGCCTTTCTTCTGTCGCCGTAGCCGGGAGCCTTTACAGCCACCACATTGAAGGTGCCACGCAGTTTGTTGACGATCAGGGTGGTCAGAGCCTCGCCCTCCACGTCCTCAGCAATGATCAGCAGCTTGGCGCCACACTGTACCACCTGCTCCAGCAGGGACAGAATCTCCTGAATATTGGAAATCTTCTTGTCGGTAATTAAAACATAGGGATTATCCAGAGTCGCCTCCATCTTATCCATATCCGTTGCCATATATGCGGAAATATAACCTCTGTCAAACTGCATACCCTCTACCAGATCCAACTCGGTCTGCATGGTCTTGGACTCCTCGATGGTGATTACGCCGTCCCCGCTGACCTTCTCCATGGCGTCTGCCACCAGCTGGCCAACCTCCTCGTCGCCTGCGGAGATGGCCGCCACTCTGGCGATATGCTCCTTGCCGTTCACCTTCTGGCTCATGCCTGCGATAG
>CAZKAO010000054.1:0-23556 GCA_964550745.1 uncultured Acetatifactor sp.
TTTAAATTTCATATGACTAGATTCTAATATATTTCATTTAAAAAGTAAA
Source organism: uncultured Acetatifactor sp. (assembly GCA_964550745.1). GTDB lineage: Bacteria > Bacillota > Clostridia > Lachnospirales > Lachnospiraceae > Acetatifactor. Next base: position 50 of record CAZKAO010000054.1, read on the forward strand.
CAGTTATGATGAAATAACTCACGTCAAACGCAAATTTTGTCATTAATTTGCATGTATTCATCTTTAAAAGGTCTGTTCCATAGCTGTGCTTAATCCGCCGAGCACCTTATAGGGGTAATCCGAGGCATACCCGCATTTCTTTCTTTTGCTCGCTATCCCCAACTTACAGCTCTTCTCCTGCACGCATCCTGCTCTAAAGTTTTCACTCTGGTAGACTCAAGCCAACACATAATCCACCCCAACCCACTCTTGAGTTCGGATACTCCGTCTCCCCTCTGAGCAGCCTGGCCCCCTTCCTCAGATACGCTTTCACCTTCTCCCTATACAAAAACACATCATTCCCCCTAACGATCCCCGCTGGTGTCAAGTAATTGCCACAAATTTTTTAAACATTTTTGCCCTGATTTTCATTGATAATTCGTTGGCTGGTGTTAGATTATTGCTATTTTTACCAGTGGGTGCTGTTATATTATTGCTACAATATTGGGGGTACTATCCCCTTCACCAAATGATCAATAAATATACACATTCCTTGCTTTTCCGTATTCTGTATTTAAACTAAAGATTCCCCTACTGATGGTGATTCTCCTTCCTTTCTGATATGCTCCGACATTTGTTTTTTTACCGATAAATGCTGATCTTTTTCTGGTATTCTCACGGAACCAAAATCCTTTATCAAAAAGAAAGTATCATGGTCTTTCCAAAATACTTCCTCTCAAGCTATTTTAGTTTTGTTATTTAATTTTTTCAAACATCAATGCGTGACACCATATTATAATATGTATCTTAGTCATCCGTGACCCAAAAATCATCCATACTCAACTGTGGGAAACTCCTGACGTCTACACCATGATACTCCGGCAAACTCATCAACTGCTGACGGATATGATTGCATGTCCGCATTATATCTTCCCCAGAGCTATCAAAGAGACAATCTACTATCTGGTAAAATTGTCTATGAAAATATTGGTTTAGCAAAAATGCGTTATCCAAAAGCCATATCGCAAATGGATGATCTATGGTAATTCCCTTCCGGCATGAAGGCTCTTCCACACATATAAATTGACGACTTCTGTCACTTGCCGCTTTACAAAACAGCATGGGCGGAAACATGTCCAATACGCTTTCCATTTCAATCTCATCCTTTTCACAAAACGAAATCTTCTGTCCTTCCTCATAGTTAATTGTCATCTGATAGTTATCTTGAAGATAAGCATCTTGATACTTATTCAAAGTTGAATTTTTAATGTAATCATTCGTATAAACATAAAATTCATCCTCTTTTTCCACCTCTAGCGGTTTCTTTAAGAAGTGCATCCTTTCTGTAAAAAGGCTCTTTTGATTTATATCCATCCATTGTTTTAAATGTGGAATCCGTACTTCCCTCCATTCTTTCAATGAGTGATTCTCGCATTTCCGGTCGAAAAAATATTCCAATTCTAATCCGCCCAACATCTGATACTTACTCAAAATACCACTAATTACTACCATTATTTTTAAAGGAATTTCTGTTATTGTGAAACGGCTTACTTCTGCCACAGGTCTCCATTCGTTTTCCAGGAAAAATACTCCCATACATGAACGGTCTACAGAATACGCTTCTGACATTCTGCCAGCTGCAATCCCCTGATATGCACATGCAAAATCCTCACTTTGATAATTATAAGTCAAAGAGGTCATGCTTGGGCATTTGCATTCTTCAAGTGGAATATACATTCCTGCGTTTTGCTGATAATCGTGATAACTTTTCCATGCCTCATATAAACTCATATGTTCTGCAAATGGAAACCATACTTCTCCCAATTCCCCCTCCGTTTGAGGGCATTCAGAATAACGTTCAAATTCTGCTACTAAAGCTGCCACTGTTTCTTCACCGTATTGTCTCTTCACTCTCTCCCATCCATAGAAATATTCACCGACTGTACCTGCACTTCTACTACGCAATATCACCTGCAATGAATCCCTTGCTTCCCCAACATACCCCTGAACTGCATATTTCTGATCCTTCGCCTTCCATTCCGGGACTTTATCAAATCGCACCTCATATTTTACCAACACCCCTGATATCCCTGGTAAAACACAATCCTCCTCCGTGTCTAGTGGGATCGTTGTCATTGCTATCTTGGGATACTGCCCGCGGACAGCTGGAAAACTTTTGTCAAATTCCTCTTTCATCTTGTCAGTCAACTCATAAAGTCTCTCCCCTGCCACTTCATGCGCCGCCTGCATCACTTCTTCATAAGTCCTTCCAATCCGCTTATTATTGTAATACACCGGCACCCTGGCTCCGCACAAATATTTCTCCACTGCATCACGTAAATTCAGCGCACCCAATTTCCCCGGATTTAATCGAATTGCAATAGATGTTCCCGCTTTGGCACGGTAACCTTCTCTTTCACAATTGTACTGCTTACTTGTATCATAACCATCCGGCATTGGCATCTGTTCTTCTGTTTGATGATGCATTGCCTGATTTTTTAGCGTGTAGTACCCACTCAATCCCGTCACCTGCAGGCGCAGACCATAGTGCACTGTCTGGTAGGATTCTGAAATAGATTCCTCCCTACGATTTTTATTGGAATCAAAATAAAGAGTAGAAACTTCCGCATAATCTCCACAAAGGAAACAAGATAGGAATCCTATTCCAAAGCGACTGATTCCATTATATTTTTCTGTCTGGCCATGATCCCGCAAATCCCGTTCCATTTCCCGAGAATTATAGTAGGAATTGCCCACTTTGAGAAAATACCTCTGCAGCATCCCCAGCGTCATACCTGTCCCCTGATCATCTATCCGAAACCAGATATTTCCTTCCTTATCATTCCATTCCCATATATCAATACGCGACTTCTCCGGCTTAAAATCACTATCCATCTTTCCACGAAGCAGTGTAGCATCAATTGCATTCTGCAACAGCTCCCTTACAAAAACATCAATGTTATTATATAGATTTTCTCCTGTCAAAAGCTTTAATACCTGTGTCTGATCCATGGTCAGGCAGAAGTCACCGCTCATATATCCATCTGATTCAATCTCATTACGCAAAACCGCCCTGGGAAAAGGAAATTCCCGCTGCCAACTTGTTCCACAGAACTTTTGCAATTTAATACAATTACTCAGTTCGTCATCAATCCAATCTAAAAAATCTCTGACTGCATGTTCCACCCCCGGATTGGTACAACAAGCTTTATAAGGCAGATCATTTGTGGAGGGAGAAACCGGATAGCGAAAACCTGCCGATGCCTGATGCTTATCCCATTCGGCACGACTCTTTTCATTGCAAACCACATAACTGTATAGTACCTTAGGCGCACGGGTATCATCAAAATCCAGCAAATCACCTAACCGCAGCAAAAGCGCACAAAACAAAGGATTCACATCATTTGCCGCCAAATATTCTAAATCCTTATTATGAGACAGCGCCTCTGGATTTTCTCCATGCGCCATACAAACAGCTACTATACAACGTTTCGGCACTATCTCCCGGGGACAACGCCCAAATAAATCCCTCCATGCTCCATTTTGCAATACTTCTGAAACTCGAAAGGGATGTAATGTGCGAAGATACCACTGGCGGATATCCTCCGTCCACTCTCCTACCGGACAACCTAAATACTCCGGACAATACTCTCTTAAAAATTTCCTGCATGCCTCAGCATCATCATAATACCGCTGTTTTTCCTCGTCTTGATAAACCATTCCCAAATCATGCAGACTGGCAGCAAGGATCAGCAATTCCATTTCTCCAACAGTCAATTTAGAAATCTGATCTCCCAGCAATCCTCCCATTGCGTCCAATACATTTATGATATGAGTTCCATCATGCAAAGTATAATTCTGAAAAGTTTGACGCACATCTATCATATATTTTACTGCTGTTTCATAGACTTCTTTTATCCAGTTGCCTCTTGTTCTTTCAGAAGTAACCTTTTTCTGATAAGATTTCCAGAGAGCGGTCTCCTCTAATGTTTTTGAATGAACCATGAAATCCCCTTCCTTTGTTCCTCATACAGTGTCATCTAAACCATCATATTGATACAAATATCTCGATATTAAATCATAACACATTCCCACAACGTCGTCATCAAGTAATATCCGTATCTATATTATTTTTATGTGTATCTCTTCTACCAGCCCCTGCACCATACTCGCAGGCCACATTTCTGATGGCTTTTCTTTTCCATCCTCTATACACTTCTTGTAACACCTTTTCGCTACCTGAATTGCTTTTTCTTCATCGCCATACCGCACCAGTTTCCGGTAAATATCCTTATCCTTCTTAAGATATTCATGTCCTGTTATCTTCTCAAACTTCTCCGCAAACCGATCACAGCAGGTATAAGATTCCCTAATTACAGGCATTTCCCCAAAATAAGCATACATCCAGATTTCAAAACACGGATTGGACCATCCAGCATTGATACCATTTTTCTCCGCCGTCCGTATGATCTCATCAAAATCTTTTACTCGATCCCTGTCAAAGACAATCCATGGAATGCGGTACTGGGATTCTGCATCGGTAAGTTCCATCGCCCTTTTCACCAGTTCTACCGTTTTCGCCTTTTCCACTTTTATCACTAGGCGGTCTTTCAATTCTGCGGGAATACTGTCCCGCAGTCCTTCAAAATAATTCTTCTCCGTTTCTTCTGTATCAGTCACGATCAGATAGTACCCCAATTCCGGTATTCTTGTCCCTACCCGCTGGTTCCGGTCCCTTCTTTTTCCTGCCCTGCGATCACTAAGCTTTTCCCCTCCTTTACTCGCCATCTACAGCCCTCCCTGTCAGCATTTTCATGGGTTTCAATGCAGGGATAGCTCCATAATTACCTGTCAAATACTTCTTAGACAGCGCCTCATCTCTGCGTACTTTGTTGCCTTCCTCATCTTTAAAGTCAGCCAGAGAATATAGTTCCGAAACGCCATCCCTGTTTTTATTCACCAGCCATATCTCATCCCGCCGGAGCAGTTCATTAGAGAACTGCCAGATATCATGTGTCGTAAAAACTAGCTGTGCATTCTGTGTATTGATTTCTGGCGACAGAAAGGTCAATATGATATTTCTTACCAGCAACGGATGTAATCTGGCATTCAGTTCATCAATGAAAAGTGTTCCTCCATGATCCAGCACTTCCTTCAGGGACGGATAAAGTGCAAACATTTTCAGAGTGCCGCTTGATTCCAGTTTCAAGGGAATATGGGCCATCTTGTGACTGTTTACCATCTTATGCAGAGCATCTATCTTATACCTTTTTCCTGTATCTTTTTCTTCTTCAGCCGATAATTCTTCCACATTAAAGTCCTGGATTGCCTCATCAAAAGACGAAAAATATTTTACCACATTTCCCTGCACTTCCTTACTGTCTACAAAACCCTCCGGGAGCATCCTTGAACGGAAATAGTTCTCGGCCGGATCTCCAAAATCAAGGATGTCATTATTCAGGAACCAGTCCCTGACCTTTTTCAATTTGGCAACCCGCAGTTTTGTACCAAGAGACACAATAAGGGTCTCCTTATTCAGAGACGCTTTGATATTCTCCACATGATTTTTTGAAAAACCATTCATCTCCAATTCTTCACCTTTTTTACGGTAAAAAATAGTCTTGTAGTTATTCCTTGCGGTCTTAGCCTTGGAATACAGCCATTCCTCTACAACTTCATCCTTTTTTAATGAGAAACCATATTGATATATTTTCCCACTGTTCTCAGCATTATCTACATAAAACACCTCAAAGGTGGTTTCCTCATCACGGCTTTTTTCATCAAACAGGAAGGGGCTAACTCTCATGTAACTGTTTTCTGTTTTCCGGCGGCTGTCCTCCTCTCCCCCAAAATAGAAAGATTCTGCCACATAGTAGGTCATATAATCAAACGCATCATATACATTGGACTTTCCACTTGCATTGGCACCGTAAATTGCCGCTACTTTCAACAATTTATCATTGGCTATATCCACTACATGACTTTCGTGCTCCGTTATTTTAGTCGCAGACAAATCCAGCGATACTTCATCTCGAAATGATTTAAAATTCTTAAAGTTAAATTGTATCAGCATAGTAATCTCCTTATTCTAATTCTCTATAAAACCTTTTTATTTTATTATACCTACATTTTACACAAAATCAACACTTAATTTTACATTTTATTGAAATTAGGTGTTGATTTTTTAAGCTCTCATCTTTTTGCTATCCAAGTAAGGCAAAATAGACTAAAGTACAAATTCAATATTTAATTTAATACGTAATAATTAATTCATTCAATATAATTATGTCTAATAAAAAAGAGTTCCGGAAATTTTCAAACTTATCCCAACATACTCCTCCGCCTCAAGTCGGTATACTCTCCGCTACACACAGTCCACCCCAACCCACTCTTGAGTTCGGATACTCCGCCTCCCCTCTTAAGGGCCTGGCCCCCTTCCTCAGATACGCTTTCACCTTCTCCCCATACAAAAACACATCATTCCCCCGAACGATCCCCCACTCCATAAGCAACGCAACGGCGCCGGATACAATAGGCGTGGCAAAGGACGTCCCGGTGAAAGGCGCATAGCCTCCATACAGATCCGGGGCCAGTACTCCCACTCCCGGCGCCGCCAAATCGGGCTTGACCAGCCCTGCGGACACCACACCTATGGTCCGAGCTGCGTCCACATAGCCCCTGCCGGAAAAATCCGCATAGCTGTCGTATGTGCTGTCGTAGGCCCCCACGGTAATCACTTTGGCCGCCGTGGAAGGGATGGTCAGGGTCACCTGAGGAGTGGGGCGGTAAAAGGCGCTGCGGCTGCTGCGGGCCGCATAGCTGGGCAGATACAGATAGTACTGGCCCGTGACGGTCTGCACCGGCTCTATGCGTATGGTCCAGACGCCGCTGTTGATATACTGCCTGCCCCCCGTCTGCTGCCCGCCCGGCACGATCAGCTCCAGATAGATTTCCTGGGCCACCGAATAGGGCAGAGGATTGCCCAGATATACCAGAACCTGCGTCTGCTCCAGCTGCAGGGTGTACTTCCCTCCCTGTACGGTCTCCGGCAGCGGCGTTTCCTGACCGCCGGGGGAGCGCAGATAGATCCGGTACACATCACTGTAGTTTTTCCACAGTTGAATACTCAGAGAACGCTCATACTCCGCCACCGCCAGCTGAATCTCCGCCGGACGGGCATTGCCGCTTGCCGTGCCTGCTGCTCCCGCCGCTCCCGTGGTCCGGCCTGTTCCGTCAGTTCTTCCTCCTCCATTCTCATCCGAAAATAGGTTCCCCGCCACATGCCCTGCGGAATTGCCCTCATTGCCGCTGCCCACACAGATCACGGTACGGCCGATCTCCGCCGCATTGTCCAGAAAGCGCTCTAACAGGGAGCCGCCGTCGTGGGAGCCATAGGTGTTGCCAAAGCTGAGATTGATTACCAGCGGCATCTCCAGCTCCGCCGCTTTCTGCAGGGCATAGGTCACTCCCCGCATGATCTCTGTGGTGCGCGGAAAGCCCTCCTCTCCGGGCAGTCCCAGTTTTACGATCAGCAGCGAGGCCGCCGGAGCCGCTCCCCGATACTGACTGCCGGGAATTCCTGCAGCCATGTTTCCAGTTCCCAAAACTCCGCTCCCTCCGCCGGGTCTTCCGGCCGCGCCTCCGCCATATGCCGGAAGACAGCCTGCGGCAATCCCTGCCACCGCCGTTCCGTGTCCGCTCACGTCCACGCTGGGCAGCAGCATATATCTCTCCTGAGCTCCCGCCGCACCCAGAGCCTGATTGATCTGCTCCGCTGAAAACTCCACCCCCTGCACAAAACCGGCCGGGGGCTGCCTTTGGGGATCACCCTCCTGCGGCCGCAGGGTCTGATCCCACAGATACTGAATCCGGGTGTTACCCGCACTGTCGCGGAATTCCGGACGGGCATAGTCGATTCCCGAGTCCAGCACCGCCACCAGCACCCCCGCGCCGGACAAAAAAGGGTCCCGCAGCGTAACCTGTGTCATACAGGAATCCGCCGCAGGACCCACGTCCTGATAGTAATACCGCTTGGGCTTTTCCACATATTCGATTTCCTCAATACTGCTCACAGCCTCCACCAGCTGCTCCGGCACCCGCAAAATCGCGTAGCTGTTAATCAGATACTCCACCGACACGCCCAAATTCTGCAGAGCGTCCAGGCTGCCGTGATATTTCACAATCAGCTCCCAACTGCGGCCGACGCTGTCAAATCCTACATTCAAATTATCTGTCTGCAGGCGCACCGCCTCCGGCGTCTCCAGCGCCAGGTTCAACAGGTTTTCCAGTTTTTGACTCATAGCACACTCTCTGTCCGGGTTCACCCCGGGATCTGCCATTTTCTCCTGACAAAATATGCACAGCCGCAATAAAATATGCGCCCATATCCTGACAACCGCCCGTCCTGCTCCCGCCAGAGTTTCATCCGCCCGGCAGCTTCTGAAAAAAGCAGACCCCCTCTGACAACCCTGCTCTCTCCAGAGCGTGGTAAATTCCCAGCATACGCTTATCCGGACGATGAAAAACTCTCTCAACGCCCCATGGAAGTCCCTCGATATATTCGGCCTGCTCCGGTTCCAATGCCCCCATCACCTGCTCGTATCTCTCCGGATCTCTATATTTCAGCAGACCAAAACAACAGAGCAGACAAGGCTCGGACGGCTTTGCGGAGGTCTCCGCCACGACCACACGGCGAAAGCTCGCCCTTCCGTAGCTGTCATACTCCCGCACATATTCCACCTTTTCCCCCGTCTTTCCCTGCTTTGTTCTCTCCGGGAAAATTACCCCTGAATCCGTCAAGTGTTTCCACACCGTCCTCTGAATTCTCTCATACGGAGTGGGGAAATCCAGTCTCTCCTGTATCTGCTTTACCGTATAGCCCAGATCCACCAGATGACGGATTGCACCTCCGCTGGCCATATCGTAGACAAAATCAGACAACGCCTTCTGAAAATAAGTCTGTTCCACATCACTCATCCACTTGCCCTACTCTTGCCAGAACCGCTCAAACACCGCCGCTGCATAGGCCGTGTCCCGGCTGCTGCCGGTCTCCACCGCCGAGTGCATGGCAAGCTGAGGCAGTCCTATATCCACAGAGGCCAGAGACACATGGGCCGTGGAAATATTGCCCAGCGTCGAACCGCCTACCATATCTGATCGGTTTGCAAAGGTCTGACAGGGCACTCCCGCTCGCTCGCACCAGAGTTTCATCTGTGCCGCCGACATAGCGTCCGAGGTATATTTCTGTCCTCCGTGGTATTTGATCACGATGCCGCCGCCCAGCACGGGTCGGTTGGTGATATCCGCCTTTTCCGGGTGGGCGGGGTGCACCGCATGAGCATTGTCAGCAGAGATCAGAAAGCTCTCCGCCACCAGCTGCCGGTACACTGAGGGGCCGTAGCCCAGACTGTCCTGTATCCGCAGCAGCACATCCTCCAGAAAAGTGGAGTCCGCCCCCTGCCTGGTTCCGCTGCCCACCTCCTCATTGTCAAACACCGCCAGCACATTGGCATATTTTTCTGGGACACTGGCCACGAAACCTTCCAGTCCCGCATATACACACTGCAGATCATCCAGCTTGGGACTCAGGATCAACTCGCCCCTGCTGCCCAGCACACGGCCCTTTTCCCGCACATACAGGTACAGGTCACCGTCCAGAATATCCTCCGGCAAAATCCCCAGCTGCCCTGCGATCTCCCGTAGCAACATGCCCTGAGGGCCGCTCTCCTTTGCCTCGCCGTCTGCGTTCTCCGGGAGCAGCCCCATCAGCGGCAGCATGTCTGTCTGGGGATTATATTCATAGCCCTTGTTCACATCCCGGTTCATATGCACCGCCAGATTGGGGATGACCAGCAGGTCTCTATCCAGATTCACCAGCCGCATGTCCACGCCGCCGTCGGGCCGACGCACCGCCACCCGGCCCGCCACAGACAGGGGACGGTCAAGCCATGTGGACAGGATCATGCCGCCGTATTTTTCCACATTCAGCCTTATATACTGCTTCTCCGCCACGGTCTCCGGCGATGCCTTTACTTTGAAAGTAGGAGAATCGCTGTGAGCCGCCACAATGTGATACCCCTTGAAAGGGCGCCCGTCCCCCATATCACAGGCATCGGGCAGCCGGAACGCGATCAGCGAGGAGTCATTACGGGTCACATAATAAGCCCCGCCCGGCTGCAATTCCCAGCAGTCCTGCTCCCGGCGCTCCACAAAACCGGCCTGCTCCAGACGCTTTTTCAGATTGTCAATCACATGGAACATGCTTGGACTGTCCTGAATAAAATTCAGCAGCCCCTGGTTCAACTCCTTTTCTATCTTCACATCCATACATATATCTCCTGTTCATGATCATCTGTCGCAATAGACTATACTCTCCGCAATCTTGTCTGCCTGTTCCTGACCCAGCAGCTCAGATACGATGGCGAGGGAAAAAGAAATGGTACAGCCCATGCCTCTGCCGGTGATCACATGCCCGTCCACCGTGGCGTTGTCCATGGAGACCTCAGCGCCCTCCAGATGCTGCTCCCAGCCGGGATAGCAGCCCGCCCGTCTACCCTTGAGAATCCCCCTGTGCCCCAGTATGCTGGGGCCCGCGCAGATGGCCGCCAGGTATCGACCCGCCCGATCAAAGGCGTCCACCTGGGCCATCAACCCCTCATGGGCCTCCAAGCCTTTGACGCCCGCCTTACCTCCGGGGAGCACAATCATATCCAGACTGTCAAAATCCACCTCATCGAAAACTCTATCCATCTGCACCCCGATTCCATGGGAGCCTTTCACGGTCTTATCCCCGCTCACTGAGACCATCTGTACCTCCATACCCGCCCTGCGGCAGATATCCACTACGGTCAGTGCTTCGATCTCCTCGTAACCCTCTGCAAAAAAAACAGCAATCCTGCTCATGTGCTTCTACCTCCATTGTCAATTTATCCGCTATATGGCCTCTAACCATATGTTATTCACAGTATACCCTTATTTTTTCTGTATGTCACTCTTTTTTTTCTCTGGGAAATAGGGTATAATGAGTAAAATGCTCCGCATTTAACTCTTCTGATTAAAGTGTGCGCTAAAGCGCACGAAATCAGGGTATAATGAGTAAAATGCTCCGCATTTAACTCTTCTGATTAAAGTGTGCGCTAAAGCGCACGAAATCAAAGTATAATGAGTATGGCAAGCACTTAAAAATATTGATTGTAAGAAATGAGATATGTCCTATGGAAATCGAACGCAAATTTACCTTGAAATCACTTCCCGCCAATCTGGAGAGCTATCCCAGCCTCCATATCGAGCAGGCGTATCTGTCCACCAACCCGGTGGTGCGTGTGCGCAAGGAGAACGATGAATATTATATGACCTACAAGGGCAGCGGCATGATGGCTCGGGAGGAACATAATCTATGGCTCAGCAAAGAGGCGTACTATCACCTGCGGGCCAAAGCGGACGGGCGCATTCTGTCCAAGACCCGCTACCTGATTCCTCTGGACAATCCCAGGTTCAGACCCGGATTTCCCACTCCGCCCAAGGACTACAGCCTGACCATCGAACTGGATGTATTTGAAGGTGAACTGGCCCCTCTGGTTCTGGCCGAGGTGGAATTTGGCAGCACCGAGGCCGCTGAGGCTTTCCTGCCCCCGGACTGGTTTGATGAAGATGTGACTTATTGCAAGGAGTATCACAATTCCTACATGGCCCTGCACGACCTGAAGGATTTCATGTCCGAGTAGTATGGCGTCATACTGATTTGGCGCAATACTCTCTTTTGCCATGTCACTGGGCGCTTAACAATAGTTTCTTCTCCGAATTCCTAATGCTCTCAGAACAAAAAAATTAAAATATACAAAAGTGTGATTACAATATTGAGGCCCATCCCGACTCCGGAAGCAATAGTACCCGCCACTGCGACACCGGAATTCTCCGTGGTTTTGGACAGGCTCATAATTCCCATAATGAGCCCTGCCAGCCCCAGAATGATGGGGAAGAGCAATGCCCAGAAGAAAACAATTCCCATGATCCCCAGAACCAGAGAAGTCGTCGCCAGCTGGCTCTTTTTGTTGGCCATTGTATCAATGACCACGGGCGGTCTGGGCGGCTGAGGGTCAGCCACCCAGGAATTGGTGTTATTCGGATAGAGGTTATCCGTGTAGCCGTTCTGGGACTGATTTTGATTATAATTATCCATAAGCCACTTTCCTTAAAGCTATCGTAAACAAATATGTATACAACAAAACGATCACAGCGAGAGAAGCAGCATGCCCACCGCCAATCCAAGTACAATCTGAAGTACGCAGGCAATTGCGAACACAATGATAACGGGTGTGAGCGATTTTTTCTTTAAGTAAAAGTTGAAGTACATCGCCCCTAGAAGGATACCGACACATGCGCCGAGCCAACTGTTCATCAGAAAACCCAGCGCCACGCTGATTCCTGCGAATATGGAAACTGCAACAGGAATGTTGGAGATGGGTTCGTAGGCTTCCCCGCTTCCCAGATATCTGCCGTTTACCGCCAGATCCACCTTGTTGCCGATGACGACGAGATGACAGGATACATCACCAAAGTTGATGGCATAGTCAATCAATTGAATGAACCAGTTGGAACTCTTCAAGTTGTACTTTGTTCCGTCAACGATAATCTTTCTGCCCTTGTACTCAATCTGATGATTGACACCGTCAGCAGTGACTGTCCATGTTTTAGACATAATAGTTACCTCCTCAACAAAAATAGAATAAGGATATTATATCATGTTGTCGGAAGAATGCAAGTGTTGCGTAATGGAAAGTTTGTGTCAAGTACTCGTTGGCACTTTTCGCATTTTTGGATACCGTCTGCATTGGGCGCAGCAGACAAAAAAACGCCACAGGAAACACGCATATGATCGTTATTTTCTGTGGCAATTTCTTTTTATACTGCTTTCCTTTAGAGGCTGTCGGGAAGTCACGCCCTCCCATACAGAGCAGCCAGCTCCCTGATCCGCTCCGCCAGCTGGGGCGTTGCCGCCTCGGGCAGCATCCGCCACTCCCAGTTGCCGCCCAACGTGGAGGGGGTGTTGATCCGTCCCGCATTGTCCAGCTCCAGATAGTCCTGCATGGGAATAACCGCCGTGTCCGCCACGCTGGCAAAGGCCGCCCGTATAAAATACCAGGGAATGTCCCTGCTGCCCCGGATATCCAGATACTTCTTCACCTGACGCCGGACTCCGGCCTTCAGGCCCTTATACCAGCCCAAGATAGTCTCATTGTCGTGGGTCCCGGTGTACACAATGCAGTTCTGCGTGTAATTGTGGGGCAGATAGGCATTATCCGCGCCGTCCCCAAAACCGAACTGCAATATCTTCATGCCGGGGTAACCTGTCTTTTTCACCAGTGCAATGACTTCCTTGGTCAAAAAGCCCAAATCCTCCGCAATCACGTCCATATCTCCCAGCGCTTCCTTCAAGGCCATGAACAGATTGTAGCCCGGCCCCTTGACCCAGTGTCCATTCTCTGCCGTCTCGTCCCCATAGGGTACGAACCAATAGGACTCAAATCCCCGGAAATGGTCAATCCGTACCACGTCATACAGCCGGTAACAGTAGGCGATCCGGCTGACCCACCAAGCGTAGCCAGTCTCCTTGTGGTACTCCCAGCGGTACAGCGGATTGCCCCACAGCTGCCCGGTGACGCTGAAAGAGTCCGGCGGGCAACCCGCCACGCCGATGGGCATATTGTTTTTGTCAAGCTGGAAAAGCTCCGGGTTGGCCCAGGTATCTGCACTGTCAAAGGCCACATAGATGGGGATATCCCCCACGATGCGAATGCCCTTTTTGTTGGCATAGGCCTTCAGCGCCCTCCACTGGGTTGTGAAAAGGTACTGCTGGAACTGGTAAAAACCGATCTCCTCCGCCAGCTCTTTCCTGTACTTTTTCAGAGCCGCGGGCTTTCTCAGACGAATATCCTCATCCCATTCCACCCAGCACACATACTTAAAATGACTCTTTACCGCCATATACAGCGCATAGTCAGGCAGCCAGCTCTCATTTTCCTCCACAAAATCCAGATAGTCCTGCTCCTGCAGCAGACCGGCCTTCCCCGCCTTCCCGTAGGCCTTGCGCAGGAGCTTAAATCTGGTGAGCCAGATTTTCTCATAATCCACATAGGAGGGATTGCTGCCATAGTCCACGGCCTCGCACTCTTTTTCCGTCAGATACCCCGCCTGAATCAGCGCCTCCAGGTCAATATAATAGGGATTGCCCGCAAAGGTGGAAAAGGACTGATAGGGAGAGTCCCCGTAGCTGGTGGGCCCCAGGGGCAGAATCTGCCACAGTTTCTGCCCTGCCGCCTCCAGAAAATCCACAAAGGCATACGCCTCCTTGGAAAAGCCGCCGATACCATATTTCGACGGAATACTGGATATGGGCATCAGTATTCCACTCTGTCGCCGTGGACTTTTTTTATTTCGTCTCGTTGTCGTTGCCATATCTATTACCTCAGTTTCCAGATATCGTCATTGTATTCAGCGATGGTTCTGTCGGAGGAGAAGAAACCTGCCTTGGCGATGTTCACCAAGCTCATGCGTTTCCACTTCGCGCGTTTCTCGTAATCCTTCAGGGCTTTGTCCTTCACTTTGATATAATCCCGCAGATCCAGCAGCGTCATGAACCAGTCCTTGTTCAGCAGCTCATTGTAAAGCCGTTGCAGATTCTCCTTATGTCCCACTGCCATAGCCTGTTTGCCCACGATAAAGTCCACGGCCTCCCTGATGACCTTACTGTTTCGATAGTACTTTTTGGACTTATAATCGGCATTGGCGTAATGGGCAATGACTGTGTCGGATTTCTCGCCAAAAATATAGATATTGTCGTCTCCCACCAGCTCGTGGATCTCCACGTTGGCCCCATCGCTGGTGCCCAGGGTCACAGCGCCGTTTAACATAAACTTCATGTTGCCCGTGCCGCTGGCCTCCTTGCTGGCCAGGGATATCTGCTCGGAAATATCACAGGCGGGGATCAGTTTCTCCGCGTAGCTCACATTGTAGTTCTCCACCATGACCACTTTCATATAAGGAGATACGTCGGGATCGTTGTTCACGATCTCCTGCAGCACCAGGAGCAGGTGGATGATATCCTTGGCAATCACATAGGCAGGAGCCGCCTTTGCGCCGAAAATAAAGGTGATGGGACGCTTCGGAAACTTGCCCTTTTTGATCTCCAGATATTTGTGGATGATGTATAGAGCGTTCATCTGCTGACGCTTATACTCATGCAGCCTCTTCACCTGAATGTCAAAGATGGAATCGGGGCTGATCTCCACGCCCTCCTTCTCCCGGATATAGGCGGCCAGCTCCTCCTTTTTGCCCCTCTTGATGGCGGCGATGGCGTCCAGTGTGGCCTTATCCTCCTTGTAATCCAGCAATTTCTCCAACTCCGCCGCATCCTTTTTAAAGCCGCTGCCGATCTTTTCCTCTAACAGCGCTGTCAGCTCCTTGTTGCAGGACAGCAGCCAGCGGCGGAAGGTGATGCCGTTGGTCTTGTTGTTGAACTTGGCGGGATAGAGCTTGTAAAATTCGTTTAACTCCGTATCCTTTAGTATCTCCGTGTGTATGGCAGCCACACCGTTTACAGAGAAACCATAGTGGATGTCAATATGCGCCATATGCACTCTCTTGTCCTTGTCGATGATCTGCACCTTGTCGCCGGGATAGAGCTTGCGCACCCGCGCATCCAGCTCCTTGATGATAGGCACCAGCTGGGGAACCACCTTCTCCAGATATCTAAGAGGCCATTTCTCCAGAGCCTCCGCCAAAATCGTATGGTTGGTATAAGCGCAGGTCTTGCTGACCACACTGATCGCTTCATCCATGGTAAAGCCTTTGTCCTCCGTGAGGATGCGGATCAGCTCGGGGATCACCATGGTAGGATGGGTGTCGTTGATCTGAATTACTGCATGCTCGTTCATCCTGTGCAGGTCATAGCCCTTGGCCTCCAGCTCCTCCAGAATCAGCTGCGCCCCGTTGCACACCATGAAATACTGCTGGTAAATCCGCAGCAGATGACCCGCCTCATCAGAGTCGTCCGGGTACAGGAACAGAGTCAGATTCTTGGCAATCTTGGTCTTGTCAAAGTCAATGCCATCCTCCACAATGGATTCATCCACGCTTTCAATGTCAAAGAGGTGGAGCTTATTGATGCCATTCTCATAGCCCACCACATCGATATCATATAGGCGGCTCTTCACTTTCTTTTTGCCGAACATCACTGTATAGGTGGTGCCTGTCTTGGTCAGCCAGGACTGCTTTTCGATCCAATCATTCTTCTCCGCAGTCTGTAAATTGTCCTCAAACACCTGCTTAAACAGGCCGAAATGGTAGTTCAGGCCGATGCCATCTCCGGGCAGTCCCAGAGAGGCGATGGAATCCAGAAAACAAGCAGCCAGACGGCCCAGGCCGCCGTTGCCCAGAGAGGGTTCCGGCTCCACTTCCTCGATCTCTGCCAGGCTCTTGCCCTTTGACTTAAGCAGCTCCTCCATCTCCCCGTACACATGTAAATTGATAAGGTTGTTGCTCAGCAGCTTGCCAATCAGGAATTCCGCAGAGATATAATACACTTTTTTCTCCCCGCTGATGATGGGTTTCTCCGCCATCAGGTCCTTGGTCACGTTCAGGATGCTGTAGTACAGTTCCTGACTGTCACAGTCAGCGATCTCCTTTTTGTAAAGCTTCTTCGTCCACTTTTGCAGTCTCTCTTCCAGATTCATTTTCTGTCCCGCTCCTTTCTTATTTAAAGTTCCGCATAATCCGTTTTTTGACCCAACAATTTTCCTTATGCCTAGTATGCCTTGGAAAACGTTTTCCTTATCAAACATCATACTAGATATTATTTCCTTTGTCAAACCCTTTTTCTATTATTTTCCAAATAAGGTTTTCAACTGCCCGCCTTGCATCATGCAGGCACTTATGATAATATCAGCTCAGAAATTGCGTTTGGGCACTCTCTTTGTCACTCCACGCTGCGTAGAACCTGCTTTTTTCTGCTTTTCTACGGGGCGTGGGTGTGATTATGTGACGATATATTGTATGCTTATCCCGTAAAACAGCATATCTCCGGAGAATATGCAAGACAGAAGATCAAATGATCTTCAAACAGCATCCGCCCGCACAACGCCCAGAGAATTTACGGACGCCGAAGCGGCCGAAAATTGCTCTGCCGGAAAAGGTGTTGGGAGGGCGGATGCGGAACTATAATTAGGAGGTAATGGTCATGGATCAAATCAAAATTGGAAAGTTTATCGCTGAAATGCGTAAGGAGCAATCCCTTACCCAGCGCCAGCTTGCCGACAGGATTGGAATCAGTGATAAAACTGTCAGCAAGTGGGAAACGGGGAAGGGACTTCCCGAGGTATCGTTGATGATGCCCCTGTGTGATACTCTGCATATCAATGTAAATGAATTACTTTCCGGCGAACGCCTGACCGACTCCGAATATCAAAAGAAAGCGGAGGAAAACATCATGGATCTTGTGAAAGAAAGAGAAGAAAGCAAAAAGAAAATCATCCTTTCTGTGATTGAGTGCGCATTGACGCTTCTGTCAGGAACCACATTAATACTGTTGGCCGGAATTTTGGAGATGGATACCTGGGTTCGTATCCTGCTGATTGTGATCGCAGTCATTGTGATCGCCGGAGGGATCGCTGTTGCAGCAGCGCTGGACATGAGTGCCGGAACCTTTGAATGCGGGAAATGTGGAACGCGTTTCGTGCCGACACCCGGTTCTTACATCGCCGGACCGCATACGATTACTAAGAGAAAGCTGAAATGTCCGAACTGCGGTCAGACGACGTATTGTAAAAGACGGCTCACACATTGAGCTTCCTGTCTGTGGGGCAGCAGCTATAACGGATTGCTGTCCCACAGACAGGAAAGCCATTCCGGGATCTAGACCCACTCTTTTTTCCTATACAATACTGCACCAACAGCGGTACAGCCTGCCGCCACCGCTCCGAGGACCAGCAGTTCCTTTCCGTACCCGCCCAGCCGGTCTCCGGCAAAAACGCCCTGCATCAGGTCCACCGCATATGTCATGGGCAGAAAAGAGGCAATCTTTTTCACAGTGCCGGAGAAAAACATGTCAGGTATGGTAGCCCCTGACAAAAAGAGCATGACAAAGTAGAATAGGTAGCACAACAGATTGGTGATCTTGGCATCCTTTCCCAAGGCTGTGAACAGAAATCCCATGGAAAATATAGCTGTCACGGAAAAAAGCAGGCTTATGCAGATCGCGGGGGCCATGCCCCGAATCTGTATGTCATAGAGAATTTTTCCTGCAACCAGAAGAATTCCGATTCCTATGAGAGTCATCGCCAGATTGACAGACACCTGCGCCAGAATAATGCTCCTCTTTCCCACCGGCGTGGCGTCAAATCTCTTATAAATCTTTTTCTCCTTATAGCCGGCCAGCGTCAGCGGAAAAGTCATGAGGCCGGTCACCCCGATGACCATAACGCAGTAAGCCGGAACGGAGCTGTCCATCACCCCCACCTCCGCGCCGGGATAGAGAGGGGCATTCCCATAGATCCCCCCGAACAATACGAGCATCAATGTGGGACATATCAGGGTGAAAAAAACACTGAAAAAATCCCGCAGGAACAACAGAAATTCTATTTTACAGATAGTCATTAACCGTTTCATACAGGCTCCCTTCTGTCCGCCTGGGCGGACGCTACACAATTCCCTCTATTGTCAATCCCTTGGCCTTGGGGGCAAGCTGCAGGTACAGCTTTTCCAGCGTGCCGCCCTCCTGCCACTGTTCTTCGGGCACCCGGCCCTTCACATATTCCCGGAATCCCTGCTGGGTTCCATAAAACAACTGCCGCCCCTTTTCCAGATAGAGGATTTTGTCGGCCAGAGCCTCCACCTCGTCCAGATAATGGGAGACCATGAGGATGGCTGCGCCGCTCTCCCGTATGTTTTCAAAACTGGCCCACATGCTCTGCCGCACCTGAGGGTCCAGCCCTGTGGTCAGCTCGTCTATCACCAAAAGCTCCGGCCGCCCCATAAGGGCCAGCAAGATAGACAGCCGCTGCCTCTCCCCGCCGGAGAGCCTGCTTATGGGGCGTTTCCTCTTTTCCTCAAGCCCCAGCTGAGACAGCAGCAGTCTCCAGTCGGCGGGCCTGTCATAAAAGCTAGCAAACAGCTTGCACTGCTCTTCCACCTTGATTTTCGAGGGGTATGCCGTCTCCTGCAGTTGAACTCCCATTCTCCTATACACCTCTCTGCGGTGCTGCCAGGGGTCCAGCCCAAAGACCTGGACCGTTCCACTGTCCGGTCTGCGCAGACCCTCCACACATTCCACGGAGGAGGTTTTGCCGGAGCCGTTCTCCCCAATGACCGCCAGAATCTCCCCCGGTTCCACGGTGAATGACACTTCCTGGACTGCCCGGATTTTCCCGTATGTCAGGCCTAAATTTTCCACTTGTACGATTGTTTGCGCCATAATATTTCCTCCTATTAGAGGTTCTTTAGAACCTCTGTTCCGCATATTCTCTCCCAGCACACAGGTCCGGTGATGAATGTTCAGCCGCTTTGGCATCCGTACATTCATCAGTGCGCTGTTCGGGAACATGCTTTTTTTTCATTCTATAATGCCTTTTACAGGGGAACAATAAGTTTGGGGGGAGTGGCAGGACGCGCTGTGCAAGAGGTCGGATTTCCTGTCCCAAATGCACACACAGACAGCGTAGTTATGCTATAATCAAATAGGCAACCGCAAAATGTTCTTAAACAGTTGCCCCGCAATTACCCATATATCAGTTGTGAAGGGAAGATTCCATGAAAGTTGAATGTAATATCAGTGCGGACTGCAAGGACCCCAGCGCAGTTCTCCACATCGCTAAAATGACGCCCACGATTGCACAGGCCATATCACTGCTTGAAAAAGAGGACGCAGACACGTCGGCGCTTGTGGCCACAAAGGATGGGAAAACATATTTTCTAAGTCCCGGCAACCTGGAGTTGGTGCGCACGGAAGGGCGGGAAATCGCCTGCTATGACAAGCTCAAAAACAGATATTTGCTTGGCAAGCCCCTCTATGAGTTGGAGGACCTTCTGGGACAGCAGTTTGCCAGAGTCTCCAAGTCCACCATCATCAACCTGAGACGAATCAGCCATGTAGAAGCGGGCCTGAACGGAACAATGGAGCTGGTGATGAAAAACGGCATAGAGGATTATATCTCCAGAAAGTATCGGAAATCTTTCAAGGAAAGGCTGGGATTGAAATGAAATATTGGATAAAATTGGGAATCAAGTATCTCTGCTACGGCATCTCCTGGGGCTGCACCGTTCTGGTATTTGCCTGTCTGATCACTTATGCCATGGACGCTCCGGCATATTTCACCCTCATAACGAACGATTTTGCTCGACATGCCCTGGGGGCCATGATCGTGGGTGTGGCCTGCGGCGGGACGGCCGTGGTTTATCAGTTTGAGCGCCTCTCCACCATGACAAAATTCATCATCCACTTTGTGATTGGCATGGGGGGATTCTATCCTGTGGCTCTGTATCTGGGATGGATTCCCTTCGACCCCGACCGGATTCTCTACACGGTCCTGCAATTCTTTGTTTCTTGCGGCATATTCGTGGGAATCTGGCTGTGTTTCTGCCTCTTCAACCGCAGCGACGCCCGGAAAATCAATGATCGTCTGCGGGAGCTTGAACAGGAGGATATGGAGGAATAAAAAGTGGGCCGCCTCCCCATGAGAAAGACAGCCCAGGCTTCACAAACCTGCCTATTGAATCAGATAGACAAAATATGCCGCATATCCCGCCAGCATCACCAAACCGCCCAAACGGCCCAGTTTCTTTTTGGGCAGCACGCATACCAGCAAAAGTACCATGGCTCCCGCTGCCACAACGGTGTCCACCAGGAAATCCCCACTGTAGACCACCGGCGTAATCAGAGCGGTTGTTCCTACCACAAACAAAATATTGAAGATGTTGCTGCCCACAATATTTCCCACGGCGATGTCCGCCTTGCCCTTGATGGCGGCGGTGACGCTGGTCACCAGCTCCGGCAGGGAGGTGCCGAAGGCCACGATAGTCAGACCAATGAGCCTGTCATCCATTTCAAATAGATGGGCCAGCTCTGTGGCCGCGTTCACCGTCACGTCTGCCCCCCAGACAATGAGCACTGCGCCGATGACAATGGAGAGAATCATCCGCAACAGCGTATCCTTTTCCGTGAGTTCCGGTACATCCTCCACCACGTCCTGCCCTTTTCTGGCCATCCGCAGCAGGTATATCAGATACACGATCATCAGCACCCACAGGATCACGCCGTCCAGACGGCCGACAGTATTGTCCAGAAGTCCCAGCAGCGCCAGAACCACAGTGATGGCAATGGTGAAAGGAATCTCATAGCGAACTGTGGATTGCTTCACCGCGATGGCCCGAATCACCGCTGTCAGTCCCAGAATGACCAGCACATTCATGATATTGCTGCCCACCACATTGCCGATGGTGATGCCTGCGTTGCCTTTGATGGCGGAAGTGATACTCACTGCTGCCTCAGGGGCACTGGTACCCATAGCTACGATGGTCAGGCCGATCACCAGCTGAGGAATTCCGAATTTATCCGCAATCTTGGAGGCGCCGTCCACAAACCAGTCCGCGCCCTTGATCAGCATGACAAATCCCACCACAAGTAACAAAAGCTGTAATGCTATCTGCATAATGTCCTCCATTCCGGGAGTGGCTGCAGTAAGAACCACTATTGCAATCGAATACCCAATGCAAAAAAGAAAGACCTTCAGCACATATTTTATGTGCTAAAAGTCTTGTTCTCTTACAATACTGTAAAAGTGTGTAACCACGGCCGGACGCCGGGGTATGTTGATTACACCTTTGCAACTACTCCCTTTTAACTTGTGGACAGGATAACACATTTTAGAGGGGCTGTCAAGCGGTTTAGGGCCAAATTCGCCGCTCGATCCCCTGCTGCACCTTGAAAACGGATGCCTATTCTCGAAGTGTTTCAATTTTTCACGACTTATTTTCCGGTTCTTCACCATTCGTCACCGATGTACTTTCCCTGATTGGATTCTGCACCAGTCCTTTCTGTCGCCATTTACCTGACAGATACCGGATGATACAGACCAGCGCCACCGTAGTCCAGGTCAACCCTGTGGTGATCCAGACGCTCCAATATCCCAGAGCTGGTATCCGCAGCAGTATCTGGGAATAGCCGATACGGCAGGCCACCTCGGCAATACCGTTTATCATGGAAAAAGCCGTATCTCCACAACCGTTCAGCAGGGCTCTGGGCACATAGATCATACCCAGGCCGAAATAGCACAGACTGGTGATCCGCAGAGCACGATATCCCATCTCGATGACCTCCTGTTCCTTGACAAATATCCTCACAATCTGGGGACCCAGCAGGAAAAATACGGGCATCATCAACATGCAGAATGCCAGAACCATCAGCGTGGCCTGGCGAAAGCCCTTTCTCACCCTCTCCTGCTTACCTGCGCCCATGTTCTGCCCCGCATAGGTTGTCATCGCAGCCCCCAGAGAGCTGAACGGCTGCTGGATGATCTGCTCCACTCGGCTGGTGATGGTAAAAGCGGCCATGACCGTATCTCCGAAACTGTTGACTACACCCTGCAGCACCATGCAGGAAATGGCAATCATAGAACTTTGCAACGCCATGGGGATGCCAAGCCGGAAAGATTTCAGGATGATCGCCCTATGGGGTCTTAACTCCTCCCGTGTCAGTCGGAAATAGGGCACTCTGCGATAGGCATACAGCAGACAGGTAACGGCAGACACTGCCTGGGAAATAATGGTGGCCAGCGCCACGCCAAACACGCCCATATTCAGATTCATCACAAAAACCAGATCCAACACAACATTGACAATGCTGGACAAAATCAGAAAATACAGCGGTGTCCGAGAATCTCCCAAGGCACGCAGCACAGAGGCCACACCATTATACAGCGCTATGGCAATGATGCCTGCGCAGGTGGTACGCAGATAGAGAGTGGCGTCTTTCATGATATGTTCTGGTGTCTGTAGCAGCCGCAGCAATGCCGGGCAAAACAGTATCCCCAGAACACTGACCAATAGGGCCGCCGCCACCAACACATAGATGGAGTTGGCGATGGTGTTGCGCACCTGCTGTTCATCCCTGGCCCCATAGAACTGCGACACGATGATGCCGATGCCTATAGCCAGCCCGGAACTCAGGGAAAAGAACAGAAAGTTCATAGAGCCGCAGGTTCCCACCGCCGCCAGGGCATTTTTGCCCACATAGTTTCCTACTACTACGGAATCTACCATATTATAAAGCTGCTGAAATAAATTTCCCAGCAGCAGCGGCAGCGCAAAAGTCAGGATATGCCTGGCCGGGCTACCGATGGTCATGTCTGCCATATTTGTCTTTTTCATCTCATTTTCCTCAAGTCTTCCTGACATACAAAAAGCATTGGCAATTCCAATGCTTTTCTGCTGCGGATAACAGGACTTGAACCTGATTATACAACCCAGATAAATGCAATAAA
>CAZKAO010000055.1:0-23469 GCA_964550745.1 uncultured Acetatifactor sp.
TGGCGTCGTGAATGTTCACGCTCTCGATACCAGCCAGCTCCAGGCCCGCGTCCTCAATCTCCTTTTTCAGAGCCAGAATATCTTCCATTTCCCAGGCCTCTCCCGGAGCCGTGCCGTACAGGGTGGAAATCACCCCGGTCACTCCCGGAATCTGGCGAATCTGTTTTAAGGTCACTGTGTCGTACTTGCTGCCATACCAGCGCAACGTCATCTGCATAGATTTGTTCCTCCTATCGTTTCATTTAAGAAATACTGCTTAACACAATAACACGGGCATAGAAAAAGCAACCCTTCGATTTTATTATAGATGATAATAAAATGCATGAAAAGACCATATGTTGCTTGAAAAAGTGTAAAAATTGCTCTAGAATATATGGAAAGCGAAAATTGTAAAAGGGATTCACAAACAGCTGAAAGTTTAGATACAGGGAGGTGGGAGTATGCGGGAGGCGAAGCTGCATCAGTTGGAGGCGACGGACGAGCGGCAGTATATGATACGGGAGGGCTATGAGGTCTACGAGAAGCAGGGAGCGCCTCTGGGAGCCATCACTTTTCACTATCACAGTTTTTACGAGATTATCTATGTGCTTGAGGGGGAGTATTCCTCCATGCTGGAAAACCAGACTTATCACATGAAGAAAGGTGACATGCTGCTTATCGACTGCAATGTGATGCACAAGTATCATTTTATAGAAAAAAAGCACGATTCCTCCAGGCGCATCATCCTCTGGGTGACTAGGGAGATGCTGCAGAGCCTGTCTGGAGAGGGAATGGATCTGAGCGCATGTTTTCGAGGACAGGGCTCCTGTGCCTACCATTTCCCGATCTATTATGAGGAGATGCTGCGGGGGTATCTGTTGAAGCTGGTCATGGCAGAACTGCCGGAGGTGTCTTCGCCTGTGGTTAAGCAGGTGCTGGACAGGGGCTATCTGACCCTGTTTTTCGGTTACCTGAATGTACTGTGCCTGCGCCGGGAATATGGTTTCTCACGGGAAAACATGGTGTTTCATCCTATGGTGGAACAGGTGGCCGATTATATCGAGCAGCATATCCGGGAGGGGATCTCCGTGGAGGAGCTGGCTGTGCAGGTACATATGAGCAAGTACCATTTTCTGCGTAAGTTCAAAGAACAGACAGGGGTAACGGTGCATAATTTTGTGTTGAACAAGCGTCTGATACGGGCCAGTGAGGAGCTGCTGCAGGGAAAGAGCCTGACGGAAGTGTGGCAGGATTCCGGCTTTGCGGACTATTCCTCTTTTCTGCGTAATTTCAAGAAGGCCTATGGAGTATCGCCGGGAAAATATCGTGAACAGGGTCCGCTTCTGTCCTGACTTCGGATTATGGGCTGCCGGTTCAGCGCTGTTTTGCCTTATCTGTGTAAGTTCTGCACGACAACGAGGAAAGGAATAGAAATTGTTTTCTACATGAAAAAGAATATGGACATTTTATATATAATATTGTAGAATATAATTGAAAAAACATCGCAGGATGCATATGCTTGCAGGGTTGGAAACGTCTGTCTCAAGCGTCTGATAATTCAAGATTCAAGGTGTTTCACAATCCCACATGCAGTGACAATAGAAGGAGAGGGCCTATGACGACAAAGGAATGCTATGAATTGATGGGGGCGGACTATGAAGATGCGCTGGGACGCCTGATGAATGAGAAGCTGGTCAAGAGATTCCTGTACAAGTTCGCTGATGCCAAGGACATGGAGACATTGAAAAATTCTCTGGAGGCACAGGATTATGAGACGGCATTTCGCATGGCACATAATCTAAAGGGTGTGTGTGCTAACCTGAGTATCCGCAAGCTGGGTGCTTCCAGTTCCGATCTGTGCGAGGAACTGAGAGACGGCAAGTGTACCGACAAGGTGGAGCCTATGATGGCGGTGGTGCAGGCAGACTATGACGCGACGGTTGCAGCGATCAGACAGCTGCAGGCACAAGAGGTGTAACTTCGGACAGACCAACTGGCTGAGTGTGTGGAAAAGTGAGGAAAGGATTCAGAAAACATCATGCAAAATATAGTACTGGTAGTAGACGATATGGAGATTAACCGGGAGATTCTGGCAGAGATCCTGGGCGAGGAATATTGTGTGAAGACTGCGGAGGACGGCCGCAAGGCGCTGGAGATGATCGAGGAGCTGCACGAGGAGCTGGCAGTAGTGCTGTTGGATCTCATGATGCCGGAGGTGGACGGTTTTGCGGTGCTGGAAGTGATGCAGGAGAGGGGCTGGATTGAGAAAATCCCCGTACTTATTATCAGCGGCGAGACTTCCGTCAAGGCGGAGCGGAAATGCTTTGACTATCATATTTCCGATTTTATCCGCAAACCCTTTGACAATGCCCTTGTCAAAAAGAGGGTGAGGAATGTGGTCAGCCTGTACCAGTATCAGCGGGATCTGGAGGATAAGGTACAGGAGCAGACCAAGACTTTGCGGGAACAGAATAAGCTGTTGCAGAGTCAGGCAGACAGGCTGAAGAAGAGCAATACCAATATCATTGAGATATTGGGTACTGTGGTGGAGTATCGCGACTTTGAGAGCGGCGAACATATCAACCGAGTCAAGGGATATACCCGGATACTGGCGGAGCGTCTGGCAGTAGAGTATCCGGAGTATGGGCTGAGCCCGGAGAAGATCGATGTCATCGTGTCGGCCAGCGCCCTGCATGATGTGGGCAAGATTGCCATACCCGATAATATTTTGTTAAAGCCGGGCAGACTCACCGACGAGGAGTTTGCCTGCATGAAGACTCATACTACCCGAGGCGGCGAGATTCTGCAGAATATCCGCAATGCCTGGGATGAAGAATATGGGGAGATAAGCTATCAGATCTGCCGTCATCACCATGAGAAATTCGACGGGCGGGGATACCCGGACGGACTGGCGGGGGATGACATACCCATCGCTGCCCAGATTGTATCTATCGCGGATGTATATGATGCACTGGTCAATGAGAGAGTCTACAAGGATGCATTTCCCAAGGAGGAGGCTTTCCGCATGATTATGGAGGGAGAGTGCGGAAAGTTCAATCCCAAGCTGTTAGAGTGCTTCCGGATAGAGCGTAAGGCGTTCGAGGAATTAAAAACTTCTTATGACCATGTGGATAATATGGCATAAAGGCAGGGTGAAAAGGCCAGCCTACTGTCAACAGTGGGCTGGCTTACTATATGCCAGATGATGTGGCGGACATGGAGAGAAAAAATGAATGGAAGCAAAGTGGAACAGAACCAACAGGTGATGGAGGCATTTCAAAGGGTACAGCGGGTCCTGCAGGAGGTCAGACTGGTGGTCAAGGGTAAGGACGACTGTGTGGAAAAGGCCTTTTCCGCTATATTGGCAGGTGGCCATATCCTGATCGAGGATGTGCCGGGTGTGGGAAAGACTACTCTTGCAGTGGCTTTTTCCCGCGCAATGGCGCTGGACAATCACAGGGTACAGTTTACTCCGGACGTACAGCCGTCAGATATACTGGGCTTTTCCATGTATCACAAGGAGACGGAGGATTTCTCCTATCATCCGGGGCCAGTGATGTGCAATCTCTTTTTGGCGGATGAGATCAACCGGACTTCCCCTAAAACGCAGTCTGCCCTGTTGGAGGTTATGGAGGAGGGCTTTGTGACGGTAGACGGTATCAGCCATCCGGTGCCGAAACCTTTTATTGTCATAGCCACGCAGAATCCAAAGGGCAGCGCAGGCACTCAGTTGCTGCCGGATTCTCAGCTGGATCGATTTATGATCAGTATGCGTATGGGTTATCCCGATATGGAGGACGAGATCGAGATTGCCAAGGGAAGGAGTCGGCGTATCCATCCCCAGGAGATCCGTCAGATTGTTACGGCGGCGGAACTGCAGGTATTGCAGGATCTGGTGGAGAGAGTGTTTATACACGACAATATCTACAAATATATTGTGCGTCTGGCGGATGCCACCCGAAACAACGGCTATGTGGAACTGGGGATGAGCCCCCGGGGAACCATCGCCTGTTCCCGCATGGCCAGGGCAAGAGCCTTTATACAGGGCAGAGGCTATGTGATTCCAGAGGATGTGGCAGCTGTTTTTCCGGATGTGGCGGGGCATCGGATATTGCTGAACACCAAGGCAAGGGTGGCGCATATTGCAGTGACGGCGGTGCTGGAGCAGATTCTTCAACAGGAGAAACAACCGGTTTCTTATACGAGATGATTATGAATATGTGGATAACCCTATGATAAGATATGTTTTTTCTGTACTCTTGATAGGAGTACTCTTTTATGTGGCAGCTCTATATGAAAGTACAGCGATTGCGCTGCTTGGCTTTGGTCAGGCTCTTCTTATGCTACTCTCCTTTGGATATTTGATGTATGAAAAAAAGAGTCTGAAGGTTACTCTGGATATGCCCGTAGCCATGGCGGATCAGGGACAACCGGTGTTGATTCGTGCCAGAGTAAGGCAGCGTCGAAGGGGCTGTTATGGCAAGATACAGGCACAGGTGGCTGTCAGCCGTGAGGGAGAGAGGAGACACAGTCTGCGATGGCTGCAGGCAGAGAGTGGTCCGGCATCGGCAGGGGGGCAGCAGGAGAGGCTGCTGTCGGGAGTGATGACGGCGGCTCAGGCAGGCTGTTATGAGATCCGTCTGAGACGGGTACGGATCTACGATATGACCGGCTTGTTCTGTTTAGTCAGTAGAAGGGTTGACGAGAAGGTCTCTCTGGTGGTGCTGCCCAAGATCTATCCCGTCTCGATACGGATTTCTGAGGCAGTCCGCAACTTTGCGGGAGATGCGGAGGTATATGATTCGCTGCGCAGCGGCAGTGATACCAGCGAAACGCTGAAGCTGCGGCCTTTTCAGGACGGGGATAAGCTGCGGAATATCCACTGGAAACTCAGTGCCAAGACGGATGAACTGCTGGTCAGGGTGGGCAGTATGCCCAGAGGATGTCCGGTGACAGTACTGGTGGAAGAAAAGGGTGGTATCGGCAAAGCGCAGATGCAATGTGCAGCCAGTCTGTCCTTTACTTTGATGGATCTGGAGTGTCCTCATTATGTGGCGTGGTACAGCCGATACTGGCAGGATGTGGTGCGGATACGAGTGGATGACGAGGAGAGCTGCTACGAGTGTTTGCTGTATCTGCTTCAGGAAGGCAGGGGTATGCATTCGGTGGATGTACGGGACAGGTATCAGGAGAAATACAGTGGCGAGCCTGTGCTGCACTACATCCGGGTATGGGATAGTCCCGGTATCCAGGTGGATGACTGGGAGACAAGGTATATGAAGGCGGCAGCGCTGGAGAGGGAACTGAGCGAACTGGAGCTAATGCTGTGATGCTGTGTGCCGGACGATGATGTGTACCTGCATGGAGCGGGAAGGAAAGTGGAGCGGGAGAATGTGGGGCAGAGGGCCTGAGATCAGCTGGCAGACGAGCCAGAAGGATTTAAAAATACAGAATAAACGACCATCAGGGTGGTCACTGACACTGTATATCCTGTATACGGCGGCCTTGAGCATACTGCTTATTTATGCCGCCGCGGGCATGGCTGCAGGACAGTTTGACATTCGCCTGGGGGAGGAACAGAAGGGCTGTATCTGGGTGCTTGTGTTGGAAATTCTGCTGATACTGGCCTGGAATGAAGTGATGCATGCCCTGGGAAAAAGGGGACTGCGTTGGGTGGGGAACCTGGTCCTGCTGGGAATCGTGTGCTGGGGCTGTTACAGGTATTATCATGAGTTGGCTGACGAACTGACTGGCGGATTCTATAGCCTGGGACAGCGGTATTTGGATCTATGGAATCGCTATTTTGAGACAACGTACCGGTTGAAGCCGAGGAGCGTGTCCGGGGAACCGCTGGCCTGGGGACTGTTGCTGATTGTTGTGACAGCGCTGTTGCAGATGGTCTCCGCACTGCTGCGAAAAAGAACAATCATGCTGATATTGCCGGTGACAGTGCTGGCGGCGGAGATGACGGTGGGGGTGACACCCGGATGGTGGGAACTGGCATGTATGTCTGCTGCCGGACTGCTGAGCTTGTATCTGGACTTCCACAGGCAATTCCAGGCTTTTCCGGCTCTGTTGCTGGCGGCGCTGCTGGGGCTGGGACTGTCAATGACGGCCCTGCTATTGACCGAGCCAGCCTCGCAAATCAATCTGCTGCATGAGCGGCTGCAGGCATTCCAGCATCAGATGGAGAATGAGATTCGGGAGTATGACTGGCAGGCGCTCTTGCACAGGGAGGGGAAGGTGGATAATCACAGCCCCCAATATGAGAAAAAGACGGTATTGACTGTTAAAGTCAATTTTGCGCCGAATCAGACGATATATCTCAGAGGCTACTATGGGACGGATTATCGGAAAGGCTTCTGGGACACGTCTGATAAGGAGTTTGGCAGGGTCAGTCTGCAGCATGGTCTTTTCGGCAGCAGGGCAGCGGAGCTGTTGGCTGAACTGAGCAGCTCCGCCTACGCTTCGCTTTCGGAGGACAAGCTGCACTACGAACTACAATATACAGGGCTGCGCAGCAACCAGGCGTATCTGCCTTACGGGGCAGATCTGGGCACGGCGCAGAGCCGTTATAAACTGAGTGGAGATTATGTGATTGAGAAGTCCAGAGGACTTGAGAGTTTCAGTTTTGAGGGCTGGAATACCGCTGTTTTGACGCGGGACGGCAATGATATGCCGGATTTTGATGCGGAGAATTTCTATCTGTGGTATAATGATTTTGTACAGAACCAATATATGGGGGTGGCGAAGGATATGCCGGCGCTGACTGATATGGTCAATACCATGGAATTACATGTGGAGTGCCAATCTGCCCAGAAACGGCTTGAGGAAGAGGACGTTGCTGTAAGAAATGCGGCCAGACTGTATCTGGGCAGCTTTGTATCCGACTGGCTGCAGGCCAGGGCAAAATATAGTCTGGACCCCGGCAGCCTGCCTCGTGACACGGACCCAATTGAATATTTTCTGGGTGAAAACAGAAAAGGTTACTGTGTACATTTTGCTACTGCCGGGGTGCTGCTCCTGCGCCGTCTGGGAGTGCCGGCGAGATATGTTTCCGGCTATGTGGCGCGCACCGGTCAATTTACTCGAAGCGGCGGCGATTATGTGGCAGACGTGAAGGATGAGAACGCTCATGCCTGGGCGGAGATCTGGCTGGACAATGTGGGATGGGTGCCGGTGGAGATGACGCCGGGATATGATGACACCGGAATTGAACTGCCATTACAGGGGACGCAGTCTGCATTTCAACCGCGGGAGGATGAGATGCTGCCGGAGGCCACAGACGAGCCGGAGAAGCCGTCAACGGAAAATCAGGAGCCGGAGAAGTCAGAGCCATCCGCTACGCCGTCTCCCCGGCCGCAGGAACTCCCCGAGGACAGCGAAGGGAAGAATGGCGCAGAGAATCTGCCCGGAGCGGGTACAGCGGGGGGTTCGGCATCTGCGGACGGTGGGAAACTGCAAAGTGACGGCGAGGGATGGGGATTTGCCGGAGAAGGCGGATGGTCTGTCTTTGGACAGAACGGGAATCTGCGGATAAGCCATGTAGTTCTTGCGCTGTTGGGAATTATGGGTGCGGCGTGGATATGCCACAGGGCAGTGCCGCTGATGCTGCGGCGCAGAGTGGGCTGGCAGGACAAAATCAAAGCGGATATTGAGAGCGGGAGTACCAGAAAAGCGGTAAAGCTCATCAACCGGCGTCTGTACCGACAGCTGTGGAGAAAGCGGGCGGGAATGCTCGCCCTGCGGTCGGATGAGGAATACCTGGCGGCGCTGAAACAGCAGTATCCTCAGATATCGGGTGAAGAGTGGGAGATGTATCTGTCGGTGGTGAGAAAAGCGGTATACTCACGGGAAGACATTTTTTTCCAGGAGGCGCTTGACTGCCTGACTCTGTTAACACATACAAGATCCAGTTAACCCATGTATGCAGACATTTTACATAAGATGTCAGTATATGTGGGACAATAGACAGAGAAACATTGGAATATAGTGTGGAATACAAAACAGGAGGAAGACTTGAACAATCGAGAAGAACTGGAAGCAGGGATAGAGATTATCGAGATAGAGGATGATCCTCTGAGGTCTGGCGAGGATATGGATGCCCTGGAGCAGCGGCGGATACAGGAACGCAGGGAGCATATGGCTGTCATGCGCCGGAAAAAGCGGCAGCAGGAGCTTTTTCGCAGCTGGGCGTTGATAATTGCGGTGGCGCTGGTCGTACTGGCGCTGGCAGTCTGGGGGGGAATCAGGCTTGTGAGAAGCCTTGGCAGAGATGATGCACAGCTGCTTGCCGCAGAGAGCGGGGAGTATTCCAGCGGGACGGAGGAACAGACGCAAGCTCAGACTGACGTGCAGTCAGGAAAGGGTATGCAGCATGTCCCGTCAGAGGAGGAGAACCCGGAGACGATGGAACTTGTTGGAGATACATCGCAGGATAGTCAGCCGCAGGCGGCGGAGCAGCCTCCGGAGCAGGAACTTTTTGCATTTAGTCCCAGGGTCACCGATCACACTGTAGGTTTTCCCGAGGAGGGACGAGGCGTATACAGCACCAACGGTGTTCTGATTGATGTGGAGAAAGAGGAGATTTTGGCCAGCCGGGAACCATATCAGCGGATAAACCCGGCGTCCATGACCAAAGTTCTGACTTTGCTGGTGGCGGCAGAGCATGTGACGGATCTGCAGGATACCTTTATCATGACAGCGGAGATTGCTGATTACAGTTATCGTCATGGCTGCAGTATAGCGGGCTTCGGAGTAGGCGAGGCGGTGACAGTAGAAGAACTGATGTATGGTACGATCCTGCCATCCGGTGCAGATGCGGCCATAGCGCTGGCGGAGTATGTGGCAGGTTCCCAGGAGGCTTTTGTGGAACTGATGAATCAGAAGCTGGAGCAGCTGGGATTGTCGGATACCGCCCATTTTACCAACTGTGTGGGATTGTTTAATGAGAATCATTATTGCACTGTGTATGATATGGCGCTGATCCTCAAGGCTGCCACGGACAATGAACTGTGCCGCAAGATTCTCTCGGCCCGTACCTATGCCACATCGATTGCTTCAGAACAACAGCCGGAGGGTATCTTGCTTTCCAACTGGTTTTTGCGGCGCATCGAGGACAAGGATACTCATGGGGAGGTGCTGTGCGCCAAGACAGGATTTGTGAATCAGTCCGGCAGCTGCGCCGCCAGTCTTGCTGTGGATCATGAGGGAAGAGAGTATATCTGTGTCACCACTGGCTCCATCAGCAACTGGGCGTGTATCTATGACCATGTGGAGCTATATCGGACATTTTTGCCTGCAATGCAGGAGTAAAAAATATTGGCGGTCAGACGCCAATGCACACAAGTGAGAGAATGGAAAAGGAGGAGGCTTCGGCGGCGAGACCGGAGAATAGAAACAATGCACAATGAATTGGAGAAGCAGAGAAGGCAGCGCATCAGGCAGCTGAAGCAATCGAAAAGGGTACTGCTGGAGTATATCATTATCACTGTGGCAACTCTTCTGATGGTGGTGGGAGTACACTTTTTCAAATTTCCCAATCATTTTTCATTTGGAGGAGTTACCGGCGTGGCGGTGGTGCTGGGGGCAGTGATGGATTACTCGGCAGCCACCTACACATTTATCATCAACATGGCGCTGCTGGTGTTAGGTTTTCTGTTCCTGGGGAAAGGCTTCGGTATCAAGACGGTCTATGTCAGCGTGCTGACATCCGTGGGGTTGGAGGTTCTGGATCGATGGTTCCCCCTGACAGCTCCCCTAACCACACAGCCGGTGCTGGAGCTGATCTTTGCTATCTTTCTTCCGGCGCTGAGTGCGGCGATCCTGTTCAACATCGGGGCGTCGGGCGGAGGGACAGATATACTGGCCATGATTCTGAAAAAGTATACCTCTATCACCATTAGCGTAGCCCTGTTTTTGGTGGATTTCTTCATCGTGCTGGCTTCCTGTTTTGTGTTCGATATCCAGACAGGGTTGTTTTCCCTGACCGGGCTGCTGGCCAAGTCGCTGGTCATCGACAATGTGATTGAGAGCATCAACCTGTGCAAAGCGTTCATGATCGTCTGTGACGACCCGGAGCCAATCTGCAGCTATATCTGCGATGAACTGGGGCGCAGCGCCACCATCTACCGGGCAGAGGGGGCGTATTCCCATCATCCGAAGACCATGATACTGACGGTTACCAAGCGCAGCCAGGCTGTGCAGCTGCGCAACTTTGTGCGCCGTATCCAGCCGGACTCCTTTGTTACCATATTTAACTCCAGTGAGATCATCGGCAAAGGTTTCCGGGGGCTGAACTGACCATTCTGTGCTTCTTTTACTGGATATTCGGAAAGCAGCCCCCGCAGGAATTTCCCACGGGGGCCGTTATCTTGCCGGAGAGCATTATCCCTCGATAGCGATATAGTGTTCCTTCTCCTTCACAGCCTCCGGCTGTTCCTTCGGAATGTGGAAAGTCAGGATACCGTTCTCGTACCTGGGATGGATATCCTCCTCCGTCACATGTGTTCCCACATAGAAGCTGCGGCTCATGCTTCCAGCGTAGCGCTCACGCCTCACATAGCTGCCATTCTCGCCCTTTTCATCCCGGTTCAGACTCCTGGCAGCATTGACGGTCAGGGTGCCGTTTGTAAGCTGCATCTTGATCTCATCTTTCTTAAAACCAGGAAGATCAATATCAACGATATACTCGCCATCTGTCTCCTGGACGTCCGTGTTCATCAGGTTCTTGGCGCTCTTGCCATACAGCGCCCGGTTGATATCGGGGAAGGCAAAATCCTCCATAAGACTGTCAAACAAATTTTCTCTAAAAATACTTGGCATCATCATAAGTCATATCTCCTTTCTGTTCTCTTTGTTCTACATGTAATATAACACATAAATTAGCACTCGTCAATAGGGAGCGCTAACAAAAATGTGAAATATCTGTGAACGACCCTCTATTAAAGTATTTCCATTATTGCTGTTTTTTACACCCATATGAGTATCCCGGAATTTTAGCAAATAACTTTCCTGTGCTGATGACAAAATCGGACAGTTCTGGTAAAATATATAGAAGAGATCACGTCCAGGAAAGGAGCAGATGATGAGTAACATGAGAACAATTCGTATAACAGGCAAGGGGAAGATAAAGCTGCGGCCCGATATGACAAGAATCACCATAACATTGGAGGGTACATATCCAGAGTATAGCGAAGCCCTCCAGCACTCAACACAGGATACAGACCAGATAAAGGACATTCTCTCCGCTTTTGGATTTGAGAGGTCAGACCTTAAGACTTTGAACTTTGGCGTGGATACTGCGTATGAAGGGTATAATGAGAATGGTATCTATAAGCAGAAATTTGTGGGATATATATTTCGGCATCAGATGAAGGTGGAGTTTGCATCGGACAACGAACGGCTTGGAAAGATCCTCTATGCGCTGGCACACTGCCCGGTTAATCCGGAATTTAAGCTCAGCTATACCGTGAAAGATCAGGAAGCGGCCAAGAATGAGCTTTTGGGCAAGGCAGTGACAGACGCCAGGGAGAAGGCGGCTGTTCTGACACAGGCTGCAGGTGTGGGCTTAAAGGATATTCAGAGCATTGATTATTCGTGGGGACAGATTGACTTTGAGGTGCGTCCCATGAGCCGAGATATGCTGACAGAGGGTGAAATTGATAACCTGCTGGCTCCGTTAAGCGCAAGCTACGATGTGGATATTGAGCCGGATGATATTGAGGTCTCGGACACCGTTACGGTAGTATGGGAGATTCAGTAGGCTGGGATTTCGCAATTACCCGAAATTGAATAAAACGGCAAGGAGAGATAGTGTATGGCAGGAAGTGACAGGGAGGATCTCGCATGGGAAGAGGTCAGCACGGAACATATTATACAGGACGAGTGGATAGATTTTCGACGGTCGGCATATCGTTTTCCTGACGGGACAGTGTTTGAGCCGTATTACTCCTATAGCCGCAGGGACTATGTGGTCATCGTGGCGTCCGACTGCGATGGGAACTACCTCTGTGTGAGACAGTTCCGGCAGGGGATAGGTGAGGTCACCACCGAGTTCCCGGCAGGCGGACTGGAGCGGTCTGACGGAAAGGAATATGGCAGCAGCGCTTTGTCTGAGGATGCGCTGGCTGCGGCAAAGAGAGAGCTGCTGGAGGAGACGGGCTATTCATCCTGCGAATGGACTCATCTGATCACGATTCCGTCAAATGCAACGATTTCTGACAACTACGCCCATGTGTATATGGCAAAAAACTGTAGTAAGGTCGGTGAGCAGAACCTGGATGAGACGGAATTTTTGAATGTGGAGCTTTACAAAGAGCGGGAAATCGAGGAGCTGATCCACAGCGGCAGGTTTCAGCAGGCGGTTCATGTGATGGCGTGGCTGCTGGCGAAAGAAAGAGGAGAAGCGCAGACACCGGCGGATTAGGCGGAAAGAAAGAGGGACAGAATATGTCTGTACAGGGTGAGACAAGGGAAAGAACCAGAATCAATATAAGGGAGCCGAGGCATTATCAGGTGATCATGCACAACGACGACTTTACCCCCATGGATTTCGTGGTGGAGCTTCTGCGGGATTTTTTTCATAAGGATGAGATCGAGGCGGTCCATCTGATGATGAAAGTACACGAAGGCGGCAGGGCTTCAGTGGGGACTTATCCCAGGGATATCGCCGCCAGCAAGGTGGAAAATGCCACGGCAAGGGCGAGGAAAGAGGGCTATCCCTTTCGTATGACGATCGAAGAGACAGATACTGACTAACGCTAAGATTTTTAGGTTTCCGCACAGCACATGTCGCATAATCGGGCAACATGCACTGTACGGAAAGGAAAATCTAATCGTTAGTGAGTATAAGTGAGGATAAACGATATGCATGTATCAGAAGAGGTGGAGAAGATTATCGATATGACCGTTGTTTTGGCAAAAAACGCAAATTTTGAGTTTGTGGTGCCGGAACTGATGTTGTATGCGATCTGCAAAAATGCGGTATTTGCCCAGGCCTTTGAAAACTGTGGCGGAAGTGTCCGGGAATTGGACTATCATTTGAGAACATACCTTGAAGAGTATATGGAAAGCAAGGGCAAAGACGATGAAAGTGATCCTGAACTTTCCCAGGATATGAAGAATGTGCTGGGGCGTGCCCTGGAATCGGCACAAAACAGTGGCAAGGATCTGGTGGAGCTTCCCCATATCCTGCATGCCATATACGAACTGGAGGATAGCTACGCTGTCTATTATATGCTGATGCAGGGCGTGGAACAGGCCGAGCTTCTTCAGGAGATGAGCATCCTTTGCGAAGAAGACAGAGACGGGCAAACCGGCGATGGACAGGAGGACGGAGAGGACTGGGAACAGGAAAAGGAACGACACAGCGGTAGAAGACAGAGTGCGGACTGGCAGCAGTATGTCGTCTGCCTGAACGATATGACAGACCAGGTGAATCCACTGATTGGCAGGGAGGAGGAGTTGGAGCGCACCATGCAGATTCTCTGCCGCAAGGAAAAGAACAATCCCCTGCATATAGGGGAACCTGGGGTGGGCAAAACAGCTATCGCCTACGGCCTTGCCAGACGGCTGGAGGAGGGCCGGGTTCCGGAGCCGCTGCAGGGCGCAAAAATATTCTCGCTGGATCTGGGGAGCCTGCTGGCGGGCACACAGTACAGAGGAGACTTCGAGAAACGCTTCAAGAAAGTCATGGACAGCATCAGCCGTCAGGAAAAGCCCATTATCTACATCGATGAAATCCACAATATCGTGGGGGCAGGCGCAGTGGGCGGCGGAACCTTTGACATCTCCAATATGCTGAAGCCTTATCTGGAGAGAGGACAAGTCCGTTTTATCGGTGCAACCACCTATGAGGAGTACAAGAAGCATTTCGAGAAAAGCAAAAGTCTGGTGCGAAGATTTCAAAATATAGATATCAAAGAACCGGACATCCGGGACTGTGTTCATATTCTGGAGGGCTTGAAAGCGGGCTATGAACAATTTCACGGCATCACCTACGAGGAGGGGACGCTGGAATATGCAGTGGAGATGAGCGCAAAGTATATAAACGAGCGTTTCCTGCCTGATAAGGCTGTGGATCTGATAGACGAGGCGGGGGCTTACCGCCGGATGCATCCCCTTGCGGGTGAGAGGCAGTCCGTGGACAAGGAGTTGATTGACGATCTGCTCTCCAAGATCTGTCACATTCCCAGGCAGGTGGTGGAAAGCGATGAGACGGCGGCTCTCGCAACGCTGGGAGAGCGCCTGCAAAGCCGTATATTCGGCCAGAACGAAGCCATATCTCAGGTAGTAAACGCAGTAAAATTTTCAAAGGCCGGGCTTTTGGAGGAAGGAAAGCCCCTGGCCAGCCTGCTGTTTGTAGGGCCTACCGGCGTGGGTAAGACGGAGATCGCTAAAAGTCTCGCTCAGGAGCTGGGCATCTCCTTGGTCCGCTTTGATATGAGCGAATATGAAGAGAAACATGCGGTGGCAAAGCTGATCGGCGCCCCCGCAGGCTATGTGGGGTATGAGGAGGGCGGACTTCTCACGGAGGAAATCCGCAAGCATCCCCATGCGGTGCTTTTGCTGGATGAGATCGAAAAAGCCCATTCAGATATCTACAATATCCTCCTGCAGGTGATGGACTATGCCACCCTGACGGACAATCAGGGCAGAAAGGCGGATTTTCGCAATATCATCCTGATCATGACCTCCAACGCAGGCGCCAGCCGGATCGGAAAGCCGAGCATTGGCTTCTGGGGAGAGAATGTAAGCACAGACGCAATTCTGGAGGAGGTAAAACGCATCTTCCAGCCGGAATTTCGCAATCGCCTGACAAAAACCGTGGTATTTAACAGTATGGATGACCGGATGGCTGAACAGATCGTGGACAAGAAGCTGGGCGAGCTTGGGCAGATGCTCCAGCGGAAAAATATCGAGCTGGCTGCGGATGAAAGCTCCAGAAAACTGATTAAAAAGAAGGGTATCAGCGCAGAATTCGGCGCAAGGGAGATTGAACGAGTGATACAGGGTGAAATCAAGCCTCTCCTGGTGGATGAAATCCTGTTTGGAGCGCTTAGGGATGGCGGAAAGTGCCGGCTCACCTGCGAGGATGGAATCTTCTCTATCAGCAGGGTGTGAACAGTAATGGAGGGTGTCAGATGCCAGTTTATCGATTAAATCCCCGGGAAATATCCTTTCCCAACCCCACACTTGCCGAGGAGGACGGGCTGCTGGCCGTGGGAGGAGACTTGTGCGTGGAGCGGCTTTTACTGGCGTACACGCATGGAATTTTTCCATGGTACAGTCCGGGAGAAGAGATACTGTGGTGGTGTCCCAGGGAGCGGTTTGTCATCTTCCCGGAGGAAATCCATATTTCTCGCTCCATGAAAAAATACATCCCAAAGCATAAATTTACATACAGGATAAATCGGGATTTCGCGGATACCATGCACCGGTGCCGGGTCAAAAGGGAATTTCAGGAGGGCACCTGGATTACGGACGAGATGGAGGAGGCATATGGCCGGCTTAACAGGAAGGGCTATGCCCTGAGCCTGGAGGTATGGGAGGACGGCGGCCTGGCGGGCGGGCTTTACGGAGTCACTATTGGGCGGTGCTTTTTCGGGGAGAGCATGTTCTCAGAAAAGGAGAACGGCTCCAAAATGGCACTGATTATTCTGGCTGGCCTGCTGAAAGAGAATGGTTTCCTGTTTATCGACTGCCAGTTCCATACGCCCCATCTGGAGAGCATGGGAGGAAGATATATCTCCTGGGAGGAGTATGACAGGATGCTTCGGGAAGGCACGAGGACATGCTGATGGTGCGCGTGGAGCTTTAAATTGCAAATGCTCCACGCTCATGTTATAATTTTTATGGAAATATCAGCAAAATTTAAACAATCTGCGAAACTGGAAGCATATGCATCTAAAAGAAACGGATGGGAAATGACAATGCCAACAAGAATTACATATAAAACAGAAGATGAAGTAAGAGATGAAGCAAAAATAACTCTTGGATTTGATGAAAAAGAAGAAAATGTCAGGCAGGGAACAGGACAGATTACAACATTTAACCAATTAGGTTTTAAGGGAGTATCTGACAAACCAGATGGATGGTATCTGCCAGATGATAAAACTGCTGTTGCGATTATTCTTGAAACAAAATCGGAACAAGAAGATATTGCGCTAAGAAAATGGGAGGATGAGTTAGGAAAAAATGTAAAAATAGTACTTGAACAGTATCGGAAAGTTGTCGGCATTTTGTATAATGGCCAGGATATTCGCGTGTTCAAAAATAATGTGGAAACGGTGGCAGCGAGATTATTGCAGTACAAATCGTATTATCTTGCAATGTTTAATCAGGATACAATAGACAAGCAGCAAATCTATCTTCTGACAAAAAGAATAAACAATTGTTTACATACGGAATTTGGGATAAAAAATTTATATCACAGAATGATTTTTACAGCATGCGCGCTTGTAGGGTGTAGATATGGTGCGATTTTAGTAAAGGGAATGGATTTTACTTTAATGAAAAATTCCATATTGAGTACTTTATCAAAGTCATTAGAGAAAAGCAGGCAGCAGAATTTAAAACTTGATATATTGATAGAGGTGTATTCTGAAATAAAAATGAATAATACCACCAACCAGGAAGCGATTGATAATTTTATAGAGTGGGTATTGGAAATATCAGATTGTGTCAATTCAGATTTTTGGAATGGCGAAGACGTAATGGGTATCTTTTTTAATGAGTTTAACAGATACAAGAAAAAATCTGAAAGTGGACAGGTTTTTACACCTGACCATATAACATCTTTTATGTATAGACTTTTACATGTAAATCAGAATGATTTTGTATTAGATGCGGCTTGTGGTTCCGGAGCATTTCTAGTCAAATCTATGTGTAATATGATGAAAGAAGCAGGAGGTGTTAATACATCGAAAGCAAAGGAGATTAAAAAGGAACAATTATTTGGGATAGAATTTGACAGGGAAATTTTTGCGTTGGCTTGTGCCAATATGCTTATTCATAAGGACGGAAAGACCAATTTGGAGCAGTTAGATTCAAGAACGCAGGAGGCATGTGATTGGATTAAAAACAAGCCTATCACAAAGGTGTTGATGAATCCCCCATTTGAGAGAAAGTATGGTTGCTTAACTATTGTGGATAATGTGCTTAAAAATGTTGCGGAACATACGGCCTGTGCATTTATATTGCC
The DNA here is from genome assembly GCA_964550745.1 of uncultured Acetatifactor sp. Taxonomy (GTDB): domain Bacteria; phylum Bacillota; class Clostridia; order Lachnospirales; family Lachnospiraceae; genus Acetatifactor. The sequence goes on from CAZKAO010000055.1 coordinate 17,183, forward strand.
GGATAAAAAGCTGGAAAAAGATAACGGGAAAAAACTATTAAAACATAGTACGCTGAAAAAAATAATAAAATTGCCTGAAAAGTCGTTTTTAGGTGTGACGGCTTCCATTTTTATATTTGAGGCAGGAGTGCCGCAAGATGATAAGGAGATTTTTGCTTGTTATATTGAAGACGATGGTTTGGAAACGGTTAAGAATCAGGGTAGACAAGATGTTAAAGATAGATGGACAGATATTGAAAATGAATGGATTGATATTATAGAAAAACAGACAGGACATGATACTATCCAATGGATTAAGCCAAGTGAGCATTTAAGCTATCAAATGCCAGAAAAACCGTTTGAAATATATGAAGAGGATTTTGTTAAAGCGATGATGGATTATGAAATGTTTAAACGGGGTATTAATGTCAAAGAATTTTCAGATAAAATATTTCAGAAGTTTATGTATTCAAGTATTATTAGCAAGGATACTGAGGGGATTCATGTCATTATGAAAGGTGATAAATCTGATGAAGATTAATACAGATAATTGGGGAAGGTTTAGAGTTGGTGATTTGTTTAATATACATCCTACAAAACATTATAATGACGAAAACGGTAAAGCCTTGTCAAATAGCCAATTATTGGATATGGATGGGATTAATCCGGTCATTGTGAATTCCAGTTATAATAATGGTGTTGGGGGTTATACAAATCGAGAGTGTACTGAAAAAGGTGGAATCATTACTTTTTCAGATACTACAACAACAGATGCCATTTTTTATCAAGAGCGTGATTTTGTAGGCTATTCCCATGTGCAGGGGATGTATGCGTTTGGAGAATATAAAGACAAGTGGTCGATGTATTCAATGAAATTTTTTGAAGTCGTTTTCCATAGCAGGGCAAATGATTTGGGATATAATTATGTAAATAAATTTACCAGAGACTTAGCTAACGATATATTTGTTTTTCTCCCTATAGACGATGCAGGAGATCCTGATTGGAGATACATGGAGGACTACATGAAATCTATTGAAACCAGAGTTTGCGATTCTCTTTCTCACTTACAATCTTTACTAGAAAATAAGACTCACCAAAGTTGAAAAGAAGAAAACACCAATTTTCAAAGTCAGGAGGAACGCATATGAGCGAACCATTAAGATACCCTGTGCTGTTAGTCCATGGTATGGGGTACAGGGATAGAAAATACATAAATTATTGGGGAAGAATTCCGGCAAAATTAGAAGAAAACGGCTGTAAGGTATATTATGGAAACCAGGACAGCAATGGAACGGTTGAGTCAAATGGCGCGTTTCTGGCTGAAAAAATCAGGCAGATCATAGAGGAGACAGGAGCGGAGAAACTCAATGTGATAGCGCATTCCAAAGGCGGACTCGACATGAGATATGCGATTTCCTCATTGAAGATGTCCAAGTACATCGCCTCCCTGACAACAATCAGTACGCCTCATAACGGCTCACTGACCGTAGATAAATTGCTTAAGCTGCCCAAGTTCATGATAAAATTTGTGTCACGCTGCTGGGACGTTGGGCTAAAAATCTGTGGAGACAAAAACCCCAATACATATGAAGTGATTAAAACTTTTACAACAGCGGCAGCAGAAGAATTTAATCGAAATAATCCGGATGAACCGGAAGTGCATTATCAAAGCTATGCATTTGTCATGAAACATGTCTGGAGTGATATGTTTATGCTTGTGCCTGGCATAGTGGTAAAGTTCCTTGAAGGTCCGAACGATGGTTTGCTCGCACCAAGGGCTGTCATGTGGACAAACTTCCGCGGGATCGTCACCAGCAGTTCAAGCAGAGGAATATCACATTGTGACGAAGTGGACATGCGAAGGAGAAAATTATCCAATAGGCAGGGCGAGGGAGTAAATGATATTACGGATTTTTATATAAGCATCGCTAATGATTTGCGGGAAAAGGGATTTTGAGGTTTGGGCTTCCAGCCAAAAATCTTGTGAAAAAAACAGAAAAACGGTTCCCATTATCTATTGGCTGTGTTATACTTGACGTGAATCTACCTATACAGGAGGTAATGCATATTATGAATGCAAAATTACAGAATTTTGTTGATAACCTGGACATTATAAGACAGCTGTTTGACAAGGAATTGATCATTTCTGTTCTGGATGAAAATGGGGTGGTGCAGGGCTTTTCGCTGCCCGAGGGCCTGCCGCCGCAGGCAGAGGTTGGTTCCGTGTTTAGGGACCCGAGCGGAATTTTTGATGAAGTTATAAGAAAAGGTATCACAAAACATAATTATCTGCCTAAGGAAGTCATGGGCTATCCGGTTGAGGGCAATTTGGTTCCGATTAAAGACAACGGAGAGGTGGTAGGTTGCGTAATATGCTCCTACTCTGTGGAAGGCAAAGAGAGGGTTAAGGATATTGCCACAAAGTTCCAGGAATCCATTCAGGAAATTGACAATTCCATTCAAAATGTTGTGGAAGGAATTGAGAATTTGTTTAATATGCTGACAACTATGAATAAGATGACTTCCGATGTGGAGGAGGATGTCAATGAAGCAACGGGTGTTGTGAATAATATCAGCCGCAATGCGTCCCATTCCAATATACTTGCACTGAACGCTTCAATTGAGGCGGCGCGAAGCGGAGAAGCAGGCAGGGGATTTGCGGTGGTTGCCACAGAGATGGGTAAGCTGGCGAAAGACAGCGGCACCTCCGCAACGGAGATAAAGAAAACTTTATCTGTAATCGTAAATCATCTTGATGCCATTACTGAGTCTATCAAAGAAGCTAATGATATGGCGAAAGGCCATATTGACAGCATAGCTTCAATAAGAGATATACTGGGAAATACTATTTCCATTGCGAAGGAACTTGAGAATGATATAAAAATCTAATCTGATACCAGATTGCATTACATATTTTTAATCAATTATGCCACGGACAAACTGCGGCGGAAGGAAGATTTAGAGAATGCGAGTTAAAGATGGCAGGGACTACTTGGGTCTCTGCCATTTCTGTCAGATAATGCGGCATAAAGTATGTCGCTTTTTTGAACAGCGGAATTGGGATTCAATAATCATCCAATAAATTGAATTTTCGTCCAAAAGGTTTTGTGATTGGATGAAAAGAATTATATATCAGACAAAAGCCTGTTGAGCTTGAACACTTGGTTGAAATTGTAAAAATCCAAAGTACGGAAGCAGGATTATTCGGTATGGAAGTGGGAGAAGCACATATTATGTAAAATCCGATAGTCAGTAAGTTCAGATCAATGCATCCACAATCTCCGCAGAAAAAGCAAACTTCGCGAATCGAGCCAAAACACAGCAAATCATAGCATTTCATGGTAGCATGAACGTAAAATTCAGCCCGATGAATAAATCACACCTATCCGTGGAAAAATAAGCATTATTTTTTCATGGAGGCAAGCATATGTATGGTTCCTTTTATGGTTGGTATTTGAAATGTCAGTCTGACACACAGACTTTAGCGGTAATACCTGCCGTTCATAATACAGGGAAGAAACGCACCTGTTCTATTCAGATTATTACGGATAATGACGCTTGGACAGTAACGTTCGATACAGATGTATTTCGGCGGACGAAAAGGAATATTTTCATCGGAGAGAATCGATTCGGTGAAAGAGGTATTCATCTGGTAATGCACACACCGCAGCTGACCATTAGGGGAAAATTGGATTTTGGTCCACTTTGTCCTTTAAAATATGATATTATGGGACCGTTCGCATTAGTGCCATTTATGGAGTGCCGCCACAGCGTGTGGAGTATGCGGCATTCGGTTCGGGGAAATGTATATATCAATGGACAAAAATATTCTTTTCACAATGCCCGGGGATACTGGGAAGGAGACCGAGGCCGATCATTTCCCAAAAAGTATATCTGGACGCAATGCTTTTTTCACGGCGGGGCTTTAATGCTGTCAGTGGCGGATATTCCCATGGCAGGCATTCATTTTACTGGTATTATCGGCGCTATACTATGGCGAGGGAAAGAGTACAGAATAGCTACTTATCTGGGAGCCAGAGTTGTTCAAATTCAAAACAAAATGGTTCGGGTTATACAGGGCAATCTGGAATTGGCCGTCCAGCTGCTGGAAGCATCTGAGCGGCCTCTTAAGGCTCCTGCAAAGGGGGATATGGTAAGGACAATTCACGAAAGCGCATCCTGCCGGGCTTTCTATCGATTTCGCAAAATGGGCTGTACTCTTTTTGCCTTTGAAACAGACAGAGCTTCTTGTGAATTTGAATATCCAGAAGGCAGGATTTAAACAGGCAAATCAAAATCCAATCTGCCAAACTTCCTCAGTATGTCCAAATCGCGGATAATAAAACTACTGCCCCAATAATAGTTACCAATCGTCTGTTCGGCCACACACCACCGCTTGCCGTCCGGGTGGGGGTTGCTTTGTTCATATGCGTCAAGCTCCTCGGCAGAAAGAAGCCTAAACTCGTGCGTGCTGAGCAGCGAGTCAATGATTGTGTCCAGATTCATATCCACAGTGCGTCTGCACTCCTGATAAAAGCTGCTTTCTGGTGAAGCGACAAAATACACCGGCAGCGGCAGCCAGGACGGATATGTTGCAGGGTCATATGCTTTAATGTTCAGCGCTGTCGGATCGTAAGCGGGATAACCATTGAGAAGAACCTGCCCGCATTGTCTATACCGGTCTTTTAACCCCTTTGCCTTAAGGTAGATGTTGCTGTCCTCGTCTGCATGTTTGAGGATGAAGTCCGCAAGGCGCTTAGTCACTCCGATATCGGCTTCTTCCGCTTTCCTGGAATCGAAATGAAACCATGGCATATGCGCAAAGTCATTATTGCTGGGGATTCCCTGCATCCCCACCCAGCCGTCATCCAATAAATATGCCCCGGAGCTTAGGTACTTGACGATACCCGCAATGATTTTGCTTTTTATGTCGCTTTCGTGATCACCTGTCGTATCCAGATAATCCAGCGCGATGCATACTGTATAGGGAGAGGAGTTGGGGTTCCAGTTGTTGCACTCGATGTTGTGTCCAAAACCTCCGTCCTCATTCTGGTAGCTGGACAGAACTGACAGGAAATCGTCGCAGCTGCCATTTTCAAAAAGGAATTTCCATTTTGTATAGTCCAGGGGCCTTGCGCTGCGGTGAACCAGCTTTCTTAATCTTAAAAATTCATCAAGGGATAATTTATTCAATGCCATTTCCTCCGCGTTCTACATCTTCCCATCTTACCGGTTTTGCAAAATAGTATCCCTGAGAATGGGCAATTCCAATTTTTTCCATAATCTGCTGGATATTTTCATTTTCCACAAACTCGCCAATTACATCTTTTCCCTTATTTTTGCACCATTCATTTATCATCGTCACAAATTCAAGACAGTTTTTATCCTGACATATTACCTTGATGATTTCGCCGTCGATCTTTAAAATATCCGCATTGATTTTAATAATGTGCAAAAGATTGGAAAAGCCGCTTCCAAAATCATCGATGGCAATTTTGGCCCCATGGTCGTGAATGCTTTCAGCAAACTGCTCAATGTATTGATAGTCCGTTACCTCCTCGCTTTCCACCAGTTCAAACACAAAATTCTCCGGATGATCCGCCAGCTTTAAGTAATGGAAAATCATCTCGATCATATCCTCATCGTAGATATCCTGCACATTAAGGTTAATGGTTATCTTAACATCCTTATGGAGAAACATGCTCATTACTTTTTTTACCATATTAACCGACAGAGCCCCGTAAAGATCATATTCCTTAGCAATGGAAAGGAACTGACCCGGATAATACAGATTTCCCTGAGTATCCCTTATACGGATTAGGGCCTCGTACATGTCTATTCGCCCCTTGCGGTTGTCATAAATTCCCTGAAAATAAGGTACAATTCCGTCCTGTGCAAGGGCCTCCCTTACAACCTGAAGAATGCGCATTTCTTCCTTCATATCCGCAACTTCTTCCTGAAGCTGATTGTATATGACAAAGGAATTTTTGTTCTTTGCCCCATATTGCAGGGCTGTGTCCGCTTTCTGAAGGGCATCCTCTTCATACATTACTATTGCGCATTCATAGGAAAGCTTAAAGTCCCGGCATACGATTCCGTTTAAGAAATCATAGACTGTCTTTATACATTCTACAAATTTCCCATCATCTTTCAGAGATTCTTCAGCTGCGATCATAAGTCCGTTATCCCCGTAGATGTAAAAATGCAGAGTATCTACAAAAGCTCTCTTTTTCTCAGTTAAATATTCTTTTATATTTTCATAAACCGTCTTTAATTCCGACCAGAAAATCTCCTGTCCCAGAAAGAGA
>CAZKAO010000056.1:0-23248 GCA_964550745.1 uncultured Acetatifactor sp.
GTCTATCTCTGAAAACTTTGATAATCAAAAAAGAAAGACGCACGAATATAAAAATCAGATTTCATGTATAGAATCCTTACTGGACAAAAAGCAATATTCCAAATTAGAAGATTATGTAAAAAAGATTTATGGTTCTTTAAATAACGTACCGGATGCCATTAACACCAATAATGTAATCATAAATGCCATACTTAATACAAAGTATCAGGAGGCGGACGCAAAGGGAATTGTTTTTGTATTCAGGGTAAATGATCTTTCAGAACTGAAAATAAAAGATGAGGATGTGGTTACTATCCTTGCTAACCTTCTGAACAATGCCATTGAAGCGTGTGACACGTGTGAGGATAAAAAGGTAATTAGGTTCAAGTTCGTTAAAGAAGATGATATGATAATCATTGCGGTTAAAAATACATTTAATTATGATGTTGTATATGAGAACGGAGAGATAAAATCTACGAAAATATCAAACGAGGATAAACATGGCATAGGCATCAAGAATGTGTTAAAAATCATTGAGAAATATGGTGGTGCATATGTCATTGAAGATAAGAATAAAGAATTTTTCTTTTCAATTATTATTCCTAATTATTCCTACATGAATGCAATGTTAAATGATTAGCTCTAAAACTATCATATGCTGTTTTCTGCAAATAAGTAAGACAAAACTGACGTCCGGATTTAATGCGCATTTTTATCCTGTTATAAAGCTATTATAGCACAAAATCAGGAGAAAAAAGGGAAAGTTATTACAAAAGTGGCATTTCGGATACAAAATTTGAAGGTTGCTTTCAAAATGTGAAAGTCGTTTACAAAACGGAAATCTCTGATTGCAATCGACCATCAATGAGGGGCTCTGCCGCCGCATGGAAGTTTTGTGCAATCATATGGGCTGTTCGTGCAACATGCGTTAAAACCGCCGCATTTTCCACGATATAGTAAGTGATTGCAAGACAATTTCCGCACATGGCGCGGCAAAGCTTCGCAATTGTATAAATAATCCATAAAAGCCGAGGAGGAAAACTATGAGGATCACAACGCAGATGTTAAATGAAACGGCGAGAAAGACGGGGATACCGTTGAACAGCAGTTCCCTTCTGAACCATATCTACAACAATGGTTCAGGCAACAGCCTGTCTGGTATTCTGAATAAGGGTAACACCACTGTGGACACAAAGCAGAAGAGCAGCTACGAGAAGCTGGAGAGGAATGCCAGTCAGCTTCAGAAGAGAGCAGACAATCTGGCTGCCAAGGGGGAGGGCTCCCTGTACGCAAAGGCCAGGGAGAGCAAGGACACAGAGGAAGTCTGCAAGGAGGTTCAGGCTCTGGTGGAGGATTACAACAGCACCATGAAGATCCTGCAGTCAACCTCCGGCCCGCTCAACGATTATTACCGCCAGATGCTGCAGGAGGCGGCAACGGAAAACAGCAAGTCTCTGGCCAATGTGGGTATTACCGTATCCAAGGACGGAAAGCTGACAGTGGACTCAGAAAAGCTGAAAGCAGCAGATATAGACACGCTGGAAAAGGTGCTGGGGTCATCCGGCGGCTTTACCTCCAAAGTGTCATTTCTGGCAGGGAGGGTTTCCGACAATGCGCAGGCAGGTACAAAGAGCCTGACCAGCCAGTACGGCGCCAACGGCAGCCTGTATACGGCGGCTGGCGGCAAGTACAGCTTCTGGGGATAGGATCGATAGGATCACATATTTTTAGTCAGACATAAAGGGATATCCTGGGAACGGAATGTTCACAGGGTATCTTTTTGTGTGTCTGTGCAGCCGGAAAAGGGATGGAAAATCGTGGATAAATATGTTACAATGAGAAAAATACAACGCATACGGAGGGATTATGGTATATACCGTAACTTTTAATCCGGCAATTGATTATGTGGCGCATGTGGAGGATATGCGGACGGGGAGTATCAATCGTCTGACTTCCGAGGAGATATATTGCGGGGGGAAGGGGATCAATGTCTCTCTGGTTCTCCGCGAGTTGGGTATTCCCTCACGGGCACTGGGGTTTGTGGCGGGATTTACCGGGAAAGCCATCGAGGAGGGCGTTGCTGACAGCGGTGTGGAAACCGATTTTGTCCATCTGGAAAAGGGATGCACCCGCATCAATGTGAAAATCAGGTCAGGACAGGAGACGGATCTCAACGGCCGGGGGCCGGAGATTGATGATGAGGCCATCATGCGGCTTTATGAAAAGCTGGACAGACTGCAGGACGGCGATATGCTGGTGCTCGCCGGAAGCATACCCGGCAGTCTGCCTGCGGATATTTACGAGAAGATATTGGCGTATCTGTCGGAAAAAAAGATCAGGGCGGTGGTGGATGCCACAGGCGAGCTGCTTTTGAATGTGCTGAAATACAGGCCGTTTCTGGTGAAACCGAACCATCACGAGCTGGGCGAGATGTTCGGCGTGACGCTCTCCGATATGGATGAGATTGTAAACTATGCAAGAAAACTCAAGGAGCTGGGGGCAGTTAATGTGCTGGTGTCTATGGCGGAGGACGGCGCCGTGCTTGTGGATGAGGTGGGGGAGGTTCATCGCTGCGGTGCGTGCAGGGGGACGGAAAAGAACTCTGTAGGTGCCGGAGATTCCATGGTGGCTGGGTTTATCGCAGGCTCCGCGGACGGCGATTATGAGTATGCCCTGAAGCTGGGAACCGCCGCAGGAGGAGCTACCGCCTTTTCTGACGGACTGGCAAAGAGAGAGATGATCTGTGAACTATTAAAACAGCTTTTGTAACCGTTGAATATATGAGAGTGTGACGATGAGGAAATATTGGGGTAAGGGTGTATGCGGCGCTGTTGCCGTTGGGAAAACAGTTGTCTTTAAGAAAGATCAGAACATTGTGGAACAGGTTCCCGTGGTGGATATTCCGCGCGAGAAGGCGAGGGTGCAAGCCGCCAAAGAATCTGTCAGGGAGCTGCTCCATACTCTTTATGACAAGACGCTGAGGGAGGCGGGAGAAATCGGCGTCCATATCCTTGAAAGCCATATAATGATTCTTGAGGATGTCAGATACAGCGATTCCATCCACAATATTATTGAAAGTCAGAGTGTGAATGCGGAATATGCCGTAGCGGTGACAGCGGATAATTTTGCGGAAATGTTTGCCGCCATGGAGGATGAATACATGAGAGCCCGGGCCGCTGACGTGAGAGATGTCTCCGACAGGCTGATCGCCAGTCTGCGGGGAGAGACCGGATGGCGGCAGGGGATGGAGGAGCAGGGGATTATCTGTGCCGAAGATCTGGCTCCCAGCGAGATGGCAGCCTTAGGCAGAGACAGGGTTCTGGCATTGGTGACAGCCCATGGCTCCGTCAATTCGCATACGGCAATTCTTGCCCGCAGTATGAATATTCCCGCCGTTGTCGGGGTGGGCGATGTCTTTCTGACAGAGGTTCGGGAGGGCAGAATGGCTGTCGTGGACGGCTTTACGGGAGAGGTCATCACAGAACCTGATGAAGATACCCTTGGCGCTTTCCTGGAGAAGCAGAGGGCGTGCGAGGAGGAAAAACAGCATCTGCAGGCGCTGAAAGGCAGGGAAAGTATTACCCTCGATGGCAGGAGGGTGAATGTCTGTGCGAACATTGGAGGCCTCGAAGATGTGGATGCGGTGCTGGCAAACGACGCAGGGGGAATCGGACTTTTCCGCAGTGAATTCCTGTATCTGCAAAACACAGATTATCCCACCGAGGAGCAGCAGTTCGCCGCTTACAGGCAGGTGCTGGAGAGCATGGCGGGCAGGAAGGTGATCATTCGGACCCTGGATATCGGCGCAGATAAGCAGGCGGATTATTTTGGGCTTAAGAAAGAGGACAATCCCGCGCTTGGATATCGTGCCATCCGGATATGCCTCACCCGGCCCGAAATCTTTAAGACACAGCTTCGGGCGCTGTACCGGGCCTCTGTGTATGGCAATCTGGGCATTATGTTTCCCATGATCACCAGTGTGGCGGAACTGGAAAAGATACAGGAGATCTGCCGGGAGGTGCGGGAGGAGTTGAAGGCTCAGAATATTTCCTGCTCGGAGGATGTGGAGCTGGGAATTATGATCGAGACTCCTGCTGCCGCCGTCATCAGCGACAGGCTGGCGCCCATGGTGGATTTTTTCAGCGTGGGAACCAATGACCTGACCCAGTATACTCTGGCCTGTGACAGGCAGAACCCGGATATCGAGCCCTTTGTGGACACCCACCATGAAGCCATTCTGCGCCTGATCGGGATGAGCGCAGAGAATGCGCACAGACATGGGGCGTGGATCGGTATCTGCGGGGAACTGGCGGCTGACACTACGCTCACAGAGACTTTTCTGCGCATGGGAATTGATGAACTGTCAGTTGCGCCCGCCCTTGTGCTGAAGGTACGGGATGCGGTGCGCAGCCTGGATCTGTCCGTTCCCTTGTCACGTTCTGTACAACGGGATTCATGACCACAGAGCTTATTCGGGAACTGAAGTAACACCTATATGGGAGGAGAAGATATAGATATGGACCAGAAATATTTGCAGCTGCTTGCGGAGAAATTTCCCACGGTAGAGAGTGTTGCCAGCGAGATTATCAATCTTTCGGCAATCCGCAGCCTGCCCAAGGGCACAGAATATTTTTTCAGCGATCTCCACGGGGAGTACGAGGCCTTCCTGCATATGCTTAAGAGCGCCTCAGGAATGATAAAAAACAAGATAGATCTCATGCTGGGCAAAACGGTGTCGGCCTCTAAGCGGGAGGCTCTGGCCAGTCTGATCTACTATCCTGAGAGGGAGATCAAGCGGATGAAAGTGGCAGGAGAGATTACCGACGAGTGGAAGCAGCTGACGATCTACCGGCTGCTTCTGGTCTGTGAAGCCGTCTCCGCAAAATATACCCGCTCCAGAGTGCGCAAGCGGATTCCGGAGGATCTGCGCTATATCGTGGATGAGCTGCTGAATGTGGCGGAGGATGTAAACAAGGACTATTATTATGAGCAAATCATCAACTCCATCATTGAGACCGATATTGCGGAGACCTTTATCATATCACTCTGCAGGCTGATTCAGGCGCTGGCCATCGACAGACTGCATATTATCGGGGATATTTTCGACAGGGGCCCCCGGCCTGATATTATTCTCGGCGAACTGATGAATATGCAGGATGTGGATATTCAGTGGGGCAACCATGATATTTCCTGGATCGGGGCGGCATCGGGCAATGCGGCGCTGATCGCCAACGTACTTAGAATTTCCATAAGATATAACAATTTTGATCTGCTGGAGGATGGCTATGGGCTGAATCTGCGCGCACTGGCTGTATTTGCCGCAGAGACCTATGGCAATGACAAATGCAGCATCTACTATCCGCATACCTATGACGACAATATCTATGATCCCATCGACGGGAATCTGGCTGCGCAGATGCACAAGGCAATCACTGTGATCCAGCTGAAACTGGAGTCCCAGCTGATTCATGCCCATCCCGAATGGCAGATGCGGGAGAGAGATATGTTTTCCAAAGTGGATTTTTCCAGGGGAACGGTAGAGATTGACCATCAGACATACCCACTGCGGGATACTTATTTCCCGACTGTTGACCCCGAGCGTCCTGCGGAGCTTTCCGCTTCGGAGAAGGAGCTTATGAATATTCTTGCCAACTCTTTTCAGCACAGTGAAAAGCTGCAGAGGCATATCAAGTTCCTGCTTGCAAAGGGCTCCATGTACAATATCTGCAATGGCAATCTGCTGTTTCACGGCTGCATACCCATGGATGAAAAGGGGGAATTTGAGAGCCTGGAGATACAGGGCGGGAGATTTGCCGGCAGGGCGCTGTTGGATGAAATTAACAGTCTGGTGAACAGGGCGTATTTCTCCAGGGAAGGCTACGCTGAAGACTTTATGTGGTATTTGTGGTGCGGCTCCTGCTCTCCTCTTTTTGGAAAAGATAAGATGGCAATGTTCGAGCAGTACTATATCGAAGAGGCGGAGCTTCAGCGGGAAAGCTATAATTATTACTATGCCTTTTCAGAGAATCCCGAGGTCTGCCGAAGGATTCTGAAGCATTTTTCCATAGATGAGGATAAGGGGCATATCATCAACGGCCATGTGCCGGTAAAGATCAAGGATGGGGAGAATCCGGTAAAAGCCGGCGGGAAGCTGTTTGTCATCGACGGCGGTATCTCCAAGGCATATCAGAAGGCGACGGGAATTGCCGGATACACCCTGATCTACGATTCACATGGGCTGAGCCTTGCCGAGCATAAGCCCTTTGTCCCCGGCAGCCCGGAACAGACGCCGGAAGTCCGTGTCGTGGAGAAGCTGCAGAGCCGCTCCAATATATCTGATACAGACAAGGGGGCTGCGCTGTATGAGCAGATCAATGATCTGCGGGAACTGCTTCAGGCATACCGCAGCGGTCTGATTAAGGAAAACAGTTGACAGTGAAACAAAGACGGAAGGAGCATTCATAATAATTAAAACACGACAATAAAATATTCTAAATTTCCACGAACTCTATAATCGCCCGTATACGGGCTACCTATCAGATTAGTATTTTATACAATTTTGATAGGTTAAAACGTAGGACTATAGGTGGAGAACAGAATGAAGGCTCAGGAAGCGGTAGTTTTGAGAATCAATGGGCTGTGTAAACAACACCGGATCTCTGTAAATCATCTTGCGACGCTGGCCGGCATGAATCCCTCCACCATGAAGAACATTGTATACGGACTTACCCGAAATACAGGAATTGAGACGGTGGCGAAGATATGCAGCGGCCTTGATATGTCATTGCCGGAATTTTTTGACGATGATGTGTTCCGCAGGGTGGACCAGGATGCAGATTAGGCATAACGCCCCTGGAAGGGCGGATGTGGAGCTCTGAAATTTTAGAAGGAATAAGGAATGCACAAAAGGAAGTGGCTGGCAGCCGGCGCAAAAATCCAGGCTGGTAAGAGGGGAAGGCCGCCCCCGTGAAATTATGTGATTGTATAAAATCAAGGCAACTGCTGACTGAGATTATGTTGATGGCGCTTAGACGACAGTTGCGGAATCTACGAGGAGGAGAGAGTATGAATCGAGCGGCGGCTGATAATATTGCCTGTATGGGCTACCGGGCACAGGATATGCTCCTGGAGGTGCAGTTTCGTCAGGATGGCAGGCGGTATTGCTATCATGAGGTGCCGGAGGAATTGTGGTATCGCATGAAGCAGGCGGATTCTATTGACACATTTTTTAATATGTTCATTCTCAATCGTTTTGAGGAGCAGATATGGGGCTTGTAAAACAGGCCCCTTTTTCCCTTGAAAAATCCCTGCTTTCATGTTAGAATGTTTATAAAGTTTTTCTTTTACTCAGAAGGGTTGGTATGTTATAATGGAAAAAAGGCAGACGTCTCAGGGGGATGCCAGACGCAGGCGGGTACAGCGTTTGAAAAAGGCGATCGTGTTGTCGGTGCTGGCCTGGATGATTCTTCCCGTGGGATTGAGTATAATCCTTTTTGGCAAGGTAAGCACATTAAACAGGCAGATAGCCCAGACTCAGGAATATCTGCAGCAGATGTCCGAAGCGATAGCGCGGCAGGAACAGGAGACAGTGGATGCAGAACCGCAGCCTACCCCCGGAGTGAATAGGATTGAGGCTATTGTGACGGCGCCGGTGGTTGGTGCAGAGGGACAGGACGAGTCTGCGGACGTGATGGCTGTGGAACAGGAAGCGGCGCACAAGGTATATCTGACATTTGACGACGGTCCCAGCAAATATACGGAGGAGATACTGGACATCCTGGATACCTATGATGTGAAGGCGACATTCTTTGTACTTGGCAAGGAAAGCGATTATTCCATAGAGATGCTTCAGGAGATTGCCAGACGTGGGCATACGATAGGGATGCATTCCTACTCCCACAAATATGCGGAGGTATATCGATCAGTGGATGATTTTTCCGCTGACTTTTACAGGATATATTCTTATATATTGGACAACACAGGAATACAGAGTACCTGTTATCGGTTTCCAGGCGGCAGTTCTAATACGATCAGTGACATAGACATGAAAGTGTTTGCTGATTTTCTGGCAGAGAAGGAGATTGAGTATTACGACTGGAACATCTCATCGGGAGACGGCGGCAGTGTTCTGCTGGACGTGGATACATTAGTCAGAAATTCCACAGCCAGCATCTCCAGATTTGGAACATCCATCATATTGATGCACGATGCCGCGTCGCGTCCCACCACGGTGGAAGCGCTGCCACAGATTATTGAGAACATTTTGGCGATGGAGGATACGGTGATCTTACCGATCACTGAGGACACCACACCAGTTCATCATATTCACTAGAAGTATAAGCAACAGCAGATAAATTTAGAATGGAGGAAAGAAAATATGGGATTTTTCTCAGATTTAAAGGAGGATCTGTCCCAGGCGGTCAATGAACTGATGCCTGAGGATGCAGAGCCACAGGAAGAAGGGTTTGGCGATATTAATGAGATGCTGGACCGTGTGGATTCCATTGTGGTTCAGGAGGTGACGGAAGAGGAGCAGCCGTTGGATGAGTTCGAGGCAATAGAGGAACTCATGGAAGAACCGGCAACGGAGGAAACTTTTTCCGAGGAACTCGAGGAAGAGGTTTTCAAGGAGCTGGAAGAGTACAATCCGGATGAGGATAATCTGGAGCAGGATAATCCAGAAGAGGTCAATCCAGAGGAGGATAATCCGGAGGAGGATAATCTGGAGGAGGAACTGGCAGCGGCATTGGACGAGACGATGGTTACAGGCGATTCCGAGGCTGATATGGATCTCGAGAGGATGTTGGAGAGCGCACTGGCAGCCAACGAGATGAATGTAGCACCGATATATGAGGAAAAACAGGAACCGGAAAAAAAGAAAGAGACTAAGGGGGAATCTAAAGTGGCAGAGTTAATTAATGCGAGAATGGCAACAGACGAGACATCTTCAGTTACAGCGGGTATGACAATCAATGGCGATGTGATAAGCGAGGGGTCTATGGACCTGATCGGATGCGTCAACGGTAATATCGAAATTCTGGGCAAGCTGAATGTCACCGGCTATATCAATGGTAATTCCAAGGCGGCGGAGATCTATGCGGACAATGCCAAGATCAATGGTGAGATTGTCAGCGAGGGTGCAGTGAAGATCGGCGCAAGTTCCGTGGTGATCGGCAATATCTGTGCCACCAGCGCCGTGATTGCAGGCGCAGTCAAGGGTGATATTGATGTACAGGGCCCTGTAATCCTGGATACTTCAGCCATCGTGATGGGCAATATCAAATCCAAATCCGTACAGATCAATAACGGTGCGGTGATCGAGGGTATGTGTTCCCAGTGCTATGCCGAAGTTAATCCTATCTCCTTCTTTGACGATTACAAGCCGGAAGTGAGAAAGAGTAAATTATAATAGAATATAACTGAGTCCGGGGAAAGGCGGGAGCATATATGCGGCGTATTTTGTTGAAATTAAGCGGAGAAGCCCTGGCGGGGACGAAAAAGACAGGCTTTGACGAAGAGACAGTCAGAGGCGTGGCCGTGCAGGTGAAGCAGCTGGTGGATGAGGGAATCCAGGTGGGTATCGTCATCGGCGGGGGCAATTTCTGGAGGGGGCGCTCCAGCGAGAACATCGACCGGACAAAGGCGGACCAGATCGGAATGCTGGCAACAGTGATGAACTGCATCTATGTGTCTGAGATTTTCCGCTCTGTAGGGATGATGACAGGGATTCTGACTCCTTTTGAATGCGGCTCCTTTACCAAGCTGTTTTCCAAGGACAGGGCTAATAAGTATTTTGCAAAGGGAGTTGTGGTATTCTTTGCAGGCGGTACAGGGCATCCCTATTTTTCCACGGATACGGGCGTGGTGCTGCGGGCCGTCGAGGTGGATGCGGATGTGATTTTGCTAGCAAAATCCATCGACGGAGTATATGATGACGATCCCAGCAGGAACCCGGAGGCCAGGAAATATGACGAGGTGACGATCGAGGAAGTGATCGCCAGGAATCTGCAGGTGGTGGATATGACGGCATCTATTCTGGCAAGAGACAATAAGATGCCTATGTGGGTGTTTGGCCTGAATGGCGAGAACAGCATTGTTAATGCGGTAAAGGGTAAATTTAACGGCACCCGGGTCATTGTGTAAGCGGGCCGGGAGACGGAACAGGAGGAAGTTATGGACGCAAGATTACAGCAGTACGACGATAAAATGAAAAAGGCATATGAGTTTCTGGAGTCTGATTATGGAACAATCAGAGCAGGACGAGCCAATCCCCATGTGCTGGACAAGATTCGTGTGAATTATTATGGCACGCCCACTCCGATCCAGCAGGTGGGCAATGTGACTGTACCTGAGGCAAGGATCATCCAGATTGCTCCTTGGGAGAGAAGTCTGCTAAAGGAGATTGAGAAGGCGATTCAGACGTCCGATCTGGGTATTAACCCTTCTAACGATGGCAGCGTGATCCGTCTGGTATTCCCGGAGCTGACAGAGGAGCGCAGAAAGGATCTGGTGAAGGAAGTAAAGAAGAAGGCGGAGGATGGCAAGGTGGCTGTCCGGAATATCCGTCGCGACGGCAATGACTATCTCAAAAAGCTGTCCAAGACAGAGATTTCAGAGGATGAGGTCAAACAGCTGGAGGACAGCCTGCAGAAGCTGACAGACAAGTATATCAAGGATATTGACGCTCTGATGGAAGTGAAGTCCAAGGAGATCATGACCGTATAAGCAGGGTAAGAGTTTGCAATGGATAATGGGGAGGGACAGTCGCCATCCGTTTGGGAGGGACTGCTCCCTTTCCATGTATTTACAGACAATGACAGGTGAAAGGTGTGATGACGCAGGCATGGCGGAGAATGGTAAGGAAGAGTTGAAGGTGCCACAGCATGTGGCTATCATTTTGGATGGCAACGGGCGCTGGGCAAAGGCGAAGGGGCTTCCCAGGAACATGGGGCATGTGGAGGGAGCCAAGACCGTGGAGACGATCTGTGAGGAGGCTTACCGCATGGGAATTCAGTATCTGACGGTCTATGCTTTTTCCACAGAGAACTGGAATCGTCCCAAGGATGAGGTGGATGCGCTGATGAAGCTGCTGCGCAATTATATGAAAACCTGTCTGAAAACGGCGGAGAAAAATCGCATGTGTGTGCGTGTGCTGGGTGAGATGTCACGTCTGGATCAGGATATCCGCACCCGTATTCAGGAGTTGGAGGAGGCTACCAGGAACAACGATGGCCTGCACTTCCAGATTGCGATTAATTATGGCGGCAGGGACGAGATTGTGCGTGCTGTCAGGCGGATCGGGGAGGACATATGCAGGGGAAATCTATCGCCGCAGGAGATTGATGAGACGTTGATAGGCGGTTATCTGGATACCCATGGAATACCGGAGCCGGACCTGCTGATCCGCACCTGCAACGAACAGCGGATTTCCAATTTCCTGTTATGGCAGCTGGCCTATACAGAGTTCTATGTTACGCCGGTAGCATGGCCGGACTTTGATAAGAAAGAATTGGTCAAGGCGGTGGAGGCATATAATCATAGAGACAGGAGATATGGAAGGCTCTCCGAGGAGGATATATAATGTTTTGGACCAGACTTATCAGTGGAGTTGTTATGGTGATCATTGCGCTGGCTACCATGTGGCTGGGCGGTCCCTTTCTGGCCGGCATTTTGATGCTCATATCTCTGGCAGGCTACAGGGAGCTGACGAAGGCACAGAAGGTAAATACAGCGGCCAAGGGCTTTAACGGGCTGGAAATAGTTGGATTTGCAGGCATTGTAATCTATTATGCAGTTATGTATATATGGCAGAATACCACCTTGCTGCTGATGTGTATTGTTCTGGTGTTTATGGCGGAGATGTTCCTGTATGTGGTTCTGTTCCCCAGATATCGGGCCGAGCAGGTGGTGACGGCGGTATTTTCCTTTTTATATGCGCCGGTGATGTTATCCTTTATGTATATGACCCGTATGAGCCAGATGGGGATTTATCTGGTATGGCTCATACTGATCAGTTCCTGGGGGTGCGATACCTGCGCTTATTGTGTGGGAAAGCTCATCGGCAAAAAGAAGATTTTTCCGGTGCTGAGTCCTCACAAATCCCTGGAGGGCTGCATCGGCGGCGTGGCGGGAGCAGCGCTGATCGGCGGGTTGTATGCCTGGTTCGTGGTGGAACCGAGGGTCCCTGACCAGAAGGTGTTATGGATTATCGTGTTTATCTGCGCCGTGGGAGCGCTGATGTCCATGGTGGGCGATCTGGCGGCCTCTGCGATTAAGAGAAACCATGAGATTAAGGATTATGGCAAAATTCTGCCGGGGCACGGCGGCATCATGGATCGGTTTGACAGCATGATTGTGACAGCGCCCATGATCTATTTTCTGTCTGTGCTGATGATACATGCGGTAGGGTGACTTGCAATATAGGGGAGCAGTGTTGCCAAAGAAAGAGGAGAATTATCTTTAATGAAAAAAATTGCAGTTTTGGGTTCTACCGGTTCCATCGGAACCCAGACCCTGGAGATTGTAAGAAACAATAGGGAGGAGCTTGAGGTGGCGGCCCTGGCGGCGAGCAGTAATGTGGCGCTGATGGAGGCACAGATTCGGGAGTTTCATCCCAAAATAGTGGTGATGTGGTCGGCGGAGGCTGCGGCGCAGCTGCGTGTTCGTGTGGCAGACTGCCAGGTGCAGGTATTGCAGGGAATGGATGGGCTGTTGGAAATTGCGGTTATGCCAGAAGTTCAGGTATTAGTCACGGCGATAGTGGGCATGATTGGTATCAGGCCCACCATAGAGGCCATCAAGGCTGGCAAGGATATCGCTCTGGCTAACAAGGAGACCCTGGTATGCGCGGGACATATCATTATGCCTCTGGCCAGGGAACGGGGCGTGTCTATTTTGCCTGTGGACAGTGAACACAGCGCGATCTTTCAGTCCCTGAACGGGGAGCCGTCAGGGAGAATCAGCAGAATCCTGTTGACCGCCTCGGGTGGCCCCTTCCGGGGATGGAGCCGGGAGCAGCTGGCGGGAGTGCAGGTGGAGGATGCCCTAAAGCACCCCAACTGGGCCATGGGGCGGAAGATAACCATTGATTCCTCCACTTTAGTCAACAAGGGCCTGGAGGTCATGGAGGCAAAATGGCTTTTTGGCGTGGAACCCTCCCAGATCCAGGTGGTGGTACATCCCCAGAGCATCATTCACTCCATGGTGGAATATATCGATGGTGCAGTGATTGCCCAGTTGGGAGTCCCGGATATGAAGCTGCCTATCCAGTACGCTCTATCCTATCCCGACAGAAAGGCAATGAAGGATAACCGGGTGGATTTCTTCAAGCTGGGCAGTGTGACCTTCGAGGAGCCGGATATGGAGACCTTTTACGGGTTGAAGCTGGCTTACCGGGCTCTGGAGTGGGGAGGCAGCCTTCCCACAGTATATAATGCTGCCAATGAGAAGGCTGTGGCATTATTCCTGGAACGAAAGATTGGCTATCTGCAGATCCCGGAGTTGATACAGCACTGTATGGAGCATCACCGGATAATACAGAATCCGACTGTGGAAGATATTCTGGCTGTGGAGCAGAGTGTATATGACGACATAGAGAGTCTGGCGGGGAAATAGGTACTGGCCGGTCTGCGATATATGGAGATGAACATGACAACATTTATGACGCTGATTTTATTTTTTCTGATATTTGGCGTGGTGGTGATTTCCCACGAATTCGGGCACTATCTGATCGCTAAATCTAACGGCATCCATGTGGTGGAATTTGCTATAGGCATGGGACCGACAATATTTTCCTGGAAGAAAAAGGAGACCAAATATTCCATTAAGCTGCTGCCGCTGGGCGGCGCCTGTATGTTTGAGGGAGAGGATGGCTTGAATACTCAGGAGGGGGAGAATACCGAAGGCTCCTTTCTGCAGGCAAAGGTGTGGGCGAGGATTTCCACAGTGCTGGCGGGGCCTATATTCAACTTTATTCTGGGAGTTGTTATTGCGGTGATATTGTCGGGGATTATGGTATTTTATGATCCCGTGGTGGTGGATGTGACCGAGGACGGACCGGCTCAGCAGGCAGGGCTTCAGGCGGGGGACGTGATTACCGCCTTAAATGGCGCCAGGGTATATCTGAGAGAGGAAGTACTTCTGTTTAACCGTGTCAACAACGGAAAGGAGTTTACCCTGGAGTATGAGCGTGAGGGGCAGCGATATAATGTGACAATCACGCCTGTACCCAGCGGAAGCGACTATGTCATGGGTATCCATATTGGGGAGCCTCTGAAGGCGGAAGGGCTGGATGTGTTGAAATATGCCTGGTATGAGATTCGCTACTGTGTCCGCTCCACCTGGCAGAGTCTGGGTCTGATGCTGCGGGGACAGGTCAAAAGAGACGAGGTGGCGGGACCTGTGGGCATCGCGGTCAATGTGGTGGGAAAGACCTACACGGAGGCGAAGCAGTATGGCTGGGAGACAGTAGCGCTGAATATGGGATACATCACTTTACTGCTGACCATCAATCTGGGGATATTGAATCTACTTCCTATTCCGGCGCTGGACGGAGGCAGGCTTGTATTTCTGTTTGTGGAGGTCATACGGGGAAAGCCGGTGCCGCCGGAAAAAGAGGGCATGGTGCATTTTATCGGTCTGGTATTTTTCATGATATTAATGGTTATTGTATTTTTCAACGATCTGCGCAATATATTTCAAATGTAATTCTCTATTGATTTTCAGCCGGAACAGGGGATCTATCCCTGTCCGGCAGGAGATAAATCTTTATTTCAAGGTATGTTTCAGGGAGATCTCCCGGCATTCCACACTAAATCAACCACTTCCCTGACAGCGTGCAGAGAAACTGCCGGCAGGGGGACAACAGAACTCTAAGTAAGAAAGGATGGTAGAATGGAAATTATTACAAACTACATATGGGAGAGAGCGGCGGACAGCGGGATAAATCCAGTGTCACTGGTGCTGCAGCATGTGAAGCTGAAGGGCAGGGAGGTCTGTCTGTTGTGTATCTGCAATAGTTCCAGGCCGGAAAAGGGCGGATATATGGCGGAACAGCTGGTGGAATGGTTTCACAGGGTATGCCTGCCCGCCTGTGAAGGCAGGAAGCTGCCAACGCCAGCGGAGCTGCTGGAGTCAGAGCTGCGCCATATCCGAAGGGAATTGACGGCACAGAAAGCCCAGTTCCCGGAGGATGTATTGGACTATGGAGGAATGTTGCTGATCGGTTCTCGGTTCTATCTGTTTGGAGAGGGAGAGGTGATGGTACGATTGGTAAATTACCGCTACAACCGTCCCCAGCTAAAGCCGTTGACGGCTCCTCTGTGCGGCAGAATCCAGAGAGGCGCAGGTCTGCTGCTGTACACGCCGGGACTGGTCAGCCATCTGGAGATAGAGGAGATGTGCCAGATCCTGCATGGCGAAGGACCATGGCGGGAGGAGCGTCTGGGAAGGCGTTTGAAAGAATTGTTTCAGGAGAGCAGGAGTCGGGGAAATACGGCGGAGGCAGGAGGCATCTATCTTCAGATGATATAGAGGATCATCTGACACAGCGGACAGAAGGAGGCTGCAATGAACAATGACAAGAACATGGAAAAGAGAATAGGGGAATATCGTCTGACAGGGGAGCTGGGAGCAGGGGCAACTGCCAGGGTTTACCTCGTCAAAAAACAGGGGACGGAAGAATTTTATGCCCTGAAATACAGCGATTCGCCGGAACTGATCCACAGAGAGGCAGAGATATTAAAAAGACTGAATCATATCTGCTTCCCACGATGGATTGGGGAGGGAAAAGAGTCATCGGGAGCCTGGCTGGTGATGGAATATATTCCGGGAGTCCCCCTGCAGCGGCTGATGGAACAATACCCGGCGGGGATGCCAGGGCAGATGGCGGTGGGTATTGCCATGGATGTGGCGGCGGGACTGGCGTATCTGCACCATTGTCAGCCGACGTATATCTATCGGGATCTGAAAGCAGCCAATGTGATGGTAACCCTGGAGGGTCGGGCCAGACTGGTGGATCTGGGAGCGGCAGTCTGCTCACAGAGACAGGGGGACGGAGTACACAGAGCGGGAACCTATGGATATAGCGCACCGGAGCAATTCTGGGAGGGAAGCCGGATTACTCCGGCATGCGATGTCTACGCTATGGGAAAACTCCTGTCGTTTATGCTGTCGGGACAGGACCCGGGCAAACCTCCCTATGATATCAGGGGATATTGCAGCAGACATTGTGGGATAGGAAGAGAATATCAACAGTTGTTGGACCGCTGTCTGCAGCCTGACCCCCAGCTGCGTTGTCCGGATGCGGCGTTTCTCCTTCAGGAGCTGTCCGGTCTGAGGACAGAAAAGAGTGGACTTTGGGACAAAATCAGGAGGACTAAGAGAAACAAAGTGCCGTATCGCTACATAAAATGTATTTGGAGGAGTGATTATGAAAGAATATTTTGACTTTCCGCACAAATAATACTATAATAGGAACAAATTGTTGATAAAGGCAGTTTTTGTCGGATGGAGGATGGAAAGATGAAAGCATTGGAAGAGTATGTGAGAAGTATTCCGGATTTCCCGGAGGAAGGCATTATTTTCAGAGATGTGACCAGTGTTCTGCAGGATGCGGACGGTCTGCATCTGGCCATTGATACTATGCAGGAGAAGATTAAGGATCTGGAGTTTGATGTAGTGGCAGGGCCTGAGTCCAGAGGTTTTATTTTTGGTACACCTATTGCGTACAATAATCATAAGCCCTTTGTGCTGATTCGCAAGAAGGGAAAGCTGCCCTGCGAGACGGTGGAGAAAAGTTATGATCTGGAGTATGGCCAGGCCACGATTGAGATGCACAAGGACAGCATCAAGCCTGGTCAGAGGGTTTTGATTGTGGATGATCTGATCGCCACCGGCGGCACCACCGAGGCCATGGTCAAGCTGATCGAGAGCCTGGGCGGGGTAGTGGTAGGTATTGTGGTGCTGATGGAACTGGCGGGATTAAAGGGCCGGGAGAAGATTGCGGACTACAGGCTGGAGGCGGCTATTACCTATCCTGGGAAATAGTTCCCTGCGCGGCATCATCAGCGAAGCGGATGCCTGGCTATGACCGGATTTCGGATATGCAGGAGGATATACATATTCCCTGCAGGCAATGGGGGCTGGCAGTTGGGGAGCCATGGTTCCCCAACTGCGGGGATGGGGGTTACAGAAAGGTAAACAGGCGTTATGAAGGAAGAAAAAGATGTGATATTTGACGATGCCAGAGTTGGCCAAATGACAGAATTTACATCTCCTGAACAGCTGTATCAGGATCTGATTTCCTGCGTCAAAAAATACCATCCCAGCGATGATATTACCATGATTGAGAAGGCCTATCATATTGCCAGTCAGGCGCACAAGGATCAACTGCGCAAGTCAGGGGAGCCCTATATTATCCATCCGCTGAATGTAGCTATCATCCTAGCCGAGCTGGAGCTGGATAAGGAGACTATCGTGGCGGGAATTCTCCATGATGTGGTGGAGGATACCATCATGACAGAGGAGGATCTGATCCGGGAGTTTGACGAGGATGTGGCGCTGCTGGTGGATGGCGTGACCAAACTGGAGAAGCTTCCACTGTCCAATACGGATGACCCTACAGACACCAAGCTGGAGATGCAGGCGGAGAATCTGCGGAAGATGTTTCTGGCCATGGCCAAGGATATTCGAGTCATCATGATCAAGCTGGCGGATCGCCTGCACAACATGCGCACGCTGAAATATCAGAAACCGGAGAGCCAGATCCGTATCGCCAGGGAGACCAGGGAGATCTATTCCCCCATCGCCCAGAGGCTGGGTATCTCTAAGATTAAGATTGAACTGGATGATCTGTCCATGAAATATTTGGAGCCGGATGTGTATTATGATCTGGTAGATAAGATTGCCGTGCGCAAGAGTGTCCGGGAGAAATATATTCAGGGCATTGTAGATGAGGTAAGAGAATATGTTGAGAGTGCGGGCATCCGGGCCCAGGTGGACGGCAGAATCAAGCACTTTTTCAGCATTTATAAAAAGATGAAGAACCAGAACAAGACGCTGGATCAGATATATGATCTGTTCGCCGTGCGGATCATCGTGGAGTCCCTGAAGGACTGCTATGCGGCTCTAGGCGTGATCCATGAGAAATATACGCCCATTCCGGGGCGGTTCAAGGACTATATTGCCATGCCCAAGGCTAATATGTATCAGTCTCTGCATACCACCTTGATTGGCAGCAATGGCCAGCCCTTTGAGATTCAGATAAGAACCTTTGAAATGCACAAGGCGGCGGAGTATGGCATTGCGGCCCACTGGAAATACAAGGAGGCCTCCGACGGCAAGAAGGTGGAGGGGCAGGAGGAGGAAAAACTTGTATGGCTGCGGCAGATACTGGAGTGGCAGCGCGACATGTCGGATAACCGGGAGTTCATGAATCTGCTGAAGAACGACCTGGACCTGTTTTCCGACAATGTGTACTGCTTTACCCCTACCGGGGAGGTCAAGAACCTGCCCGCAGGTTCCACACCCATAGATTTTGCGTACAATATTCATTCCGCAGTGGGAAACAAGATGGTGGGAGCCAGGGTCAACGGCAAGCTGGTGACGATTGATTACGAGATCAAGAACGGTGACAGAATTGAGATCATCACGTCCCAGAATTCCAAGGGCCCCAGCCGTGACTGGCTGAACATGGTCAAAAGTACCCAGGCCAAGAATAAAATCAACCAGTGGTTCAAAAACGAGCTGAAGGAAGACAATATCGTCAAGGGCAAGGAGCTGTTGTCGGGCTACTGCAAGACCAAGGGCATCAATATGCCTGACCTGATGAAAAATGCTTACATGGATGCCATCATACGCAAATATGGCTTCCATGACTGGGACTCCGTGCTGGCGGCTATCGGCCACGGCGCCCTGAAAGAGGGCCAGATCATCAACAAGATGCAGGAACTCTATGACAGAGACCACAAGAAGGAGATGACCAACGAGGAGGTATTGCAGACCATCGTGGAGAATGGCGCCATGATGATGCGGCCCGGCAGCGGACGCTCCAAGAGCGGTATCGTGGTGAAGGGCATTGCGGATCTCTCGGTGCGTTTTTCCAAGTGCTGTTCCCCTGTGCCGGGGGATGAGATCGTTGGTTTTGTGACCAGGGGACGGGGAATCTCCATTCACAGGACCGACTGCGTGAACATGCTGAGCCTGCCGGAGTTGGAACGGGCCAGGCTTATCGACGCGGAGTGGCAGACAGGCGACGAAGGCGGGGCGCAGGAGGGCAAATATATGGCGGAGATCCGTATTTTTGCCAACAACCGCAACGGCCTGCTGGCGGATATCTCCAAGGCGCTGACCGAGAAGGATATTGATATCCTGTCCATGAACACCAAGGTTAACAAGCAGGGGCAGGCTACCTTGCAGACTGCCTTTGAGATTTCGAGCAGGGATGAACTGAACCGTGTTATTGATAAGATCCGCAATATCGAGAGCGTTATAGATATAGAAAGGACGACGGGCTGATGGCTGAGACAAAGATCGGAAGAATGGTGCTGGGTTCCTGCCAGACCAACTGCTATTTTATCTATCAGGAGGACGAAAAGTGTGCAATTGTGGTGGACCCGGCGGATCAGGGCAGAAAGATTTTTGATGCCCTGCAGCGCAACGGTATCACCGTGGAGGCAATTTTGCTGACACATGGGCATTTTGACCATATCTGGGGCACAAAGGAACTGCGGGAGGCCGCGGGAGTGAAACTCTACGCTCTGGACGCGGAGCAGGCTCTCTGCGAGGATTCCCACAACAATGTGTCGGATATGGCGGGCAGACCCTACACAGTGACGCCGGACGAGTATTTGAGGGACGGGCAGGAGCTGACGCTGGCGGATATGCATTTTCAGGTAATCGCCACGCCGGGGCATACCATCGGAAGCTGTTGTTATTATTTCCCCGAGGCGGGCTTTCTGGTCAGTGGGGATACCCTGTTTGCGGAGTCGGTGGGCAGGACGGACTTCCCTACCGGCAGTATGAGCAGTATCGTGCGTTCCATCAAGGAAAAACTCTATGTGCTGCCCGGGGAGACCAAGGTGTATCCGGGCCACGGGGACAGCACTACCATTGAACATGAGATGCGCTACAACCCTTTTACGGCGTAGCGGCGGCAGCTTTACAGGGAGGGACAGATGCTGGCGGTCAGGCTGAATCGGGAAAATTATGAATATGACATTCAGGCGCTGCTGAAGTCCTTTTACCCTGAGGAACCGCTGCGGGTTATCACGCCTGTCAGCAGGGATCAGGAGATCCGTGAGGGAGAGCGGGAGTGGAGCGTCCGGATCGAGGAGCCTACAGCCAGGATGCAGCTGGCGGGAAGAGAAGTAGAGTGGCTGCATGAGGAAAAAGAGGGAACCTTTAAGGACTGTTTCAAGCGCTTTTTTTATCGGACTCTGGTGGAAATCACGGGCAGGGAGCTGCCCTGGGGTAACCTGACGGGCATTCGCCCCACCAAGCTGGCCTATGCCATGCTGGAGGAGGGGATGTCGGAACAGGGGATTATAGCGGAGCTTAGGCGCACACACTATGTGAGCCGGGAAAAGTGCGAGCTGAGTATTGATATTGCCCGCCGGGAGCGGGAGCTTTTGTCGGGAATCCATTATCAGGGGGGCTACAGCCTGTACATCGGGATTCCTTTCTGTCCCAGTACCTGTCTGTACTGCTCCTTTACCTCCTATCCCATAGCGGCCTACCGGGAGAGGGTGGACCGCTACATAGACTGTGTGATACGGGAGATGGAGTATGTGTCCCAGTGCTATGGGGACAAAATTCTGGACACCGTCTACATCGGCGGAGGAACCCCCACCACCTTGGAGCCGGAGCAGATGGACCGGCTGCTGGGTAGCTTGAAGTCGCTGTTTGACTTTTCCACAGTGCAGGAATTCACGGTGGAGGCGGGCCGGGCGGACAGCATCACCAGGGACAAGCTGGAGGTGTTGCGCCGTCATGGGGTGAGCCGGATATCCGTCAATCCCCAGACCATGAAACAGGAGACGCTGGATATTATCGGGCGCAAGGCCACTGTAGAACAGGTGCTGGAGGCCTATCGGCTTACAAGAGAGGTGGGCTTTGACAATATCAATATGGACCTGATTCTTGGGCTGCCGGGAGAGAGCGAAAGCGATGTGCAGCGCACCATAGACCGGGTAGTAGAACTGGCCCCGGACAGTCTGACGGTGCATTCACTGGCTATCAAGCGGGCCTCACGGCTGAATCAGTGGATACAGGAGCATGGCATAGAGACGCTGCGCAACACGGACGAGACTATGGAGATTGCGGCGGCGGGGGCCAAAGCTCTGAACATGCATCCCTACTACCTCTACCGGCAGAAGAATATGTCCGGGAATTTTGAGAATGTGGGCTACGCCAGGGATGGCAGGTATGGTTTATACAATATTCTGATTATGGAGGAGAAACAGACCATCGTGGCGCTGGGGGCAGGTTCCATCACCAAGAGGGTGTATCCTGACGGGCGGATTGAGCGCTGCGAGAATGTCAAAGAGGTCATCCAATATATTGATAGAATCGATGAAATGATAGAAAGAAAACGTGTATTATTAGAAGATTAAAGGTTCAAAATATAGTTAAAAAATATTGGGTATTGTGTGGGCTTTAGGTACATCAAAAACACCAAAAATCAACAGCGGCTTGATTGCTAAACAACGAATTGATAATTGATTATTTAGGGGGCGCTTTGCTATACTGTAAACACACCGGTGAACAGAAAATTGGAGGAAGACAGTATGCAAATCAAACTTGGAGAAAAAATCAAAGAACTGCGTAAACGTGATGGCAGAAAGCAGGAGGATCTTGCAGTGGCTCTCGGTGTTACCAATCAGGCAGTCTCCCGTTGGGAAGCAAACGGCGGATACCCCGATATAGAAATGCTTCCGGCAATCGCAAACTATTTTCATATCACGATAGACGAGCTTTTCGGATATGATAACGACAGGCAAACAAAACTGCAGTCTTATTTGGATCAGTCAGATCAGATGATTGAATGCAGGGATGACAGAGTGCTACGCGTTGAGTTTCTCCGAAATGCAATTGCGGAGTTTCCCACGGAATGGCAGCTTCAGTTCCGTCTTGCGGATGCCCTGATAGCAATGGGATCTCAAAAATATAAAACACATGCAATAACTGCCGAAGGATGTGATGATGTTCGGAATGATATGGAGACTGCCTATAGGGAATGCCTGAAAGAAGCGATTTCTTTATATGAAGAAGTTTTGAAAAAGGAAATCGACGATGATTACCGTGCAGCGGCGATCAGCACACTTCTTTGGCTTTATCCCTATATGGGAGATTTTGAAAATGCGGAAAGGACGGCACTTTCCCAATCGCCCGTAAGAATCAGCAGAGAGGTACTTCTTGCAAGCGCGGCAGAAGGCGAAAAAGATGAGGAATATAACGGAGAGGCAATACTTACCTTGATGCACCAATTATTCAGAGTGATAGAACTATACCTTTGGAAAAACCATTCACTGGCACATTCACAGACGGCGCTAGATACATCCCTCGCTGTCGCACGGTTATATGAAAGTATAATTGACGATGGAAACTTCGGGATGCATCACAACGACATGTGTATGATTTATTTGAGATGTTCTTCCGCAGCCAGTCATCTGAATGATTTTGAACGCGCTTTGAATTATTTGGAGATTGCACTGGATCATTTTTTTGCATTCGAGCAAACGAGGGACATGCGTCAGTTCACGGCACCGTTAGTCAGTAAAGTAAAAAGGAATTGTGTATTTAGTCTTTTTGCGTTGAATCGTGAACTTTTTGAGGACCATATGCAAGCTCTCCCTGCAGAATGCGTGGATGCAATAAGAAACAATCCAAAGTACGCATCGATTTTTGCCGGGTAATTAGTCATCCGATATATTGTAAGGATCGACGAGACGATTGAACTCAAAAAGGAACTTTTATGTGATTAAGTTACAGGGATTAAATAATTGTTGCAAAAATGGCGGCAGGATAATAAAATAGGGTTAGGTAAGTATGCATAACCCAACGCGATTGAAGAATCTACCCCAAACCGTCCTTTGTCCGCACTCCGGTGAATGTATAATTCATTGAAACAGAGGAAGAACGGAGAGCGTTTATGAGGTTCAGGGAAATGAAAGCGAAGGAGAGGTCAAAATAACCATGAAACCGGGGAGCCTGCATTTGTTAATCTGCTCTCCGGATTTTCCTGTCCAAAGAATCAAAAAGAGCAATAGAG
>CAZKAO010000057.1:0-23045 GCA_964550745.1 uncultured Acetatifactor sp.
GATTATACCGATAAGGTAATAGACTTTACATTTTGATTGTGATATAATAAGTGCGCAAAACACAGAATTTTCTCTGCCGGTGATGGTACAGGTATGGAATCTGTGGAACTTAAAATCAGGAGAGACTGCGATGAGCAATATGAGAGGAATTGACACCCCGATTCGGCAGCGCAGGCGTATGGTGTTCCGGGAGGTGGCCAACCTGGCCTACACCTCCACGAATTTAAAGGACGATATGGAAGCTCTGCCCTACAAACTGGTGGATTATGAGGAATCAGAATATTGGGAGAGCGTGTACCGGGATCGTGCCATTATCCGGGAACGGATCAGGCTTGCCATGGGTATGAGCCTGCGGCCGGAGAACCGCAACCGCCCCGGCCATCTGACCGAGGGCGTGGAGGAGAGCAATATCGCTGAAAAATATTACGAACCTCCTCTTATGCAGGTGATTCCGTCAGCCTGTAACGCCTGCCCCGAAAATATGTATGAGGTGACCAACACCTGCATGGGCTGTGTTGCCCATCCCTGCCAGCTGGTATGTCCCAAGGAGGCTATCCATTTTGAAAAGGGCAAATCGGTGATTGATCAGGAAAAATGTATTAAATGCGGCAAGTGCAAGGAGATCTGCCCCTATGACGCCATCACCCACCGGGAGCGCCCCTGTACGGCCGCCTGCGGTCTGGGCGCTATCAAGAGCGATAAACATGGAAGGGCAGTCATTGACAACGATATGTGCGTTTCCTGCGGACAGTGCATGGTCAGCTGCCCCTTCGGTGCGGTGGCGGACAAATCCCAGATATTCCAACTGATCCGGGCCATGCAGTCGGGAAAGAGCGTGATTGCCCAGGTGGCCCCGGCCTTTGTGGGACAGTTTGGTCCGAAAGTGTCACCGGATATGTTCAAGACAGCGCTGAAGGAATTAGGTTTTTCGGATGTGTATGAGACTGCCATTGGAGCGGATCTGGGCTGTATGGCGGAAGCGGAGCATTATGTGAAGGAGGTTGCCACCGGCAAGCAGGCATTTAGTCTGACTTCCTGCTGCCCCTCGTGGATCATGATGGCAAAGCACCTGTTTCCGGAGACGATAGATAAGATCAGCCCGGAGCTTACGCCAATGGTGGCTACAGCCCGTAAGATCAAGGAGGATCACCCGGATGCTCTAGTGGTATTCATAGGCCCCTGTGCTTCCAAAAAGCTGGAAGCCATGCGGCGCACCGTGCGGTCGGATGTGGATTTTGTCATCACTTTTGAGGAACTGACAGGAATGTTTGAAGCCAAGGGAATTCTGGTTGATGAGATTCAGGCCATGGATCATATGGAGGATGCCACTTCCGCAGGCCGGGGCTATGGTGTTGCGGGAGGCGTGGCATCTGCGATTGAGGATTGTATCAAAGAATATTATCCCGGCACAGAGGTACACATCGAACATGCGGAGAGCCTTTCCGAGTGTAAGAAGGCATTGCTGCTGGCCAAAGCGGGTAAAATGAACGGCTGTCTGATCGAGGGCATGGCCTGTCCCGGCGGCTGTATCGCCGGAGCGGGCACGAACATTGCGCTGAACCAGGCCGCTAAGGAACTGAACAAGTTCAAGCAGGAGGCTCAGCACAAGGTGCCCCAGAAATAGCAGGGGATATGCGGAACTAAAAATAAGGAGAAGAGAGATGGAGAAGATAAGGACAAGATATGCCCCCAGCCCTACAGGGAAGATGCATGTGGGAAATCTGCGGTCGGCGCTGTATGAGTTTTTGATCGCCAAACATGCGGGCGGGGATTTTATGCTGCGCATTGAGGACACGGATCAGGAGCGGTTTGTGGAGGGAGCCATAGAGATCATTTACCGCACCATGGCAAAGACGGGGCTGATTCATGACGAGGGCCCGGACAAGGACGGCGGCTACGGCCCATATGTGCAGAGCGAGCGCATGAAGACCGGCATCTATATGAAGTATGCCAAAGAGCTGATCGACAAGGGAGAGGCCTATTACTGTTTCTGTGACAGGGAGCGCCTGGCGTCCCTGAAAACCGAGGTGGTGGAAGGCAAGGAGATCAGTATTTACGACAAGCACTGTCTGGGATTGACTCAGGAGGAGATTCAAGCGAACCTGGATGCGGGCAAGCCGTTTGTGATCCGCCAGAATATTCCGAGCGAGGGAACCACCACTTTCCACGATGAGCTTTACGGCGATATCACGGTGGAGAACAGCGAATTGGATGACATGATCCTAATCAAGTCCGACGGCTTTCCTACCTACAATTTCGCCAATGTGGTGGACGACCACACCATGAATATCACCCATGTGGTGCGAGGCAACGAGTATCTGTCCTCCTCGCCCAAATATGAGCGCCTGTATAACGCGTTTGGCTGGCAGGTGCCGGTGTATATCCATCTGCCGCTGATCACTGATGAGAACCATAAGAAGCTGGCCAAGAGAAGCGGCCATGCCTCCTTCGAGGATCTGTTGGAGCGGGGTTTTGTGACAGAAGCCGTTATCAACTATATTGCGCTGCTGGGCTGGAGCCCGGAGGACAATCGGGAGATTTTCAGCCTGCAGGAGCTGATCGAGAATTTTGACTACCGCAGGATCAGCAAGTCTCCGGCCGTGTTTGATATCGTGAAGCTGCGCTGGATGAACGGCGAGTATATCAAGGCCATGGATTTTGACGCATTCTATGAGATGGCGGAGCCCTATCTGAAGGCGGCATTGCCTGGGGATTTTGACTTGAAAAAGATTGCCGCCATGGTCAAGACCCGTATCGAGGTATTCCCGGATATCACGGAGATGGTGGACTTTTTCCGGGAGCTGCCGGAGTATGACGCAGCCATGTATACCCATAAAAAGATGAAGACGGATGCAGCTTCCTCGCTGGAGGTGCTGAGGGAGGTGCTGCCCATACTGGAGGCTCAGGAGGATTACAGCAATGATGCGCTGTATCAGGCGTTATCCGCCTATGTGGAGCAGAAGGGCTGCAAGAACGGGTATGTGATGTGGCCAATCCGCACCGCTGTGTCCGGCAAGCAGATGACTCCCGCCGGGGCCACGGAGATCATGGAGATTCTGGGCAAGGAGGAGTCTCTGCGGCGTATCCGCAAGGGCATGGAACTGTTACAGAATGCGTAATCAGGAAATTTATACAAAGCTCAGCGCAGAGCAGCGCCGGGCAGTGACGCATGGGGAGGGGCCGATGCTGGTGACAGCAGGCCCCGGCTCCGGCAAAACCCATGTACTGACCAGCCGTATCCTGTATCTGGTACAGGAGCGGCAGATACCTCCCGGTCAGATTCTGGTGATTACCTTCACCAGAGAAGCCGCCAGAGCCATGCAAACGAGATTTTATGAATTATCTGCAAACGCCCGGTTCGGGCAGGTCAGCTTTGGAACTTTTCATTCTTTCTTTTATCAGATTCTCAGAAGTTCTGAGAGATATACCCAGTATAGCATTATCGGTGAGACAGAGAAACAAAAGCTCCTTTACCCATTGCTGAAGGAGATCAGAAAGAGACAGGCGGATACAGTCAGCCCTTATTTTGACTCCGTGAGCCAGGAGGAGTCGGGCCGCATCCTCTCTGCCATCAGCTACAGCAAAAATACAGGCAGCGGTGCGGCTGTGAGGGAACGGCTGCCAGAGCCCTGGAGAGAGAACTTTGAAGAGCTTCTGCAGGGTTATGAGGAACAGAAAAAGCAGCGCA
Source organism: uncultured Acetatifactor sp. (assembly GCA_964550745.1). Lineage (GTDB taxonomy): Bacteria > Bacillota > Clostridia > Lachnospirales > Lachnospiraceae > Acetatifactor. The sequence goes on from CAZKAO010000057.1 coordinate 3,689, forward strand.
GACAGCTGGATCTGGATGATCTGCTGACGCTGACCCTGCGGGAACTGGAGCGGGACGACGGACTTTTGCAGTACTGGCGCAGCAGATACAGTCATGTCTTGATAGACGAGTTTCAGGATTGCAACTCCATACAGTATGAGATCGTAAAAAAGATCTATACAGTCAGGGGAAATGTCTTTGCCGTGGGGGATGACGACCAGGCAATCTACGGTTTTCGAGGCGCCGACCCGGGGATCATGCAGCGTTTTTTGGAGGAATATGCCGGGAATGCATCAAAGAAGGACGACGCCCCGGCGCATGTGGTGCTGGGCAGGAACTATCGCTGCAGACCCGAGATTGTGGACGTCTCGGCAGAGATTATTGCCAGTAACCAGAGGAGAGTATCCAAACAGCTGATCTCCGGCAGGGAGTCCGGCGGCAGCGTACTGCTCAGAGGTTTTGCCACAGGGCGGGAGGAGAGGGCGTATGTGCTGTCCCAGTGCATGGGAAGAACCTGTCAGGATCTGGATCGTTGGGCCGTACTGTTTCGCACAAACAGCCTGATGGGGGTCTTTGGGGCTGAACTGATGCAGGCGGGAATCCCCTTTGTGATGAAGGAGGCCATAGACAGCATCTATGAGCATTTCGTGGTGCGTGATGTGATGGATTATTTTCGGGCTGCAAACGGATGCAGGGAAAGAAAACTTTTTCTGCGGATATGGAACCGTCCCCGGATTCGTGTGGGCAGAGAGGCGTTGGAGGAGTCCACGGTGGATTTTGAAAAGATCCGACAGTTTTACAGCCGGGAGCCCTATGTGAATCCGGCGGCGGTCAGGGATGTGGAGCAGTTTGAACGAAAACTTAAACAGCTGCAAAAATTTCCCATGAAGCTGGGTATCACATTTATACGTCGCGGGTTTGGGTATGAGGATTATCTGCGCCGCCGGGCGGGAGACAACCGGGAACTGCTGGAGAACTGGATTGAGGTGCTGGACTGGCTGGAGGAGGACTGCAGGGGACACAGGTCCTTTGAGGAGTGGGAGCGCAGCCAGGAGAGGGCGGTCATGCAGGCTGCGCGGAAAAGCGGCGGGGACAGGCATGACGGTAAAAACAAAAGCCCACAGAAAAAGGGCATACATATACTGACCATGCATGCCGCCAAGGGTCTGGAATATGACCGGGTATTCCTGATGGACGTCAATGAGGGAAATATCCCCAAGCTCAAAAAGGGAATATCCGCCACGGAGACGCTGCTGGAGGAGGAGCGTCGGCTGTTTTATGTGGGAATGACCCGGGCGAAGGACAGCCTGGAGATCCTGTACCAGACCGGTACCAGGGAGCGTCCCAGACTGCCCTCTGCCTTCCTGCAGCCTCTGCTCAAACGACAACCAGCTACTCTTCGTCCGACATAAGCTCGTCAAATTCCTGGCTGTCCAGATATTCGTCGAAGGCATCAGCCACTTTGTCGTACTCCTCGTCGCTGTCGATATAGCCCAGCTCAGGCTCCTCGTTAGTATCATCGGGATTTTCACTGTAGCGGTAGAACCATACTTCGCCGTCCTGGTTTTCTCCCTTTTCGTCCAGAGGCAGCAGCACGATATAATCCTGTCCCTCTACCTCCAGAATCGTGATTACCGCACAGGTCACATCCTGCCCGTTGTCCAGTGACAGTTCCACAGTCATTTCCTCAGTGGGTTCTTCAAATTTTGCCATAACCGATTTCCTCCGTTTTGATGTATTGAAATATATTGTACAATATTGTTTTTTTTATTGCAATAACATTTACAGATAAGGGAAAAACAGCTATAATATTATAAAATAATGCAGGAGGAAACGATATGTGCGGAAAGGACAACATGGAAAAGGCATATGAGGATTTCCCTTTTCCGCTGGGAGCGCATCCCATCGGACAGGGCACGGGCATCAGGGTTTCCTTTCCCTCAGAGGAAGAGGACTGTGGTGTGTTGATCTATCACAGGGGCAGCGGCAGGCTGATGAAAAAGTATACCTTCCGCCCACAGGACAGGCTGGGCCGCATCCGGTATGGTGTGGTTGCGGAAATAGATATAGAGAAGATCAGTTATCTGTTTTACAGTGGAGATAAAGTGTTCCCCGACCGTTGGGCTCATGCCTATGAGCTTCGAGGAAAGTATGGCGCGCCGCACAGTCCGAAGGACTACAGGGCTTTGGTTGGAGATGCGCCATATGACTGGGGGGAGGACGCATGTCCGAAGATCCCTTATGAGGATGTTATCTGCTATGGCATGCATGTCAGAGGTTTTACCATGCACAGCTCCTCCGGCGTCGGCGCAAGAGGAACTTTTGCCGGGATTATGGAAAAGCTGGATTATCTGCAGCAGCTGGGGATTACCACGATAGAGCTGCAGCCGGTCTATGAGCAGACAGAGCTGGAGAGTGCCGATGCGATTGAAGACCAATGCAGGGAGTATGGGAAGATTCGGGAACCGAGACTGAATTATTGGGGGTATCAGGAGGGTTATTACTATGCGCCCAAGAGCGCCTATGCCTCTGGTGATGCTGTCACAGAGTTTAAGGACCTGGTTAAGGCGCTGCATATCAGGGGGATGGAAATTATATTGCAGTTCTATTTCCCGGAGCATATACCCATAGGAGAGATTCTGAATGTACTCAGGTACTGGAGCTGGGCCTACCATGTGGACGGTTTTCATTTGATGGGCGGTACATTGCAGGTGGATGTGATTGCGGCGGACCCTGCCCTCAGCGATCGCAAGCTCTGGTATTATGATTTCCCGACAGAGCAGATCTACGGCTATGAGAAGGTTCCGGCCTATCGAAATCTGGCCGTATACAATGAGGGCTATCAGCAGGAGCTGAGGCGCTTTCTGAAGGGGGATGAAGGGATGCTGCAGGCAGTGACGCAGCGGATGAGATGTAATCCCCGGCAGAAGGGCGTGATTAATTACCTGACGGACTATGCCGGCTTTACCATGATGGATATGGTATCCTACGACAGGAAGCACAATGAAGACAATGGCGAGGACAACAGGGACGGCAGCGACAGCAACTACAGCTGGAACTGCGGCGTGGAGGGTCCCAGCCGCAGAAAGCAGATACTGGCTCTGCGTTACAGGCAGCTGCGCAATGCTTTCACCCTGCTGATGCTGTCCCAAGGAACCCCTTATTTTTTCATGGGGGATGAGTTCGGGCGCACCCAGAAGGGCAACAACAATCCTTACTGCCAGGACAATGCCACAACATGGGTGAACTGGGGAGAACTGGACAAAAAGCGGGAGCTGTACGAATATGTGCGGGATTTAATCCGGCTGCGCAGGGAGCATGATATTTTTCATCTGGAGCGGGAATGCCGGCTGATGGATTATCAATCCTGTGGCTGCCCCGACATGTCCTATCATGGTCAGGAGGCGTGGCGGCCGGCATGGGAACCGTACAACCGTCATATCGGGATCATGCTGAATGGCGCTTACGGAAAGGACGGGGAAAGCGGCTGTTGGTATATAGCCATCAATATGCACTGGGAGAGCCATGTGTTTGCCCTGCCCAAGCTGCCCAGGGGACAGAACTGGAAGCAGGTGCTGTGTACGGAGGCCACGGGAGAGAAACAGCCGCAGGAGGGTGAGAACCAGGCTGTGGTGCGTATAGCCTCCAGGAGCATTGCCTTATTTTACGGTGAAAACAGACAGGCAGATAAGTCACATTGACGGCGCCGCCGCATAGGATAGAGTAACAAAGACTGATAGGAAGCATAGTGTATGAATTGTCTGATTATCCTGCTGTTACTCGCCTGTGGAGGTTTTCAGAACGGATGTGGATGTGGCTGCGGAAGCACTCGTAATGACAATGGCTGCCGCCGGGATGACGGAGATCGTGGCGGAGACTGTTCCCGCAGAGGCGAGGAGCGTGGCTCTGAGAGACGTCCGAGAGTGCCCGAGAGGGAAGAACATGGCTGCCGTCAGGGCGGTCCCGCTGCATGGAATGAGGGAAGAGAGGGAAGACACAACAATTATCCCGGCATTTCCAGTGATGAGTCCTGCGGTTGTGATGCGGAATAGAGCTTATATGAGCAAAATGCGAAGGTCTGCCGATACTCCGGCAGACCTTTGTCGTATCTGAATTTTTTGAAAAAGGTATTTTACAAACAGTGGTTTTGTGCTATAATTTCCCTACAAAGCAGTAAAGACACGTCTTGGAGGAGGTATATAGCTATGGCGAAAGACAAGTATGTTGCATATGTATCCACCTATACGATGGGGGACAGCCATGGTATCAGAGTATATGATGTAGATATAGAGCATGGACGTTTTACCGAGAAGGACAAGGTGGAGATCACCAACTCCTCCTATGTGACGATTTCTCATAACCGCAAATATCTGTACTCCATCACAGATTTTGGTGTGGAGGCATATAACATCCAAAAGGACGGGAGTCTGGCGCTGCTGAATCATGCTCCCATCAACGGAATGAGAGGATGCTATCTGTCCACAGACTATACAGATCAATATCTTTTTGTGGCGGGATACCACGATGGGAAGCTGACTGTGCTGCGGCTTGAGGAGGACGGTTCTATCGGCGCGATCACGGACGAGATCTTCCACAAGGGCATGAGCAGCCAGTCCGGGCGGAATTCCCGTCCCCATGTCAACTGTGCCCGGATGACCCACGACAACAAATTTCTGCTGGTGGCCGATCAGGGAATGGATCATGTGAATGTATACCGCCTTAATCTGGACAGCGGCAAGCTGAGAGTTGCCGATGTGATCCGTAGCGATATAGAAGCAGGCCCCAGGCATGTTAAGATGTCCCAGGACGGTCGTTTTGTCTATATTGTGAATGAGTGGAAGTGCAGTATAGACGTCTATTCTTATGTGGAGAAGGATAATATTCCGTATTTTGACAGGATACAGACTATCTCCACCCTGAATGAATACGCTCCTCAGGGCAGCGCCGCCAACGCTCTCAGCTTTTCCGCGGATTACAACTATCTGCTCAGCTCCAACGTGGGAGACAACTCGGTGATTCTGTATAATGTGAACAAGGAAGACGGTACGCTGACCAAGAATTTCTGCCTGCCCGTCAGCGGAGATTTCCCCAAGGATGCGGATATTTTCCCGAATAATAAATTCATTGTGTCCCTGAATCATGAGTCCGACACAATGACGTTCTTCAGGATTGATGTGCATAACGGCAACATGACCATGAATGGAGCGCCGATGAAGGTGACAGCGCCCAATTCGATTATTTTCCACAAGCTGACATAAGATGCTGTTGCAAATGATTGGTGAGTTATAGATAAAACCTTAATAAGAGCCGATACTGGACCCAAAATATAATGGGAAGGTATCGGCTCTGGTCATATTATTAATCTGGTCTGCCGTAAAAGGCTTCCAGGCTGTCCATGCGGCAGCACATATTGGCCATCATGGCGTCCAGCAGCGTGATGGCGGTCATACATTCCAGCACCACCACGGCTCTGGGAACAATGATGGGGTCATGGCGTCCCTTGATCTGGATGTCGATCTCCTGGCCGGACTGATTCACGGTTTGCTGGGGGGCATAGATGGAGGGAGTGGGCTTTACATGGGCGCGAACCAGAATCTCGCCGCCGTCGCTGATGCCGCCAAGGATGCCGCCGGCGTGATTAGTCGCTTTGACCACCCGGCCCCGCTCCATGCGGAAAGCGTCATTGTTCTCGCTGCCATGGCGGGAAGATACCAGAATCCCGTCGCCGATTTCCACGGCCTTTACCGCGCCGATGGACATGGCGGCCTGAGCCAGCAGAGCATCCAGCTTGCAGAAGACGGGATCGCCGATTCCTGCGGGGACGCCGTTTATCCGACATTCCATGACGCCGCCCACAGAGTCCAGCCGCTTTATGGCGTCTTCCAGATAGGATGTCGCCTGCGCATCAGCTGCCCGGTCCGGCATGGCGGTATGGGTCTCCAGAATTGCCTCTGCGTCAAAATGTTCCGGGTCTATGGAGACGGGGCCGATGGAGCGAGTGTAGGCGCAGACTTCGATGCCCAGCTGTTTTAAGATCTTACAGGCTATGGCGCCTGCCGCCACCCGGCCTATGGTCTCCCTGCCGGAGGAGCGCCCGCCGCCCCTGTAATCCCGGAAACTGTACTTCTGGTCAAAGGTATAATCCGCATGTCCGGGACGGTAGTAGGAGGCGATCTCACTGTAATCCCCGGAGATCTGGGAGGTGTTGCGGACGAGCAGGGATATGGGGGTTCCTGTGGTGCGCCCCTCGAATACGCCGGAAAGAATCTCCACCTGGTCAGCCTCCTTGCGGGCGGTAGTGATCCGGCTCTGTCCGGGTTTCCGCCGGTTCAGATAGAACTGTATATCCTCCGGGCACAGTGCCAGTCCGGCGGGGCAGCCGTCAACGACCACACCCAGAGCCGGTCCGTGAGATTCGCCCCAGGTGGTGATCCGAAATAAATTACCAAAAGATGATCCAGCCATGTTATTTCTCCTTTCAAAACCCCCGTCACTTGCAGGGCATCTGTATCTACCTAATTATAACGAATTAAAAAAAAAATAGCAACTTTTCGTAAAAAAAAGATGCATCCTCACAAAAACTGTGCTATGATAGGATTGAGATATTAGGAGAATCCAATGAAAAAAACATTTGAAGAACAAACTAGATATCGACTGCTCAAAATGGGGAAGAAGGGACCGCTGCACAGAATTCTTGCGATAGTGGGAATATATGTTTTTCTTGCCTCTCTTCATTCTGTGCGTTACATACAAAATAATAAAAAGCGCCTTGCCATGGTAATGATGTCCATGGTGCTGTTTGTCGCCTATGCCAGTTTCTCCTTCCCTATTTTTGCGGATGGCGAGGAGAGTAAGATAGATGAGGAACTGGTCGCTCTGCTCAGTGACGAGACGGTGTCTCTGGTTCAGGAGGAGGAGATCCGTATGGAGGACTTGGACAGTTGGGATGATGAACTGGACTGGGAGGAGGAAGAGATCGGTTTGTTGGAGGAGGATTTGGACGAGGATCAGATCAATCTGGAAGATATACTGAGCTACCGCCGGGAGCAGGCAGGGGATGAGAATGCCGATTCCGTACAGACCGGGCAGCAGACGGAGGGGGATGCGGAGTTTTCCCTGGACGACTGGCGGCTTATTCTGGTGAACAAGCAGCATCCAATCCCGGAGGATTATGATTTTACGCTGGCAACTATCAAGGGCAGTCAGCGGTGTGACGAGAGGATCATAGATGATCTGCTGGCCATGATGCAGGCAGCTAAGGAAGCGGGTTATACATTGGTAATCAAGTCGCCTTACCGCAGCGATGCCAGGCAGGAATTTCTGTTTGACAGGAAGATCAAGCAGTTTATGGGAAAGGGAATGTCCTATATGGACGCCTTCAAGCTGGGCAGTCAGATTGTGCAGGTGCCGAATTCCAGTGAGCACCAGATCGGCCTAGCACTGGATATTGTGAGTGATTATTATGATTCCCTGACCCGGGGCTTTGGAGATACGGAGGCGGGAATCTGGATGGAGGAGCACTGCGCGGAGTTCGGATTTATCGTGCGCTATCCCGAGGGTAAGGAATATATTACCAGTGTGGAGTATGAGCCCTGGCATTTTCGCTATGTGGGTGTGGATGCCGCCACGATTATCATGGGGCGGGGGATTACCTTGGAAGAGTTTGTGGAGGAATTGAAATAGATGTATCAGATATTGAAAATGGAGGGCAGGGCCAAGCGCGGCCAGCTTTCCACCGTACATGGAGTGATACAGACTCCCGTATTTATGAATGTGGGTACGGTGGCCGCCATCAAGGGCGCCGTGTCCACAGAAGATCTGGAGGGTATCGGCACCCAGGTGGAGCTGTCCAACACCTACCATCTGCATGTGCGGCCGGGAGACAAAGTCGTGAAGCAGATGGGGGGACTGCACCGCTTTATGTCCTGGAATAAGCCCATACTGACGGATTCCGGCGGGTTTCAGGTTTTCTCGCTGGCGGGACTGCGCAAGATCAAAGAGGAGGGGGTTTATTTTAACTCCCATATCGACGGGCATAAGATATTTATGGGGCCGGAGGAGAGTATACAGATACAATCCAATCTGGCCTCCACTATTGCCATGGCATTTGACGAGTGTGCCCCCAGCAAGGCTGACAGGGGATATGTGCAGGCGTCTGTGGAACGCACCACCAGATGGCTGGAGCGCTGCAAGCGGGAGATGTGGCGGCTGAACCAGCTGGAGGACACCATTAACAGGGAGCAGCTGCTCTTTGGCATCAATCAGGGCGCTGTCTATGACGATATCCGTATTGAACACGCGAAAAGGATACGGGAACTGGACCTGGATGGGTACGCTGTGGGCGGTTTGGCCGTGGGCGAGAGCCACGAGGAGATGTACCATATTCTGGAGGAAGTAGTGCCATATCTGCCGGTGGATAAGCCCACCTATCTGATGGGTGTGGGCACACCCGCCAATATTCTGGAGGGCGTGGAGAGAGGCGTGGACTTTTTTGACTGCGTCTACCCCAGCAGAAACGGCAGACATGGGCATCTGTATACCAACCACGGTAAGATCAATCTGTTTAACGCCAGATACGAGACGGATCAGAGGCCGATCGAGGAGGGCTGCGGCTGTCCCGCCTGCAGAAGATATTCCCGCGGATATATCCGGCATCTGCTGAAAGCAAAAGAAATGTTGGGAATGCGCCTGTGCGTACTGCACAACCTGTATTTCTACAACACGATGATGACAGAGATCCGGGATGCGCTGGACCAGGGCAGGTTTGCCGCTTATAAGAGGGCGAAGCTGGATGGGATGACTGCGCTATCATAAATTTTTTCTTAAATTTCAACAAAATCACTTGTCCTTGAGTGGGATATTGTGTATAGTAGTAAAGTGAGTGTACAGGCAAAATACTTGATCTGTGTGCCCGTAGGGAATATGCGGAATGGAGGTTCTAAAGAACCTCTAAATAGGAGGAAAAAAATATGGGAATATTATTAGCTGAGGACGCAGCACCGCAGGCTGGCGGCATTGCGGGACTGCTGGGCATGGTGGTTATTTACGGCTTGTGTTTTCTGGGCATGTGGTTTTTTATGTCCAGACCACAGAAAAAGGAGCAGAGGAGAATTCAGGCCATGCTTGCGGATCTGGCGATCGGTGACAGCGTTCTGACTACTGCAGGTTTTTATGGTGAGATCATCCACATTGAGGACGATACGGTTATTGTGGAGTTTGGCAACAACAGAAACTGCCGTATCCCCATGGAAAAATCTGCTATTAGCCGTGTGGAAAAGGCTACGGAGTAAAGCGCAGGAGGCTGTTGTCACGAGACAGAGATGTCTCGTGATTTTCCTATATATGGGAAATTTGGCTCATTTCTTTACAATATCTTGCGAAAAACACTTGCATTAATTTGTATATATAGTAAAATAGAAGTATAATGTGTAAAGTGTGAATACATATGTTTCTGAGGAGTACAGGAGCAGACTGGAGATTATGACACAGAAAGTTCACGTCGTGGAGGGGAGACAATTCAGGACGGAAGCGGATTACCGCAGGGCTCTCCGAGACAAACAGATTATCGACCAGCTGCGGCAGAAAGTAGACTTTCACAATCGCAGTCAGTTGTCACAGCTTGTTAAGTCCTTACAACAAAATCGGATTTCCTTTCTGACCATATTGGGGCAGGATTTTGTGGATGAGGTAGAAGAAGCCTTAAAAAATCTGTCAGAGTCGCCCTCTGCCACCGGGAAGGGGAAACGACACGGGCAGGCAATAAAGTCCGGAAAGAATAACCGGGGGCAGGACAGCGGCAGAGATGGAAACACTGGTTCCAGGAAGAGTACGGGGGAGACCGGACAGGAGGAACAGCTGGAGAAATTTGTGCAGGAGGAGCTGAAACGCCGGGAAAGGCGACGACGGCAGATGGCTCTGCTGTGCAGTCTGGTAGCGGTATGCTGTCTGGGATATTTTGGCGTATACACCTATCAGGCGGTCAGAACAGAGAGAGAGTTTGCCCGGCTGGCGGCTTTTCGGGAGCAGGCCCAGGATATGCCGCTGGTGCAGGGGACAGGCAGCGGTCCCGAGATTCATTATACAGAGGACGGGGAACGGGTCATACCGGAAGTCCTGGATGAATATAAAAATTTGTATAATAGCAATAAAAGACTAATCGGCTGGCTGAAAATTGACGATACAAAGATAGACTATCCTGTGATGCAGACCAGCAACAATGAATACTTTCTGAATCACAACATAAACCAGCAGTCAGACAGGAATGGAGCGCTCTTTCTGGATAAGGACTGTGATGTACTGACACCCAGCACCAATCTGATCATCTACGGACATCACATGAGGAGCGGCAATATGTTCGGCACACTGGACAAATACAGTTCGGAGGAGTATTATAAAAAGCATCCGCTCATTCAGTTTGATTCGATCTACGAAAAGGGCACCTATGAGATCATGTATGTGTTCCGATCAAAGATATACAATGAAGAAGATGTAGTGTTCAAGTATTATCAGTTTATAGATGCCCTGAGCCAGCAGGAATTTGATTCCAACATGGAGGAGATGGCGGCGATGTCCCTGTATGACACAGGAGTGACAGCCAGCTATGGGGATCATCTGCTGACACTGTCCACCTGTGACTACTATGTGGACGACGGGCGGTTTGTGGTGGTAGCGAAGCGAGTAGAGGATTAGAAAATAGACAGTCATTGGAAAGGAAATGGTTGTTAAGATGGCAAAGATGATGAAGAGCAGAAGATTAAGGAAAAGAGTGAGGAAGACCTTGGGAGCATTGTTCCTTGCGTCCGCCATTGCGGTGGCGGCGATCCCTGTGGACGATATACAGGCATCGACAGGGGCAGGCGGGACTCTGGGGGTAACTTTGACAGAGCCGCAGACTCCAAGGAGGGATTCGGACAGTACGGTTCCGAAAATTGACACAAATGAGCGGATATATGCCACAGGTGACGGTGTATATCAGTTTGCCTATGTGAATCCCAACCCGTCACAGGCCGGAGGCAACAAGGTGGCAGTGCTTGTGGGATACAGCAGCAGCGGCCACACTCTGGATGGCGGTAATCTGACGATTCCCGACACAGTGAACGTCTATGATAAATATACCGATAACCAGGGTTCCAGCGAGGGTTATGTGGCAGTAGGTAGAAATCTTCACTTCCTGTTCTGGCGACGCACGATTCATGATAGCGATCCCACTACTGGAGAATTGTTATATAATACAAAAGAGGTGGAGGTAATCTATTATCCTTTGATGGACGGGTCGTCAGTGAAGAAGGAAGACTATGATAAAAATCCATCTGCGTATGCAAGAAAGCCGTTGCAGGATAAGAATCCTGATGGCAGCCTGAAGTATGACGAGGATAATAATCCTGTTTATGTGAAGGATCTTGACGGGAATATTGTACTGGAACCAGAGTTTGTGGAGAAAGAGATAGTTAAGGATCTGGACAGTCCCGTTACCCACTTTGAATTTGAACCTTGTTATTACAGAACCAAGGATATAGAGGGCGGCTGGGGGACTCTGGCAGATAATGCCAGATATGACGAGTTCTATGCTCTGAATATGGACGCAAGTGGGAAGATCAATGTAGAATATGATAAATATGATGAAACAAGATTCCACCTGACAAAGAGTTCCGAGGAGCAATGGATCGTTAACGTGGCGGTGGAATATATTGGCAACCAGACTGTGAACAGTGCGGGTACGGTAGGGGATTGGATCACTGACGATATTGCCCAGGGCGTTTTTTCCGGCAATGGTAATATTGTGAATCTGACAGTGGGTCCCAACCTCAAGGGTATTGGCGATTATGCCTTTTACCGCTGTACCGGCTTGCAGAGCATCACTCTGAGCAACAATCTGGCAACCATCGGCAACCACGCTTTCGACAGCTGTCTGAATATGAAGAGTGTTACGGTTGCTTCCGAATGTAATATGCGCAGGATCGGCGATCATGCTTTCTACAACTGCCAGAGCCTGCAGTCCTTTGTTATGCCTACTCCTGTGGAGGCAATCGGCGACGGTGCTTTTGAGAACTGTTATGCCCTGAGTTCTATCGAGCTGTACAGTCCGAACAGAGTGACGGCGCTGAACACCATCGGCGATCATGCCTTTAAGAATTGCCGCAGCCTGACCAGCTTGGTGATACCCAACAACGTGACCGGCAATGCAAATTACGCCACAGGGAACAGCAATAAGGGTGATAAGCTGCGCCTCGGTATAGTGGAAGGATGTACCGCTTTGCGGTCCATCACTCTGATGAATGAGAATGCGGACTTTGACGAGGATGCCAGCGGCACATATGGCTTTGAGCAGTTTACTGCGCAGATGCCTGCCACCTTCTATTTTGAGGGACATAATACAGCCATTTCCGGCAGTGAACCGAGAGAGAACACCCTGCACTATACGGCGAATGAGCATAGTATCGCCTTTAAGTATCTGGGCAGTGACGTATATGAGATTGTAAAGGCGGACAAAGAGGGGCATAAAGCTATATACAGAGTCAATTCCAACAATGAATTGATTTACTGTCAGATTGAAAACGGCATGAAGGATATCGATATGCCCTCCACGATAGGACCTTACAACATCAGGGCTATCAGCAGCACCAGCTTCCAGCATAACTGTTTCCTGGAGAGAGTCAAGATCCCCTCCTCTGTGGTGACGATTGCAGAGAATGCCTTTTTGGGCTGTCACAATCTGCAGCATGTAATCTTTGAAAGTCCGGTGCAGTGCAAGATCGGAGCCAATGCATTTAAGACTCAGGAGGCCACAGTACATCAGACGGGATGTACATGGACTCCCGATACAGCGCCGGAGCTGACCTTTACCGGCGATATCTCCTATGCCAGCGGTCCCTTTGACTATGCCATGACTCCGACCAATAATATCAATGTCGGAAGCCAGGAGCGTACTTATATCAAGTACTACAGCGGATGGCCTACCAATCTGACCGTGCAGTATAATCCGAATACGGATAAGAATGAACTTATTGATTATCCGATTCTGGAAGATCTGCGCAGCTATGATATGGATTCTTATCCTTATATGACGGAAGAGTATAAAAAGGCAGCTCAGGAGGTAGCGGGTAAGCTGCAAAATGGTGGTAAGCTTACCGATTATGAACAGCAGATTGCGGATTCTGCACTTAACATTGTGCTTCCACAGGGAATTGAGGCTGTCAAAGAGAATCTGTTTGTAGATAAGGAAGCAAAAGAGACACAGAATGTGGAGAAATCCATTACCACCAACAGTATTGCAGAGATTTTGCCGGAGACCTTTAAGAGCTGCAAAAACCTGAAGACCCTGAATATCTTCGGAGATACCTCCTCCATAGGAGATCATGCTTTTATAGGCTGTACGAAGCTGGAGAATGTGGAAATCTCCGCCAATGTGAATCACATGGGCAAAAGGCCTTTTGCGGACTGTCCAAATGTCAGCTATGTAAGTTTCCAGGGCGGTTCCAACTTTGTGTGCGAGAATTCCATTATCTACGGCCTGAACGGCGGAGTTAAGAGTACCGTGGTGGAATGTCTGGAGTCCAGAGGTAACATAAACGGGGCAACCTCCATCAAGGCGGAGGAACTGGCCGGAATCACCGGTATTGCAGAGGAGGCTTTCTATGACTGTAGCGGCGTGGGAGCCGTGGATCTGACACAATCCAGTATTGATAAGGTGCCGCCGTATGCCTTTGCGGCCAGTGAAGGACAAAGAAGTACATTGTATTCTGTGGCTCTGCCCAAGACCTGTAAGCAGATTCAGAAGAATGCCTTTAAGAACAGTGCAGTGCGCTATGTGGAAATACCCGGCAGTGTCAGCTACATTGATCTGGATGCATTCAATACGGACAGAAACAGCCCGAACGAGGCGGATCTTGAAGAAGATAATATTTATAGAGAGAGACCTCATAGCATTGATTTCTACTGTGAGCCGGACAGTCCTGCCAATATTTACGCAGTCAACCATGAGAACATCAATATCAGTGACAAGCCCATAGAAAGAGAGTGGGAAGTGACTTTCTGGGTGACAGACAGAGGAGTGGAGGGAGCTGTTCCCAGGATTCTGGGTGAGCCTCAGATTGTCAAGGACGGGGAGGATGCAATTCTCCCCGAGGTACCGGAATATGAAGGCTATAAATTCCTCTACTGGTCACCTGACTATCATGGGGTCGTCAAAAATTTGGATGTTACTGCCGTGTACGAGTACATTGATCCCGACACTACCAAGCTGGAAGTTACCTTCCTGGATCACGATGATAGTGTCTTGAAGGTGGATCGTGTATTCCCTGGTGATGATGCTGTGCCTCCTGCCCCTGATCCGGTCAGGGAGGGGTATAGGTTTATTGGCTGGAGACCTGCGTTTACCAATGTTACTGCGGATATGGTCACATACGCACAGTATGAGAAGATCGACTCGGAAGAGTTTAAGTATGATGTCACTTTCCTGGATCATGACGATACGGTGTTGAAAGTGGATCGCGTGACTCCAGGTGAAAACGCTCAGCCGCCCCTGCCGCCATCAAGGGATGGATATATTTTTGCTGGATGGAGACCCGACTATAAGGAGGTTCAGAGTGACCTGACCGTATATGCCCAGTATGAGAAAATAGATTCTGAAGATCAGAAATTTATCGTGCGGTTTATTGATTATGATGACAATGTACTCAATGTTCAGCGTATTGCTGCTGGGGATGACGCAATGGAACCCAAGGACCCGGTAAGAGCGGGATATCGGTTCACCGGCTGGAGACCGGCATTTACCAATGTTACCAAGGATGTGGATGTATATGCCCAGTATGAGCCTTTGGGATTGCAGCCTACACCCACGCCGGACCCCAACGCAACACCAGATCCTAATGCAACGCCGACTCCTGTACCAGGTCCCACGGCAACACCTGCACCAGGTCCTACGGCAACACCTGCACCGAATCAGAATCCTAATCCTAATCCAACAGCTACTCCGATACCGATGTATACGGTGACCGTACGCAATGGTTCCGGTTCCGGCAGCTATGTGGTGGGTGCGCAGGTTATTGTCATTGCGGATAACCCTCCCAATAATTCGGAGTTCAGCGGCTGGACAGTGGAGCCAGCTACGGCAGTGGTGGCCAGCAAGGATGCAATGGGAACCATATTGATCATGCCTGCGTCCAATGTGACTATGACAGCAAACTATAAGGCTAAGGTTGGAACAGGTTCCAGTACTGTCACCCGGCCCAGCGGCAGCACAGGCAGCAGCGGTGGCAGTGGCAGTGGTTCTTCCACGGGCAGCAGCAATGGTACCACGGTGGTAATCAACAAAAACGGATTGTCCAACACAGGTGTGGTCTCTGTGACGGTAAACGGTTCTTCGGATAATTTTGTGGTGAAGATCTCGGAGGATTCTAATGCGACAGAAGCCGCGCTGAGGGCACTCATGGGCGAGTATTCGGATATGACCCAGATCGCTTATTTCCCTATGGACATCAGTCTCTATGATTCCACGGGAACCAATAAGATCACGGATACCACGGGACTGGCAGTGAATATCACCTTGCCGATTCCGGATTCCCTGATACCTTATGCCGGCAACAACAAAGTGGCAGGTGTGGTAAATGGCCAGCTGGATAAGCTGACACCAAAGTTTACTACCATATCCGGCGTACCCTGTATCAGTTTTACCGCCACTCATTTTTCGCCCTATGTCATCTATGTGAACACACAGAATCTGACAGAGGCGGCAATCCGGGACAATACGCCCAAAACCGGTGACGGAATCCATCCCAAGTGGTTCCTGGCCATGGGTCTTGCCTGTATCTCTTTCGTACTCTTTATCAAGAAGGACAGGAGGACAGTACCGGTAAAGGTGGCAGCAGCAAGATAATCGATAGGGGATAACCTATATGAAAATCAAATGGAATGTGATAGGGATTATGCTTATCATAACGGCGGTCCTGATCATGCAGATTCCGGTATCGGAGGCGGATGCAGCGTCATCCGCTTCCGATTTTCAAATGGACGGGACTACGCTGGTCAGATATATCGGCACAAAGAGTGAAGTGTCTGTTCCGTCTACCGTGGAAGTGATCGGGAAGAGTGCTTTTGAAAACAATACCGCTGTGACCCGGGTGAATATTCCGGACAGCGTAAAGCAGATAGAGGCGTATGCTTTCTGGGGCTGTGATAATCTGGAGCAGGTAAATCTGGGCAAAGGGCTATATGAGGTGGGAGATTTTGCCTTTATCAACTGTCCCCGGCTGAAGACGGTCTCTTTTCCGGAGAATATCAATCGAATAGGTATTATGGCCTTCGCAGACTGTGTATCTCTGAGAAATATACGGATTCCCTACACGGTGCACTCCGTGGAGGATACGGCTTTCGATGGCTGTTATCGGCTGGAGATTGCCTATGATACAGGAACGGAGGGAGAGCGCTTTGCGCTGTATTTTGCGGAAAAGAAAAAAGAGATGCCTGAGTATGAGGACATCGATGAATATGAGGAAGTGGCAGTGATGCCATCGCCGACTCCGGATGTGGAGCCTGTGCCGACTTTGCAGCCGGTTTTACCTCCTTCGGGCAGGGAGCTGGGTTCAACAGTGGTGGTAGGTAATATGGCGGTGGTATTTATGGACAATACCAGTCCGAATGTAAGTACCGGCAATCTGTCCGTCGCGCAGGGGGATTCGTCTGCGCAGGATGTGCAGGAGTATATCACGGAGAAGAATAAAGGAACTGTCAAATATACCCTGGTAGACGGCAGGATACTGGCGGACAGGGCCTATTATGGATATCAGAATTTAAACAGCATCAATCTGCCATCGGGCGTGGAAGAGATCGGTGAATTTTCCTTTGCCAGAAGCAGTCTGCAGACAGTAGTTATCCCAGAGGGGGTAAAGAGTATCGGTTATGGTGCTTTCTATCACTGTGATCAGTTGACGGATGTACAGCTGCCCAGTACTGTCACGCATATTGCGCCTAAGGCATTTGCCTATACGGGCTGGGTGAAGAATTTTTTTGTAGAGGGAGATTCGGATTTCCTGGTGGCAGGGGACGGTATATTGATTGCCTACAAGGGAAACAGCAGTCATGTGACAGTTCCCGAGGGTATAAAACAGATCGGCCCTGAAGTATTTCAGGGACATCCGGAGATTACTTCTGTATCGCTGCCGGATTCGCTTCAGATTATCGGGGAGGCGGCTTTCGCACAGTGCGGCAGTCTGACGGAGCTGACCGGCATGTCCGGGGTGAAGATCATACGGGATCGGGCATTTTATCATTGCCCGCTTAGGCAGGTGGTGCTGCCGGATACGTTGGCAAGTCTGGGCTTGGGCGCCTTTGCCCGGGAGAGCCGTGGCGGTGTGGTGGTGCTTGTGGGACAGATTCCCCTGTATGGGGAGGAAGCTTCTTCAGAACGCAGATCCAATGAGGAATATCGGCTTAATGCCTTTGACAATGTTGAATATGTGCTGACCGCTCACAGGCTCGCGGACAGGGAGCCGGAGGGGTCTGTGTTAAGCAGTGAACGAACGGTTTATAATGGAATCATCGGACATCTGGATGACTCTGTTTTTGTGGTGGACGACACCTATCTGACCGATGGGGATTTTGATGGCATTGCATGGACGAAGGAGCTTTTGATCGGCGGAGAGCGTTATGAGCAGCAGGGAATGAGTCAGATCAATCATCTCATCCCAGCATTGCAGGATTCTCAGGCGGAGGGTCTGGTGGTTATCGGCAGCACGGAGCTGGAGGCTTCTCTGGAACCCCAGGAAGCCGGAGACCGACTGCAGGTGCAGCGCTTAAATGGTATAGGGGAGGCCCCGGAGCTGGATGCGGCTTACAGAAGGATCTACCAGCAGGGATTGCCGATGGATACCCTATGTTATACGATGTGCCTTTATGAGGGGGGGAACAGTGTTCCCATAACCCGTCTGGGCAAACAGGCTCTGGAGGTGACGCTGCCGGTTCCCCAGCAGTTCCAGGGCAAGGAATTGCGGGTGGTGACGCTGGACCGCAACGGCCAGCTGGAATATCTGCCCATAGTTACGGACGGCCAGCAGATACAGTTTTCCACGGATTATCTGTCGGTGTATGGCATCTATGGAAGCGGAGGAAGCCTCTTTGCCCAGGGGAATGTGGTAGACGGTCAGGTGGTGATCACCAGTTACGGCACGAAGGATGATTCCCCGGATACAGGAGATTTTATTCATCCCAAATGGATACTTGGCACAGGGCTTCTGGCTTTGGGGCTGGCGATATTATTGTTGCAACGAAAAAGGAGGACGGCGTGACGAAAGTCACGCCGTTTTTGTATGGTAAGCATATATCGCAGATTATCTCCCCGCGGCATATCTTATAGATAGATGGGCGATTGCACAAGAATATGTTGCGGTTGCCGGGCAGAGAACAGGAGCGGGGGTAAGGGCGGAAATGCAGCGCGTCAGAAAGGAGATTGGAGCGGAACATATAGATTTAAAATCCTGGCAGAGACATGGTATCACAGTGGCTGTGCTGGATACAGGCATGGCCGTGCATCCGGATCTGGAGGGACGGCAGATAGCCTTTTTTGACTTTGTGAAGGGGAAGGGCAGGGAGACGGCATGCTATGACGATAATGGGCATGGGACGCATGTCTGTGGCATTCTGTGCGGCAACGGCAGGATGTCTGACGGCAGGTATAGAGGGATTGCGCCGGACAGCCGGCTGGTGGTATGCAAGGTGCTGGATCATCAGGGGGATGGCTGCATGGAACAGATGCTTCAGGGACTGCTTTTTGTGGAAAAAGTGTATAAGGAGTACGATATTCGGGTGGTAAATATCTCTGTGGGGATTGGACAGCTGAAGGACCAGCAAAAGGTATCTACTCTGGCGGAGGCGGTTCAGCGGCTGTGGAAGCTGGGAATGGTGGTGGTCTGTGCCGCCGGCAATAAGGGGCCGGGCGATAACACCATCTCGGCCATCGGCTTGAGCGAGAAGATCATTATGGTGGGCTGTCACGACGGCAGTTATCGCAGGGGGGACTCCGGCAGCTGCAGCCTGTATTCCGGGCGGGGGGCCAGGGGAAGCAGCATCCGCAAGCCTGACCTGGTGGCGCCGGGGACAGATATCATGTCCTGCAATGCCTTCTATCAGCGAGGGAAAAGACAGGAATATTATACAGCAAAAAGCGGAACCTCCATGGCGACGCCCATTGTGACAGGCTGCGCCGCACTATTGTTACAGAAGGAACCCTATCTGACCAACAATCAGGTGCGGGACAGACTGATTTACTCCGCCAGAGATATGGGAGCGCCCTGGAATCAGCAGGGCTGGGGGATGGTGAATTTAACAAACCTGTTTAAAGAAAGCTATTGACATCCACGGTATAATTGTATACACTTATACAGGT
>CAZKAO010000058.1:0-23010 GCA_964550745.1 uncultured Acetatifactor sp.
TTTAGAGGTTCAAGGAAATCTACTCCGTATGCTGCGCAGATGGCGGCAGAGACAGCTACTAAGGCTGCTTTAGTACATGGACTGAAGACCGTAGACGTATTTGTAAAGGGGCCTGGTTCAGGGCGTGAGGCTGCTATCAGAGCGCTGTCTGCCTGTGGCCTGGAGGTGACAAGCATCCGTGACGTAACTCCGGTTCCCCACAATGGATGCCGCCCGCCTAAGCGCAGAAGAGTCTAGTGTTAGAAGAACTTCTAATTGCTTACGCCAAAGGGCGTTTCGCAAAGAAGTTCTAATCTAACACCAAAGAATTTGCTATGCAAATTCTTTAAAGTATATAGCAAATATAGCAGGTTGTGAGAATAACAACTTGGAAAATCTGTGCCTTAGTGCGGCAGGTTTTCAGAAAACAGCAGTTGGAAGAAGGTACTGGCGGCGTTGTGCTGCAAAGTATTGTAAACATCTATTATAAAGGAGAAAATAAAATGGCAGTTAATCGTGTACCCGTATTAAAGAGATGCAGGGCGTTAGGTTTGGAGCCTTCCTATCTGGGCTATGACAAGAAGTCCAACAGAACCAATGCAAGAGCAGGCAAAAAGGTAAGTGAGTATGGCCTGCAGCTGCGTGAGAAGCAGAAGGCGAAATTTATCTACGGCGTGTTGGAGAAGCCCTTTCACAACTATTATGTAAAGGCCGACAGAATGAAGGGAATGACCGGTGAGAACCTGATGGTTATGCTGGAGAGCAGACTGGACAATGTAGTGTTCAGAATGGGCTTTGCCAGAACCAGAAGAGAGGCTCGTCAGGTTGTAGGTCATAAGCATATAACGGTGAATGGTAAGGTTGTAAATATTCCTTCCTACCTTATCAAGGCCGGTGATGTGATCGAGGTCAAGGAGAGTGCAAAATCCTTACAGAGATATAAAGACATCGTGGAGATTACAGGCGGAAGACTGGTGCCGGAGTGGATGGATGTTGACATCGATGCCATGAAGGGAACCATCAAGAATCTTCCTACCAGAGAGATGATCGATGTACCTGTGGACGAGATGTTGATTGTCGAGTTGTATTCTAAGTAAACCACTACCATACTCTTGGTCGGTCTTGCAGCCGTACGGCTGCCGTGCCATGAAGGCCTTGGGCTATCATGGTAATGACTGCAAGGGTTCGTAAAGGAGGGTATTTGCAGTGTTTGATTTTGAAAGACCAAATATTGAGGTTGTTGAGATCTCAGAAGATAAAAAATATGGTAGATTCGTAGTGGAGCCTTTGGAAAGAGGCTATGGTATTACACTTGGTAACTCTCTGAGAAGGATCATGCTTTCATCTTTGCCCGGCGCTGCAGTGAGCCAGGTCAAGATCGAAGGCGTATTACATGAGTTCAGTTCCATCCCCGGAGTCAAAGAGGATGTGATAGAGATCATTATGAACATCAAGAGTCTGGCGATCAAGAATAACAGCGAGACCAATGAGGTGAAGACCGCTTACATTGAGTATGAGGGAGAGGGTGTTGTCAGAGCTTCCGATATTCAGGTGGATCAGGATATCGAGATTCTCAATCCGGATCTGGTAATTGCCACACTGAGCGGCAAAAACACCAAGCTGTTTATGGAGCTGACGATTACCAGAGGCAGAGGCTATGTAAGCGCTGATAAGAACAAACGCGATGATTTGCCCATCGGCGTGATCGCGATTGATTCAATCTACACTCCGGTAGAACGTGTGAATGTCACAGTACAGAATACCCGTGTGGGACAGATCACCGACTTTGACAAGCTGACACTGGATGTCCACACCAACGGTACACTGGTTCCGGATGAGGCAGTCAGCTTGGCAGCCAAAGTACTCAGCGAGCATTTAAGTCTTTTCATTAATCTGTCTGAAAATGCTAAGAATGCAGAGGTTATGGTTGAGAAGGAAGACAACGAGAAAGAAAAAGTATTGGAGATGAGTATTGACGAGCTGGAGCTGTCCGTTCGTTCCTACAACTGCCTGAAGAGGGCTGGAATCAATACCGTTGAAGAACTGACAAACAAGACTTCCGAGGACATGATGAAGGTTCGTAATCTGGGACGCAAATCACTGGAGGAAGTGCTGACCAAGCTGAAAGAGTTGGGCCTGCAGCTCAATCCCAGTGAAGATTAGAGACAGGAGAATTTCTAACATGGTTAAATACACCATGTAAGAAATTCTAGCCTGCTCTCAAAAGAATCGCCTAAGGCGATTCTTCACGGCCTAAAGCATTTGAGATGCTTGAAGGCTGATGGTATATAGTTTGAGTTCCTTCAATAAGTCCGACCGGCATGGAGGAACGGTAACCCCGAGTGGAGCAAATATTGCATCCGGTATGTAAGTCCGAAGCGCGTGGCCGGATGTACCATGAATGGAGAAAGGAATTAAAGTTATGGCAAAGTACAGAAAGCTGGGCAGGACTTCCTCCCAGAGAAAAGCATTGTTAAGAAATCAGGTGACTGCTCTGATCACTCACGGCAGGATTGTTACCACCCAGGCTAAGGCTAAGGAAGTGCAGAAGATTGCTGACGGACTCATTGCTCTGGCTGTCAAGGAGAAGGACAACTATGAGACCGTTACTGTCACCGCCAAGGTTCCCCGCAAGGACAAGGATGGCAAGAGGGTGAAGCAGATCATCGACAAGGATACCAAGGCTGTGCTGTCCGAGACCCATCGCGACAAGGACGGCAAGATCCTGAGAATTGAGAACGGTGTAACTGTGACCGTGTATGATGAAGTGCAGAAGGAGATCAAGAAGGATCTTCCCAGCAGATTACATGCTCGTCACCAGATGCTGAAGGTGCTGTATCCTGTTGTGGAGGTACCTCAGGAGGCAGCTGGCAGAAAGCGCAACACCAAGGAGGTTGACCTGGTGGCAAAGCTGTTCGATGAGTATGCGCCCAAGTATGCGGACCGCAAGGGCGGCTACACCAGAATCATCAAGGTTGGCCAGCGCAAGGGCGATGCCGCACTGGAGGTTATTCTGGAGCTGGTATAACGGCTGAAATGGATATTGTATAAAAGCATTGTAAAGAGGAATTGATCTTGCATCAGTTCCTCTTTTTTAGTATGATAAAATAGTAATCGGCCTGTCAGTGCGGTTACAGAACTCAAAATAAGGGAGAAAACTATGTACGAATGCCCTGGCTGTGGAGCCAACATGAAGTTTGATATTGTGACCCAACAGATGGTCTGCGCCTACTGCGGCAATCAGTCAGACCCTCACAGTCTGCAAAAGGAGGAGGACGCTGTCTCGGACGATACCTTTGAAGCCACTCGGTTTACCTGTCCCCAGTGCGGCGGCGAAATGATCAGCGGAGACCAGGACGCCACAGCGTTCTGCAGTTTCTGCGGCGCAGCCAATATCCTGACCAGCAGACTGGTGCGGGAGAAACGTCCCCGCTATATCATTCCCTTTAAAAAGACCAAGGAGGACTGCAAGAAAGCGTATGCTAGAAAAACGCGCTGGGCGCTCTTTGCTCCCAGGGAGATGCGCGACCCATCCTACATAGACAGCTTCCGGGGGATATACATGCCCTATTGGACCTACCGGCTGGAACAGAAGGGCACTGTCTGCTTCGAAGGCAGCAAATCCTACCGAAAGGGGGATTATGTCTACACGGAGCATTATGATTTGACGGGGGATGTGGATGCAGACTATTATGGCTTCTCCTATGACGCTTCCTCTACCTTTTACGATAATATCAGTGAGGCCCTGGCTCCCTTTTATGTAAAGGATCAGAAGGAATTCACACCGGCTTATCTCAGCGGTTTCTATGCGGATATTGCGGATGTGGACCAGAATCTGTATCTGGAAAATGCCCTGACCATCGCCAATGAGAACAGCTGGGAACAGGTCCGCAGCACAAAGGCATTCCGCAAATATAACATAGATCGTGACATGAGCACTTCTCAGTTGACGAATAGGCTGCACACCCAATGTACAGAGGCTCACAACACCATGTATCCGGTCTGGTTTTTATCCTGGCGAAAGGATGACAGAGTGGCTTATGCCACAGTGAACGGCCAGACCGGCAAGGTGGTGGCAGACCTGCCGATTGATATCAAACGATTTATTATAATGGCTTTGGTGCTGGCGATACCTCTGTTTGTCCTGCTCAATCTGCTGGGCACAATGAAGCCCCTGCATTTATTGATATTTTGCAGCCTGCTGGGGGTTGCCACAGCCTGGATCTATCTGCGGGAGCTGCGCGCCATTCGGCGGAGAGAGAGCAACGAAACGGATGCGGCACTGCAGCAAAAATCCGAAAAGCATGAGCAGGAGAGAAATACTGCCCGGAAAAAGGAAATAAATGCCAGTATGAAGCTGCTTCTGTTTTGGGGAATCTTCTATATATCGCTCTCGATTTTCATGAGGCTATGGGTGATCATGCCAGATTCGCGGGGGGCCTGGGTATTTATTCCCCTTGCGGCCATGATAGCCTGCGCAGTGTTCTGCTTCATAGGCTTTCTGGAAGAAAAAAAGCTGGAGAACTACAGGCATCGCTATAGCGGCCTGGCTGCCATAGCCGCCCAGGGGATCGCAGCATTGGTCTGTTATTTCCTGCCGGTGTCGGATCTGTGGTATTATCTGGGAGCAGTGCTGATCATGCTGTCCATATTGTACGATATCTGGGATATTTTGCGGGGATATAACCGCCTGGCCATGCGCAGACTTCCTCAGTTTGACAAGCAGGGAGGTGATGACCATGCGTAACCTATGGATAAATTGCCATGGACGAATACAGAGGGCATTGCTGACTCTGCTGGCAAGTCTGGCGGTGTGTCTGGCGGCCGGACTGCCTGTCCATGCTCAGATACTGTATACCAACAGTGATACAGGTTACCAGGTATATATCGAAGATGATGCAAAGCTGCTGTCACAGGAGGAGATAGAAAACCTGGCACAGCAGATGCAGGGTATCACCGCCTATGGAAATGCCATGTTCAAAACCATCGATGAGAACTACACCAGCACGGACAACTTCGCCAGGGCATACTATCGGGAATGCTTTGGCACCGCCAGCGGCACCATGTTCCTGATTGATATGGACAACCGCAATATCTGGATACGCAATGACGGCCGGATCAGCAAGATCGTCACTAACGCCTATTCCGACACGATTACAGATAACTGTTACCGCTATGCCAGCAAGGGCGACTACTATGGCTGTGCCAGGGAGGCTTTCTCCCAGATTGAGGCCCTGCTGAATGGCCAGCGTATTGCCCAGCCCATGAAGTATATCTGCAACGCCTTCCTGGCGGTGATCTTCTCCCTGTTGATTACCCTGGGGCTGGCCAGGCTGATGTCCAGAAGCGCAGTGCCCTGCCGCAATGATCTCCTTCGGGCGGCGCCGCATGAGTTCTGGCTGAATAATCCACAGGCTACATATACCCATACCACCAAACGTTATGATCCACCCTCCTCGGACAGCAGCAGTGGCGGCAGCAGCGGAGGTGGTGGCGGTGGCGGAAGCAGCAGTAGCGGCAGCGGAGGCGGACACAGCTTCTGACGCCCCTTAGGGGGTTTTCTGGAAGTGCTGATAGTCCTTGCAGGAATTCCAGTCG
Source organism: uncultured Acetatifactor sp. (assembly GCA_964550745.1). Taxonomy (GTDB): domain Bacteria; phylum Bacillota; class Clostridia; order Lachnospirales; family Lachnospiraceae; genus Acetatifactor. The sequence goes on from CAZKAO010000058.1 coordinate 5,578, forward strand.
CCGCCCCAGGTAAAGCCATGTTCCTTAAACAGGCGGCAGCACAGATCATTCTCATCAATTTTGTAGGGAAAAGCATTGCTGCGGTCCGCATATTCCTCTCCAGCTGCGGGCGCCACATTGATGGAATGGTCCTTGTTGTAGGTGATATAGGGATTGTACAGGGGATTGATGTCAACCGCCAGCCCATAGGCATGTTTGGAGAGGCTGGAGGAGCCTGATACCACCCGGTAGTTGAAGCAGGAGGTATTGTTGTCTGCCATGGACAGGTCATCGTCCCCGTCGTATTCATCAATGAGCCGGAGCTTTTCGATCTGATACCCGGCCAGGTAGAGCTCCCGGAAGATTTCCACCAAGTCCTGGGCAATGGATTGATTGCAGATTAATTCCCCCTCGGCAGACTCTCCCTCAAAATCGCAATAAAGCACATGGACGTAGGATAAGTCCATGAAAGTAACCGCCGGGTCGGTTACGCTTTCGGGGTAAGACACACCAGTTATATATCCTGCCAGATCCGCGGAAAGCGGTTCATAGTAGAATCCGTCCTCCAGGGTAATCCGGGCATATGCCATTAAATCCCCGTTCAGGGAAGCCCCGGTCAAGGGAGACTTGTCATCGTCCTCTGCAGTGGGCAGTGTGTTTTCTGCTGTCATAGTATTGTCCGGTTCCGCAGTGCTTTCTATAGAATATGCGGTGTCATCCGATTCCGATACCTCTGATTCGCTGTGCGGCTCGGAACTCGCCCTCGGCGTCGCTGTGGGCTGGGGGTACTCACGGGCAATATCCCCCAGAGTCTCGGAGCCGATGCCGATAAGTTTGCGGATGCTGATACATATGACAATCACTGCCGCTATGGCGGTAAGTCCTTTTAAGAGGATGTTTCGCTGCTGGTTCATATTTTTCACTCCTGCCGATCCTGCAATATACAATGTCTAAGTTAAGTGAAGAGCATTTAACTCATTATAGCATACCCGCATATATTCGTCAAAAAAACAGATTTTATCAGTTTGACACAGCTTTTTAGAAATTTGATATTGTAAAAGCGTGCCAAATTTAGTAGAATAAATAATTGAGGTAGGAATAAATGAGCATTGTAAAAACTAAAAATTTAACATATGAATACTTCAGGCGGGATGAGGAAGGCAATGTGGACGGCGCCATCAAAGCGGTGGATGATGTGTCATTGCGCATCCGAAGGGGGAGTTTTATTGCTATAGTCGGTCACAACGGATCCGGCAAATCCACTCTGGCAAAGCATATAAATGCGATTCTGCAGCCTACCGACGGCACTGTCTGGGTGGACGGCATTGATACCCGGCAGGACGAACGTACATGGGAGATCCGTCAGCGGGCGGGCATGGTGTTTCAGAATCCTGACAATCAGATCATTGGCCAGCTGGTGGAGGAGGATGTAGGCTTTGGCCCGGAGAATCTGGGCATCCCCACAGAGGAGATATGGCAGAGAGTGGAGGAGAGCCTGCAGGCAGTGGGCATGTACTCGTATCGCAGTCATTCGCCGAACAAACTCTCCGGCGGTCAGAAGCAGCGGGTATCTATTGCCGGTGTGCTTGCCATGCATCCGCAGTGTATTGTGCTGGACGAGCCTACCGCCATGCTGGACCCCAGCGGTCGCAAGGAGGTAATTCGCGCAATCAGGGAATTAAACAGGGTGGAGAAGGTTACGGTAATTTTGATAACCCACTATATGGAGGAAGTTATTCACGCAGATCATGTTTATGTCATGGATCAGGGCAGAATCGCCATGGACGGTACGCCGAGAGAGATCTTTTCCCAGGTGGAAAAGCTGCAGGAACTGCGGCTGGATGTTCCACAGGTCACATTGCTGGCTCATGAACTGAAGAAAAGAGGGCTCAAGCTGCCGGACGGTATGCTGTCTGCCAGGGAACTGGTGAATGCCTTGAGCCGATACGAGTGGAGACGCAGTGAGCAGAACGGTGAGAGTGCAGGTGCAGAACTCTAAATTATACGAAACTCTAAAATAGGAGGAGACTATGGCTCTGATTGTTGACCATGTGAGTTATATTTATGATCAGGATGCCCCCCTGCCTCGCAAGGCGCTGGACGATATCTTTCTGAATATTCCAGAAGGGCAGTTTATCGGGGTCATCGGTCATACCGGTTCCGGTAAGTCAACCCTCATGCAGCATCTGAACGGACTGATGAAGGCCACCAGTGGACATATCTATTATAAGGGAAAAGATATTGATGCCAAGGATTATGACCAGAGGGAACTGCGAAGTAAGGTGGGATTGGTATTTCAGTATCCGGAGCATCAGCTGTTTGAGGCGGATGTGTTTTCCGATGTATGTTTTGGCCCGAAAAATCTGGGGCTGGACAAAGAAGAGATAGAGAAACGGGCTCGTGATGCATTAGGCAGGGTGGGAATATCCGAGGAACTGTATAAACAGTCGCCCTTTGAACTTTCCGGTGGACAGAAGCGCCGGGTTGCCATTGCGGGAGTGTTGGCGATGCAGCCGGAGATCCTGATTCTGGACGAGCCTACCGCAGGACTGGACCCCAAAGGCCGCAGGGAGATACTGGATCAGATCAGACAGCTGCAGAAGGAGACAGGCATGACGATTCTGCTGGTCAGCCATAGTATGGAGGACGTGGCGGAGTATGTGGATCGGATCGTTGTGATGAACCGGGGTAAGATTATCTATGACAATACTCCCCGGAAAATCTTCCGCCGATGCCGGGAACTGGAGGAGATCGGTCTGGGCGCTCCCCAGATAACCTATATCATGCGGGCTTTGAAGAAAAAAGGTATGGCTGTAGACACCAGCGTCACCAATATTCAGGAGGCAGCTGACCAGATCATGCAGGCGCTGGAGAATAATGTAAGCCAGGCTTACGATAAACAGGGAGTCTGAATATGCTGAGAGATATTACCCTGGGACAATATTATCAGACAGAGTCGGTCATTCATCGTCTCGATCCAAGAGTGAAGCTGGCAGGAACTCTGCTGTATATCATATCCCTATTCTTATTTGAAAATATAGCGGGTTATGCGCTGGCGGCGCTGTTTCTGGCGCTGGTGATCTTCTTGTCCTCCGTACCTTTCAAATTTATGGTGCGGGGCATGAAAGCCATATTGTTTCTGCTGTTAATCACCGTGGTGTTCAACCTGTTCCTGACTCCAGGCGAAGCTCTGATAAGCATTTGGAAGATTTCCATTACCCGTGAGGGACTGCACAATGCGGTATTTATGGCGCTGCGCCTGTGTTTTCTGATCATTGGCTCCTCCATCATGACTTTGACTACTACTCCCAATCACCTGACGGATGGCATGGAAAAGGGTCTGCGCCCATTAAAGCTGCTAAAGGTACCGGTGCATGAGGTGGCTATGATTATGTCCATCGCCCTGCGTTTTATACCGATTCTGCTGGAGGAGACGGACAAGATCATGAAAGCTCAGATCGCCAGAGGCGCCGATTTTGAGAGTGGCAGTTTGTTTAAGCGTGCCAGGGCCATGGTACCTCTGTTGGTGCCACTGTTTATCTCCGCTTTCCGCCGCGCCAATGATCTGGCGTTGGCCATGGAGGCCCGCTGCTATCATGGCGGTGAGGGCCGGACCAAGATGAAACCGCTGGTTTACCAGAAGAGAGACCGTGTGGCGTATCTGATTATTCTGTTGTATCTGGCTTGTAAGGTTTTGGTGGGTGTGTGGCTGTAAGAAACAGCTCCATGCAGTGCACCCGGGGAGGAAACATATGTGTAAAAAGCGGGTGTGTCTGACAGTTGCCTATGATGGAACAGCCTATCACGGATGGCAGATACAGAACAACGGTATTACCATAGAGAGCGAGTTAAACCGCTGTCTGACACAGCTACTGCAGGAACCCATACAGGTCATTGGCGCTAGCCGCACAGATGCGGGAGTACACGCTTTGGGTAATATCGCCGTGTTTGACACTGTGGCCCGTATGCCGGCAGAGAAGATCTCGTATGCGCTGAATCAGCGTCTGCCGGAGGATATCCGCATTCAAGATTCCCGTGAAGTGCCCCCGGACTGGCATCCGCGGCATGTGCCAAGCCGCAAGACCTATGAATATCGGATCTACAGAGGAACCTTTGCCATGCCTGTTCGAAGGCTTTACACTTACTTTACCTATCATACGCTGGATGTGGCTGCCATGGACCGGGCCGCCCGCTGTTTGGAGGGGGAGCATGACTTTAAGAGCTTCTGCCAGGCGGGGGCGCAGACAGACAGCACAGTCCGGCGTATTTATTCCATAGAGCTGGAGGAGCAGGGGCCGGAACTGGTACTGCGAATCTGCGGCGGCGGTTTTCTCTACAATATGGTGAGAATCATCGCCGGCACTTTGATGGAGGTGGGACAGGGCAGACGCAGACCGGAGGATATGAAGGCCATTCTGGCCGCCTGTGACCGCACGTCAGCAGGTCCCACAGCCCCCGCTCAGGGGCTGACGCTGGTAAAATATGAGTTTGGAGAATGATAGACAATGTCATTACAATCCTTTTATTTTCCCTTTTTTATGGCAGTTGTGGCGGCAGTTCACTATGTGGTCTCCCGGAGATACCAGTATATCTGGCTTTGCATGGCAAGCCTTTTTTTCTACCTTTCCAATGATGCCCGGTACTTTGCGGGTTTGGCTTTCTGTATCCTGATAACCTATGTGACGGGCCTGATGCTGGGGCGTGAGGGCGGAAGAGGGCGAAAGGCGCTGCTATTTTGCGGTGTTGGTATTCCTGTCCTGGCGCTGTTCCTGTTTCGGTATCCTCCGGCCAAATCCATACTGGCGCCTCTGGGAATATCCTTTTACGCGCTGCAGGCTATGGGGTATGTGATCGAGGTATACAGGGGGAGTATAAAGCCCGAGAAGAACCTTGCCCGGTATGCAGTATATGTCGCCTTTTTTCCCACTGTCATGTCGGGCCCTATCCAGAGGGCGCCCGGGTTGTTGCCACAGATCAGAGAGGGAAATAATTTTGATTACAACAAGGTGCATTCTGGCCTGTATTTGCTGCTGTGGGGATACCTGCTGAAGCAGGTTGTGGCGAATCCTCTGGGGAGAATGGTTGATTATGCCTATGGGAATTATGAGGGCCTGCCGGGGGCGACTCTGCTGTGGGCTACCGTTCTGTATGCGGTGCAGCTATACTGTGATTTTGCCGGATACAGTGCCCTGGCCATAGGCGCCGCCAGAGTTCTGGGCTTCGATATCGGCAGAAATTTTGAACAGCCCTATTTTGCGGCCTCCGTCAAAGATTTTTGGAAGCGTTGGCATATCAGCCTTTCCACCTGGCTCAGGGATTATGTATACATTCCTCTGGGAGGGAATCGAAAGGGCAAGTTCAGGAAGTGTGCCAACCTGATGGTGACTTTTCTGGTCAGCGGACTCTGGCATGGGGCGGGACTGCATTATCTGGTCTGGGGCGGTATCCATGGGATATATCAGGTTATTGAAAGCTGTATTCCCAGGAGGGGGAGCCAAGGAGGGATTCTCCGCCGGATCGTCAAAAGTGTATTCACCTTTGCCCTGGTGGATTTTGCCTGGCTCTTTTTTCGCTCGGATTCCATACAGCAGGCATTTGGCATATTACACCGCATATTCTTCTGCTTCCAGTTTAAGCAAATGACCTATTATGGGAGCTATCTGATGGGCAGGACGAAACCGGAGCTGCTTTTGCTGCTGGCGGGAATTGCTTTGGTTTTCTTTGTAAATCTTCTGCACGAGAAAAGGATTTCTATTGAGGACTTTGCAGCCCGCAGGGTTCCGCTGGTGGCCAGATGGGCGGTCTATATAGTCGTGACACTGGCCATTCTGCTGGTCACTGTGCGTGAATACGGGCAGGGGGCATCAAACTTTATCTATACAAGGTTTTAGGTGATTCATTAATGAAGAAATTGTTATGGAAGTGTGTTATTTTTTTCATGGTTATTTTGGCCCTGTGTGCTGTGTTCCTGTTTTTGTCCACAAGGGAGCCCTTTCGCCCGGTTATTGCCAGGGTGGCGAATTGTGAGGATTTCATGGAGGACGGCGGAATGCTGGCCAGCTTTGAAAAGGCCAGGCAGCAGGATGGAACTACGCAGCTGGTGATCGGCGACAGCATCTGTCGGCAGATGTTTGCGCCGCTCTGGGAATACAATCCCGAAAAGAGCATTCTGGCCACCAATGCGGCATTAATGATGCCGGGGCAATATCTCCTGGCCCGGGAATATCTGCAGCAGCATCCGGAGACCACAGATGTGTTTCTGGTGATGCATCCCTTGACCCTTACCAGAACCTTTGAGATGGAATGGGGTTACAGGTATGCGGCCATGACCTATGTGGAAACGGATACCTATCAATATCTGGATGAGAGTACCCGAAATACCATGGAAGGGACATATGGAGCCTTTTTTCTGAGAGAGGATACGGTATGGATGATGGAAACCTCCCCGATATGCCGGAAAATTGGCTTGAATTATATTAATGCCCACGGGGAGCCTTATGCGCAGAGTTATCCTTTTGAGATAACGGATCTGTATGTGGAGATGCTGTATAATCTGTGCCGGGAGAATGGTGTGGAATTGCATCTGTATTCCTCACCTGTAGCAGAATATTACCGGGAGGAAATGACGGCTCTGGCAGAGAATTACAAGGAGACCCGGATGAGTTATCTGTTTCCACATTATATGGAAGATATATGGTACTATCCCGACGAATGGACCGAGGACCTGAGCCATTTTAATGGAGAATATGCCCATCGGGAAAAGCTGAATGAAATCATAGAACAGGCATATGGGCAAACACGGCTCTGGGAGGATTTGAATTTGAGATAAGTTCCCCCCTTTTTTAGGTAAAAAGTTAAAAACCATATTGACAGCGGGAAAAACCTATAATATAATATATCACTGTGACGGACTTCATCTGTCGCTCAATAGGTAGTTTTCCGATGCCAGGTCAAAGCCCCGACGTGGCATTCGGATAAAAACAAATAAATCAGGCTTTGGATTTTTTTGAGCTGTGGCCGGACATCTGCAGCTCAGATAAGGAAGAGGCCAGCCAACAAGTCTAAGGACAAAGTAATACGGAGGTAATGCAATGAAAACATTTATGGCTAGTCCGGCCACTATCGATAGAAAGTGGTATGTAGTAGACGCTGCTGATCAGACATTAGGCCGTCTGGCTTCTGAGGTGGCAAAGGTACTCAGAGGCAAGAACAAGGCAATTTTCACTCCTCATATGGATTGCGGCGACTATGTGATCGTGATCAACGCAGAGAAGATCAAAGTTACAGGTAAGAAACTGGATCAGAAGGTATATCATCACCATTCCGATTATGTAGGTGGTATGAAGGAGACAACCCTCCGGGAGAAGCTGGCCAAGAAGCCTGAGCAGGTAGTAGAGCTGGCTGTCAAAGGCATGCTGCCCAAGGGACCTTTAGGAAGGCAGATGTACACAAAGTTACATGTATATGCAGGACCTGAGCATGATCATGCTGCCCAGAAGCCTGAAGTGCTGACATTCTAAAGGACGGAAAGGAGAATAGATCATGGCTAAGACAGCAAAATACTATGGAACTGGTAGAAGAAAGAAGTCCATCGCAAGAGTATATCTGGTACCCGGCAAGGGCGATGTGACTATCAATAAGAGAACTATGGATGACTACTTTGGTCTGGAGACTCTGAAGGTGATCGTGCGTCAGCCCCTGGTAGCTACGGAGACGGTTGACAAGTTTGATGTGATCGTCAGCGTAAAGGGCGGTGGATACACTGGTCAGGCGGGCGCCATCAGACACGGCGTGGCAAGAGCTCTGCTGCAGGCGGATGCCGATTATAGACCCACTCTGAAGAAGGCTGGATATCTGACAAGAGATCCTCGTATGAAAGAGAGAAAGAAGTACGGCTTGAAAGCAGCAAGACGTGCGCCTCAGTTCTCAAAGAGATAATTCCGCAACAATTTTAAAAAGCCTTAAAAACCCCCGAAAGTCTAGTATTTTCGGGGGCTTTCTTTGCTTTCCTGATGTTTTGGGCCACCCCCAACCCATAATTTCCGGGAATTTCTTCGAATTAACTTAAATTTTGTAATATTAGTGAAAAATTTAGTTGATAAAGACTATAATATACATTATAATAATATCGGAAATTCATTTACGGGAGAAAACAATTATGAACTTTGGAGAAAAATTATATCAACTGCGAACCGCACAGGGAATCTACCAGAAACAGCTGGCGGAATTCCTGGGAGTGTCTATTGGCACGATCTCTAATTATGAGAATGGCGTGCATTATCCGGATCTGGAGACACTGTGCAGATTTGCGGAGTACTTCCATGTCACCACGGATTATCTGCTGGACCTTACCGAGAGCAATATGCCTATTGACAAGCTGAATATAGAACTGGCGGACGGCTGCACGGTAGGAACTGCCCTGAACGTCATAGCGGCACTTTCCCAAAGTGGCCGCAGGAAACTGACCAAATATCTTACCATGATCCAGACATGTGATGAGGAGCTTCCTAAAAAGAATCAGATGATTAACAAGCAGAAGCAGACGATTGAACAGCAAAACCAGATCATAGAGCAGCAGGCCCAGGAGATCAGTCAGCTAAAGGAAATGTTGGAGATGCAGAACCAAAATTAGTTTTGCGGGGAGAAGATTTTTTCTTCAAACCCCTAAAGTATTTATCAGGTCTACCGATATATAAAGTGTTGGGAGGACAGGAAAACAACAGAGTTTGAAAAAAATTAAAAAAAATACTAAAAACCTCTAAAGTTTTCCAAAAAACCACCGATATACATAACAGGTAAGGCAAATGAACGAAAGTTCAGAGCTTACTCATAATGTAACCGAAGACTGATCCGCACAATCGGGGATAGGTTACAGTAACTTTTGCCGGGAGGGCGATACGTGCGAATCGAAGGAACGGCAAGCAAAAATAATAGCCGCAAGGATGCGGCGTAAAAAATTCAAGGAGGAATATATCATGGTAGTACAACACAACTTACGCGCAGTAAACTCTAACAGAATGCTTGGTTTAACCAGCACAACACAGTCCAAGTCCACCGAGAAGTTATCTTCTGGTTACAAGATCAACCGTGCAGCTGATGATGCTGCTGGCTTGGCTATCAGCGAGAAGATGAGACGTCAGGTGAGAGGTCTGACCCAGGCTTCCCTGAATGCTCAGGATGGCGTATCCTGCGTACAGACAGCTGAAGGCGCTCTGAATGAAGTGCATGACATGCTGCAGAGAATGAACGAGCTGGCAGTTAAGGCTGCTAACGGCACGAACCAGTCCGAGGATCAGGCTTACATCCAGAAGGAAGTAGATAACCTGATTTCTGAGATCGATCGTGTAGCTACAACCACAACTTTCAATGAGAGAATGTTGCTGAATGGTGATTTCTCGGGCGTAGCACTTCAGGTTGGTGCAGAGAATTCCGCTGACAATACGATCACTATGAACATCAGTGAAATGTCCGCAAGCGGTTTGGGTGTTGCCAGTGTTTCTTGTGCTAGCCAGGGCAGCGCACAGTCTGCAATTGATTCTATCAAGGGTGCTATCAAGTCTCTGAACGAGCAGCGTGCAGACCTCGGTGCTGTACAGAATCGTCTGGAGCACACCATCAACAACCTGGACAACGTAGTTGAGAATACCACCGCTGCTGAGTCCCGTATCCGTGATACCGATATGGCGTCTGAGATGGTTAAGTACTCCAACAACAACATTCTGGCTCAGGCTGGTCAGGCTATGCTGGCACAGTCCAATCAGGCTAATCAGGGTGTACTGTCATTACTTCAGTAATCAACACACTACTACCACAGGAGCTGACTTCGGTCAGCTCCTATTTTTTGGAGATTTTATATGAAAAGTGTCATCTTTCTTTATGAGAAATTTAACGAGACGGTTTTGCAAGAAAATATAATGGTCCTAAAGGAAATCTGGGAAAACATAGGTTATGAGGTCAGGGAGCTTGTTGTTCGGGAGGACGAATCTCCTGATGTATATATGAATGAGCTGGTAAGGCTGAAAGAGGATTTTTTGGTAACCTTTGCCATGGCGGGATTTGCCTGGCGGGGATTGATGGGGCAGGTGCGTTTCAATACCCTTGCAGTAATGCAGATTCATATCCTCATAGGAAACCTTCCGTTCTATGATTTCTATTTGCAAAAAGAGTATGGTATTCACAGCTTTTTCTTCACGGACTGCAATGAGATTTATGATAATTGGAAAAAGAGATACCCGCATATCCCGTTCATGGAGAATATTCCCCAGCTTTATCTCGCTGACCGTCTGACGGATGCGGAGAAGAAAATCAATCGTGAAACTTATCGATCCTTGCTCAAAAAAGTCATGGCATTTATAGAAGAGCCGTCGGTCTTATAAACCCGCGGTTTGAAACATGGATATTATCCTTCCGGGATAAGAAAATTGCTCCTGAACAATAGCATATGAATTTCTTTTAATCTGCATGCGCATATCTTCGTGAGACAGGTAGAATTTCGCTTTTTCTACAGCATCTTCCATGCTGGAGTAACATACAACATCAATATCGGGGCGGAAATAATCCAGAAGCTCCGGCTGTGGATTGCTGAGAATAAATCCACCGGCTCCCATGATATCCAGAGCCCGCAGAGGAATACCGGAACGGATGCCGCGCAGCGTGGGACACAGATTGATTTTACTCAATCGAAAGACTTTTGGCATTTCTGTGGAATAGGTGACCGGCCCGGCAAAGGGTACATCCGACAATTGCGCCACACGTTCACTGGAGTGAAGGTGAACTTTGCAGAAATGGTTCATGAGATGCAACAGGATAATGCGCTCGTTGCGTGTAATCTGATTTCCCATGCAGAGTAATAGTGCCGCTTTGTTTATACCTGTTCCCTCTGCGGTATGATATACAATTCCCTGTTCGGCGAGGGTGTCGTTTATGTGCCGAAGCAGAGTATCATCAATGACATCTTCCAACAGCGATATTCCGGAAAACTTAAATTGTGTGTCCGTAAGAGCGTTGATATATCCGATGGTATAATTATCCAGATGAGACAGGATTTTCTTTAAAGGTGATTCATAAAATCTCCCCACGAAAGAAAGATCGCAGGAAAATCGCTCTCGGTCGGCATTGCTGATGGATATATCAGAGAGCCGACGGGTGTTCACTGCCAGAGGCAGATGGTATACGGTTTTAAGACCGCTCCTGCGAAAATCCTCCACCTCCATGCGATCAAACAGAAAAAGATAATTGGTAGGATAGGCATAGTATTCCCCCCATCCCTTCGGAAGTGGGCTATCGTAAGACCACGACAGATACTTTATGTTGCGGCGATAGCAGATTTTGGCCAGAAGAGGCTGAAAATTTGTGCTGATAACACAATCATAATATCCCGTTTTAAGGTGAGCCGTAATATATTTCTCAAAATATGCATCTTCCAGGGGATTGGGAAGTGGATATATGAGGTTTTTGCATTTATGTCCCATGTCGGTCAAATGGGCAATTAAATCTGGTTGAATATATGATCCGAAATCATGCAATAGAATATTCATGTTATGCAGCTCCCTGTCAGATATTTCTTCCTTATTATAGCATATTTATTGGATTATGAAAAGGAATTAGGTGCATATGTATAAAAAATATGTTATACTGTAAATGCGGATTATGTTGTATGGGGGAAGAGCTATGATTCAAAATATTATGGTTTATAGATGGAACTCCAATAGTGAGTCCATTCTGATTTCAAATTTGACAGAGTTGGGCTATCATTGCGTGGAGTTTAACGAGAAATTCAATAATTATCACACAGATGCAGTCTTTGTGATGCATATGATAGACTGCATACAGTCTCAGAATATACATATGGTATTTTCGTGGGATTATTTTCCACTGCTGGCTATGGTCTGTGAGATGAGAAATCTTCCCTATGTTTCGTGGATTTACGACTGCTCCAATCTTACCCTGATGTCAAAGACGATATTGTACGAGCACAACTATTTATTCTGCTTTGACAGTGTATATGCAGCACGGCTCGCAGGGATGGGGTGCCGCCATGTGTATCATTACCCGCTGGCTGTCGATGTGGCGGTTTTTGACCGGGTGATCAGAGATGCTGCGGGGAAAGACGCCGCCTATGTCTCGGATATTTCTTTTGTCGGTAGTCTTTATAATGAGAGGGACAGAAGGCTGGAGACAGAGGGGATCTCGGAATATGACAAAGGGTATATAGCCGGTATCAAAGAGGCACAGGTCCGAGTGTATGGATGCAATTTTGTCAAAGATATGATTGCGGAAGATATTGCCCGGAAGATACAAAGAGAAATGCAATTATGTCTAGGAGATATGTATTTTGACGATCCAACGCAGCTTATTGCCGATTTGATCAATCAGGAGATAACAGAGAAAGAGCGCATACAGGTTCTAGAAAAACTGTCCTTGACGCATAGGCTGCATCTGTATACCAATTCGCATTATGAGGGGAATCAGAATGTGAAATTATGTGGAACCGTGGATTATTACAGGGAGATGCCGCTTGTCTTTCACAACAGCAGGATCAACCTTAATATAACCTCTAAATCCATTGAGGCGGGCATTCCACAGCGGGTGCTGGATATCCTGGGATGCGGAGGCTTCTGCATTACTAATTACCAGCCTGAAATTGCAGATTTCTTTGAGGATAGTAAGGAAATTGTAATGTATACGGACATGGATGACCTGGTACAAAAGGTCGGCTGGTATCTCAGGCATGAGGAGGAACGGGCCGCAATTGCCAGGGCGGGGTACAGCAAGGTAAAGGAATGTTTTTCCATGCGTGAGAAGCTGGCAGAGCTGATAGGAATAGTAGAGGAGGACTTGGGATGAATGAAGTTAATTTTCCTTTGGTTAGCGTTATAATTCCTACTTATAACCGAATCAATACGCTTCCGGTATCCATAGACAGTGTCTTAAATCAGACATATGAGAATCTGGAAGTCATCATTGTGGATGATGGCTCTGAGGATGGAACAGAAGAATATGTGAAAAGCATTGCAGACAATCGAGTTTTCTACAGAAGGAGCAGCACGAACATGGGCCCATCGGCGGCGCGAAATATGGGAGCTGGACTTGCCAAGGGGGAATATATTGCCTTTCAGGACAGTGATGATGAATGGCTGCCGGACAAGATTGAAAAGCAGATGGAGCTGATGCTGAGAGACGAGGAATTGTCTCTGGTTTACTGCGAATTTGGAATGTACAGAGAGGGAGAATTGCTGATACAGATACCTTCCAGGAATATCCCGTATGATCAAAAATGTGGAGATTTGTTCTCTTACCTGCTGTTGTACCCACTGATCAGTACCCAGACCATTGTGGTAAAAAGGGAAGCATTTTTATCGGAAAAAGGATTTGATGAGACTCTGAAATCCTATGAGGATTTTGAATTCACGCTACGTTTTTCAAGAAAATACAGGATTGGTTTCGTAGAAGAATCACTGGTAAAGGTAAACAGTTCTCCGGACAGTGTCAATAAGCGCTTTGCGGAGAGAATTCGTTCGCAGTTTTTTATGGTGCGTGAGATGCTGGAGCCTCTGAGGGAACGGGATCTGTTGTGGAAGAAGATTGGAATTATTCGGAATGAAGCGGAATCCCGTCTGTGTCATGATATATTTATAGAGGAACTGACACGTTTGTCCAAAGAACTGTTGACCGGAGAGGAGCGCCAAAAGGCACAGCTTTTTCTGGAGATGATAGAGCGCAGCAAAGAGATAGTCCTGCTGAAAATGGATATGTTGAATAGTCTGCCAGGCCTTAAAGCAACTATTTTTAAAATATATGCAGAACTCTACGAAAACAACTCAACATGGTCAGAGCAGCAGCGTCAGGAGTTAGTGTGTCTGACAGAAATTGTACAGAATTGCGCGGAGCTGTTTGAGCTCCCGGCGGAAATAAAGGAACAACATAATCGAATCCGTCAGAGGCAGGAAGACAGTTCTCTACAATGGACAGATCAGTTATTCCTGTTGGCTGATATGGTTGAATTGTTGGAGAGCCTGGAAAGATATATCCGGGAGAGCTTATAATGGCAATCGGCTTGCAGAGCTGGAAAAAACAAAACGGGGGAAAATAAATGTTACAGTTTCCAGAAGATTACTTTCATGAAGAGATCAGATGCGGCTTTAGGGTCAGCGCAACTATGAAGCGTTATTGGGCGGCCCAGATGGAAGTGTTACAGACGGTGGCGGAAATCTGTGAAAAACATAATCTGACTTACTATGCTTTCTGGGGAACGCTGCTCGGCGCAGTACGCCACAAAGGCTTCATTCCGTGGGATGATGACATTGATATTGCCCTAAAGCGTGAGGATTATCAAAAGTTTCTACAGATTGCGGGAAAGGAACTTCCTGCAGGCTGGCACATGCGTAATATCTATGATGAAGAGGAATGGACACAGTATCATTCAACTGTAACTAACGAACTGGTGATCGATATATCAGAAGAGAGGCTGGCGCGTTTTCATGGCTGTCCGTTTGTGGCTGGCATAGATATTTTCCCTTTGGATTATCTTCCACATGACCGTCAGGAAGCCGAAGCACAGAAGATTTTGCTCAGTATGATACATACTGTTGTGACTTCGGTAAAATACCTGGGTACTGATATGCGGGACGCAACACAGGAGAAAATACAGGAAACGAGGGAAGTGGTAGAAGAGGGGCTTGTGGAACTGGAAAAGATTTTCCGTGTTTCTATTGATCGAAGCAGATCAGTCGAAAACCAACTTCTCAGATTGTTTGATAAAGTCTGTATGTTGTATGGCTTTCAGGACACGGATTTGCTGACCTCCTATTATTGCTATATTTGGCGCCCGAATTTCTTTGTACAAAAGGGATGGCTTGGCACAACGCAGCTGCCCTTTGAAAATATGGTTCTGACAGTGCCGTCCGATGCCGATAAGGTGTTGCGGGCGTGCTATGGCGATTATATGGTTATTAAGAAAAATACCCAGTTGCATAAGTATCCCAGCTATAAAAAGGAACTGGCAATGCTGCACGAAAAAGGGTTGTGGCTTGACGTGAAGGAATAAGAGACAGAGATTGTATGGAAGGGTTCCCGGCAAGTATACCAATGAAGCCTCAAACGGTTATATCGTAGAGGAAATCCATGATGCGGAATATGAGGCGCAGATTATTGCCGATTTTCACGAAGGTAAGCTATGGCTGTGAGCAGGGGGTTCCGAATAACAGGGGAATTCGATGTTCATAGGTATGATACTGCAAGATCTGTGCATATCCGTGCTGTGCAATTTCAGACCTTTCCTGATCGTGAGACAGATAGTATTCAATTTTGCCCATCATGTCCTCTGCGTCCGTAAAGTATACAAAGTCCTCATCAGGGACGAAGCAGTCCAGAAAATCTTCCTGGTAATTAGTCAGGAGGAATCCCTGGCTGCCCATGATATCAAAGGCCCGCAGGGGAATCCCGCTCTTGATGCTGCGCAGAGTAATGTTCAGATTAATTTTGCTGTGACAGAATACATTAGGAGCCTCCTGATAATATTCTACCGGCCCGTGATTGATACAGCCGGGACAGGTAAATGTTCTGTCATTGGTATACAATTGCAAGGGGTATTTCTGGCTGATCTTTTGTATTAGTTCTATTCGCTCCATGGCCGTAATATGACGGAGCAGGAAATAGTTGCTGTAGAGATAGCTTTCTGTCTCCACGCCATCGGCGTTAGGCGGGCAGGGGCAGGCTTTGCGCAAGTCGGAAAGTATGTTCTCATTCAACAGTTCTTCGATAAAGGAAGCGCCGTATACCTGCTTCTGAGCCTGCATAATGGCATCCAGATAGCCTTTAGTGTATCCGGGGATATTTTGAATACGATGATATAGTTGGTGTTTGGACTCTGTATACAGCGAACCAACAAAAGAGATATCTGCATGGTATTCCTGAAGAGAATTCGGGGAAGGAGGATTTCTCTTCAGTCTTGCCGGCGCAGCGGCGAGGGGCAGGTAATGAACCGTATTGATCCCGTTATTCCGAAAAAACAGATATTCCTGCCGGTCAAACAGAAATACCCTGTTACATGGATTGGCAAGAGTGTAAGAATAGAGGGAGACCAGAGGGTTATCATATATCCAGGACACATAAGTAATCTCCAGAGCATTGCAAACCTTGGAGATGATTGGAAAATAATCGAAGGAGAATACGAACTGCGGACAAAAGGAACGAATGGAAGAAGCCAATTCCGCCTCAAAAACAGGATCATTGCGATTGGTTTTGGGAGAAAACGGGTAAAGAGACAACTCTATTCCACAGCGAAGCAGTGCGCCCTTCATATCTTCCCCACCATAGCAGTTCCAATCCATATACAGGACTTTACAGTGTTGCAATTCATGATTGGGGGCAATGGACATTTTTGTTCCTCCTTAATCTTTGGTATCCCAAAGTGCTTCACCTCTTATAATGCGCTCAGACAATTTTTGAATCATTTCTTCATGTTGCTTTTTGTAAAAAGGATACTCATGAGAGACATATTGTACGGGAGTCATATAGTCGCCCCAAAGTGTTGTTAATATCTCATCATATCCGATGGGGGCGGGAACCTGTATATTTTCAAAAGGCATCCATATGCAATCGGCATACCATTCCTTCAGTAAAGTCTTTTTTTGGGGGGCATAAGCAGCTATACAGGAAATATAGGGGCTATCAGAAGCATTATAGCTTTGAGATAAATGGTCTGCAAGTATGAGCAGCTGCTGGGGAATGTTCCCGTCTCTGTCAATCTGAGTGTTATATGTTTCCTCCAAGGCAGGAAGAAGCTCCATAATTCCATCAATCTCTCCGCGGTCATAATTCAAGCTACAGGATGCAAGAATATTAAAAAGTTCAAAGAATGCCTCTCTTTCCCCTGGAGCACTCGGCAATAAATCCAGAGGCATGAGATCTATTACTGCTACATATGGAAAGCCGTGAAAGGCCAAAAGGCGCTGAGGGCTGTAACTGATCGAGGAGGCATTGGTTATTGTGGAAAAGACGGTTTTGTGATTCGGAGTATTATAGGGACTGTGAATGCAGTATTCCCCGGTAAGCTCTGTAGGCGCGACAGACAAAAAACGCATATAATCATCTCGAGGCATCATGATGTCGATATCGTCGTCCCACGGAATGAAGCCCCTGTGACGCACGGCACCAAGCAGGGTTCCATCAGCAGCAAAATATTTGAGATTGTGCTTCTCACAGATATTTCTGACAACCTCCAGTACTTCCAATTCTGCTGCCCAAGCGCACTTTATCATAGGCTCAATATAGAAATCATTGCGGGTTTCACCCAGAAAAAAATCCTTATCGAAGTACAACATGCGTGTTTCTCCTATGAGTAAAAACTTTTATAGTAGTATAACAGCTTTTACAAAAGAAGGGAAGTAAATCTTTGTTTTTGCTGACTTGAAAAAGTAAATTCTAGTGCAGGACTAAATTCCACCGCATTTT
>CAZKAO010000059.1:0-22462 GCA_964550745.1 uncultured Acetatifactor sp.
GGAGAAGTGTCCGGACATATGATGGCAGGGAAGTCAATGAGGATGACCTGAAGAAATATACAAAATTCCTGATTGACCGTGAAGGTAAGACAGTTGCCCGGTTTGAGCCGACGGAAGCCATAGACCATGTGAAACAGAAAGTGGAAGAGATTTTGTAATGCTCCGTTTGACTCTAAAACACAAAATCTCCTTGTCCCCTATGAAACAATATCCCCAATCACATGCGAGTAAATCACATAGGAGATCACCACATTGATAATGTCTGCTGTCAACTGCGTCCACACGATGCCGCTCATACCGAAGAACATATTCATGAGGAACAGGATCGGAATATTCAGGCAGAGCTGTCGGATCACTGCAAGCTTGAACGAAACCTTCCCCCTGTCCACCGCCTGCATGAAATGCACCATGTGAAAACTCAGGAACATAAAGGGCGTGGCAAAGCAGCGCGATTGGAGGAATTGCGTCCCGTACCGCACTGTGTCTGCGTCTTCGATAAAGGCGCCTATAATGTAAGGCGCGCAGATTCGGTAGAACACCACGCAGAGAATTGAGACGATCAGTCCCGCCAGCCGCGCCGTCCGAAAGAAATCCTTCATTCGCTTATGATTTTTTGATGCGTAATTGTACGCCGCCAGCGGCGTCATCCCAAGACAGATTCCGATCCCGATATTCAACGGAAGACGTTCCGCCTTAAGCACGATTCCGATGGCCGCAAGCTCGATATCTCCGTGGCTCGACGCCAACCGGTTGATCACGATATTGCACAGGTCAAAGAGAAACAGGCTCATAGCCGCGGGGATTCCCACGGAAAAGAGGGAACTCATAGAATCACGCCGTATTTTCTCTATGCTGCTAGGCAGAGTGAGTACGGTCTCCCCCGCCAGCTTTTTGTACACGATAATAAAATATATGAGCGTGATAATATTAGAGAGCATGGTCGCCACCGCCGCTCCCACCACTTGATAGCCGTCTGGGAAAATCACAAACATGAAGATTGGGTCCAGGATCACATTCAGGATACCACCCATTCCCAGGCCGAATCCCGCCTCTCTGGAATAGCCAATGTTGCGCACCATGGAACTCATGGTATTGGCCAGAACCGTCGGAAAACAGCCGATCACCACCACGAACATCAGGTATTGCCTGGCAAACCCGATCGTATTGTCGCTGGCGCCCAGAAGGCGCAGCAGGGGATTCATAAAAATAAAGCACAGAATGGAAAAGGCGAGGGAAGCGGCAGTTGCCATTACCAGACTCAGAGAAGCCACCTTCTTCGCCTCCTCCCCGTCTTTTCTGCCCAGCAGCCGAACTACCAGGCTCCCACCGCCCACTCCGAACAGATTGGCGATGCTTGTCGTCATCAAAAAGACGGTCAACACCAGAGAGGACGCCGCCACCATGTAGGGATTATTGGTCTGTCCGATGAACCAGGTGTCCGCTACATTATAGACCAGCGTAATGAGCTGGCTTACAATGGTCGGAATCGCCATCTTCGCCAACGCACGGGGGACTGGCCTGGTCTCAAAAATCTCTCTTGTCTCTTCATTTACGTTTGCAGTTTTCATATGTTTTGTATTGTTCCTTTTCTGTTATACTCACGGTCGATTAGATTTTCCTTTCCGCGCGGCGCATGCTGCCCGATTCCGCAACATGTGCTGTGCAGAAATTGGAAAATCTTATCGACCGTCAGTATAGTTCATTTATACCATCAAGAAACAGTATGAACCCTGCCGGAGAAAAATACAAGCCCATTCTCAGAAATTATAAAAGATGTAGATCAGGAAATCTTCGAACTGGTGTTGTTGGGGAGAAAACTGCGGAAACTCAAGCGAAACCGCTATTGCAATTCCCAAATCTCTGTGTTATTATTTTAACGATGGCGGTGTGAGGAGCACCGCAAAAACAGACTCAGAAAGGGATTGCGGTCGGAGCAGCCGCGGAAAACGCTGCTTTTGGATGAAGAGCCGCAGGAAAGGATGCGCATATGAAATTCGATGATATTATCGACAAGGTAAACCAATGCAGTATGAAAAAGATGGCCGTGGCGGCTGCCCAGGACGAGGCAGTGCTGCACGCTGTGTGGGAGGCGAAGAAGAGAGGAATTGCAGACGCCATTCTGGTGGGTGATGAAGCCAAGATTCGGGAGATCGCAGCCGAGATGAACATGGATCTGAGCGATTATCAGATTATTGACGAGCCGGATATGACTCAGGCGGCGCTTAAGGCGGTAAAGCTGGCTCATGACGGCGTGGTGGACATGTATATGAAGGGCCTGGTGGACACCAAGAATTTCTTAAAGAGCGTACTGGACAAGGAAGTGGGTCTGCGCACCGGCAATCCCCTGTCCCATGTGGCAGTGTTCGAGGTGCCGGGCATCCCGCAGCTGCTGTTTTTGACAGATGTGGCGTTTATTACCTACCCCACACTGGAGGACAAGGTGCATATCATCAATAACACGGTGCCTGTGGCAAAAGCCTGCGGCGTGGAGTGTCCCAAGGTGGCTCCCCTGGCGGCGGTGGAGGTGGTGAACCCCAAGATGCCTGTGACGCTGGATGCCGCAGAGCTGACTCGCATGAACGAGGCAGGTGAGATCACCGGCTGTATCGTGGACGGTCCTCTGTCTCTGGATCTGGCCATCGATCCCGAGGCGGCCAAGCACAAGGGAGCGACGGACCGCAAGATCCAGGGCGATGCAGATATCCTGCTGTTCTCCGATATCCATGCGGGCAACAATGTATACAAGGCCATTGTACATATGACCAAAGCTGAAAATGGCTGCATCCTGACGGGAACCAAGGTGCCTGTCATCCTGACCAGCCGCTCCGATACCTTTGAGACCAAGGTGAATTCCATTGCCCTGGCGGCAGTGGTGGCAGCAGAGATGGCTAAGGGAGTATAGGCCATGGATTTTGTTGTTGAGGCTGTTCTGGAAGTGGCCAGCGAATTGGTCTCTGAAGGGATCGATGCGGCCATTACAGCCAGAAAAGAGAAAAAGCGTGAAGCGCAGAATAAGAAAGGGGAAGAGACAGATGGCAGTGAAGAGCTTAATCATTAATCCCGGTTCCACCTCCACCAAGATCGGTGTGTTTGAGGACGAGAACCTGTTGTTTGAGGAGACCCTGCGACACTCCACAGAGGAGATCAGCCGGTATGCCTCCATCGTGGACCAGAAGGATTTCCGCAAGAAAATCATTACCGACTTATTGGAAGAGAAACAGTTTGATATCAAGTCCCTGAACGTGGTGGTGGGACGGGGCGGTATGTTAAAGCCCATTCCCGGCGGCACCTATGCGGTGACGGACGAGTTATTGGCGGATTTGAAGATCGGTGTACAGGGTCAGCACGCCTCCAACTTAGGCGGTATTCTGGCCAGAGAGATCGGTGATTCCATCGGTGTTCCTTCTTATATTGTGGACCCTGTGGTGGTGGACGAGCTGATGCCCATCGCCAGATATTCCGGAGTGCCGGAGCTGCCCCGTACCAGCGTGTTTCATGCGCTGAACCAGAAGGCTGTGGCCAAGAGATATGCCAAGGAGATCGGCAAGCCCTACGAATCTCTGCGCCTGATTGTGGTGCATATGGGCGGCGGCGTGTCCGTGGGCGCTCATGAGTACGGCAAGGTGGTGGATGTGTTCAACGCTCTGGACGGCGACGGCGCATTCTCCCCCGAGAGAGCGGGAGCAGTGCCCAGCGGCGCTCTGATCAAGATGTGCTACAGCGGTCAGTATTCCGAGAAGGAAGTCTACAGTAAGATCGTGGGCAAGGGTGGTTTCAACGCATATCTGGGTACCAACGACATGCGCGAGGTGACAAAGCGCGCGGGTGAGGGGGACGAAAAGGCGGCGGAGGCCAAGGCGGCATTCCTGCTTCAGGTGTCCAAGGATATCGGTTCCATGGCCTGTGTACTGAGCGGCAAGGTGGATCAGATCATTCTCACCGGCGGCATTGCCTACGGTGCGGACGTGTGCGACGCCTTGAAGGAGAGAGCGGGCTGGATTGCGCCTGTCACCGTATATCCCGGCGAGGACGAGCTGCTGGCGCTGGCCCAGGGAGCGCTCCGCGTACTCGGCGGCGAGGAGCAGGCTATGGTATATTAAGCCAATTTCCATAAAGTGTATAAAAACGGCGTCTGTCCAGGGTATTTGAAATCCGGGCAGACGCCGTTTTTGAATAGTAAACAATTTTAATTCCGTTCATCCAGATAGATCTGTACTCGTCTCTGAATAATGTCTATCACCGTATCTATATCCTTGTCGGACTGAAAATAGCTGTCAGCTTCCTCCGTGACGATGTCAAATATGTCGTCTGAACTGACCGCCAGCGGTACGGCACCTCTCAAAAAATCCAGGTACTCTTCCAGATAAGACTCCCCATTCTCCTTTGCGGGCAGCGAATAACCGGTGTTGTTAGGAGATTGCCATAAATATGTCCGCGTAGCTGAGTTATAGACAAGCTGGCTTTCCGGGATATCCAGCCGGACGCTGAGCTGATAAGGCAGATACTGCTGTGCCTCCAGACTCAACAGATAGTTGACCAACTCCTTTACACCGTCTTTGTCCATGGCATTCTGGTTGATAGCCAGCATCCCATTATCTGAGAGATAGTAAATTTTTCCCGTGTCAGAGGGATATCCGATCATATTTACCTTGTCGCCCATTTTCTCATAGGCGTTACAGAAAGTAGACATATTAGCCACGAAATATTCCACACCCAGATAGTTTCCCGCAACCATCGGGGCTAATCGATCCTGTGGAGTGCTGTTATTTTCCGCTTTCTGGCTCATATCCTTTATCAGTGTCAAAATATCTCTGAATTCCTGGCAGTCAAATTCGCATTTTCCGTCCTTGATAAAGGGTGAATCTCCGATATTGATACCCACCATAAAATATAGATTGTAGAGAAATGTATCCTGCCCTGTTATATCCAAAAACAGGCCCTGCAGCTGGCTTTGCTCCTGCAGTGCGGAAAATATGTCATCTATGGTCCAGGTATCCTCCGACCAATACTCCCTGTTGGTCAAAAGTGTTCTGACTGTCACGGACAAAGGGACAGCGGAGAGGCCGTCGTCATGAGTTCCCATCTGGATGGCTCCCGGCAGCAAAACATCCATAGTATCCTGGGTGATGAGCTGCCTCAGATCTCCCAATGCTCCATTGGCCTGCAGGGACTCCATATCCTGGCGGCTTACATACAGGACATCTGGGCCGCCTCCGGTAGCCAACTCGAGCAGTGCCCTGTCGGACCTCCCAGCCAGGTAAAGCGCCTGATACTGGATTCCGTAAGAGGGATTTTCCTTGCTGAAACTGGCGACTCTCCCGGAGAAGAAGGAGTCCTCATGGTAGAGATTGGCGACTGTGATCTGACCTTCCACGACAGGCGGGGTCGAGGAAAGATTGATAATATATCGCTCTTCCTTATTCTTTTCCGTGACCAGCAGCCGGAGTCCATCTTCTGTATTCATCACAGCCAGATCCAAAAGGTCCGTAAAGGAAGATATCTCATTCAGTTTGGACACCAGCTTTCTCTCGCCAGTGACCATGTCCCAACTCGCTAACTGCTGGTTGGCGGCATAATATAGGACGTTCCCTGTCATGCCATACCATTTTTGAACGTTTTCGCTCTGGTCAATCTGCATGGGTTTCAAGGTTCCGGCATCCTCATCCATCCGCAGCCATGTCTGTTCCTCCGGCGTATCGCAGATAATGACTCTGTCCCCGCCAGAGGTGCGAAAGCTCTCCAGTTCGGCAGCTCCACCGGAGGGGGAGTAGCTGTAGCTTTGGAGCAGTTTTCCGTCAGAATCCAGCAGATATATGTCATGGCTGCCGGGATCATCCAGATATAGATTGCCCCGGCTGTCGCATCCAAGCAGTGTGTAACTGCCTCCCACGGGAAGCTCGGTCAGCTCCTGACTGTCAATCAGATTTCCCTGGGAATCTGTATATATCATATGATAGCGTTTTCCACCCTGGTCTGCCAGAAACACGCACCGGCTGTCATCAACGATATCCATGCCCAGAATGGTTCCATCCTCTATATCCCACATATTCGGAGACAGAGGGATTCTTTCTCCCGTTTCGCCACTGCCTGTAAGTTTCTGGAAATAATAAAATATAGTTTTCTGTGTGTAATAGGTGTCCAGAATATAGAAGGAGTCGGCGAAGGCAATCTGAGTGCATTTATGGGATATGATTTCCGCAGGTGTTTCATAGGGGACGGAGTCATAGCCGGTGGTGTACAGGGGAAAACGGGTGTCAAGGTTCGCAGCCGCAGTTCCTGTTCCCGGCAGATCGAATCCGGACTGCGCAGCGGACGAAGGTGGCTCGGAGGGCTGCGCTGAGATGCCGGAGCCCTGTGTTGAGATGCCGGAGTCCTGCGTGGACGTTGGCATCTCGTCCGTGGTTGTGGGAACCCCACAGGCCGTCAGCAGCAGAGAGGCGCATAGCGCCAGACAGATTTGTTTACATTTATGAAAATTCATTTTCTTTCCCCCTCTCCGGGCATCACTGGGGATCTGGGTTCTTCCGGTACTCCCTGGGGGAGCGCCCATACACTTTTCGGAACAGATCCTTAAAGTAATTGCTGTCGTTGAAACCGCATTCCAGCGCGATATCCGTGATGGTGTTGCCGGTGGTCAGCAGGGCGGTCTGGGCGTGTTTTAGACGCACATAATTCAAGTATTCCTTGAAACCCATGCCTGTGACCAGCTTAAATTTTTTGCTGAAATAGGTGGGACTTAAAGACGCCACAGCCGCCACGTCCTCCAGTGTCAGAGGGCGGCGGAAGTTCTGATAGATATAGCGGGTGGCCTGCTGTATGTCTGCGTCCCGCACATTAATCAGTTCCGGCTCCGGCTGGTGCATCACCGAATGTCTGGCAAGAAACAGCAGCAGCTGCTGCAGATAACAGGTGGTAAAATCGCCGGAATACTCGTCCAGACCGGCGCTCTCGGACAACATGTGGGAAAGCAGTTCGAAAAACTCTGCCAGATACAGACTGGGGATGCTGCCCATAAAGGAAGGCGCATCCCCTATCACGTCCTGGTAGAGAAAAGATTTTTTGAACAATATGTCCACCATCTCGCAGCTTATGCCGGGATAGTACCGGGAGTGGTGCAATTCTCCGGGAGTGATAAACACCAAGTCTCCCTTTTCCAGCTCGTAGACCTGATCCCGAAGCAGAAAGCGGCATTTACCGGAGAGCAGACAGAAGATTTCATAAAAACCATGGTAGTGGTCCGGCTGCACGGCGGTAGTGTCGCCACGCAGCCCTTTATAGATAACTATGTTGTCGATATCCGGTCGCCCACTGCATATAAAAGGTGTCATAATTTTCCTCTTTCCCGCGTGTCTTTACAGCGGAAATTTAAAGTATCTCTTCGCGTTGTTGTAAGAGATATCCGTGACGATCTCGGACAGAATATCCATATCCGCGGGGAACTCACCGTTCTCCACCCAGTTGCCGATCAGGTTGCACAGGATGCGGCGGAAATACTCGTGTCTGGTGTAGGACAAAAAGCTCCGGGAATCCGTCAACATTCCCACAAATCCGGACAGGTTGCCCAGGTTGGCCAGAGAGATCATCTGATCCTGCATGCCAGTCTTGTGATCGTTGAACCACCAGGCGCTGCCCTGCTGGATCTTGGCCACGGCGGTGCTGTCCTGGAAACAGCCCAGTATGGTGCCGATAGCCTGGTTGTCGTTGGGGTTTAGGCTGTATAGAATGGTCCTGGGCAGCTCGCCATCCTTGATGAGCGCATTCAGGAAATCCGCCATCTGTGAGGAGGGGGCATAATTGTTGATACAGTCGTAACCGGTATCGGGGCCCAGCTTTTCATACATTTGCGTGTTGTTGTCTCTCTTACAGCCATAGTGCAGCTGCATGGCCCAATCGAGCTTTGCGTATTCTTTTCCCACAAACAGCATGAAGGCGGTTTTGAATTTCAGTTCCTCCTCCTTGGTGGGAATCATGCGGTTCTGGCGTTTCAAAAAGATCTCCTCGATCTCGTCGTCGGAGGCGGGGCAGTACATCACATATTCCAGAGCGTGGTCGGACACATTACAGCCCATGGAGGCAAAGAAAGCCATGCGCTCTCTCAGGGCGTCCTTCAACTGGGTGAATGTGACAATCTCGCTCTTGCCCACGGTGGCAGCCAGCTTATCCAGATAATCCAGATAGTCGGGTTTCTCTATGTTCATGGCCTTGTCGGGTCTCCAGGCGGGCAGCACCTTCACCTCAAAGCTGTCGTCCTCCGCGATCTTTTTGTGCCACTCAAGAGAGTCAATGGGATCGTCGGTAGTGCAGATCAGGGTTACATTGCTCTGGCGGATCAGGTTGCGCACACTCATGGAAGGCTCCTGAAGTTTTGCGTTGCACAGATTCCAGACCTCATCCGCAGTCTTTTTGTTCAGCACGCCGGTGTAGCCGAAATACCGCTGCAGCTCCAGATGGCTCCAGTGGAACAGGGGATTGCCGATGGCTTTGCCCAGGCACTCCGCCCATTTACAGAATTTTTCATAGTCTGAGGCGTCCCCGGTGATGTATTTCTCGTCCACGCCGCAGGAACGCATAAAGCGCCATTTGTAGTGGTCGCCGCCCAGCCATACCTGAGTGATGTTGTCGAACTGTCTGTCCTCCGCGATCTCCCTGGGATTGATGTGGCAGTGGTAGTCCAGCACCGGGGTAGTCTCGGCATAGTCGTGGAACAGCTTTCTGGCAGTTTCCGTCTCCAGCAGGAAATCTTTGTCCATAAAAGGTTTCATTTTCTTTCCCTCCATATTTCTTTATTGTAATGTGATAGGTGATACGATTTGTTATTTCTGGCAGTCGTGGCTGCTGGCAAGAGTGGTGCCCCGGTGTATTACTTCACCGGAAAATACGGTTTGCTTGGGCATCTCCTTGCCGCTGAGTACTCCCATCAGAGTGATGATCAAGTGCTGACAGAGTGTCTCCAGTTTGTTGTCAATGCTGGACATCTCCGGCTCGCAGCAGTGTACCAGCAGGGAATTGTTGTAACCGATGATACACAGGTCATCCGGGATGGATAACCCCGCCTCCAGCGCAAAGCGCACAGCGCCCATGGCGAGACAGTCGTCCGAGGCAATGATTCCGTGAAAGCGCAGCCCTTTCTGATAGATCTTCAACAGATGATCCGCCATGGCGTGAATATCCTCGTGAGATCCCTGGTAGAACTGTATCAGATTGCCGCTCTTAAGCAGTTTCTGAGATTCCATGGCATTGCGGTAACCGGACATCTTCTTTTTGCTGCTGTAGGAAGTGGAATTGGTAAAATACAGAATGTCTTCCACGCCGGCCTGAATCAGCTGCAGGGTGGCCTCATACACGGAAGAAAAGTCATCCGAAAGAATACTGTAGACATTGGGAGCCTCCAGCGCCGCATTCAGCAGCATCACGGGAACCTGAGCCGCAGCATCCAGAATATACCGGTTCTCGGCATCCTTGTCGTATACAAAATTGGAGCCGACCAGGATGATGCCATCCACTTTCTTGGTAATCAGCAGATTCATGCAGCTCTTTTTATTTTCCAGATCATATCCGGTGCAGCACAGTATGCTGTCATAGCCGTTGACACGCAGTTTCTGTTCAATATAGTAGATGGCCTTGGCCAGGTACAGATCCGATGAATCGGCGCACATGATGCCGATCGTCTTCATGGTGTTAAGCCCCAGGCCTCTGGCGAAAGCGTTGGGAGTATATTCGTACTGGTTGATCACGTCCAGAACCTTTTGCTTTGTCTTTTCGCTGACATTGCTGCTGCCATTGAGTACTCTGGATACTGTGGCAATAGAAACACCGGCTTTTTCTGAGATATCGTATATAGTCATATGCACAAAACCTTATCTGTCATCTGAAATGGAAAAAAAACTTGTAAGCGGTTACAGTATTTACTTCATTTTGAATTATAACGAATGCAGAAGAAATTTTCAAGATATAATTTTAAGTTCTTGACGAATGAGCAGTTTAGAAGTAAAATTGGAAATGTAAGTACTTACATGAGTTTTCCATGAAGGTATTTTCTTTTTTAGAAAATGTGCATGTAACAATCCGGTGTGCGGCCCGTTCAGTTTTCAGTGGGAAAGAGATAAGCGCGGAGCGGCACGCTGAGAGAAGCTGGGGACAGCAGAAAAGAGGAGGAGTTATGGACGTATTAAACAAGAGCATGACCGGTAAGAAGGAGAGACCTGTCAGGGTCGTACAGTTCGGGGAGGGGAATTTTCTGCGGGCATTCGTGGACTACATGATCGACATTGCCAATGAGCAGGGCAAGTTTGACGGGGATATCGTCCTGATCAAGCCCATTGATTTCGGCAGCCTGGATATGTTCCATAAGCAGGACTGCCAGTACACCGTCTCCCTGCGGGGCAATGTGGACGGCGAGGCTAAGATCATCAACAGGGTGGTAACCAGCGTGGCCGACGCAGTGGACGCTATCCATGAGTACGACAAGTATATGGGTCTGGCGGAGATCGACACCCTGCGTTTTGTGGTGTCCAACACTACGGAGGCCGGGATTGTCTATGATGCCGACGATAAGTTTGAACTGAATCCCCCCAAGAGCTTTCCCGGCAAGCTGACCAAATTTTTATATCACAGGTTTGAGACCTTCCAGGGGGATACTTCCAAGGGTCTGGTAATGTTGCCTGTGGAGCTGATTGACGACAACGGCATCATGCTGAAAAAGTGCGTGATGCAGCAGATCGCCAACTGGGGTCTGTCTGATGCCTTCAAGACCTGGGTGGAGGAGGCATGTGTCTTCACCGCAACCCTGGTGGACCGCATCGTCACCGGCTATCCCCGCGCCACGGAGCAGGAGGAGTGGGAGAAACTGGGCTATGAGGATCATATCATGGTGACCGGCGAGCCATTTGCCCTGTGGGTCATCGAGTCGGACAAGGATATCAGCGGGGAGTTTGATCTGCCCGGCGCGGGGCTGCCGGTGGTGTTCACCGATGACCACCATCCCTACAAGCAGAGAAAGGTGCGTATCCTAAACGGCGCTCACACTTCTTTCGTGCTGGCGTCCTGGCTCTGCGGCAACAATATTGTGAGAGAGTCCATGGAGGATGCGGATGTACGCGACTTCATGAACAAGACCATATTTGACGAAGTGATTCCCACTCTGACTTTGCCGGAGGAGGAGCTGAAGGCGTTCGCGGGAGAGGTGGTAAACCGCTTCAACAATCCCTATGTGGATCATGCGCTGCTGGCTATCTCCTTAAACTCCGTGTCCAAGTGGAGGGCAAGGTGTCTGCCCAGCCTGCTGGGGTATGTGGATAAGTTCGGCAGGCTTCCTGTACATATGACATTCTCCATCGCGGCGCTGATGGCTTTCTACTGCGGCGACGAGATCAAGGATGGCGCGCTGATCGGCGACAGGAACGGGGAGGCTTATCTGATCAAGGATGATATGCCTGTGCTGGAGTTTTTCCGCGACAACTGCCGTAAGGATACCCGCAGCTTTGTGACTGCTTATCTGGGCAGAGAGGATTTCCATGGACAGGATCTGAACCAGGTGCCGGGGCTGACGGACGCAGTGGCGGCTTATCTGGACGATATTAAGGAAAATGGTATGAGGGCGGCATTATGCAGAATTTCTTAAAGATCAATGACAACGATAATGTGGTGGTGGCGCTCTGCGCCATCCCCCAGGGGGAGACTATCACGGTGGAGGTATCCAGTCAGAGCCGCCGGATCACCGCCAGGGAGGAGATTCCCGCCGGGCACAAGATGGCAATCAGCGATATTCCCGCAGGCGGTGAGGTTGTCAAGTATGGCTATCGCATAGGCAACGCCAAAGAGGAGATTCCTGTCGGGGCTTGGATTCACACCCACAATGTGGGGACGGCGCTGGGGGATCTGCTGGAGTACAGCTATGAGCCGGTGGCAGCGGCCGTGGAGAATGCGGCGGCCAAGGATGTGGTGGCGGATGACGTGACTTTTATGGGATTCAACCGTCCGGACGGCAAGGTGGGCGTGCGCAATGAGATCTGGATCATTCCTACCGTGGGATGCGTCAACAATGTGGCCACAGCCATAGCAAAGCAGGCTAATGCTTTTGTCAAGGGTACGGTGGAGGAGGTCATCGCTTTCCCGCACCCCTACGGCTGTTCCCAGATGGGGGACGACCAGGAACACACCCGCACGATCCTGGCGGATTTGATCAATCATCCCAACGCAGGCGGCGTGCTGGTGCTGGGGCTGGGCTGTGAGAACAGCAATATTGATGTGTTAAAGCCCTATATCGGGGATTATGATGAAAACAGGGTGAAATTCCTGGTGTCCCAGGAGTCCGAGGATGAGATTGCGGATGCGTTGGAGCTTATAAAGGGACTGATCGACTATGCGGCGGGCTTCGAGCGGGAGCCCATCAGCGTCAGCAAGCTGGTGATCGGCATGAAGTGCGGCGGCAGCGATGGTCTCTCCGGCATCACCGCCAACCCGCTGGTGGGGCGTTTCTCCGACCTTCTGATCTCTAAGGGAGGCACCACGATTTTGACGGAGGTGCCGGAGATGTTCGGCGCGGAGACGATTTTGATGAACCGCTGTGCCAACGAGGAGCTGTTCCACAAGACCGTGGATTTGATCAACGACTTTAAGAATTATTTTAAGAGCCACAACCAGACCATCTATGAGAATCCGTCTCCGGGCAACAAAAAGGGCGGCATCTCCACGCTGGAGGACAAATCCCTGGGCTGCACCCAGAAGTCCGGCAGCGCTCTGGTGAGAGGCGTATTGCAGTACGGCGAGCGCGTGCAGATGCCGGGGCTGAATCTTCTCAGCGCACCCGGCAACGACCTGGTGGCGTCCACCGCGCTGGCGGCGGCAGGGGCCCATATCGTGCTGTTTACCACGGGGCGGGGAACGCCCTTTGCCTCTCCCGTGCCCACGGTGAAGATATCCACCAACTCCAGGCTGGCGGGCAAGAAGGCTAACTGGATAGATTTCAATGCCGGCGTGCTGGTGGAGGATAAGTCCATGGCGGAGGAAGCGCAGCATCTGTTTGACTATGTGGTGGAGGTGGCTTCCGGGAAGCAGGTGTGCAGCGAGGCGGCGGGCTTCCATGATATGGCGATCTTTAAGCAGGGGGTAACTCTGTAGGGAAGTGGCGGGCCGGGCGGCTGGGGATCGCTCCCCAGCCACCCGGCCCTCGGTTACGGCAGATTTTAGGATATAGAGTTGCCTTGGCTTTTCAGTTGCAATTGTCTCCCAGAGTTGGGTTCGTGCATAATTTTCTGATGAGACATTATGCTCTAAGGGGAGAACGGATATGGAAATAGATCTGCAGAATTTTGAGAGCAGTGATTTTAAATGGTATGATTTATCTATTGTGCAAAGAGAGGTTGGAGGCGGAAGGACGGACTGCGGGCAGATTGATGTGATCGGGGAGCATCCAGATGCTAAAACGCTGATCGTCTCGGGGCTGAATCAGGAATCTTTTGAATATTTGATTGAGCGTTATGGGAATCAGTTCGAGGCGATCAATTTCTGGAAGAATAAGCTGGTCAGTGATCTGTCGCCGCTTGCCTCTCTGAGAGGACTTAAATATCTGAGCTATTTTTTTAATCAGCGAGTTACGCGTTTGTGGGACATGAGCAAAAATACGCAGCTGCGGGGACTGGCGCTGGACGATTTTTCCCGGATGCATTCCATTGATGGAATTGGGAGCGCTCCCTGTCTGGAGTATTTTTCACTGGGGAACAGAGTCTGGGCGAAAATGGACATAGACAGTCTGAAACCATTGACGCATAGTAGTGTTGCGCATTTTGCGTGGTGGGGAAATAAAGTGCTGGATGACGACTTTTCCTGTCTGGCCCAGAGCAATATCAAACGGCTGGATCTGAACATTTGCCGGTTTACAATGGAACAATTGGCGAAGCTTAACGCCAGTATTCCCGGTTTGCAGGGAAAAGCGACAATTCCATATAAAGAAGGCGGCGTTACGGATCAAAACGGTAGGGTTGCATGGTATTTTCTGTGTAAGGGAAAACGGCGGCTGGAAAAGGGCAGGGATGAAGAAAAGCTGGAAAAGTATCTGATGGAGTTTAACGGTTTGGTGGAAAGGTGTCGGGAAGAGTATGGAAAATAGAGAAGGCAGCGAATAGCAGAAAGGAACAACAGCTATGAGACAAGAATTGGAACAGGCCATGGAGCTGGTGCAGCAGGGCGCGGCGGCAGAGGCAGCGAAAGTGGTGGAGCGCATTAAGGCACTGCCCAGAGACGAAGAGGGCGTGTTTGACCTGCGCGGCATGGAGGACGCCGCAGAGATTAAGCGCATGCTTTACCCGGTGTACGCGGCCTATGAGACGGACTGCAATAAAAAAGAGGGGTATCCTGATATTTTGCAGCAGATGCGGGTCATGGACGCCCGTCTTCAGGAGGGGTATGACATGCAGGAGGCGGCGATATATATGGATATGTCGCTGCGGACTCTGATGTATATGAGCCAGGAGATATATGAATGTTATCGGGAACTGATGGATCTGTATAAAAAGAATGTACATCGTTTTATTCAAGAGTTTTATGGGGAAGGGAAGATCCGGCCCGGGGCAGTGCCCACCAGCATGGCGGAGGTGCTTTTCGTGGGGAATCTGATGCTGGCATGTAAAAAATATGTCCTGCTGGCGGAAAAATATGAAATATATTATGAATTCGTGAAAGCAGCCAGAGCAGACTGCGCGGAAGAGGAATAGGGGAGGTAAGCCATGGAAATCAGTATGATAATGTATACGGCCAGAAGCGCGACGCTGGAAATCAAAGACGGCGGCAGACACTTTACCAAACGTCCCTACCGAGTGACGGTGAACGACCAGGAGGTCATGACCACGGAGAAAACCATCACCAGTCTGTTTGGATTAAAGCCCCAGACGTTGTACCGGGTGGAGGTATATGACGGGGAGCGGCTGCAGGGGACTATGGAATTTACCACGGAGTATGAATTTGTGACTCTGGATGTGACCCGTTTTGGGGCAAAGGGGGACGGAGTGTCGGACGACACCCACTTTATCCAGGCGGCCATCATGGCCTGCCCGGAGCATGGCCGGGTCTACATCCCTGCGGGAACCTATCGGATTACCAGCCTGTTTTTAAAGAGCCATATCCGCCTGGAACTGGCGGAGGGAGCGGAACTGAAGGCTTTCGCGGAGCGGGAGAAATTCCCCATTTTTCCTGCCATGCTGGAGAGCTATGACGAGCAGGATGAATACAACCTGGGCACTTGGGAGGGGAATCCCCTGCCCATGTTCACCGGCATTATCTGCGGCGTAGATGTGGAGGATGTGGTAATCTATGGACGGGGCGTTATCAACGGCAATGCTTCCAAGGCGGACTGGTGGCATAATCCCAAGGTCATGAGAGGGGCTTTCAGGCCCAGGCTGTTCTTTATCAGCCACTGCCGGGATATTACCCTGCAGGGGGTGAAGTTCTGCAATTCCCCCTCCTGGACGCTGCATCCGTACTTCAGCAATCAGCTGCGTTTTCTGGATCTGACCGTGGAGAATCCGGCGGACTCACCCAACACGGACGGCCTGGACCCCGAATCCTGCAAGGATGTGGAGATCCTGGGCGTGCGCTTCT
This sequence comes from uncultured Acetatifactor sp., assembly GCA_964550745.1. Taxonomy (GTDB): domain Bacteria; phylum Bacillota; class Clostridia; order Lachnospirales; family Lachnospiraceae; genus Acetatifactor. The sequence goes on from CAZKAO010000059.1 coordinate 15,595, forward strand.
CTCTGGGAGACGACTGTATTGCTGTCAAATCCGGCAAGATATATATGGGAAGGAAGCATAAGACGCCCTCGGAGAACATTCATATCCGTCAGTGCCTGATGGAGAACGGCCACGGGGCGGTGACTCTGGGCAGCGAGATGGCGGGGGGCGTAGTGAACCTGACCGTGGAGGACTGTATTTTCCGGCATACGGACAGGGGACTTCGGATCAAGACCAGGCGGGGCAGAGGCAAGGACGCGGTGCTGGACAATATCACGTTCCGCAACCTGACCCTGGATCATGTGATGACGCCGCTGGTGATCAATGCGTTCTATTTCTGTGACCCGGATGGCAAGACCCGGTATGTGCAGTCCCGTGAGCTTTACCCGGTGGATGAGAGGACTCCCGTCATCGGCAGACTGGTCTTTGAAAATATGGATTGCGCCAACTGTCATGTGGCGGCGGCTTATTTTGAGGGTCTGCCGGAGCAGAAGATCCAGGAGATCGTGATGAAGAACATTTCAGTCAGCTATGCGGAGAATCCTAAGTGCGATGTCCCCGCCATGTCTGAGGGCGTGGAGAAGAGCAGCAGGCGGGGCATGTTTGTCCGCAATGTAAAGCGTCTGGTGATGGAGCATGTGTCTGTCATCGGCCAGGACGGCGAGGCGCTGGAGTTAGAGGGCGTGGACGATATGGTGGTGCAGCAGTAGGAAAGATGCGGAACTCTAAATAGGAGGATAACAGGATGCAATTAGGAATTCGTCTACATGACACAAAGGCGCTGCCCTTCGAGGAGCGTATCGCGGATGTACACAATCTGGGCTTTGCCTGCGGGCATCTGGCCCTTTCCAAGGTAATAAAAGAATTTCCCACCACTGATGAGGCGCTGACACCGGGACTTGCCATGTATATTAAAAATGTATTTGCCCGCAATCAGGTGGATATTGCCGTGTTGGGCTGCTATCTGAACCTGGCAAACCCAAATCCGGAGCAGCTTAAGAAGATCATGAACCGATACATGGCCCATATCCGTTTTGCCTCCTGGTTGGGCTGCGGCGTGGTGGGTACGGAGACGGGGGCTCCCAACGAGACCTACAGCTATGTGCCGGAGTGTCATGGGGAGCAGGCTCTGCAGACCTTTATCGCCAATCTGCGCCCTATTGTAAAATATGCGGAACAGATGGGTGTGGTGATGGCTATCGAACCGGTGTGGAAACATATCGTGTGCAATCCTGGGCGGGCCAGGCGGGTGCTGGACGAGATCGCATCCCCCAATCTCCAGATTATTCTGGACCCGGTCAATCTGTTGGATATCAGCAATTATCAGGATCAGGAAGCAGTTGTGGAGGAAGCCATCGAGGTGCTGGGACCGGATGTGGCCATGGTACATCTGAAGGATTATATGCCGGAAGGGGATAAGCTGGAAGCCATGGGCTGCGGGCTGGGTATGATGAAGTATGAGAGAGTACTGAAGTTCATCAAGGAGCGCAAGCCCTACATTCATGTGACACTGGAAAATACTCTGCCGGAAAATAATCAGCAGGTAAAGGAGCATATTCTGGAGATATACAGGAGAGTGTAGAAGGGAGAAGCGTCAGGAGCGCTGTCTGATATTTATGGTCTCCACCCCTCCAGTACTTTTTCAGGGCTGTATTCTTTCGCCTCCCGGTCCGACAGCTGGCAGGAGAAGTCGGCTCGCCGCGTGGCATCGCTGCCGGGGCCATAGCAGGCGTATTCCCCATAGTAGAAATGGCCGTGCTCCTTATTCCAGTCCTGCCATCCGGCGGGATGAATGTGAGCGTCCATGTAGCATTCCAGATAGACGGTTTTGGCGTACTCTCTCCAGGGACGTCCCAGATAGACGGAAGCATCAGGACAGTCGCTGAGCAGCCGACAGCGGTGGAACACATAACCATATTGCTGTCCATGAGGAGTGGAGGCGGCGGTCAGATAACCATAGATCCGCTGGCCATCGGGACTCTCTGGGGGCAGCAGCTGCGGTCTGGCGGCAAAAATCTCACATTCCTCAAAATAGCAGACAGCGCCGCCAAAGATAAAATCTACGTCTCCCTGAATGCGGCAATGTTCATAGTAATGTCTGCCCATGATGCGGGGCAGGTGCTGCCCGGGTCCTGTAAAACCGCCGGGCTGGGCCTCTTTCAAGGGAAGGGGGGCCGTGAACAGCGTATCCTGGCTGCCGATCAGACAGCAGTGGTCCAGATGAAGCCGGTCGCCGTCCGCATACAGGGCGATGGCCTGCCCGACCAGGCGGCCGCATCCCGCATCATTTTTAACTGTCAGATGACGCAGAGTCACATCGTGGGTGTGAATGCGCAGCGTGGCGGTACGGAAAGTGCCTCTTTTGCTGCCATCCTCCAGAATCTGCAGGGCGTAGTCTCCATACACCAGCACCGTATCCCCGGCGCTGCTTCCCTCCAGTGTCACATAGGGGCGCTCCAGCACCAGTTTTTCCCGGTAGACGCCGGGCGCAATATGGATGATGACAGGGGGAAGGGATTCGCAGGGGGCAGGGAAAGCGGCAGGAAGCGGCTCATAGCCCTCACTGGCATGGGTGATGGCCTCGCCGATGGTGGCGAAGCAGGGGGCGGGCTGGCCGCCGCCAACATAGATATGAATTGTCTCGCACATAATGACTCCATTTTAAACGGCCTGCTGTAACCGTCACAGCAGGCTCTCAATATATAGATCGGGATCTTTTGCCAGATCCACATATTCGCTGCCGCACTGCACAACCGGCTGTGACAGCCTGTCTTTGTTGATAAAGATAATCTCGCCTTCCCGGCCGTCGTTTAAGCGGCATCGGTTCTGTATGTAGGTATTGACGATATTTTCCAGAAAACGAAGGACAAATGCGACATCATACCGCTGCAGGCCCTCCTGCTCGAAAATCTCTATGACCTTAAAGGGGCAGATGGGGGCACGGTATACCCGGGCGGCTGTCATGGCGTCATAGACATCGGCAATAGCTACCATCTTGGCGTAGCTGTCAATCTGGCCGTCCTTTAAACCCAGTGGATAGCCGGAGCCGTCACAACGCTCATGATGCATCAGCGCCGCATTGCAGATATGTTTGTCTATATTCTGGGCCTGAAGCAGCTGGAAACCTTCGACGGGATGCTTTTTGATCTGATAGTATTCCGGCTCAGTGAGTTTGCCCGGTTTGGAGATGATATCATGGGGAACAAGCAGTTTACCCACATCATGAAGCAGGCCGCAGGCCGTGGCCATCTCTGCCTCCTCATCGGAAAGCTGCAGCCAATGGGCAAATACATTGCAGATCAGTCCGACATTCAGGCAGTGGGCAAAGGTGGAATCGTCATATTCGCGCATATTGTGAAGCATATCCAGGATGCTGATATGCCCTTTGGCGTCCGTAACCATCAGAAGGGAGCGGCTTAGCAGTTCCTTCACGTCCAACTTGGTGTTTTTTTCTACAACTTTATTGATCATGCCCTTAAAGGAATCCAACTCTTCCTCATACACCTTCTTAAAAGCGTGGAATTCCGGGCTGCTTTTAACACGATCAAAATAAGACGGCTCCGAGGACGTCTGTCTGGGCATCGGCTGTGTGATAAACTCATCCTTGACATGTACGGTCAACACGCCGTAGAGCTCCAGCTTTATGATCTGGGCATCCGTGAGTACGCTGTTCCTGGGCAGTATCATCTGATGATTGGAGGTCATTACGTCATCTGCCACGACCATGCCGGGAATCAATTGTTGGGTCGACAATCTTTTCATAGTGATATCAAAAGCCTTTCCTCCCCGCATAACCAGTGCGGGAATTCACTGAGACGGGGAATATATAGCATAATGCAGTGTATTTTGGCGCATGTTATTGTAAAAAAGCAAACAGAAACGCTTATATAAATTATAGCGAAAAGGGCAGGGAATGTCAATTTTAACATAAAGTTTACAAAATGTTAAGGGATAAGTGTTTTTCTATGGTTGAATCCCGGCAACAAATCTGCTACAATAAGTCTATTCGAGTGTAAACAAAAGAGCGTTATATATATTTATGTAGCAGGAAAGAGGTAAACATGAAATTAACAGAAAAAATATTCGGCACGCACAGCCAGAGGGAGCTGAAGCGTATTCTGCCCATAGTGGATTCCATTGAGGCTCTCCGGCCCCAGATGATGGAACTGGCCGATGAAGAGATGAAGGCCAAGACAGATGAATTCAAGAGGCGTCTGGAAAATGGGGAGTCCCTGGATGATATTCTGCCGGAGGCTTACGCTTTGGTGCGGGAGGCTGCCAGAAGAGTGCTGAAGACAGAACATTACAGAGTACAGCTGATCGGCGGTGTGATTATGCATCAGGGTCGTATCGCTGAGATGAAGACCGGCGAAGGAAAAACGCAGACCTTTCTGCTGCCCGCCTACCTGAATGCCCTGGAGGGCAAGGGCGTGCATGTGGTGACGGTCAACGACTATCTGGCCAAGCGTGACGCGGAGTGGATGGGCCAGGTGCATGAATTCTTGGGACTCACTGTGGGCGTGGTACTCAACAGCATGGCTCCGGAGGAGAGGCAGAGAGCGTACAACTGCGATATCACCTATGTGACCAACAATGAGCTGGGATTTGACTATCTGCGCGACAATATGGTGATCTATAAGGAACAGCTGGTGCTTCGGGGACTGCATTTTGCCATCATCGACGAGGTGGACTCGGTGCTGATCGATGAGGCCCGGACGCCGCTGATCATCTCCGGACAGAGCGGAAAGTCCACGGCCCTGTATGAGATGTGCGATATGCTGGCCCGGCAGATGAAACGTGGAGACGATATGCAGCAGCTGTCCAAGATGGACGCTTTGATGGGCATTGTTCAGGAGGAGACGGGGGACTTTATCGTCAATGAGAAGGATAAGGTCATCAACCTGACCGCAGCGGGTGTGGAGAAGGTGGAGAAATTCTTCCATATCGACAACTATGCCGACCCGGAAAATCTGGAGATTCAGCATAACATCATTCTGGCGCTGCGTGCGCACAATCTGATGTTCCGTGACCAGGACTATGTGGTGAAGGACGACCAGGTACTGATTGTGGACGAGTTTACCGGCCGTATCATGCCGGGACGGCGCTATTCCGACGGCCTGCACCAGGCTATTGAGGCCAAGGAGCGGGTGAAGGTCAAGAGGGAGAGCAAGACGCTGGCCTCCATCACGTTCCAGAATTTCTTTAATCTGTTTGACAAAAAATGCGGCGGTACCGGTACGGCGCTGACAGAGGAAAATGAGTTCCGCGATATCTACGGCATGGACGTGGTGGAAGTACCCACCCATATGCCCATCGCCCGTAAGGATATGCAGGATGCGGTATACAAAACGCGGGCGGAGAAGCTGAAGGCCATCGTGGAGGCGGTGGAGGAGGCTCACGCCAAGGGGCAGCCTGTGCTGGTGGGTACTATCACCATCGAAGCCAGTGAGGAGCTGAGTAAACTGCTGAACAAGAGAGGCATTGCTCACAAGGTCTTGAACGCCAAATTCCATGAGCTGGAGGCTGAGATCGTGGCGGACGCGGGTATCCACGGGGCTGTGACCATCGCCACCAACATGGCGGGCCGTGGTACGGATATCAAGCTGGATGAGGAGGCAAGGGCCGCAGGCGGATTGAAGATCATCGGTACAGAACGCCATGAGTCCCGCCGTATCGATAATCAGCTGCGCGGACGTTCCGGCCGTCAGGGAGATCCGGGTGAGTCCAAGTTCTATATCTCTTTGGAGGATGAACTGATGAGGCTGTTCGGCTCCGAGCGGCTGATCAGTATGTTCAACGCCCTGGGCATCCCGGAAGGGCAGGAGATCGAACACAAGGCGCTGACCAGTGCCATTGAGTCCGCTCAGAAGAAGATTGAGAACAATAACTTCAGCATCAGAAAGAATCTGTTGGAATATGACCGTGTCATGAGCGAGCAGAGGGAGATCATCTACGATGAGAGAAGCCGTGTGCTGAACGGTGAGAGTATGCGCGACGTGATCTTCAAGATGATTACCGATATTACCGAGAATGCTGTGGATATCAGCATTGGTGATGAGGGAGACGCGGAGGAGTGGGATTATAACGAGTTAAATACCCTGTTGCTGCCCACTGTACCTATTGCGCCGGTGACCAGGGAGCGTGTTACGAGGCCCAAAAAGAGCGGGTTGAAGCAGCAGCTCAAGGAAGAGGCGGTGAAGCTCTACGAGTCCAAGGAGGCGGAGTTCCCGGATGCAGAGGCGGTCCGTGAGATTGAGCGGGTGATTCTGCTGAAGGTAATTGACCGGAAGTGGATGGATCATATCGATGATATGGATCAGTTGCGCCAGGGTATTGGCCTGCAGGCTTACGGCCAGAGAGATCCTCTGGTGGAATACAAGATGAACGGCTATGAGATGTTTGACGAGATGACTCAGAACATCAAGGAGGAGACGGTGCGTCTGCTGTTCCACGCCAAGATTGAGCAAAAGGTGGAGCGGGAGCAGGTGGCCCAGGTGACCGGCACCAACAAGGACGAATCTCTGGCCAAAGCGCCGGCAAAGCGGTCGGCGGCCAAGATCTATCCCAATGATCCCTGTCCCTGTGGCAGCGGCAAGAAGTATAAGCAGTGCTGCGGCAGAGCCGGAAAATAGTGTAAGAAGAACTTCTAATTGCTCACAGCAAAGGCTGTTTCGCAAAGAAGTTCTCATCTTACACTCAAAGAATGCTGGACTTGCATTGCAAGTCCAAATACGGCATTCTTTATGGCTTTCTGTGACGGAACACAATATTCAAACAGTCTCGAAACGGAAGGCCCATTCACCAACAAGTAGGTGGGAGAATTTTCAGATGCGTTCTTTGCAGCTGAAAATTGCTCCCCCTCATGGGGCCTGTAGTGCAGAGACGGAAC
>CAZKAO010000060.1:0-14814 GCA_964550745.1 uncultured Acetatifactor sp.
AAGTGGTGGCCCGCAACTACCTGATCGGAGAGAGGCCGGACGCCATACTGAATATAGTGGACGGCACCAACATCGAGAGGAACCTGTACCTTTCCACGCAGCTGCTGGAGCTGGGCATTCCCGTGGTCATGGCAGTGAATATGCTGGATGTGCTGGAGAAGGACGGCAGCAGGATCAATGTGAAAAAGCTCTCTGAAAAGCTGGGCTGTCCGGTGGTGTCGATCTCCGCCCTGAAGGGAACCGGCGTCGGAGAGGCCGTGAAAATGGCTGTGGCGGCGGCCGCGGAAAAGAGAGCGGCAGCGCCGGTACATAAGTTTGACGCAGCCATTGAGAACGCCATAGAGACTGTGTCCGGCAAACTGGGCGCCGACGTGCCGGGAGAACAGAAACGCTTTTTCAGCATTAAGCTGTTGGAGCGGGATGACAAGATTTGTACACAGCTGAAAAAGGCTCCGGATGTGGATTCGGAGATCGCAGCACTGGAAAAAGAGTATGACGACGACACAGAGAGCATTATCACCAATGCCCGCTACGAGTATATAGCCTCCATTATCGGGGACTGCTGTACCAAAAAGCAAAAAGGCGGCATGAGTATTTCCGATAAAATCGACCGGGTTGTGACCAACAGATGGGCAGCACTGCCGATCTTTGCGGTGGTGATGGTTCTGGTGTACTATATCTCCGTGTCCACGGTGGGCGGCTGGGTGACAGACTGGACCAATGACGGCCTGTTCGGAGACGGCTTTCATCTCCTGGGCATCAGCGGGGACTACGATGATGAGACAGTGGCCTATGCCAATGAAAATATTTGGACCGAAGAGGTTATCGCTGCCGTAAATGCGGCGGCAGATGGCGGGGTGATCGGCGCAGAGGATATTCAGGCAGCCATCGAAGAAGAAGATTTCGATGCTTTTGACGAGGCCTACGGCTTTTACGGCGAATCTCTGACAGAGGCAGGATTCGATATCTCCGACACGGTGGATGCGGCCATGGAGGAGACTCCCGACCCGGCGGAGTATGGCGTGTGGGTGCCCGGTATTCCCGTACTGGTGGCGGACGGCCTGGAGGCAATAAACTGTGCGCCCTGGCTGGAGAGCCTGATCGTAGATGGCATTGTGGGCGGCGTGGGCGCCGTGCTGGGTTTTGTACCGCAGATGCTGGTGCTGTTTATCTTCCTGGCATTTTTGGAAGCCTGCGGCTATATGGCCCGTGTGGCGTTTATCATGGACAGGATTTTCCGCAAGTTCGGTCTGTCCGGCAAGTCCTTCATCCCCATGCTGATCGGCTCCGGCTGTGGTGTGCCCGGTATCATGGCGTCCCGCACCATCGAGAGCGACAGGGACCGCAAGATGACGATTATGACCACCACATTTATTCCCTGCGGCGCTAAAATGCCCATTATCGCTCTGATTGCCGCAGCGCTGTTTGGCAATGCCTGGTGGGTAGCGCCCAGCGCATATTTTATCGGTGTGGCGGCCGTGATCTGCTCCGGTATTATTCTTAAGAAAACCAGAATGTTTGCGGGAGACCCGGCGCCCTTCGTCATGGAGCTGCCCGCCTACCACTGGCCTACCGTGGGCAATGTGCTGCGCAGCATGTGGGAGCGCGGCTGGTCCTTTATCAAGAAGGCAGGCACCATCATCCTCCTGTCCTCCATCATTATCTGGGCAGGCTCCTGTTTCGGCGTAGTGGACGGACGTTTCCTGTTCGACGGTGAGATGGAGCTGGAGACCAGTGTGCTGGGTATTGTGGGCGGCGCCATCAGCTGGATTTTCGCTCCGCTCGGCTTTGACAACATTCGCGCCACCATCGCTACCATCATGGGTCTGGTGGCCAAGGAAGAGGTGGTGGGCGTGTTCGGTGTACTGGATTTCGAGGGAATGTCCCGGCTGGCGGCCTACTCCTTCCTGGTGTTCAATCTGCTGTGCGCCCCCTGCTTTGCGGCTATGGGTGCCATCAAGCGGGAGATGAACAACGCAAAATGGTTCTGGTTCGCCATCGGATACCAGTGTGGTCTGGCCTATGTGGTGTCCCTGTGTCTCTATCAGATCGGAATGCTCTTTACAGGAGTCTTTGGAATTGGTACAATAGTAGCGTTCCTGCTGTTGGCCGGTTTTATCTACCTGCTGTTTAGACCCTACAAGGAGAGCAGGACGCTGGAATTAAAAACGACGAAGAAAAAGGCAGCATAAAATTGCTTTGAGGGATAGGTACAGAAGTGCGGAAACAGTATTTTTAACAGGAGGTAGTACAGATGGGTACAATCATTGTGTTGGCGATTCTGGCTGGCATCGTGGCGCTGGTGATCAGAGGCATGGTGCGGGATAAGAAGAACGGGAAATCCCCGCAGTGTGGCGGGGGCTGCAGCCATTGCGGCGGCCATTGTCATTAGTGGCAAATCCATGCTTTTCACTCTCACAATATAAATATAAGAAAAGGCCATCCGGAATATAAACGGATGGCTTTTTCTATATGTCTGGCATTATTCCTGGGCGGCCTCCGCAGGCACTTTCCGGGGATTCATCAGATCCAGAAAAAAGCAGGCGTAAGTGGTGTGCATATAGGGTCCCAGCCACAGCATCCCGATACCGCAGGTCAACAGAGCCAGCAGGATCAGCGGAATAAAACTCATCTGCAGATAGAACAGGCGTCCTATGTGCCCTCTCATAATTTGTAAACTGCCGCGCAGAAGCTGCTGTACCGTATAATCCGGGAAATCCAGCATCAGGTAGTAGCATTGGGAGAACAGCAGGGAGATTACGGTGCTGACAATCAGGGCGGCGGAGAGAAGCAGCAGTGTTGCCAGGAGCCAGTTCGTGTTTTGGGTCTGCATGAACATGCTTTGACAGAGTTGATAGGGCAGTGAAAATATCAAAGACACCACAGCAAAAAAGCCGGACAGGGTCAGACATTTGTTAAACTGCCATTTGAAACCGTAGAAAAGCTGGCTGACATCGCAGCTGCGCCGACAGGCCATATTCAGGAAAAACAGGGCATAGCCAACGGAAAAGATGTTGGTAAACAGAGCGATTACAGCATCAAGCAGTATTGTAATCAGTTGGCTTATCACGATGTTCAACTGGAAGGTGAGCTGCAGAGTATTTACAAAAGAACCGGCAAACATGGTTAGGGTCAGTCCTATCATATTACCGACAAACAGGATCAGGATGGCAGAGCCATAGCGGCCATCCAGCAGGTCCTTGGCACGGGTTTTCAACTCGGAAGAGGTCATATACTGTACATTCATGTTTTTTCCCTTTCTAAATTAGTGTTTCGCATATTCCATCTGCACATGGCTTTACTCTATGGGGAAAAGGTCGTCTAAGTCGATGCCGTAGGCATTCTCAAACAGATCGTCGTAGCTCTGGCCGTACATGCTCTCGGAGTAACGGTTGAGCATATCCCGGTATTCCTGGTTCCGCAGCATGGAGGGCATCATGGCAAATGTAATCCCGAACATAAACAGGGAGAAAAACAGTCCCACACAGGAGGTGGCGATGCCGGTTATGGCCATGGCGTCCATACGCCTTCCCTTGCGGTAGGACAGGATGGCAAAGATAATGCCAAGGGCTCCCAAGGGCAATGGCAGTATGGCTGTACATATAGTCAGAAGGGAACATATTCCCAGAACCAGTGAGGCAATGGTAAATGGATTCCTGCGCATGACAGGAGAGGGCTGATGATAATCCATAAAATCGCTCCTTTATCAAATTTGCAATATTCTGTATAAGATATCTTACCATCATTTGCTGTGAATAGCAAACAAATCCTAAAGATTTTAGAAATTGACAGACACAGACTATTGTGGCAGTATAGACTATAGAAGTTATGTGCTGCTGACAAATGCTGGTTGAGAGGAGAATGGGTGTGAAAAACAAATTATTTAGTAAATATTATCTGTTTTCCTGTGTCGGTGTTCTGCTCGCTTCGTGTTATCCTCTTTCGATGGGAGTGAGTGTTATCACTGACATGATTACAGACGGAACGGTATTTAAGGAAAACTATCCCAAATACATCATTCCGTATACGCCGATTTGCCTGGCTGTTTTGATTGGTGTGCTTATCATGCCCTTATGCATTAAGCTGTTTAAGCAGTTCGCGCTGGCTGGCGGCTCGATTTTAGCCATCGGAACGTTCTTCGCTCTCGAAATATTGTTTGAACAAAAAGTTGTAGTGACAACAGCTGAAACGGTTGTAAAACTTGAAGACTGGCAAATGTTTATGTGCTTTGCGCCGCCGGGAGGATGGGGCGAAACCGTAACTACATACAAAACGCAAACAGCAGTTGAGATTTTGATGGGAGATTATAATCCCGCATTTAAGCTGCATTTTTACATCATTTCGGTTGTTTTGATCCTTTCGATACTGAACTGCTTGTATGGATTTGGCCAAATGATAAAGAACGGGGATAAAAAGCGTCTGAAGTCGTTGATTGTGCAGTCGGTTTGCTCGCTTATATTCCTTGGGCTTTGTATTCTCGCCTGCTTTACCGCTTTCTGGAGAGATGGCAGTATTCAGGTATCTCCTCTGTCCGCCACTTTGATGACTGCATTCTTCATTATTTTAGGTGTAACGGTAGGCGTGTATGTGGGTTCATTTCTTTTAGGAAAACGGAATTTAGTTTCGATGGGGATTCCGGCACTAGTTGCTTCCATAATGACATTCCTTATGTATGTAGGTGAAATGATCCTGCTGCACGGACATCTATATAGTTTGGGTACAGGATTTATTTTTGACAGCATACCCGGCATTGTTTTTGCTCCTTTTGATCTGTTGGTTATTGGCGCATCGGGATGTGTAACCGCATTGATATTCACTTTGCTGAATCGAACAGGTGGGGCGAAAAGATAAATAGCGATCGCGAGGTTCTGCAGGGGATTTCTCCTTGAAAAACAGGAGGATAATCTGTTATAGTAGATGCATAAGGTAAATGAGAAAGGCAAGGACATACATATGGATATTTTACAGACAATCAAAGAGGAATTACAGGTAGAGAAATGGCAGGTGGAGGCAGCCGTCAAGCTGATTGACGAGGGCAACACCATCCCTTTTATCTCCCGTTACCGGAAGGAGGCCACAGGCTCCCTGAACGATGAGCAGCTGCGGGATCTTCATGAGCGCCTGCAGTATCTGCGCAACCTGGAGGAGAAAAAGCAGCAGGTGTTGGGCAGTATAGAGGAGCAGGGCCAGCTGACTGAGGAACTGAAGGCCAAAATTCTGGCGGCCCAGACTCTGGTGGCTGTGGAGGATCTGTACCGGCCTTATCGCCCCAAGAGAAAGACCCGGGCCAGCGTGGCCAAGGAGAAGGGACTGGAGCCCCTGGCACAGATCATTTTGGCCCAGGAGATAATAACCTCGTTAGAGGAAGAGGCGGAGAAATATATTTCCGAGGAAAAGGGCGTGGCGACAGCTCAGGAGGCGTTGCAGGGAGCCATGGATATTTTGGCGGAGCAGGTATCCGATGAAGCGGACTACCGCACATACATCCGTCAGGCTACCACTGACGAGGGTTTAATCAGCAGTGAGGCGAAAGACGAAAAGGCCCAGACCGTATATGAGATGTACTATCATTTTGAAGAGCCGGTGAAGAAGATCGCCGGACACAGAGTATTGGCCCTGAACCGCGGCGAGGCGGAAAAAGTGCTGACAGTGAAGCTCACTGCACCTACAGAGCGCATTCTGCGGTATCTGGAAAAGCAGCTGGTCAAGGCGGACAACCCGGTGACCACACCGGTGCTGCAGACCGTGTGTCGGGATGCCTATGAGCGATTGATCGCTCCCGCCATTGAACGGGAAATCCGTAACGAACTGACGGAGAAAGCGGAGGACGGTGCCATCACGGTATTTGGCAAAAATCTGGAACAGCTGCTGCTGCAGCCCCCCATTGCGGGCAAGGTGGTGCTGGGCTGGGACCCGGCTTTCCGCACGGGCTGTAAGCTGGCGGTGGTGGACGCCACCGGGAAGGTGCTGGACACCAAAGTGATCTACCCTACCGCACCCCAGAACAAGGTGACGGAGGCCAAGGCGGAATTAAAGCGCCTGATCAGCAAATACCATGTGGATCTGATCTCCGTGGGCAACGGCACAGCCTCCCGGGAGTCCGAGCAGGTGATTGTGGAACTGCTGAAGGAGCTGGACCGCCCGGTACAGTATGTGATTGTCAACGAGGCTGGGGCCTCCGTGTACTCTGCCAGCAAGCTGGCAACAGAGGAATTCCCCAACTTTGACGTGGGGCAGAGGAGCGCCGCCTCCATCGCCCGTCGTCTTCAGGACCCACTGGCGGAGCTGGTGAAGATCGATCCCCAGTCCATCGGTGTGGGGCAGTACCAGCATGACATGAACCAGAAGAAGCTCAGCGAAGCCCTGGGCGGCGTGGTGGAGGACAGTGTGAACAAGGTGGGCGTGGATCTGAACACCGCCTCCGTGTCCCTGCTGGAGTATATCTCCGGCATCAATAAGACCATTGCCAGGAATATCGTGGATTACCGGGAGGCGAACGGCCGCTTTACCAACAGAAAACAGCTTTTAAAAGTTCCTAAGTTAGGGCCTAAGGCTTACGAGCAGTGCGCAGGCTTTATGCGGATTCTGGACGGTGACAATCCTCTGGACGCCACCAGCGTACATCCGGAGTCCTATGAGGCGGCGCTTAGGCTGCTGGACAAGCTGGGTCTTACCATGGAGGATGTGAAGGAAGCCCAGAAGAAGGCGGCTGCAGAGAAGGCAGCGGGCAAAAAAGCTCCTGCAACAGCTGAGCGCACGCAGCGTCCAGCCCAGAGGAAGCAGGACAGGACGATCCAGGTGAAAAACACCAACACGGCCATGGGCAAGGCTCTGGCGGCAGCCATGGGCGGTATGACAATAGAAGCCGGGGACGGCGCACAGGCAGCAGGCCGGGGAACCGGCAGCGTCCAGGCGGCAGATGCGGCACAGAGCCGGGTCAGCAGTCTGGAAAAGCGGGTGAAAAATAAGGCCCAGCTGGCACAGGAGTTGGGAATAGGCGAAATCACCCTGACCGATATTTTAAAGGAGCTGGAAAAGCCTGCCCGCGACCCCAGAGACGATATGCCCAGGCCCATCCTGCGGAGCGATGTGCTGGATATGAAGGACTTAAAGCCGGGCATGATCCTGAAGGGCACGGTGCGCAATGTCATCGACTTTGGCGTGTTTGTGGATATCGGCGTACATCAGGACGGACTGGTGCATATCTCCCAGATCACAGAGAAGTATATCAAGCACCCTCTGGAGGCGGTCAGCGTGGGAGATATTGTGGATGTTCAGGTGCTGGATGTGGATATGCAGAAAAAGAGGATTTCACTCACGATGAAGATCAAAAAGCCGTCATAGTATGGACTGTGGCGCAGCCTTCAAAGCCGGGACGCCGGAGGAGACGGCCCAGGAAGCATTAAGCCAGATAGAGCCTCGAAACTATACAGCAGGTTTGGAGGCGAAAGGTTTCCCCCCGGAGCGGATCAGGAAGTACGGATTCGCTTTCGAGGGGAAGAGGGTGTTGATAAAAGGATGAACGAAAGGGAAATCTATCTCCCAGCCTTGATGATCGGACTCAGGCGCTTATAGACCAGCATGGTTACAAGTGATACACTTCCGCCTTTGATCAGGTTCATGGGAGCCACGCAGCAGATCACAAAGCTGACGATACTGCCATCAGTCATCAGCTTATTCACTTCGCTTCCCATGGCAAGAATGCTGTCCAGAGGCATGCCATAGAGCTTGGAAAAAGCAGGCAGCAGGTAGACGGCATTGAAAGCAGTACCAAACAGCGTCAGTATCAGGGTGCCGATGATGCAGCCCGCTATGGCGCTTTTTTTGCTCTTTTTAAAATAGTAGATGGTGGAGGCGGGCAGGATAAAGCTGCAGCCGATGACAAAATTGGCCAGATCTCCCACAAAGGCGGTGCTGGTGCCTTTGATGAAGAGCTTGAGCAATATTTTTATGGCCTCAGTGACAACTCCTGTCACGGGCCCGAAGGCAAAGGCTGCGACAAGCACAGGCAGTTCGCTGAAGTCCAGCCTGTAAAAGAAAGGGGCAAAGGGCAGGGGGAAGTCCAACAGGTGCAGGATCATGGCGATGGCTGAGAACATGCCTGTGACTGCCATTTTGCGGGTGGAAAAGGTGCGCTCTTTCGTCCCGTTCTTCCTGTCGGCCAGCTTCTCCAGAGCCAGGGCTGCCAGAAACATGGCCACGATGATCAGCAGGAATTCCACTGCAAATAATGTGTTTTCAACTACCTTTTCAAAAAAGTTACTCATCATTTTCCTCACTTTCTGCCGCTTCTGCGGCGGGGCCCTGCAGTCCCAGCGCAGGGTCATATATGTGTGTTGTAAGGAAAGCGCTTCGCATAAAAAGCCCCGGCTGTTGCAGAAAGCTCTGCAAGGGCCGGGGCCGATTCGCATGATACCACAGCCGACACGCCGCACTTTTATGCGGAATACCAGCTTATTCATGTTCTTCTTCCATCCAGACTGTACTGTTGGTATCGGAATCTCACCGATTCAGCCACGATGTCACCATCGCAGGTCGCGGACTGGTATGCTGCCATACATCACCGCCAGTAGGGAATTACACCCAACCCCGAAGACTCACCTTATGCACCATAGTATAACGCCGCGGACTATGTTTGGCAAGCCCTTTTTGACTCTTTTTCTCCTGCGGAATAAATGCTTGCAATTTGGACGGCTTCTGTTTATAATCGGAAGTAGCAAAACAAGAGAGAACATGGAAAGGATACCACAGATATGAAAAAATTTTTCAAGGAGTTTAAAGAGTTTGCTGTCAAGGGAAATATGATGGATCTGGCAGTGGGTATGATTATCGGCAGCGCATTCACCAGCATTGTCAATTCCCTGGTCAATGATATTTTCATGCCGGTGATCAGTATTTTTACCGGCAAGCTGGATTTCTCCAATCTGTTCATCTCACTGGACGGGAATCATTATGCCACTCTGGCGGCGGCACAGGAGGCTGGTGCGGCGACTTTGAGTTATGGCAGTTTTATATCGGGACTGATCAATTTTCTCATCATGGCCTTTGTGGTATTTATGATCGTAAAAGCGCTGAACAAGCTGAAAAAAGAGGAGCCCAAGGCGGCGCCCACCACGAAAAAGTGTCCCTTCTGCAAGAGTGAGATCGCGCTGGAGGCTACCAGATGTCCTCATTGTACTTCTCATCTGGACGAGGAGTAGGAAAGAGTGTCCGCCGAAGCGGGCGGGAGCAATGTGGCTGTGAGGGGCTGCTGTGTGAAAGTCGGCGCAGGTGACTTTCAGCCGGCAGCCTCCCTTGTGTATTCGTTTTGAGCCTGTTTTTGTCTATATTGACGGTGTTAGATTTTCTAACACCAGCCCCATCACTCGTAGAGAATGTTTCATAATTGCCTAAAAGTCTGGAAGCAAAAAGGAGTCAGATGATGATTGAATTTGATGTGAAAATAGAAGCCGGAGATCTGTACAATTATATGATGGCTCATGCTTACGGCAGTGCGTCAGGTCTCATCGGCAGCTGTTTCGGGGCGCTGATGATTATTATTTTCACCATGGACCCGGGGCAGTGGATCTTTCTGGTCTGCGGCGTGATCCTGCTGCTGTATCTGCCGGTGTCGCTGAATCTGAAGAGCAAACAGCTGGCGCTGACCAATCCGGCTTTTCAGCAGCCCCTGCACTATGTGCTGGACGAGGAGGGCATCTCCGTCTCCCAGGGAGAGACAACGGAGCGGCAGGCATGGGCGGATTTGTACAAGGCTACCGCTACAGGGAGGAGCGTGATCGTCTACACCACAAAGATCAGTGCGGCGATTTTCCCCAACCGGGATCTGGGAGAGCAGCGTGCCAAGGTAGTGGAGATGATAAGCACACATATGCCTCCGAAAAAAGTCAGGATACGGGGGTAGAAATATTATGGCAGAGGCAGAGAATGTCCGGGTCTGGGAGACGTACAGTCCGGAGGAGACTTTTTCCATAGGACAGCAGCTGGGCCGGGAGGCCGTAGCGGGCCAGGTTTATACCCTGACCGGGGATCTGGGGGTAGGCAAGACCGTGCTTACCCAGGGTGTTGCGGCAGGACTGGGGATTAACGGTCCGGTGAACAGCCCCACTTTCACGATTATGCAGATCTATGAGGAGGGACGGCTTCCCTTTTATCATTTTGATGTCTACCGCATCGGTGATGTGGAGGAGATGGAGGAGATCGGCTATGAGGATTATTTCTATGGGGAGGGTGTCTGCCTGATCGAGTGGGCGAAACTGATTGAAGAGATTCTTCCTCCGCAACATTACCGTATTACCATAAAAAAGGACTTGGAAAAAGGCTTTGATTATCGTAAAATAGAGATGAAAGAAGTGAAATGCCTATGAAAATTCTGGCGATAGACACCTCCGGCCTGGTGGCCAGCGTCGCTCTGGTGGAGGACGATGTGCTGCGGGCAGAGTATATTATGAATGACAAAAAGACACATTCCCAGACCCTGCTTCCCATGCTGGAGGGATTAAAGGAGATGATCGGCCTTGAGCTGGATACGGTGGACGCCATAGCCATTGCCGCAGGGCCGGGATCTTTTACGGGGCTGCGGATCGGCTCTGCCACCGCCAAGGGACTGGGACTTGCCTTAAGCAGGCCCCTGGTGGAGGTGCCGACCCTGGAGGCGCTTGTCTACAACCTCTACGGCACGGACAAGCTGGTGTGTCCCATGATGGACGCCCGCAGAAGCCAGGTGTACACCGGTCTCTATGAATATAAGCATCAGGGGGAGGGGTATGAGCTGCATACCCTGAGAGAGCAGTGTGTGGTGGAGGTGGCTGAGATCGTGGATGCCTGTAACGGCCTGGGCAGGGAAGTGATTTTTCTGGGTGATGGTGTGCCGGTGTATGAATCGCAGATCCGGGAGAAGATCAAAGTGCCCTACAGTCTGGCCCCAGCGCATGTGAATCGCCAGCGGGCGGGCAGCGTGGCTGCTCTGGGCGCCGTATATGCGGCAGGAGGACGAACAGTCAGCGCAGAGGAACATCAGCCCATATATCTGCGCAAGAGCCAGGCGGAGAGAGAAAGGGAAGAGGCCAATGATCATCAGGGAGCTTAGAGATGAGGATGTGGAGCCTCTGAGCATTATAGAGGCCCGAGCCTTTACGATGCCCTGGTCGGCGGCGGATTTTGCCAGGCTGATACAGGACCGCAACAGCCAGTATCTGGTCGCGGAGGTGGATGGCCGCGTGGTGGGATGCTGCGGCGTCACCAACGTATCCGGGGACGGTGAGATCGACAATGTGGTGGTGGATGAGGAATACCGGAACCGGGGAATCGCCACGGCGCTGCTGCGGGAGACTTTGAGAAGAGGCTACGCCATGGGCGCGGAAGCATTTACTCTGGAGGTGCGCGTGAGCAATGCCCCGGCCATCCATATCTATGAGAAAGCGGGTTTTGTGTCCGAGGGAATACGGCCGCATTTTTATGATAAGCCCAAGGAGGACGCACTGATTCTGTGGAAACGGGACGGAGCGGTTCCCGAAATGGACATTTGACAGTATCCATCAATTTCCTTACCGATTCGACAAAAGCTATGCTACAATGTTTCTGGAAGCGAGAACAACAGGTTTATGTGAATATTGGTGGAGGATGAAGGATGAAGAGAGATAATAAAATTTTTTGTAATCAATGTGGAAAAGAATTAAAACAGCAGGAGGACATGATCCGCGAGGGATATTTTTCAGCGGATGTGATCTTCGGCTATTTCAGCAACAAGGATGGTCTGCGCCATCGCTGGGATCTGTGTGAGTGCTGCTATGATGCACTGACAGCCAGTTTTCAGATTCCGGTGGAGGAAAATGAGGAAAGTGAACTAGTGTGAGAAGAACTTCTAATTGCTCACGCCAAAGGGCGTTTCGCAAAGAAGTTCTAATCTCACACTTGAAGAATGCGGGACTTGCGTGGCAAGTCCCAAAGCGGCATTCTTCACTCTTGATTTGTGTTGCCGCAAGACGGCAACATGGAGGTTAGAGCGAGAAGAAGTTCTAATTCCGTCCGGCATCGCCATCCGTTAGTGCAGATAGGAGACAGCGATGCTGGATGTGTGTTTGTTGGGAACGGGAGGAATGATGCCCCTGCCTTATCGGTGGCTCACTTCCCTGATGATGCGGTATAATGGAAAGAGTATCCTGATCGACTGTGGCGAGGGTACCCAGATCGCCCTGAAGGAGAAGGGCTGGAGCCCTAAGCCCATCGATATCATCTGTTTTACGCATTATCATGCGGATCATATCAGCGGTCTGCCGGGCATGCTTCTCACTATGGGCAATGCGGAGCGGACAGAGCCGCTGCTGCTCATAGGCCCCAGGGGATTGCAGAAAATCGTAAATGCGCTGCGCTGCATTGCCCCGGAGCTTCCCTTTGAGGTTCGGTATGCGGAGATTTCCGAGCCGGAACAGAGCTTTTCTTTTGACGGATTTAAAATTCAGGCTTTCAAGGTGAACCATAATGTGTTATGCTATGGATATAGCCTGGAGATTGAACGTATCGGCAAATTCCAGCTGGAGAAGGCCAGGGAGCTTGGCATTCCTCAGAGATGCTGGAGTCATCTGCAGAAGGGAGAGACCCTGGAGGTGGATGGCCGGATCTACACGCCGGACATGGTGCTGGGGGAGCCCCGCAAGGGGCTGAAGGTCACTTACTGTACGGATACCCGGCCCACAGAGAGTATCGTGGCTCACGCCAGAGGTGCGGATCTATTTATCTGTGAGGGCATGTACGGGGAGCCGGATAAGCTGGCCAAGGCCAAAGAGAACAGGCACATGACCATGTATGAGGCGGCCCGTATGGCAAGAGAGGCACAGGTGCCGGAGCTGTGGCTGACGCATTACAGCCCCTCACTGAACCGGCCGGAGGAGTATATGAACGAGGTGCGGAAGATTTTTCCTGCCTCCATTGCTGCCAGGGACGGGAGAAGCGTGGAACTGAATTTTATGGATTAGGAGCGGCGCATGAAAAGGGAAAAAGGGAAGAGAACAACACAGGTGACCATCGTGGTCATGATTCTTATTTTGATAGTAGTCGGCTACTACGGTTATCTGGTAAACCGCACACGCCGGGCGAACGCCGAGAAGGCGCTTACGGCGGTGGAGAACGTTTTAGTGCGGGATCTGGAGCACAATTATCCTCCCACACCCAAGGAGGTGATCCGCTATTACAACGATATCCTCAAGTGCTTTTACAATGAGCAGTGCAGTCAGGAGGAGATCGAGGCTTTGGCCCGCAAGGCCAGGGGACTGTACGATCAGGAGCTGCTGGATCATAACGAGTGGAGTACCTATATTTTCAATCTTGAAGCGGAGATTCAGGATTTCCAGAATTTGAACCGGAGGATTTCCAACATCTCGCTGGCTTCCAGTACGGATGTGGATGAATTTACGCAGGACGGCTATAAATTTGCCAAGATTCGCTGCGGATACAACATTCTGCAGGGCAAGGAGAGTTCTTCCTCCGTACATGTGTATCTGCTGCGAAAGGATGAGGACGGACACTGGAAGATATACGGCTGGGAACTGGCGGAAAATCTGGATGAGAATACCCAGAATAACAATTAAGTCCGACACTTCGGACGTTGCGCAGACGCAGAAAAATGTTTTCAGCGAAGGGGATTATACAGGGATGGAAGCGGAAAAGGATATATATATACTGGCCATTGAGAGCTCCTGTGACGAGACGGCGGCCTCGGTGGTGAAAAATGGCAGAGAAGTGTTATCTAACGTGATTTCCACGCAGATAGCACTTCATACTTTGTACGGCGGCGTGGTGCCGGAGATTGCTTCCCGCAAACATATTGAGAAGATCAATCAGGTCATAGAGGCGGCGCTGCGGGAAGCGGGACAGGAACTGCGCCGGATGGATGCCATCGCCGTAACCTATGGGCCAGGGCTGGTGGGGGCGCTTCTGGTGGGCGTGTCGGCGGCCAAGGCTATCAGCTTTGCCACGGGAATCCCCCTGATTGGCGTACATCATATCGAAGGGCATATCAGCGCCAACTATATCGAACATAAAGAATTGGAGCCGCCCTATGTGTGTCTGGTGGTTTCCGGCGGACATTCCCATCTGGTGGTGGTGAAAGATTACGGCGAGTACGAGGTCATCGGACAGACCAGGGATGATGCGGCGGGGGAGGCTTTTGACAAGGTGGCCCGGGCCATCGGTCTGGGGTATCCCGGAGGACCCAAGATTGACAGGGTATCCAGAGAAGGGAATTCGGATGCCATCGTTTTTCCCAGGGCAAAGCTGGCGGACAATGCCTATGACTTCAGCTTCAGCGGTCTCAAGTCGGCGGTGCTGAACTATCTGAACGGATGCCGGATGAAGGGGGAGGAAATCTGTCAGGCGGACGTGGCGGCGTCTTTCCAGAAAGCGGTGGTTGAGGTGCTGGTGGAACACTCTATCCATGCGGTGAAGGAGTATGGCTATGACCGTTTCGCCATCGCTGGCGGCGTGGCGTCCAATTCCTCTCTGCGGGAAGCCATGGCGCAGGCGTGCGCGGCGGAGCAGATCCGGCTCTATTATCCCAGCCCCGTATACTGTACGGACAATGCGGCGATGATCGGGGTGGCAGGATACTATGAATATATAAAGGGCGTGCGAAGCGGATTGGATCTTAATGCAGTGCCAAATCTGAGACTGGGAACAAAGGAATTTTAAATGCTCTGCTGATGGCAGCTGTCTGAACTGCGTCAAAGAATTTGAGATACTGTGCAGGACGTGAAATAGGGGGAGACACGGATGGAGAGGAAGAGATGTACCGCGGTGGTGCTGGCGGCGGGCAGCGGCAGC
>CAZKAO010000060.1:14914-22116 GCA_964550745.1 uncultured Acetatifactor sp.
ACGGATGGAGAGGAAGAGATGTACCGCGGTGGTGCTGGCGGCGGGCAGCGGCAGCAGGATGCACAGCAGCGTGCCCAAACAGTTTATGAAACTGGATGGGAAGCCGCTGATCTGGTATGCGCTGCAGGCTGTGGAGCGGTCGGCCATCATAGACGACTGCATTCTGGTGACCGGGGCGGAGGATATCGCCTATGTGCGGCGGGAGATCGTGGAAAAATATGCTTTTACCAAGGTGGATACGATAACGGATGGAGGCAGTGAACGATACGAGTCGGTAGCCCGGGCAATGTCAGTGCTGGAAAACGGAGATATGCGGGTGGCAAATCGGGACGGCTATGTGTTTATCCATGACGGGGCAAGGCCTTTTCTGACAGAGAAGATATTGGAGGATACATATGCTGCGGCTGCAGCCTATGGAGCCTGTGTGGCGGCCATGCCGGTAAAAGACACCATCAAGCTGGCGGACGAAGAAGGATACGCGGCGCAGACTCCTAATCGCAGCAGTGTCTGGATGGTACAGACTCCACAGGTGTTTGAGGTGCCGCTGATCTGTGAGGCCTATCGAAAACTGATGGCACAGCTGCCTCTGCTGCAGCAGCGGGGAATCCAGATTACGGACGACGCCATGGTGGTGGAGACCATGTTAAACCGCCATGTGAAGCTGGTGAAGGCCTCTTATGAGAATATAAAAGTAACAACGCAGGAAGATATGAAAATAGCAGAAGTGCTGCTGCAGCGATAGTGGGGCAGCTGACTGATAAAAGCGATTCCCGCTCTGTCAGCCGGCTGTTCCATATATATGTCCGCTGTATTCTCCAAACAGGGTTTCCTCCTGTTTTTTCATATATACAGTCACATCATTTTCCCCAAAATACAACTGAAAATGCACGCTGCCGACACTGGTGTCCAGAAGGTGAGTGCGGATATAGAAGGTATGCTCATCCAGCCACATGCCGCTGGATGCACAGAACATATCATATCCGGGGAAACGGCACGGAATCACCTGGGAAAGCCCAAAGGGGAGCTGGCAGACAGAGCCGTTTAAGGTATAATACAGGACACCTGAATCTGGAGATAACTCCAGGGAGAGTTGGGTAAAGCCGCTATGATCCTGTATATGGTATACCTGCCTCTGGATTCGGGTTCCGTCTGTTCGGGCGTCCAGAAAATTGACTGTACTGGTCATTGAATCGTCCGCAGTAATATTACAGCTCCGAAGAAAGCCGCTGCAGCCCTGTGAATATACGCTATACAGCGGTTCAATGCATAACCTGGATATACGTCTGCGCAGTTGGTCAACACTTTTCTCCTCATCCGGCAGCGCCGAAGCACAACGACGGGAAAGACCGGGCAGCAGAAGCTGGCAGACAGCGTCATAGATCATCTGGTTGGCGCCGTTCATGCCCTGAGTGTCTGCGGTGGTCACCACCAGCAGTTCATGGGCGGGATAGCACAGCACCAGCTGGCCGCCCATGCCATAGCAAACCCGGGCGTCCTGCTCTCCACGCCAGAAGAAATATCCGTAGCCCTGGCTTTCACCGGTGATGGGGCCGGTGACTGCGGTGGCGCTCTGCCAGTTCAGAGCCTCGGCTAGCAGATCCTTCCGCAGCAGCTGTCTGCCTTTCCAACGGCCATCCTGCAGCAGCAGCTGTCCCAACAGTACCAGATCTTCTGCTGTGGCCATCAGACCGCTGCCACCCATGGAATGACCAAATGGGTCAACAAGCATATAGGACTCCTCGCTCCAGCCAATCTCTCGCAGCATGGCATCCTTCAGATAGTCCAGCATGGGCTGGCCGGTCAGCTTTTCTACCAGGGCGCAGAGGGTGTGGGAGGCGCTGGTGTCGTAGTGGAACACTGTGCCGGGTTTGTGGGTGGGCGGTGTTGTAAAATAGCTTTCCACCCAGTCTCTTGTCATATCGAATTTGTAAGTGGTGGAAGCGTGGCAGCTGCGCATCATCAGCATATCTCGGACAGTGGTCTGTCTGATCCAGGGATGAGTGTTCTCATCCACATACTCCGGAAAATATCGGCAGATGGGAGCTTCCAGCAGGATGTGGCCCGTCTCACAGAGCTTTAGTACAGCCAGAGCCGTCAGGCTCTTGCTGATTGAAAACATTCGGTGCAGCTGTCCCTTGCGGCAGGGGGCGTAATACGCCTCCAACTCCGTCTGGCCATGCCAGAGAATATGGAGGCTATGCATGGGAATATGCGTCTGCTGTAAACGATCCAGCAGCGCCAGCAGGACGTCGGGGGATATTCCCCGTTCATTTGAAAGTAATGCAGCCATCAATATCATCGGTCCTTTCAATGCCCCGGATGTGGGGCGTTTTTTCTGTTCTTTATCTTATCATAAAAAAAGTATCCCTTTCAAGACCAATGCGGAAAAGGTTTTTTGCCCGAGTGAAATGAAAGCAATTACATTAAATGCGAAAAAAAGAAAGAAAAGAAAAATAAAAGCGCTTACAAAGCGGAATCTGATTACTCAAAACGGGAAATGGCAACATTTCAATGCAGTGAACTAAAACGCATGAAATAAATGAGAATATCAGTCTTTTTGGAGTTGTATAGATTTTGGCCTCATGTGTTGGAGGCAGGTATGTGAAAGGGGTAATAATGCTCGGAAGAAATGTTAGACCTCCAAATCCCCCGATAATGAAAGCTCTTACATTTGAAAAGAGAAAAATATGCACATATAACAGCACAAAAAAACAGCATAATTAACAAAAAAAAGCAAAAAATCAATGTTTTGAGAAATTTCGCTTGTTAATATACCCAATATGTGCTAAGATAAACATACCGCAAATGAACAGAAAAGTGGCGGAACAGGAAAAAACCTGTAAACACTTACATTTTTAGGAGGAGGATGTATTAATGAAAAAGGTAAACAAATTTGTTGCATCCCTTCTGGCAGGAAGCATGGTGCTGTCCATGGCAGCATGCGGCAATCCGGAAGGAAATGGCGGCAGCAGCAGTGAAAATCCTGGCTCTTCTGCAGGCAATTCTACTGTAGAGTCCACAGGCGGCAGCGAGGTAACCCCCAACAGTGACGAGGCACAGCCTGCAGCGCCCGCAGAGGTGGTTAAGCCCGACACCATCAAGGTGATGTGGGATGGTACAGTATTTAAGGAGGGCGACAACTACGCAGAGGAGTTTTACGCAGCGCTGGATGAGGCTCTGGGACTTCATGTTGAGTGGGTTCGTCCCGATCACTCCACTTATGCTGAGCAGGTAGGTATCGCATTTACTGATCAGAACACTCTGGCAGATGTAATTATTCTGCCGTCCAACTATTATGCATCTTATGCGGCACAGGGAAGCCTGTGGAACATGACTGACGCATGGAAGAAGTCTGACACAGCTACTTCCGGCAGACTGTCAAGCGTGGGTGAGAGCATTGTGAATCAGTGGTATGTAACCGGTCCCGACGGACAGGAAGGCATCTATGGTATGTATCCTGCACGAGGCAATGGTACTGTTACCTATGTTAAGGCTGTGGCTGCCGAGAAGGCTGGATACACAGAAGCCACCCTGCCTACCACATGGGCAGAGTTCCAGCAGTTCCTGCTGGATATGAAGGATGCTACCGGAACTGCTCCTCTGCTGGCACCCGGCCTGATCAATCATGAGGCACCCTATGTAAACTACCTGCCTGAGTTCTATCAGGGCGCATATCCCGAGTTCTATCAAAATGCCAGCGGTGAGTGGGTTGACGGTTTCTCAGAGCAGGCTATGATCGATGCTCTGGACAGACTGGCATGGGGCTATGAGAATGGCGTTATCGACAGCACCATCTTCGAGAATCCTTCCACTGCCAACGTGCGTGATAAGTTCTACTTGGAGAATGGTACCAGCGTATTCAACTACTGGGCAGGTACCTGGGCTTACACCATCAAGTCCAAGCTGAAGTCCAACTATGCCGGAGACATCTATCCCGATGAGGAGGCATATGCAACCGCATGGGCTATGAAGCCTATTGCAGAGGTTGGCGCTTATGTGGAGAGACTTTCTCCCATGATTTGTATCACAAGTGCCTGCGATAATCCGGAAGGCGTGTTCGAGTACTTCATCGACAAGATTCTGGATGGCGGCGATGTACAGATGCTGTGGCAGTACGGTGTTGAGGGTGTTCACTATCAGTGGAATGATGATGGTGCTACCATTACCGGTCTGGCTACTCAGGCTACCGCTGGCACCGAGAAGGAGTCCAAGACCACCAAGAACCTGTTTGAAGCTAACCTGAAACTGGGTGAGTTCACCGGTGTTGATCCCTATGTGGCAGCTGACCCTGTGATTGATGAGTCCTTCAACATGTTCAACCAGAACTCCGCACCTGCACCGAAGATCAACTCTTCCGATGTATATCAGGCTTACAGCTCTGATTTGTGGGATGAGAAGGATAAGCTGATTGCTGCTGTGGCAAGAGGCGAGATGACTGGTGCAGAAGCAATCGCACAGTACAATGAGGAGTGCGGCGATATCGTAGCAGCGATTCTGGAGTCCTTCAATAACTAATTAGATACTTGATTTGGAACAAATAAATTTGCCTGTTAGCCGGATGGTATGGGGAGAGATCCCCGATGCCATCCGGCTACAGCAATGATTTTGCTTCTTAGAGAGAAAGGTATGCTTATGTTGTGTAAAACTTGTAATGCTGAAATCCCTAAAAAGGCAACTCGTTGCCCTGAATGTGGCAAAGCTGTTGTGAAGCCTCAGAGAAATATTTATCCAATCGCCATTGCCGGTGCGGTGATTTCATTTGTGGGTGGGTTCTTCCCGGCAATTCAAAATTCTGATGCTTCTAAGAAATTTACCCCCGCTTATGGGTTTATGAATTATGAACAGCCGGTGATGTGGTATTTGTTCATCGCTCTGCTGGCGGCATCTGCGATTTTGTGCGCAGTAAAGTACGAAAAAATTTCCATAATTACAACGGTACTGGCTGCTGTTGTGTATGCGATTTCATATAATAATATTTGTAATCTGCACGGCGCTCCGGGTATGCAGAACGGTCTGGCTGGCATACTGGTTATAATTGGCACAATCGTGGGAGTGGCTGGCTGCTTTTTGGATGTCAATAAGAATGCTGCCGAGCGCAAGCGGAAGAGCGGCGAACTGGATTACCAGTACACAGGTAACAAGACGATCTGGCAGAGAATTTATATATACAGAGGATTCTATCTGATGTTCCTGCCGGTTCTGATCTTTATCATCATCTTTAACTATCTGCCCATGGCAGGCCTGCGCTATGCGTTTACGGACTATATCTCGGGCCAGGAGCCTACATATGTGGGTATCAAGCATTTTGTGGATATGTTTGGATTGTCTTCACTTTCCAAGCTGTCCAGCAAGCATTTCATGGCGGCGTTCAAGAATACGTTGGTTCTGTCTATTGTCAAGCTGTTTCTGAACACGTTTATGGCAGTGGCAATTTCTCTGCTGTTAAATGAAATGCGGCAGATCCATTTCAAGAAGTCTGTGCAGACGATTATCTATCTGCCCCACTTTATGTCTTGGGTTGTGGTTGCATCTATCTTCAAGATGATGTTGTCCGCATCCGATTCCGGTATGGTCAATCAGATGCTGATAAACATAGGCCTGATCAGTAAGCCGATTGAATTCCTGACTTCACAGTCAGCGTGGAGAGGTGTCTACTATATGGTAAACATCTGGAAGGATACCGGTTGGGGAACGATTCTGTTCCTGGCTACGCTGTCCGGCATCAGCCCCGACCTGTATGAGGCGGCACAGATCGATGGTGCAAACCGTTTCAACAGAATGCGCTATATCACCATGCCGGCGCTGGCAAATACCATCATTACCGTGTTCATTCTGAACCTGGCCAAGGTTATGAATCTGTTCGAGTCCGTATTTGTTATGTATAATCCTTCGGTATATGACGTGTCGGATGTAATTCAGACCTATATATACAGGCAGTCCTTCAGCAGCGGCGCTGCCAACTACGGATATACGACGGCGGTTGGTCTGTTTAAGTCCTTGGTGGGCTGTGTACTTGTTCTGCTCTGTAACAAGGCCAGTAAAAAAGTCCGCGGACGTGGAATCGTGTAAAGGAGGGAAGAACAAATGGAAGATACAACAAAAAAAGCTGTATATACAAAGCCGAAGAAAAAGATTACTCCCTTCAGTATTGTTAATACCATCGTGTTTATACTGATCTCCATTATCATTCTGATACCTATTTGGAAGGTGCTGGTGGATTCACTGGATGCGGCCGCAGGATATGGTATGAGATTATGGCCTGCCAAATTCACCTTTGGCGGATACAAGATGATACTCTCCCGTGCGGATCTGTATAGACCGTTCCTGATCTCTGTTGGCGTGACGCTTGCTGGTACGCTGGTGGGATTGATCCTGTCTACTCTGGGAGCTTATGTATTGATACAGTGGGATATGCCGGGGCGCAATCTGTTTTCCTGGCTACTGCTCTTCACCATGCTGTTCAGTGGCGGTATGATCCCTACCTATGTGGTGATGATGAACCTGCATCTGACCAACACCCTGTGGTCCGTTATTCTGCCTCTGGGTATCAATGTGTACAATCTGGTATTGATGAGGAACTTCTTTGAGGGAATACCGGCTTCATTGTTTGAGTCCGCAAAGCTGGACGGATGCTCCCCTATGGGAATCTTTATCAAGATTGTGCTGCCGTTGTCCAAGGCTGCGCTGGCGGCCATCGGTCTGATGTTCTCGGTTACCTACTGGAACGATTATACCAACTTCAAGATTTATATTACCGATAACAAGCTGTTTAACTTCCAGATGAAGCTGCGTGCAATGGTTATGGACAATGACCTTCCTACCGACGACGGTTCTCTGTCCACCAACACAATACAGAATGCGGCGATCATTGTGGCGATTATTCCTTTCATGATTCTGTATCCGTTCTGCCAGGACTATTTTGTTCAGGGCGTTAATGTGGGTGCGGTTAAGGAGTAAGCTGCGTACGGAAACATATGAATGAAAAGATAAGGATATCAGCAGGGGAGACTTCGGTTTCCCCTGTTTGCTGAGATAGGCTTCTAAGCTGCGGCAAATTCTGTAGCATTTTGCAAATTTCTTGAAAAAAGTTGTTGACAGTGTCTCTCTTTTTTGATATTATAATTTTTGCCGTTGAGAAAGCGGAACACTTGGAGAGATATCGAAGTGGTCATAACGAGGCGGTCTTGAAAACCGTTTGTCCG
>CAZKAO010000061.1:0-22002 GCA_964550745.1 uncultured Acetatifactor sp.
TATCATTAACACAGCGCAAGGGCAGTCACAGATTTATGGGAAAAGTCTGGGCTGTCCATTTCGTGTTTATTAAGGAGGCAAAACACAGAGAATTTGAGCTTATTCTAAGTCACACATTGGAAATATAGAAATCCAATGATTTACTTTTGACCCTTGATATGCTATACTACCATAGATATTAAGTCTCTTGTTAAAAGGAGCCTTTACTATGGAAAAGACTTAAATGGAAAGAAACACAAGTCAAAAACAGTACATTTCAAAGGAGATTATGATAAAATGAAGCTAGGAATCGTAGGACTTCCCAACGTGGGAAAGAGTACCTTATTCAACTCATTGACCAAAGCCGGCGCAGAATCGGCCAACTATCCTTTCTGCACCATTGATCCCAATGTGGGTATCGTGGCGGTGCCGGATCAGAGACTCAAGCTGCTGGGGGACATGTATCAGTCTAAAAAGGTGACCCCGGCGGTGATTGAGTTTGTGGACATTGCGGGACTGGTAAAGGGCGCTTCCAAGGGTGAGGGCCTGGGCAACCAGTTCCTGAGCAATATTCGGGAGGTGGACGCCATCGTCCATGTGGTGCGCTGCTTTGAGGATTCCAATGTAATCCATGTGGATGGCAGCGTGAATCCCATGAGGGATGTGGAGACTATCAATCTGGAACTGATTTTCTCCGATCTGGAGATACTGGAGCGGCGCTATGCCAAGGTGGCAAAGGCTGCCCGGATGGACAAGACTCTGGCTAAAGAAGAGGCGCTGCTGGTGAGGATCCGGGAGCATCTGGAGAGCGGTAAGATGGCCAAGAGCATGGAGATCGAGGATGAGGACGAGCTGGAGCTGATGCGCTCCTACAATCTGCTAACCTACAAGCCGGTAATCTATGCTGCCAATGTGGCGGAGGATGATCTGGCGGACGACGGCGTCTCCAATGCCCATGTGGCGGCGGTGAGAGAGTTTGCCGCCGGGGAAAACAGCGAGGTCTTTGTGATCTGTGCCCAGATCGAGCAGGAGATCGCTGAGCTGGATGAAGAGGAGAAGGCCATGTTCCTGGAGGATCTGGGCATCTCCCAGTCGGGCCTTGACAAACTGATTGCTGCCAGCTACCGCCTTCTGGGGCTCATGAGCTTTCTGACGGCGGGGGAGGACGAGACCAGGGCCTGGACGATAAAGATTGGCACCAAGGCTCCGCAGGCCGCAGGCAAGATTCACTCTGATTTCGAGAGGGGCTTTATCAAGGCGGAGGTTGTCAACTACAAGGACCTGCTGGAGCAGGGCTCCCTGGCCGCAGCCCGTGAAAAGGGGCTGGTAGGCATGGAGGGCAAGGACTATGTGGTGCAGGACGGCGATGTGATCCTGTTCAGGTTTAACGTGTAACTATGAAAGGAACAATAGTATGCAGGACATAATGGGAGTAAACGACATTGCATTTCCCAACCTGGGGTTGTACCTGAGGAATATCCCTCAGGGCTTTACCGTATTCGGCTTCTTTATCTCCCTGTACGGCGTGATTATTGCCATCGGTGTGATGGCTGGCATCTCCATAGCGGCGCATCTTGCCAAGAAGACCGGGCAGGATCCCGACGACTACTGGGATTTTGCCATATACGCCGTGATTTTCGCCCTGATAGGCGCGCGAATTTATTATGTGGTGTTCGAATGGGACAGCTATAAGAATAACCTGCTGGAGATTTTCAATGTGCGGGGCGGCGGTATGGCTATCTACGGCGGGGTGATTGCGGCTTTTGCCACTCTGTTTATCTGGTGCCGGATCAAAAAGAAGGACCCACGGCAGATGGGTGACACCGCCATGGCGGGGCTTCTGTTGGGACAGGTCATCGGCCGGTGGGGGAATTTTACCAACCGGGAGGTGTTCGGCGAGTATTCGGACGGGTTTCTTGCCATGCGGATTCCCCTGGAGGCAGTGAGGGACCACACGGACATCACGGACAATATTTCCGCCCACATTGCCCAGGGAAGCAATTATATCCAGGTACACCCCACCTTTCTCTATGAGAGCGCCCTGAATCTGATGCTGATGACGGTGATTCTGCTGTATTTCCGGCACAGGAAATTTCGGGGAGAGATCTGTCTGATGTATCTGGGGGGATACGGCATCATCCGTTTCTTTGTGGAAGGCATCCGGACCGATCGGTTAAAATTTGCCGGGACAGATATTGCCGTCTCGCAGATGCTGGGAATCTCCCTTTTTGTGGCGGCGCTGATCGTGGATATAGGGACACGGATCTATTTGAACCGCCGGAAGGGGGAAAAAGCAGCGGAGCATTTTACTCATTAAACCATAAATTGTAGTATAAAAAATTGAACATACAAGATGTAGTCAAAAGCGCTTTTTCAAGAAAAAAGGCGCTTTTTTTGTTGCAAAAATCTTAAGAAAAAATGAAAAAATTATTGACTTTTGCTTGCATAATCATCTATTTTAGTATAAAATTAGTCTTAAAGTGGTGGAAAGTGGTAGCAAGTGGTGAGAAGTGGTAGATTATTAAGCCAAAATCCTCTTTCCGTGGCAGATCACTTTTGAGCCGGAGCTTCCGGCATGAAGGCGGTGATTGCAGATGTTTATGAGCGAATACAATCATACGATCGATACAAAAGGCAGGTTAATCGTTCCTTCCAAGTTCAGAGACCAGTTAGGAGATGAATTTGTGGTGACAAAGGGTATGGATGGCTGCCTGTTCGTGTACGCCAACGAGGATTGGAACGCTTTTGAACAGAAGCTGATTTCACTGCCGCTGATCAACAAAGAAGCAAGAAAATTCGCAAGATTCTTCCTGGCCGGAGCGGCACAGGTGGAAGTGGATAAACAGGGAAGAATTCTTCTTCCGTCCAATCTGCGGGACTTTGCGGGACTGGAGAAGGATGTGGTACTGGTGGGCGTGGGCAGCCGTATTGAAATCTGGAGCAGGGAGAACTGGGAGAATATGGACGCCGACAGCAATATGGACGACATTGCAGCCACCATGGAGAGCCTGGGACTTACGATTTAGACTATATAGGTAGAAGAAAATATGGATTTTAAGCATTATTCCGTCATGCTGCGGGAGACCATTGACTATCTGAATATTAAGCCTGACGGAATCTATCTGGACGGAACGCTGGGCGGCGGCGGACATGCCTGGGAGGTGTGCAGCCGGCTGCGGCAGGGGCATCTCTACGGAATTGATCAGGATGACGCAGCCATTGCCGCCGCAGGGCAGCGCCTGGCGGCTTTCTCGGACAGGGTTACGCTGATCCGCAACAACTATTGCAACGCCAGAACAGCTCTGGAGGAGCAGGGAGTAAAGCAGGTGGACGGTATCGTCCTGGACCTGGGGGTTTCCTCCTATCAGCTGGATGTGCAGGAGCGGGGATTTTCGTACCGCTATGACAGCCCGCTGGATATGAGGATGGACAGGCGGCAGAGCCTGACGGCAAGGGATATTGTGAACAGTTATAGTGAGACAGAGCTGTTTCACATCATCCGGGATTACGGGGAGGATACCTTTGCCAAAAATATCGCCAAGCACATTGCCAGGGCAAGGGAACAGGAGCCGATAGAGACCACCGGGCAGTTAAATGAGATCATCAAGGCTGCCATACCTGCCAGGATGCGGCAGAACGGCCATCCTTCCAAGAGGACATTCCAAGCTATCCGCATAGAGTGCAACCATGAGCTGGAGGTGCTGCGAAGCGCTTTGGAGGATCTGATGGACATGCTCTCTCCCGGAGGGCGGCTGTGCATTATCACCTTTCATTCTCTGGAGGACAGAATCGTTAAGACCGCCTTTAAAAAGGCAGAGAATCCCTGCACCTGTCCGCCGGAATTTCCGGTGTGTGTCTGCGGCAAGCACCCTCTGGGCAGTGTGATTACAAAAAAACCGGTTTTGCCGGACATAAAGGAACTGGAGGAAAACAGCCGTTCAAAGAGCGCAAAACTGCGTGTGTTTGAAAAAAATAGGGCTTAAACAGCATCAGCCCGGACAGTGCCCAGAGAATTTACGGACGCCCAAGCGGCCGGAAATTACTCTGAGAGTAAAGGCACTGGGAGGGCGGATGCGGAACTAAAATATTGAAAGGATATTTATTATATCATGGCAAGAACAACTACTGGGAACAGACCGATTAATTTTAATAGAGACGCAAGCCGTCGCCAGGGGAGCAGGCCTACAGGGGCGCATGCCGGCAGCTATGTATATGGCAGTGCTGTACGAGAACCGGACGTTCAGTGGGAGATAGAACAGCAGCCCCGCCGTTCTCTGAGCAATGCGACCCGGAAAAACAGGGACAAGGCAAGGCATATGAGCCTGGGATATGTGCTGTTTCTGGTTCTGGCTATGTGCGTTGCGGGTTATGTACTGATACATTACATCCAACTGCAGGCCGATATCACAACAGCCACAGAGCGCATTGCCAGTCAGGAGCGTGAACTGAATAATTTGAGGGTAGCTAACGATGAGGAACTGAGCCGTATCACCAGCGGGATAGATATGGAAGAGGTAAAACGTGTCGCCATCGGGGAACTGGGGATGGTGTATCCCCAGGAGGGACAGATTGTTCTCTACTCCAACGAGGGGCGGGACTATGTGCGCAAGGTGGACAATGACAATTAACAGATTTCCCGATTGCGGAACTCTGAGGAACTCTTAATAGGAGAGCAATGTGAGAGAACAAGGCGTAGAGAGAAGACCCATCCGGGGGAGAGGCTCCCGTGGCGGACACAAACAGGAGAAAAAATTCGGAAGCAGAATGCAGAAGAAGCTGGTAGTATTATATATTCTGATACTGCTGGCTTTTGCAGGATTAAGCCTCCAGCTCATTCGTATTGCCAGAGAAAAGGAAGACGAGTATACAAGGCAGATTCTGTCCCAGCAGCAGTACGACAGCACCACAATTCCGTTCCGACGGGGAGACATCGTGGATGCCAAGGGTACCCAGCTGGCGGTCAGTGAGAATGTGTACAATATGATTCTGGATGTGAAGGTAATCAGGGAAAAGGAAAAGCTGGAGAATAAGGACTATATGGAGCCGACCCTGCGGGCGCTGGATCAGTATTTTGATCTGGATATGACCGCCGTCCGCTCCTATGTGGCAACTCATGAGAAATCTGCTTACTATGTGTTGGCCAAACGTCTGCCCTACGACCAGATCAGCGAGTTCCAGGCGGCGATGAACGCTGAGGACAGTATGATCCGGGGTGTATGGTTTGAAAAGGAGTACAAGCGCTATTATCCTCTGGGCTCTTTGGCCTGTGACGTAATCGGATTTACCAGCTCGGACAATGTGGGCGCCTATGGTCTGGAGGCTTATTACAACGAGGAACTCAACGGTACCACCGGACGGGAATTCGGATATCTGAACAATGACTCCACGCTGGAGAGAACCGTGAAACCGGCGGAGGACGGCTATACGATACATTCTACCATAGACGCCAATGTTCAGGCTATCGTGGAGAAATATTTAAAGCAGTTTGACGATGAACACAGGGATGCCGTCCGGGCAGGTAACGGCGCAGAGAATACGGGCTGTATCATTATGAAGCTCCATACAGGGGAGATCCTTGCCATGGCCAGCTATCCGGTCTATGACCTGAACGACACCCGCAATACGGACGCCCTGATCGGCAGCGTGATGGTGGACGATAAGGGGAACAAGACCAAGCAGTATGTCACTGCGGAGAGTATTGCCGAGATGGATGAGACCACCTTGTATATGAACTTGAATTACCTGTGGAAAAATTTCTGCATCAGCGATACCTACGAGGTGGGCTCTACCGCCAAGCCATTTACCACGGCCATAGGGCTGGAGACCGGGGTTCTGACCGGCAATGAGGTCTTTCAGTGTAACGGTGTTGTGGAGAGCGGCGGTCATAAGATCAAATGTCATAATATCTGGGGCGACGGAGATGTGTCCGTGGAGGATGCCATCGCCTGGTCCTGCAATGTGGCTTTGATGAAGGAAGCCCAGATGATTGGCGTTGAACGCTTTGCCCAGTTCCAGCAGGCCTTTAATTTCGGGCTGAAAACCAATATTGATCTGGAGGGGGAGGCCCGGACGGCATCTCTGATTCTGGGCGCGGATAAGATGACTCAGACAGATTTATATACCTATTCCTTCGGACAGGGCTTTAACGCGACAATGATTGAGATGATTACCGGGTTCTGCTCTCTGATTAACGGAGGTTATTATTATGAGCCGCACATAGTGGACCGAATCACCAACGCCAGCGGCGCCACGGTGCAAAATATTGAACCCAGAGTGCTGCGTCAGGTCATATCGGAATCTACATCGGAGCGCATACGTCAGTACTGCGAGGCGGTGGTTATGCGGCAGAACGACATCAGGATCACCGGGCGGACGGCCCGTCCCGCCGGCTATGCCATCGGAGGGAAGACCGGCACGGCACAGACCTTTGACCGGGAGACCGGAGAACGATCAAAGACGGAGCATGTGGTGTCATTTATCGGTTATGCCCCGGCGGATGATCCCCAGATTGCCATCTATGTGGTGGTGGACAGGGCCAACGCCCCAAGTCAGGCCGAAGCCAAGTTTGCCACGGGCATTGTGCGGAATATTCTGACAGAGGTGCTGCCCTATCTGAACATCTATATGACTGAGGAATTGTCGGATGCGGAGATCAAGGAGCTGGAGGAGAGGCAGCTGGCCATTACTAACCAGTATACGCAGACCCCGGAGAATGAGGATCTGGAGGATCTTCAGGGACAGGAGCCGGAGCCTACGACGGCGCCCAGCGCCGTTCGTCCCGCATGGATGGATTTCCCGATAGATCCCGCAACGGGACATCGTGTGGATCCAAATACCAATGAACATTATGATCCGAATACGGGGGACGCCATCAACGGAGGCTGGGGCGCATTGGACTAAAGGACAGCCTCAGGGCAGGAATATCAAGAATAACCTCATAATAATGGGAATACAGTATAGTAACGGTTATTATGAGGTTTTCCTATGCCGGAAACACATAACAAAATTGCGCACCGCAAAAAGATCCTGGTCATCTTTCTGGGCTGCAGCCTGGTGCTGGTAGGACTTTTTGTCCGGCTGGTGTATCTGATGATATGGGAAGCGGAATACTATGCGGAAAAGGCGACTCAGCTCCATGAGAGAGAGCGCAGCATCAAGGCGGCCAGAGGGCGAATTCTGGACTGTAACGGCGAGGTGCTGGCGGACAACAGGACGGTATGTACGATCTCTGTGATTCACAATCAGATTCAGGACCCCGAGGCAGTCATTGCGATGTTGTGCAAAGAGTTGGAGCTGTCCGAGGAATATGTCCGAAAGCGCGTGGAAAAGTACAGCTCCATGGAACGTGTCAAGAGCAATGTGGATAAGAGCATCGGTGACCGAATCCGGGAATATGAGCTTCCGGGAGTCAAGGTGGATGAGGACTACAAGCGTTATTATCCCTATGGGGAGCTGGCCAGCAAGGTGCTGGGTTTTACGGGCGGAGATAATCAGGGCATCATAGGCCTGGAGGTCATCTATGAAAAATATCTCCAGGGAAAACCGGGAATGATTCTGACCATGACAGACGCCAAAGGCATCGAGGTGGAGGCGGCAGGGGAGAGGCGTATTGAGCCGGTAAGCGGCAATGACCTGTATATCAGCCTGGACCGCAATATCCAGACCTATGCCACCCAGTTGGCCTATCAGGCCATGGAGACCAAGCAGGCACAGAGCGTATCCATTCTGGCGATGAATCCTCAGACCGGGGAGATATACGCCATGGTAAATGTGCCGGAGTTTGACTTAAATGATCCCTATGCGCTTCCGGAGGGGATGGGCGATAATCTCACCCAGCAGGGGCAGCAGGATCTGCTCAACCAAATCTGGCGCAATGGCTGTATCAACGATACCTATGAGCCGGGATCCACGTTCAAGATTATCACTGCGGCGGCGGGGCTGGAGCAGGGAGTGATCACTCCCCAGAGCCAGTTCAGCTGTCCGGGATTTATTATCGTGGATGACCGCAAGATTCGGTGTCATAAGGTAGGGGGACACGGCGGGCAGGATTTCACCCACTGTATGATGAACAGCTGCAATCCGGCGCTGATTTCCGTTGGGCTGCTGCTGGGTGTGGATACATACTATGATTATTTTACTCACTTCGGGCTGCTGACCAGGACAGGTGTGGACCTGCCGGGGGAGGCGGGGACCATCATGCACAATAAAGAGAATATGGGGCCGGTGGAACTGGCGACGGTGTCCTTCGGACAGTCATTCCAGATCACTCCCATACAGCTGCTCACCACGGTCTCCTCCATCATCAACGGAGGCAGGCGGATCACGCCGCATTTTGGCGTGAAGGTAGTGGATGTTCAGGGCAATCTGGTGGAGAGCTTTGCCTATCCGGTTACCAACGATATTGTATCGGAGGAGACCTCTGCTACCATGAGGGAGATTCTGGAGATGGTGGTGAAGGAGGGCTCTGGCAAAAACGGTCAGGTGGAAGGATACCGGATCGGCGGCAAGACGGCCACCAGCCAGACTCTTCCCAGGGGAAGCGGACGCTATATTTCTTCCTATATCGGATTTGCCCCGGCGGATGATCCGCAGGTCATTGCCATCGCCATTGTCAACACCCCTCAGGGCATATATTACGGCGGACAGGTGGCGGCTCCCATCATCCGGCAGCTTTTTGAGAATATCCTGCCCTATATGGGGATCGAGGCGCTGCCCTCGGAGGAGGAAAATAGAGAAATTTAAGGACTTCTTGCAATATATCGGTGTTTGGGATTATAATAGAACAAAACAGGCGGAACTTAGATCAGGAGGATGCAACATGTTTGAGGGACAAAAGTGTTTGATCATCGGCTCCGGCATCAGCGGTGTGGGGGCAGTATCCCTGCTGGGGCGGATGGGAGCAGATATTCTTCTTTTTGACGGCAGCGACAAGATTACACTGGAGGAATTGGAACACAGAGTTCCTGAGGGTATACAGGCGAAGTGTTATGCAGGGCAGCTGCCGCAGGACGTTTTGGCCTGCGTAGAGGTGGCAGTCCTGAGTCCGGGAGTGCCCACAGACATTCCGCTGGTTCAGGAGCTGAGGAACCAGGGAACAAGGATTATCGGAGAGATCGAGCTGGGATTTCTGGTGGAGCAGGGCAGGGTAGCCGCCATTACCGGCACTAACGGCAAGACCACCACCACCACTCTGGTAGGGGAGATTATGAGAGCCCATCTGGGGCAGGATAAGGTGTTCGTAGTGGGAAATATTGGCAATCCATATACGATGGAGGCTCCGAAGACCGGAGTGGACACCGTGACAGTGGGGGAGATCAGCAGCTTCCAGTTGGAGACAGTGGATACCTTTTGTCCCAGAGTGTCAGCGATATTGAATATTACGCCGGATCATTTAAACCGCCACCACACTATGGAGGCGTATGTGGAAGCCAAGGAGCGGATTGCTCTTCGCCAGACTCCGGCACAGTTGTGCGTATTGAATTATGAGAATACCTACACCCGCGAATTTGGCGCAAGATGCCCGGCCCGCGTGATATATTTTTCTTCGGCGAGAGAGCTGGAGGAGGGGTATTTCCTGAAAGGGGAGGAGATCTGCATCGCCCGGGAAGGGGAAGTAAAAGAGCTTTTGAATATTCATCGTGATATGAGGCTGGTAGGTATCTGCAATGTGGAGAATGTGATGGCGGCCATCGCCATAGCCAGGGAGATGGAAGTACCCATAGAGACCATCCTGCAGGTGATCCGGGAATTTCGCGCAGTGGAACACCGCATCGAGTATGTGGCGGAGAAAAAGGGCGTGGTTTACTACAATGACTCCAAGGGCACTAATCCGGACGCAGCCATCCAGGGCATCAAAGCCATGAGCCGTCCTACGATACTGATAGGCGGAGGATTTGATAAGGATAATGAATACGACGAGTGGATTGAGAGCTTTGAGGGGAAGGTGAAGTGTCTGGTGCTGATCGGCCAGACAAGGGAGAAGATTGCCGCCTGTGCCAGGGCTCACGGGTTCGAGAACATCCGTATGGCAGATTCCTTTGAGGAGTGTCTGCAGCTGTGTACACAGCTGGCTCAGCCCGGCGATGCCGTACTGCTTTCCCCCGCCTGTGCCAGCTGGGGAATGTTTCCCAATTATGAAGTGAGGGGACGGATGTTTAAGGAATATGTAAACGGGCTGTAATTTTATTTTGATGCCCGCTGAGGCGGGCAGATGGGAGATTGCGTGGCGGACGGA
The DNA here is from genome assembly GCA_964550745.1 of uncultured Acetatifactor sp. Classification (GTDB taxonomy): domain Bacteria; phylum Bacillota; class Clostridia; order Lachnospirales; family Lachnospiraceae; genus Acetatifactor. Next base: position 10,214 of record CAZKAO010000061.1, read on the forward strand.
AAGAGAAGAAAAAAAGAGCAGACGGAGTATTTTTTTGATTACAGCCTGCTGTTTATCGTATTGTTTTTAATGGGCTTCGGCCTGGTGATGATCTATTCCGCCAGTTCCTATGAGGCCCAGCAGGATTTTGGCAGCGGCACATTCTATCTGCGCAAGCAGTTGATTGCGGATATTCTGGGGCTGGTGGTAATGATAGTGATGGCCAACATTCCCTACCGGTTCTGGCGGCGCTTTACCACCCTGGCCTATTTTGCTTCCTTTGGCCTGATCTTCCTGGTGCTGACGCCGTTGGGCGTGGCTTCTCATGGCGCCAGAAGATGGGTGGGCATTCCGGGAACGGGCTTTAATTTGCAGCCTGCGGAGGTGGCGAAGGTCTGTATGATCCTGTTTCTTGCCAACATGGTGTGTCTGATGGGCAAAAAGCTGCGCACAGCTAAGGGATTGACAGTGCTGATTGCCATGTCCCTGCCCCACTCCATTGCGGTGTGGCAGATTACGGATAATCTGAGTTCTGCCATCATTATTCTGGGCATTGCCATGTTGATGATCTTTGTGGCTACCCCGGACTATAAACGTTTTGTGATCATGGGAGCGGTGGGTCTGACGGCAGTGATCATTATCGTGTGGACGATCTTCAACACGACCGTCATTGAAAAGCTCAGCTGGCGGTCGGAGCGTATTCTGGCCTGGCGTGATCCGGAGGCTTTTGCCCAGGGCAAGGGTTTCCAGACGCTTCAGGCCCTCTACGCCATCGGCTCCGGCGGCATCTGGGGCAAGGGACTGGGGCAGAGCATGCAGAAGCTGGACTTTATTCCAGAGGCTCAGAACGATATGATATTCTCCATCATCTGTGAGGAGCTGGGTCTGTTTGGAGCCATTGCTATCATTCTGATGTTTATCATGCTGCTCTGGAGGATGATGATCGTAGCCAACAATGCGCCAGACCTCTTCGGCGCGCTGCTGGTAGTGGGCGTCATGGGTCATATCGCCATTCAGGTAATTCTGAATATTGCGGTGGTGACCAACACAATTCCCAACACGGGAATATCCCTTCCGTTTATCAGTTACGGAGGTTCCTCGGTACTGTTTCTGATGATGGAGATCGGACTGGTACTCAGTGTGGCCAAGCGGATTCAGCTGCACGATCTGTAGTGTGAGAGGCGATTACATACGAAGCTTTCCGGGACAATGCAACAAAAATGCTTTTTTCACATAGGATAGAATAATTCATGACTTGGAGTGTGAAAAGAGTGCCATGAGCGCTATCCCAGAAAAAGCCACAGGGGAGATTCATATCCGGGGCGGAGTACGCCTGCAGGGTAAGGTGAAGGTACAGGGATCGAAGAATGCGGCATTGCCCATTCTGGCAGCCACGATTTTAGCAGAGGGGGAGAGTTGTCTTAAGAACTGTCCCAGGATATCGGATGTATATCGGATGCTGAGACTGCTGCAGAGCCTTGGCGGACGTGTGCGCTGGGAAGGGGACGGAGTATGTGTCAGCACGGGGAGCATCACCACGCAGGATATGCCGGAGGACGCCATCACTGGAATGCGATCCTCCCTGTGTCTGTTGGGGGCACTGCTGGCCAGGTGCGGCAGCATTGTCATGGAGCACCCCGGCGGCTGTGTGATCGGTGAGCGGCCCATTGACCTGCATCTGCAGGCATTACAGCAGATGGGTGTCTGCTTTCATGAGGAGGGAGGAAGAATATGCGGTGAAGCGCCAGACGGGCTGTGCGGCGCTGAGATATCCCTGTCGATCCCCAGTGTGGGAGCAACGGAAAATATTCTGCTGGCGGCAGTTACAGCCAGGGGATGTACCCGGATCAGGGGTGCGGCCAGGGAGCCGGAGGTGGAAGCACTGTGCAGGTATCTGAATTCCTGCGGCGCCAGAATAGACGGCATCGGAACCGACTGCCTGGATATTCAGGGGGTGGGGAGACTGCATGGAGCGTCATGTCGGATTCCGGCAGACCGGATTGTGGCGGGAACTTATCTGTATGCGGCTCTGGGGACCAGAGGCTGCGTTCTGCTTGAGCAGGCTCCTTGGCGGCATATGCATGCAGTAATTCACATGGCGGAGAAGATGGGCGCTATTTGTCAGATGACAGAGGAAGGATTGTATGTGCAGTCTCTGGGGGATCTGATCCCGGTGCCGGTGATCCGCACGGGAGTATATCCGGGATTTCCCACAGATATGCAGTCGGTTGCACTGGCGGTATCCACCATGGCTTCAGGGGAGACACGAATTGAAGAACGTATTTTTGAAAACCGCTTCCGGGTAGTGGAGCCTCTGCGGCATATGGGGGCGGATATACGGCAGCAGAGTCCGTGCAGTCTGACGGTGAGAGGCGTATCGCACCTGCATGGGAAGCAGGTGGAAGCATGCGAACTGCGAGGCGGCGCGGCGCTGGTGGTGGCGGGACTGATGGCAGAGGGAGAGACCGTTATCACCGGGTGCGAGTATATTGAAAGAGGATATGAAAACATCTGCAAAGACTTAAGAGAGTTAGGAGCAAGGATTATAAGTGTATAGAAAACGGCAGAAAAAAAAGCGAAAATGGCCGATTGTACTGTTGATCTTATTATGTTTGGCGGCAATGGTGCTGGGCGCTGGATACTATATACTCAGCACCTACACCATTAAAAATGTGTATGTGGAGGGCAATATCCATTATACTCAGGAGGAGATCCAGGAGATAGTCATGGACGGTCTCCTGGGAAACAATTCTCTGTATCTGTCCCTTAAATACAAAAAGAAGGGTATAGAGGATATTCCCTTTGTGGATGTTATGGATGTGAACATACTGTCGCCGGATACGATTAAAATCACCGTGTATGAAAAGGCGCTGGCCGGATATGTAGCTTACATGGACAGCTATATGTATTTTGACAAGGACGGCTATGTGGTGGAGAGTTCCCATATTAAGACCGAGGGCGTACCCCAGATCACGGGCCTGAAGTTTGACTCCTGTACGCTGGGACAGAAGCTGCCGGTGGAGAAGGAAGAGATCTTCGCCAGCATTATGGATCTGACCAAGCTGTTGAGCAAATACGAGCTTTCCCCTGACCGGATCTATTTCCGGGATTACACAGAGATCACCCTGTATTTTGCGGATGTGCGAGTGGCGCTGGGAGAGGGAAAGAATCTGGAGGAAAAACTGATGGTGCTGCCAACCCTTTTGAAGGAGCTGGAGGGGAAAAAGGGAGTTTTGCGTATGGAAAATTATAACAGGAATACGACGACGACCGTCTTTGAAACGGATGAAGTAAAGCAATTTGAGTAAAAAAACAATTTTTTTCTCAAAAATGTGTTGATTAATTTAGGAAATAATTATATGATAGTCTATATGGAGTCTATACGGGAAAAAAAGGAGGACAAACCTTTGCTGGAAATTAAGACGAATGACGCAGAAGCTGCGGCAAAGATCATCGTTGTCGGTGTTGGTGGCGCAGGGAATAATGCTGTTAATAGAATGATTGACGAAAAGATTGATGGTGTAGAATTTATCGGTGTGAATACGGACAAGCAGGCTTTGCAGCTGTGCAAGGCTCCGAAACTGTTGCAGATCGGTGAGAAGCTGACCAAGGGACTGGGAGCCGGGGCGAAGCCGGAGATCGGCGAGAAGGCGGCTGAGGAGAGTTCTGAGGAGGTTGCAGCTGCTCTGACAGGTGCGGATATGGTGTTTGTCACCTGCGGTATGGGCGGCGGTACAGGAACCGGCGCTGCCCCTGTGGTGGCCAAGCTTGCCAAGGATATGGGTATTTTGACCGTGGGTGTGGTTACCAAGCCTTTCCGCTTTGAAGCCAAGGCAAGGATGACCAATGCCCTGTCCGGAATCAGCAAGATCAAGGAGAATGTGGATACATTGATTGTCATTCCCAACGATAAGCTGTTGGAGATCGTAGACCGCAGGACGACTATGCCTGAGGCCCTTAAGAAAGCGGATGAAGTGCTTCAGCAGGCGGTTCAGGGCATCACGGATCTGATCAATATTCCTTCTGTGATCAATCTGGACTTTGCGGATGTACAAACTGTGATGAAGGATAAGGGAATCGCCCATATCGGTATCGGCATGGGCAAGGGCGATGACAAGGCGATGGAAGCGGTGAAGCAGGCAGTGGAGAGCCCGCTGTTGGAGACCACCATAACCGGAGCCACAGACATTATTATCAATGTGTCCGGTGATATCACATTGGCGGATGCCAATGATGCGGCAAGCTATGTGGAGCAGTTGGCAGGTGAGGATATCAATGTGATTCTGGGAGCAATGTATGACGATTCCAAGTCAGACAGCTGTATGATCACCGTGATCGCCACTGGTCTGGAGGAAGCGCCTGCCAATAATATGTCGACCCGGCTGGGCAGTGGACTTGCCTACAAGAATCCGGCGACGCATGTACCCACCAGTTCTCTGAAGAATTTTACCGTACAGCCTGGCGGTTCACAGACGGCGGGAAGCGGGGTTCCTACAAGACCTCTGACAGGGATCAACCGGCCTACGGATATCCGTAGCAATGTGGAGGAGAAATCTCTGAAAATTCCTGATTTTCTTCAGAAAAAGTAATACAGCATACAGAACGTCCATCAGGGCTTGCACTTTTGAGTGCAGGCCCTTTTTATATGTCTGCCGAGTGTCGAAATTTCAAGATGGCTTTTCGCCGGAAATCTACCTGATTCTGACAAATTATACTGCTGATATCCTTTATACTGATTATGAAGACCTAAGGAACAGATCTTAAGGGGATGGGGGGATTGTGTATGTATTATGAAGTCTACCTGGACAGTATCTTTCTGATCTGTTTCTGTATGAATCGGTATCTTCTGGGACTTACCGCCCTGAGGCTGTCATGCACTGCCACGCATGGCAGGATGTGGATGGGGGCCGCCGTTGGCGCAGCGGGCAATCTGCTGGCATTTATTCTGCCGGCGGGAATGCTGCTGCGTATGATTTTGGCTGTTGTCTGTTTCTATGGGATGGTGGGAATTACTTTTGGATGCTGGTGGGGAAGGGGGCTTTTAAAAATCACAGAGAGTCTTTGCGTCTGTTTTTTCCTGTTGGGCGGAGCGCTTGCTGTGCTGCTCAGACTGCTGCCTGGGAGAGAGGGATGGCTGGCGTCCGGCGCCACAGTGCTTTTGCTGGGGGCTGGATGTTATGAGGGAATTCGTCTGTTGGTGCTGAACCGACGCAGGAGTGAAGAGAGCTGCAAGGTCACACTTCATGGGGCGGATGGACGCACAATACAGGTTGAGGGTCTGGTGGATACGGGTAACAGTCTTAGGGAACCCATCAGCGGAAGGCCGGTAGCGGTACTGGAGAGAAGTGCCTGGGAGGAACTCTATCCCGGAGAAACGCCTCCAGGTATGCGGGTGATTCCCTATCACAGTGTGGGAAAATCAGCGGGAATCCTGAACGGATATCCCATGAAGAGCATAGAGGTGGAGCTTGGAGGCATCCGCAGGATATGTGAGGATGTGTACATAGCAATCTGGCAGGAGGGGCTGTCGGAGACCGGAGCCTACGGAATCCTGCTGCAGCCGTCCATGTTTGAGAGTTGAGGAAGTGGATGTATGCAGAGCTGAAAACAGCATCTGCCGGGTAATGGTGGGGCGGATGCGGATTATAATAGAAAGGACTGAGAATATGATATTGAGGGCATCAATCCCTGCTGGCATCCCATTGTTGGTGTTTCGGCGGGAAAAAGGAAAGAGAATACACAGGCAGGGAGATATTCATTATATCGGCGGAGCGGAAGTGCTGCCGCCCCCGCTGGAACTGGAGCGGGAGACTCAGGTGATCGGGGCGCTGGGAACGGAATCCGAGGAGGAGGCTAAATCCATACTGATCGAACATAATCTGCGTCTGGTGGTTTACATTGCCAAGAAATTTGACAACACCGGCGTGGGGGTGGAGGACCTGATTTCCATCGGCACCATAGGGCTGATCAAGTCTATCAACACTTTTAAGCCAGACAAAAATATTAAGCTGGCTACATATGCGTCCAGATGCATCGAAAACGAGATTCTGATGTATTTGCGGCGCAACAACAAGACACGCCTGGAGGTATCCATCGACGAGCCGCTGAATGTGGACTGGGACGGCAACGAGCTGCTGCTGTCGGATATCCTGGGCACGGACGAGGATATCATCTACCGGGACATGGAAAACGAGGTGGAGCGCAGCCTGCTGTTAAAGGCAATCAACAAACTGACGGATCGGGAAAAGACCATCATCCGCCTGCGCTTTGGCTTGGGTCACCCGGACGGACGGGAGATGACGCAGAAGGAAGTGGCCTCCCTGCTGGGCATTTCCCAGTCCTATATCTCCCGCCTGGAGAAAAAAATTATGAAGCAGTTGAAAAAGGAGATGAGCAACAGTATTTAATTGTAATTTACTGTCAGATTTTCCCTTTTCAAATCCATGATTATAGTATATACTAAAAGGAACAGGTGAAGAAAAAGAGGCATTGAATGCTTTATGATACAGAGAGACGACATTTTGTCCATGGAATTTTTGAAAAAGACGGAGTTTACGGGAAGCCACCAGGGTATGCGCTATCGTCTGGAGGGCGTCAGCCGCGAGGAGGGAAAGAGACTGCTGGCAACGGTATGGCCGGAGCCCTTTAACTATGTGACGACGCCGGAGGAGAAAAAACAGCGGGCAGAGTTTTCCTTTGACGAGGACGGGATAACAGATGCTGTGGCGTGGATGAATGACCAATACGATCACCTGTAAGTCTGATGGATTGGAAGAAATGATATGTTGAAATATATTATCAGTGACATGTTGGCGACGCTGCGCTATTTCCCCTACGGGATTATAGCGGGGCTGTTTGCCGTTGTAATTTTGCGCCAGATCAATCAAGGCAGGGAAAAGCAGGGCAAGTCCCCTGTATCGCTGCCGGCGGTATCCTGTCTGGTGACGTATGTGGCGGTCTTGCTGGTGATCACCTACTTTTCCAGGGAGAGCGGCAGCAGGGTCGGAATGGACCTTGATCTCTTTTCCACCTGGGGCATCAACAGGCGCAACAATGCCTATGTGGTGGAGAATGTGCTGTTGTTCATTCCCTATGGCTTTGTGCTGGCCTGGGCCGCTCCCCGGCAGCGGCATTTTCTCATAAACCTCCTGACCGGGGCGCTGACCAGCCTTGCCATCGAGAGCATGCAGCTTGTCACGGGAAGGGGATATTTCCAGATCGACGATATTCTGACCAACATTCTGGGCACAATCGTGGGATTTCTCTGCTTCTGCCTGGTACTTGGCATTTGCAGTCTGTGGAGGAAATAAGGGCTGTAGGGGAGTAGGGTGTAAAGAAATGCAGGGTTGACAAACAAGGTCGATAATGATAGACTTATAGCAGGTCTATTATTATCGACCTTGTTTGCGTGGTGATGCGGGCAACAGGAAATATCGTATGTCTGCCGGAATGGAGGTTATCATGGAATACGCTAAATTGTGTGACAGTGAATATCGTTTTATGCAGGTGGTGTGGGAGCATGCCCCGATAGGCAGCGGCCAGCTGGTGAAACTGTGCGAGGCCAGGCTGGGCTGGAAGAAGTCCACCACCTACACGGTGCTGAAAAAGCTGGTGGAGAAAGGGTATCTGCGCAATGACAATGCCCTGGTGACGGTGCTGGTGCCCCAGGAGAGGGCGGAGCGGGAGGAGTCCACCTACTTCGTAGAGCGTACCTTTGGTGGTTCGCTGCCCCATTTTTTGGCCGCATTTCTCGGAGACAAGCAACTGACGGCGCAGGAGGCGGAGGCTATAGAGGAGATGATCCGGGCACACAGGGAGTCTGACGGGAGATAGAACTTATGAATATAGCGGAAATCTTTTTGTCAATGGTAAACAGGAGCATTACGGCGGGCATTGTGATTCTGGCCGTGCTGCTGGTGAGAGCATTGTTGGGGCGGCTCGCCGTACCCAGACGGTATATCTATCTGTTGTGGCTCATACCGGCTCTGCGCCTGCTGTGCCCGGTGACACTCTCCTCCGTCACAAGTCTGTTCAATCTCTCGATATTTGACCGGGCGGTGCAGACCGAGACGGGACTGGCCTATCTGCCGGAGGAACTGACGGAGCTGGCACAGTCTGGGGAGCAGCCCGGGGAAGCTATGGGCGGTGTGCAGAACGGCTCCTACGGCATGGGCTCTGTGCGGCGGGATATCGGGGAGCCGGCTAACTATTATGGGGGCCGGGTATTTGAGCTGCCGCCGCAGTATTCCGAGCGAGAGGGTGGCTTGGACAGTCTGACAGCGGCGGAATTGTCCGATCCTGTGGACTGGGGGCGAATGGCTCTGCATGGCCTGGTCGGTGTCTGGCTGGCGGGAATGGCGTTTCTGGCGTCTAGGCAGCTGTACGCCTATGGCAGGATACGCAGACAGGTGGCCTGCGCGGTACGCCTTGAGGGCGAGAGCGGCGGCAATGTTTATGAATGTGAGAAGATCAGCACCCCCTTCACCATGGGAGCGCTGCATGGCAGGATATATCTTCCCTGTCACATGGCGGAGGGGGAGCGGAAATATGTGCTGCTCCATGAGCGATACCATATCCGGCATCATGACCTTCGGGTCCGGCTGCTGGCCTGCGTCCTGCAGGTGGTCTATTGGTACAATCCCCTGATATGGGCGGCGGTCCGCTGCATGGAGCAGGATATGGAGATGCGCTGTGACGAGTATGTGCTGGAGCAGATGGGGGAGAACATACGATATGACTACAGTTTTTCTCTGTTGTCCTATGCGGCGGGCAGACGTTACCGGCCCCTGGATGTGGCGACCTTTGGAGAATCAGGGACAGGAAAGAGGGTGAAGCATGTGTTAAAGTACAAAAAAACGGGTATCTGTATCATAGTTTTTGCGGTGGCGGCCATACTGGCGGTATCGGCGGTCTGCCTGACGGACCGAGAGCCCCGGGAGGAGAACCTGCCCGAGGAGACAGCCCAAGTAGAAAAGACCTATTTCTGGGGACAGCAGGAGCTGCAGATCCAGCTCGGGCAGGGCGCGGCGCCCGCCATGGCCCTGGTGGGCCGCAGTATAGTGGACCTTCCGTCCGCTACGGAGGCGGGAGACTATGGCGACGGCATACGCTGCGTGGGGGAGCATTGTTTTTTTCTGGTGCGTCCCCTTTACGCGGAGGATGCGGTGTCCTACGAAATGCAGGTGTTTGACGGGGACAGGAAGGAATGGAGCAGCGGTTTTTTGGAGCTGGAGCTGCTGGAACAGGGCCATCTATACGGCATGTTTGCCGTCTCCGATGAGGAACTGGTGTACCTGATTCCTGTCAAAGACGGCTGGAAGTATGAGGCATACTACGCTGTGCATGTAAACCGAGCGGGGGAGGAGCTGAAAAGGGTTGATCTGCTGCCTATATGTCAGGAGCTGGACATGGTGCAGGAGCAGGTACTGCCCACCAATATCTGTGTGGACAGCCAGGGCAACTACTATATAGTATCCTTTGACGGCAAGCGGATGGCGATTCTGGACGGGGACGGAAAACTTCTGGAAGATCGGGATTGCAGCGTGCGCTACAAGAAGATTATTCCCTGGATGACCGCAGGGCCGGACGGAGGCATCCTGACCCAGGGGTATCATGAGACGGACGGTATGGAATGGCTGTGGCTGGAGGGAGAGCAGGAAAAGCATCTGGGAGGTGTGCGGGGCGGCAGCTTTTCAGACCGGATCATTCCCCGGGACAATGGCATTTACTATTATGTCACAGGTGAAAAAAGGATATATCAGGGGGATGAAAAAACGGGGGATGCGGAGTATTTGTTTGACGCCGGAAATATCATCGGAACCTGGGGTGAGGTGACAGTCAATGAGGAGGGCGAGGTACTGCTTTTCACACAGAAGGAAGACTGCGCCGTGGTCTATGTACTGAATTGTGCCGGGGAGACCGAGATGGGTGAGGGCGGCGAGTCCATCCTCGTCACAGACCCTCTGTATGCCACCAGCATCACAAAGTGGCAGTTTACCGCGGATATAGAAAATACCCTGCCGATATTCATGGCGGAACACCCGGAGTATGCCTTTGATCTGCAGGTGGTGCCGGAAACGACAAGAGAAGAGCGCAGCGCCGTCCACGACAGGGTGTGGAACGAGTTGATAGCCGGAAAAGGTCCGGATATATTCTTTATTGACAAGGAGGACCTGGCTGCACTGTGGGAAAAGGGTGTGCTGATGGATTTGAGAGAGCTGGTCAGTCAGGAGACGCTGGACCAGATTTATCCCGGTCTGCTGGATACAGGAACTATTGACGGCAGTCTGGTCGGAGTCAGTACTTTCTATAATATCAACTCCATGGTGACCAGCACGGATATATGGCCTGAGGAGGAGTGGACAGTGGAAGAGATGGTGGCCCTGTTGGAGGCGGGGGAATATCCCAAGGCTTTCAACCGGGGGTTTGGGTACGCCGGAGAAAGTGTTCTTGTGTATATGTTGACATGCTATGATATGGCCAATTCCCCATTCATTGATTGGGACGCAGGGACCTGCAGCTTTGACAGTGACCTGTTCATTCGGCTGTTGAACGCGGCAAAGCAGTACCGGAATGAGCCGATTACAGCAGATGGAGGTACCTTGACTATAGAAGAGGATTATACGAAAACATATGAAGATCTGTTAGACGGCAATTGCCTGGCAGTCGTAGATATAGTTGCAGAGCGGGACCAGTTTGTGATGGTAAAGCAGTTTATGGGGGAGAAGTATAACAGACCCGGCATACCGGGGGATGACGGCTCCAGCCAAGTAGTTAACCCTATAGGTTTTTATGTGGTGAACAGGAACTGCAAAAATAAGGAGGCGGCAGCGGCATATCTGGAGTTTTTGATGAGCGCTCAGATTATGGGGGATTATCGAAGGGACTGCCGTGACACCTTCCAGATCGGCAAGGACTGGGAAGGCAAATGGGCCATAAGTACTCGGGATATATCAGGAAACTACAGCTTGCATTATCTGCTGGACCGGGGCGACCCCGCTCTACATGGCGAGGAGATGCCAGAGTACTATGTGGAATATCTGGAGTGCTGTGAGGACTATTATGCCTATATGGAATCCCTGGAGGGACATCCGCCCGTGGACAGCAGGATAGAGGCCATTATCGATGAAGAAATTGATAATTTTTTTGAGGGGAACCAGAGCGCGGAGCATGTGGCGGATGTCATCCAGAGACGGGTGCAGCTCTATCTGAGCGAGCGGCAGTAAGGAGGGAAAAAATCTTTAAGATTTGTTTAAGGTAGTTGAGGTACAAAGGCCCCGATGCTATGATAGTGTCAAGAGTTCATATCCCAGGATGCCTGCCTGTGAGGCGGCATACCAGCTGAGGATAGAAGAGCGCGGAAGGGAGTAAAGTGCCAATGAAAAAACGAGGATATTTGTTTAAAATTATTGGTATGGGCATGTTGGCGGCGTTGCTGTTGGCAGGCTGTCAGCCGGATGCAGGGGCGGGCGAGACGGTGTCAAACGGGGGGCAGACTTCGGGCAGTCCACAGAATTCCGCTGCCTTGGAAGTGGCCGCTTCGGATACGGCCGCTTCCAAGGAGGAAGCCTGGGAGCCTGTGGACTGGATGCAGGGGGGATACCAGATGCCCTACGGAGTGAGAGGTTACAGGGAATGCTCCTGTGTGAACACCTATGTGCTGGACATACCGGAGTCGGAATTTGCCTATGTCGAAAAGGGTGATAATTGGCGGTTCTATACCAGTCTGGGCGGCGATTTCTATGTGCTTGACAGGTACGCGATGAATGAGGCGCGGGATGAGAACTCGCAGTATCGGTATCAATTGTACT
>CAZKAO010000062.1:0-21899 GCA_964550745.1 uncultured Acetatifactor sp.
CTACAATGAGACCTACCTGTATGAGTGGGCCAGGCAGCAGGCGGGGAAGGCCGACGATGAGGGAGATGCCGAGAGCGAGGAGGGAGAGTTTGAGGAGCTGGACGAGCTTCCCGATGAGGAGAACTCTCTGGTGATATTCGATGAAGAGACCATTGCGCTGCGGACAGAACAGTTCTTTGATCGGGCAATTCCCACCACGGTGAACGATATCCTGCAGATGGCGGACTCCTTTGATCCCCCGGAGACGGTGGAGGGTATTTTCTCCTGGGATGTCTCGGATATTTTTTACAACTATTATTTTGTGGGCAGCTGTATGAATCTGGGGGGAGAGGCCGGAGACGACAGGAACCAAATTGACATATACAATCAGGATGCCATAGCCAGCCTGGGAGTTTATCAGGGGTTGAATCAGTTCTTTTCCATCGACTCCTCCACAGTGACCTATGAATCGGTGCTGCAGGATTTTTTGGAGGGAAAGCTGGTGTATACCATTGCCACCACGGATGCGGCGGCAGTTCTGGCAGCAGCCAAGGAGGAGGGCAGCTTTGTCTATGATTACGGCGTGGCGCTGATGCCCGATCCCACCGCTGAGCTGGAGGGCAGATCCATGTCTGTGACAAGCGCGGTGGCTATCAACGGTTATTCGGACCACCGGGAGCTGGCCAATGCGTTTGCCACCTTTCTGGTGGACGGTTATGCGGAGAATCTATACGATCTCACGGGCAAGGCCTCTGCGAACAGAAATGTAAATCGGGACAATGGAGCGCTGCAGATATTTCTGGCGGAGTATGAGGACAGCATGCCGCTGCCTAAACTGATGGAGTCCAGCAATTACTGGATTCAGCTGGAAGTACTCTTCGCCAGGGTATGGAACGGGGAGGACGTGAGCAGTCTGGTGGAACAGCTGGATCAACAGATGCGCACACAGCTTGTCAAAAACTGAATATTTTTCGAATATAGAACCAATCATCAGGATATCCTATTGCTATAAAGGTTACGGGAACATGCGGAACTCTAAATAAGAAAGGGATATTGCGATGATTGGTTTTTTTATTGCCCTGATATCAGGTGCGCTCATGAGTGTTCAGGGGGTGTTTAACACCCAGGTGACCAAAAGCTCCAGCATATGGTCAGCCAATGCCTTTGTGCAGTTTACCGCTCTGCTGGTCTGCCTCGGGGCATGGCTGATTACGGACAGAAGCAGTCTGGTGGCTCCGCTTAAGGTGGAACCGAAGTATATGCTGCTCGGTGGGGCTATCGGCGCATTTATCACTTATACAGTCATCAAGAGCATGGATGCGCTGGGGCCTGCAAGGGCTGTTATGCTGATTGTGGTGGCTCAGCTTCTGATAGCTTATATCATAGAGCTTTTTGGCTGGTTTGGCGTGGAGAAACAGCCCTGGGAATGGCGCAAGGCCATTGGCATGATTGTGGCAGTTGTGGGAATTATTATATTTAAGTGGAAGTGATATGGCACTTTTCAGTCAAATTAGCACAAAAATTAAGTAATTTTTAATTTTTTACTACTTGTCAAGGGAAAATACTTCCTATACAATGAAATTATCAGCATAGAGAGGCATTCCGAGTACCGCAGAAAAAGGGAAAGGAACTATGATGAATAAAAATACAATAATACTTATGCTTTTTTTGATTTTGACGGCGCTGGGCGGCTGCGGAAGCGGCGGTGAGATTCAGTACTTTGACGCGGCTGCAGCTGACGATACAGAAATGTGGGAGCCGGAGATTTCCTTGGCGGAAGAGGAGCAGATTTGTGTACATGTCTGTGGCAGGGTATGCCAGCCGGGTGTGGTGATGCTTCCCCCAGGCAGTCGTGTCTGGGAAGCTGTGGAGGCGGCAGGCGGACTGGCAGAGGGCGCGCAGGACACGGCAGTGAACCTGGCTGCGGTGCTTCAGGACGGGCAAAAACTGTATATTCCGGCTATAGGTGAGAGCGCGCCAGAGGATGCTGTCCAGACGACTGACAGCGGAAGGATTAATCTGAATACAGCCGATGCCGACAGACTTCAGACCCTGCCAGGGATCGGCGCAAGCCGTGCGATGGATATCCTGTCCTATCGGGAGACGCATGGCGGCTTCCAGACTACGGAGGAAATTATGCAGATTCCCGGTATCAAGGAAAGCATTTATGAGAAGATCAAGGACAAAATAATGGTAGACTAAGCATACAGGGAAGGATGGTTGAAGGAATGGCTGTAAAGAGGGCATTGGTAGTGGACGATGAGAAGCTGATTGTAAAGGGAATCCGCTTTAGTTTGGAGCAGGACGAAATGCAGGTGGATTGTGCATATGACGGTGAGGAGGCTCTGGAACTGGCGAGAGCCAATCGGTACGATATTATTTTGTTGGATGTCATGCTGCCGAAGCTGACCGGTTTTGAAGTATGCCAACAGATCAGAGAATTCTCCAATGTACCCATTATCATGCTGACAGCCAAGGGTGACGATATGGACAAGATTCTGGGCCTGGAATACGGCGCGGATGATTACATCACCAAGCCTTTTAATATTCTGGAGGTTAAGGCGCGGATCAAGGCGATCATGCGTCGTGTAGAGCCTAAAAAAGGACAGGCAGAGGCTCAGAAGAATCTTGTCAGCGGGGAGATGCGTCTGGACTGTGAGGGCCGGCGGGCTTATGTGTCAGACAGAGAGATCGGTCTGACTGCCAAGGAATTCGAAGTGCTGGAGCTGCTTATGACCAATCCCAACAAGGTGTACAGCAGAGAGGCGCTGCTTAAGATCGTGTGGGGCTCTGACTATCCCGGCGATGTGCGGACCGTGGATGTACATATCAGAAGACTGCGGGAGAAAATTGAAAGCAATCCCAGTGAACCTCAATATGTGCATACTAAATGGGGAGTGGGGTACTATTTTTACAACGTATAAGCCATGGTAAAAGAATATTTGGATAAAATAAAAAAAATATATCACCAATATCTCAGTCTGCGCAGCCTTAGAGTCCGGATATTTCTGATCGTGCTGGTGGTAGGGATTATTCCCAGTGTTGCCATGCGCTATGGAATCATGAGAAATTATGAGCAGCGTGCAGTGGAACTGCGTACATTGACGGTAAGGAGCCAGTTAAATATTCTGGCGGATCATCTGGTCAATGAGGATTATCTGAACACCAGAAGTTCTCCGGTGATCAATGCAGAGCTGGAGATGCTCTCCAATCTGTATGATGGGCGTGTACAGATCATCAACGGTAATCTGCGGGTTATCAAGGATACATATGCTATTAGTGAAGGAAAGACGATTATCTCAGAGGAAGTGATCAAATGCTTCATGGGAGAGAGTCTTTCCAATTATGATGCCCAGGATGGGTATATCGAGATGACTATACCAATCATTGACAATAAGACTGTCACTGATGAGGAGGGAACAACTGCGGGAGCGGTTGTGATCGGCGGTGTGAGACAGCCCGATCCCCGGGTTAAGGGCGTGATGCTGACCAGTATTTCCACAGACTATATTTCGGATACCATGACAATTCTGAATCGCAAGGCCATGATTCTGGAAATGTTGATGATAATGGCGATTGTGGCTATCGCTCTGCTTATGTCCATCGTGCTGACCAGACCCTTTGAGCGGGTCACCAAAGCGATCAATGATGTGAAGGCAGGGTATAGCAATGAAAGTATCTCCGTACCTGATCTGGCGGAGACGGAGCATATTGTGGAGGCTTTTAACCAGCTGCTGCAGCGCATGAAAGTGCTGGACGACTCCAGGCAGGAGTTCGTATCCAATGTGTCCCATGAATTGAAGACGCCCTTGACCTCTATGAAGGTGCTGGCTGACTCCCTGCTGGTACAGGAAAATGTCCCTGCGGAACTCTATCAGGAGTTTATGGAGGATATCGTTTCGGAAATTGACCGTGAGAATCAGATTATTACGGATCTGTTGACTCTGGTGAAGATGGACAAAAAGGTATCTGTCCTCAACATTGCCGCCATCAATATAAATGATCTGACGGAGTTGATCCTGAAGCGGCTGCGTCCTATCGCCCGTAAAAAGGATGTGGAAGTGGTATTTGAAAGTGTGCGTCCTGTTGTGGCTGAGATTGACGAGGTCAAGATGACTCTGGTGATGTCCAATCTGGTGGAAAATGCTATTAAATACAACAAGGAACATGGCTGGGTCAAGGTGGTGCTGGATGCAGACCACCAGTATTTTACCTTTGAGGTCAGCGATTCCGGTATTGGTATTCCGGAGGAGTCCCTGGCGCAGATTTATGAGCGTTTTTACCGGGTGGATAAGTCCCATTCCCGGGAGATCGGCGGCACAGGTCTGGGCTTGGCTATCACCAAGAGCGCAGTTCTGATGCACAGAGGATCAATTACAGTGACCAGTATAGAGGGGGAGGGTTCCACTTTCCTGGTGAAGATTCCCCTGAGTTATATTGCCGGGTAAAGCAGCAGCGGAACCCTCTTAAACAGCATATCCCCGGATGGCGCACTGATGGATGTCAGGACGCCTAAAAGCGGCCGGACATTCATCACCGGCCTGTGTGGCAGCAGGGGATATGCGGAACTCAAAATAGGAGAATAAAATGAAGCGGATCATGACAGCGTTTTTCTTGCTGATCTGTCTGGTAATGCTTAGTGCCTGTGGAGAAGAGCAGGTGGATCAGACTAAAATATATTCGGTCTACTATGTGAGCAATTCGGAAACCAAGATAGAGATGCATGAATATTATATGGCGGCAGAGGAATTGGAGGCGCAGGTTGCGGAGCTTTTGACTGCGTTGGCCACCACTCCGGCAAAGCTGGAATATAAAGCCCCTCTTGGCATGGGCTTCCAGGTACAGAGCGTGGAAATAAATATGGGAAAAGTGCATCTGGATATGACCGAGGGGTATAACGACATGTCGGTGACCACGGAGGTGTTGGTGAGAGCGGCCATTGTCAAGACGCTGACCCAGCTGAATCAGATCAACTTTGTGTTCATCACGGTGAACGGCAATCCCCTTTTAGACTCTCTGGGGAATATTGTCTCCACCATGAACCGGGATCAGTTCGTGGAAAATGACGGCAATGCGATCAACACCTATGAGGAGGTCAAGCTAAAGCTGTATTTTGCCAACGAGTCAGGAGAACAGCTGATTGCGGCCAACCGTACCAAGGAGTACAACACCAATATCTCCCTGGCGAAGCTGATTGTGGAAGAATTGATCAAGGGGCCCAGTGTCGAGGGGCTGTATCCCACCATCAATCCCTCCACCAAGGTGGCCAGTGTGACAGTCAAGGACGGTATCTGCTATGTGAATCTGGACGAGACCTTTTTGACCCAGCCCTATAATGTGACGGCGGATGCCACCATTTATTCCATTACCAATTCCCTGGTGGAGCTGAGCGATGTCAACAGGGTACAAATATCCATCAACGGGGACAATTCCGGCACCTATCGGGAGAAATACAGTCTGACAACTTATTTTGAACGCAATCTGGATATTGTCACTACTTTGGAGTAAATTGAAAGAGGAAGAGTAAAATTTGAAAAAAATAAAGCGGCCGCTTTTATGCGGATGCCTGATGCTGATTGCGGTTATTGCGCTGTACCAGAGGCTGGTGGACCCACCGCCCTGGGAGCCGCAGCTGCCCGGAGAACTGGAGGGGCAGCTGCTGACGGTGAGCGGTCAGGTGTATGAAAAGGAAATCCGTACTCTGTACGGTCAGGAAGTTCTGTTTCTTTATCTGAAGTCTTTTACTGTATTATCTGATACAGAATCGGGGGACGAAGAATCAAGCCCGTATATTTCAGAACAAAAACTAAAGGACAAGTTAATATGCCGGCTGGCGTCAGACCAGACGATTATGCCGGGTGTGTCTGCGGCTGGATGGGACGATAGCGTCTCCGCGCTGGAACGGCAGATCTGCCTGGGAAGCAAAATAGTGGTGCAGGGAAAGCTGGAGCTGTACCCGCACGCCACCAATCCGGGAGAGTGGGACAGTGCGGACTACAATCTCATCACAGGTGTGGCAGGACAGCTGAAGCAGGCACAGCTTTTGGGCAGTAACGGGAGAAAATGGCAGATCAGAGAATGGCTTTATAGATGCCGTAGCTGGCTTAAAGGGCGGCTCTATCAGGCTCTTCCCCAGAGGGAAGCATCTATTCTGGCCAGGATGCTGCTGGGGGAAAAGCACGGACTGGACCAGGAGGTCAAAGAGCTGTATCAGGACAATGGTATTGCTCATGTACTGGCCATCTCCGGGCTGCATATCACTTTGTTGGGTATGAGTGTGTACCGGTTGCTGCGGCGCTGTGGCTGTCCCATTGTGCCAGCGGCTATAGCCGGTGGCTGTATGATCCTGCTCTATGGGGGTATGGTGGGCTGGGGAATATCCGCAGTCCGTGCCATCGGAATGTACCTGATCCGTATGCTGGGGGAAATTTGGAGCAGGCAGTATGATATGCTGACAGCTATGGGAGTATTGGCGGCGAGTATGGTGTGCCACAATCCCAGATTGGTATATCATTGCGGTTTTCTGCTGTCCTTTGGGGCGGTGGCAGGGATGGGATGGCTGTATCCGTCATTGCAGGAGGCATTGTCCAATGGAGTCATCGAGAGGGCAATCCGCAGAAAAAAGGCAGCAGGAAAGCGGGACAGCAATATTCTCAAGGGATTAATCCTGCTCCAGGGGGTGATTAAGAGTTTGATCGCAAGCCTGTGTATCACTCTGGCTACATTGCCGGTCCAGCTGTATTTCTTTTACCAGATACCGATCTATGGCACCCTGCTGAATCTGATGGTACTGCCATTGATGGGTGTGCTGCTGGCAGGAGGATTGATACTGATGATTCTGCCGGCTGCTCTGCCGGTGAGATGGGGAGTGACGGGGATACTGTTTTTGTATGAGGGATTGTGCCATGTGGCGGAAGTCCTGCCGGGACATCTGTGGATTACCGGCAGGCCCAGATGGTGGCAGATCATAGGATACTATGGACTGTTAATCATTGCGGTCAATCTGTGGAAACGCAGACAGTGTACTGCGCCGCAGCTGGCCGGAGCATCTGTGGGCGTGAAAATCCTGTCAGCCAAACGCATATCCGGCACAATTGGCGGCCTGACCTTGTTGACTGCATCAGTCATTCTCCTGACGAGGCACTTTGACAACGGTTTTACGATGGCTATGTTGGATGTGGGGCAGGGGGACTGTATATGCGTACACACTTCCCAGGGGCAGAACTATCTCTTTGACGCTGGGAGCAGCAGCCGCAGCAGAGTGGGAGAATATGTGCTGATTCCCTATCTGAAGCATCAGGGGATCAGTACCCTGGATGGCGTCTTTTTATCCCATGGAGATAGGGATCATGTGAACGCTATCCGGGAACTGCTTGAGGACAGTCGGGGAATCCGCATTGAGACATTGTACCTTCCCCGGGTGGCCGAGCCTTTGTCGCAGCCATTGGAGGAACTGCGGCAGCTGGCCCGGGAGGCGGGATGCCGGGTGGAATATCTCTCTCAGGGGATGGGCTGGCAGCAGGGAGATTTCCGCCTGACCTGCCTGTGGCCCAGGGCGGGGTATGAGGGGGAGAGCAACGCCGCTTCCGCCTGTTATTTGTTGGAGGAAAAATCGCTGCGCATACTGTTCACCGGGGATGTGGAGGGGGAGGGTGAGAGAGAGCTGACGGCCTATCTGCGGCGTCTCTCTCTTGCGGAGCTGGATGTGCTGAAGGTGGCGCACCACGGCTCCAGATATTCCACGTCGGAGGCCTTTCTGCAGGCGGTCACTCCCCGACTGGCCCTGATTTCGGCCGGGCGGGACAACTCCTATGGGCATCCTCATGAGGAGCTGCTTAAGCGGCTTTGGGAAAAAGGGTGCCGGGTAGTGCAGACGCCGGAGAGTGGGGCGGTTACGCTGCGGGCTGGATACAGCGGTGTAGTAAAAGAAAATAGGTTGAGAATATTGACTTTTTTGGAATGAAGAGATAGGCTGTAACTACAACTATCTTGCTTTTGACCAGGAGGTGAGAAAATGTGCAAAACAGTGCAAAGGGGCTATTCCCCCAACGATACCGCAGAATTTTACGGCGATGCGGCCCGGAAGCTGCATTCGGCGGGGCAGGATCTGCATTATCTGCTGGACAGAGGTTATCCGATCAAGAGCGCGTCAGTGTTTGTGAGCAACCATTTCCTTTTGTCCGAGAGGCAGAGACTGGCGCTGGTGCGGGCAGTCTCCTCCGGCAAAAGCATTGAAAACCGCAGGAGCAAGGAACTGCGGGATATCCCGGAGGGCAGCGTGGTGCATATCGATGGTTTCAATACCATTATCACCCTGGAGGTCGCTCTGTCCGGTTCCCTGCTGCTCAAGTGCATGGACGGAACCGTCAGGGATCTGGCAGCGCTTCGGGGCTCATACCGTCTGATCGACAAGACGGCCCAGGCCATCACAATGATCGGCAAAATACTGAAGCGGTATAAAATCGGCAAGGCTGTGTTCTATCTGGATTCCCCGGTATCCAACTCCGGGAGACTAAAGGAACAGATTGGGACGCTGCTGGGTGATTTTCCTTTTGAATTGCAGCTTGAGGTCATCCATAATGTGGATGTTACATTGGAGACTTTGGAGAATGTCGTAACCACTGATGCCATCATCCTGGACAAATGCCAAAGCTGGTTCAATTTAAACAGCAGGATCATTGAGGAAAATCTGGGCGCATATCCCTATGTGGATTTTGCCGATTTGTCGCAGTGAGATTTCTGGCGGAAAGGAGTCAGTCATGGAAAACAAGTCCTATCACAGAATAGCCGTTCTGGCGGACACGCATGGTCTGTTGCGGCCGGAGATCACAGAGATACTTGGAACCTGTGAGGTAATCCTGCACGGCGGCGACATCAGCAGCCGCAAAATATTGAACGAACTGGAGCAGATCGCCCCGGTCTATGTGGTGCGGGGCAACAACGACAAGGAGTGGGCAGAGGGCATGGCGGAGGAATTGGACATCACTCTGTTTGGCCTGCGCATTTATATGGTACACAACAAAAAGCACAGGAAAGAGAATCTTGCCGGAACGGATTTGTTTATCTATGGTCATTCCCACAAGTACGAGGAAAAAGCAGTGGACGGAGTGCTGTTTTTAAATCCGGGCAGCTGCGGCCCCAGGCGGTTTCGCCAGCCCGTGACCATGGCAGTTCTGAAGGTGTGGGAAGACACGGGAAAATGGCAGGTGGAGAAGATAGATCTGACGGGAAAAGAAGAGGGGCAGACTCCGCCAAAGGGTTTGACAGAGGGCAATCTGGAACAGATCGTGAGCGCCATTCTGCGGGATATGAAGGCAGGGCGCAAAGTGGATGCCATTGCCGGACGGTTGGGAGTTGACAGCGATTTTGTGGCGCAGGTCTGCCGGATCTATGTGACCCATCCCGGTGTGGACGCCCAGGGGATTGTGAGCAAGATGGAGGTCAATGCGCTGTTTGAGCGCAAGGAGTGAGAATTATACTTACTAACGTTAAGATTTTCCAATTTCCGCACAGCACATGTCGCATAATCGGGCAACATCCGCTGTGCGGAGAGGAAAATCTAATCGTTAGTGAGTATAAAAAAATAATTGGGTATAGGTGGAGGAAGGTATGCAACTTTATGATCTGAAAGTAAATCATCTGAGAAATCCGCTGGGTTTTCGCATGACAAGATGTGTGTTCACCTGGAAAGTGGCAGAGGCAATGGGAAAGCGGCAGGAGGCGGCGAGAGTTGTGGTGGCTGCCGATGAAAAGTTCGAAAAGATTTTGTTTGATTCCGGCTTTGACAGCGGGGCTAATCCCCTGGCGTACAGGGCGGAGGTAGACTTACAGCCCCGCACCCGCTATTACTGGACGGTGACGGTGCGGACTGACGCCGGGGAGGAAGCTACAGGCGAGGCGCAGTGGTTTGAGACCGGAAAGCGGGAGGAGGACTGGACCGGCAGATGGGTGAGCTGTCGTCCTCTGGAGACAAGTCCTGATGATCTGGCCGGAGGAGTGATTTCGGACAAAAGGCATCCTTATTTTGAGAGGGAGATTTCACCTCGAAAGGAAGTGGCCCGGGCAAGGCTGTATATCTGCGGGCTGGGGCTTTATGAAGCATACTATACCCCGGAGGGCGGTAAGACGGCGCGCATCGGTGAGGAATATCTGACGCCTTATAGCAATGATTATAAGGAGTGGATACAGTACCAGACCTATGATGTGACAGAGACCATGCGGAAACAGGGCACCTTGTCTATCCTCTTGGGCAATGGTTGGTACAAGGCCAGATTCGGGTTTACAGCCAGGGAAGATGCAGGCTTTTATGGCAATGAGTGGAAGCTGATTGCGGAGCTGCGCCTGACCTATGCGGACGGTACAGAGGATGTGATCGGCACGGATGAGGAATGGAGCGTGCGGCGCAGCAATATCACCTTTTCCAACCTCTACGATGGCGAGTGGCAGGACGATACGCTTGAGCCCCTGCCTGTGAGCCGGGCCGTATTATGCGAGGCTCCGGAGGGGAAGCTGACGGAGCGCATGAGTCTCCCCGTGACGGTGCATGAGACTTTTCAGCCCGCAGAGCTGATTCACACTCCGGCGGGGGAGACGGTGTTTGACATGGGACAGGAGTTTACCGGCATCTTTGCGCTGAGAGTCCATGAGCCCAAGGGGACGGTCATCCACATTCAGACTGGCGAGATCCTGCAGCAGGGCAATTTTTATAATGAGAACTTAAGATCGGCCAAATCCGAATATTTCTACACCAGCGATGGGACGGAGAAATTGTTGGTGCCCCATTTTACCTTTTTTGGATATCGCTATGTCAAGATTGAGGGAGTGGCGAACCTGCAAAAGGAGGACTTTATGGGCTGGGCATATTACAGCGACATCGAGGCCAAGGGCACGCTGCACACAGGCCATGACCTCGTAAACCGCTTTGTGGAAAATGTAAAGTGGGGGCTTCAGAGCAATTTTGTGGATGTGCCCACAGACTGCCCTCAGAGGGATGAGCGCATGGGCTGGACGGGAGATGCACAGGTATTTTCCCCTACGGCCACCTATCTGAAGGATACCTATGCCTTTTATGCCAAATACCTCTACGATATGGCCAGAGAGCAGAGTGCGCTGGGAGGGAAAGTGCCGGACGTGGTGCCCTCCTGCGGCGTGAAATCCTGCGCCTGCGTGTGGGGTGACGCTTCCTGCATCATCCCCTGGAATCTGTACCTGTTTTACGGGGACAAGAGCATTCTGGAAGACCAGTTTGAGAGCATGAAGGCCTGGGTGGATTATGTCACGACCGTTGACGGGGACAATCATCACTGGAGAGAGGTGTTCCATTACGGCGACTGGCTGGCTCTGGACAATCCCGTTGGAGGAGCGGAGCAGGTGCTGGGAGCCACGGATGAGGGCTTTATTGCCAATATATATTATGCGGCCAGCGCGGAGCTGGTGGCAAAGGCGGCAGCAGTCCTGGGCAGGAAAGAAGAGGAGGAGCGGTACAGGAAGCTGTCCCGTGAGCAGTTTGCGGAGGTAAAGAAGGAGTATTACAGCCAGACGGGGCGTTGCTGCATCAGAACCCAGACGGCTATGATTCTTACGCTGAAATACCATCTGTCGGACAATGTGGAGCTGACAAAAAGGCAGCTGGAAAAGCTGTTTGAGGAGAGCGGCCACAAGTTAAAGACCGGCTTTGTGGGCACGCCCCTGCTCTGCAATGTCCTCACCGACAACGGGTATGACGAACTGGCTTATGAACTGCTGCTCAATGAGGAGTATCCCGGCTGGCTCAACGAGGTAAAGCTGGGGGCTACTACTGTGTGGGAGCGATGGAACAGTCTGCTTGCGGACGGAACCATCTCCGGCATCGGCATGAACAGTATGAATCACTATTCCTACGGCTCCGTGGCGGAGTGGATGTTCCGCCGCAGCGCCGGGATCAACCCTGTGGATGAGGCCCCCGGCTTTACGAAGGTTGACTTTGCGCCCATCCTCAACTGGGAGCTGGGAGGCATGGAGGCGGAATATGACTCTCCCTCCGGCCTCTATAAGAGCGCATGGAAGATTACATCGCCCACCCATGTGGAGCTGTCTGTCACGGTTCCCTTTGGGTGCAGCGCCACACTGCGGCTGCCTCTGGCGACAGGGGAAGTCTTTGAGGACAGCGCAAACCCCATGTTTGCGGATGTGCGGGAGGGAATCTGCCACTTAGGCCCCGGCACCTATCGGGTATCTTACGAGACAAGCATATCTCTTAAGAAAACCGGAAGGGAGGATGAAGACAGGAATGAAAAGAGAGAATTGCCATAAAATCCTGTTCCATACATCGGACAGAGAGATTGCCGTATATCCCAGTCTTACTCCCGACAGGCCCATTATATACCTGAATACCTCCGAAGGGGAGGGCGAACAGGTATATCAGGTGTTGCTGGACATGGGATGTCCGGATTTTACTCTTGTAGCTATAAGCGGACTTAACTGGTATCATGATATGACGCCATGGGCGATGCCGCCGGTCACAGAGAGCGCCCCTCCCAGCACGGGAGGAGCGGATGAATATTTGCGGCTTTTGATGCAGGAGATTGTGCCGACAGTGGAAACGGCTCTGCAGGGCGCTCCGTGCTGGAGGGGCCTTGCGGGATACTCGCTGGCTGGGCTGTTTGCCATATATGCTGCCTATCAGACCCTGGCCTTTTCAAGGATTGCCAGCATGTCCGGATCACTGTGGTTTTCGGGTTTTCAGGAATACGTCTCCACCCATGAGATGGCAGGCGATATAACGCATGTATATTTATCCCTTGGCGACAGGGAATGCAGGACTGGGAATCCTTATATGAGGACAGTGCAGGAGCGCACAGAGGAGATTGCCGCCCACTATGCAGGGATGGGCATTGACACTCATTTTCAGCTGAATCCAGGAAACCATTTTAAAAATGTTCTCCGGCGGACAGCGGCAGGCATTGCATGGATATTGGACAGGTAAAAAACAGAATGATATGAAGAACAGAAAAAAATATTTGAAATTTCGTAAAAATAGGTTCAAGTGGAATAAGATAGGCTGGCATTCCGATTCTGAATGCCCTAAATGTGGGCAAAAGACGATCTTCCATATATATAGATATGACGCATGGTGCTGCACTGCCTGTAATGAATGGCTTAAAGAGCCCTGCGCTGATCCCAGCTGCCCGTTCTGCGGCAAGAGACCGCAGACTCCCCATGAAGTATACTTTATGGAGGATACGGAGGCTGGCAGCGCAGGCCCGAGAAAACGCTGGCGGCAAAGCAATTACCAGCATAAAGCAGACGGCAGGGAAAGGCATAGGAGACATAGGGAGTTTATAGATCAGCTTTCCGATTTTCATTCGGATGCTAAATAAATTAAATCCATTTTGCCTCTTTCAGACACTATCATTATGGAAGCCGAAATAAGGGGGAGCGCATATGTCAGGGATTGATATTTTCGCGAGAGAGTATCTTGGCAAGGTATTTTACTTCTGCCTGAAAAAGACCGGCAACGAGCAGGACGCTGCGGAGCTTGCCGGGGAGATCAGTCTTGAGGTGGTGCAGGCGCTCTCTAAGGGAAAGGAGCCGGAGAAGCTCGATGCCTGGATCTGGGCCGTCGTGCGCAATCGATGGGCGAGATGGGCGGCAAAGAAATATTATAAGGCTCCTGAACAAGTCGACATTCAGGAGTATGAGCAGCTTTTGCCCTCAGAGCAGTGTCTTGAGGAGGAATATATCCACTCTCAGGAATTGCTGCGTATTCGCCGCGAGCTGGCCTTTGTACGCTCTGACTACCGCCAGATTCTGGTGGCGCATTACTTTGAGGAGATGAGCGTCTCCGAGATCTCCCGCCGTTTCGGCATTCCGGTAGGAACTGTAAAGACAAGGCTGCAGAGCAGCCGCAGGATTCTGAAAGAAGGTATGAATATGGCAAGACAATTTGGAACAAGAAGTTTTCAGCCCGAAACGATTAATTTTTCCACATCGGGCAATCACACATCAGGGCTGCCCTGGTCGGCGGTAAACAGGAAACTCCCCGTCAATATCCTCTGCGTAGCAAACAACAATCCCAGCACAGTGGAAGAGCTTTCCATGGAGTTGGGGGTAGCGATGCCCTATATGGAGGAAGAGGTGGAAATATTGGTGGAGGCGGAACTGCTCCGAAAGTTGGAGGGAGACAGGTATCTCACCAACTTTTTTATCTCACCCAAGGAGTGCCAGGATGAGATAAATGAACTTTCCTGTCAATTTGCAGAGAAACATTATGAGGATATATGGGCGCTGGCGGGCAAGGTATTGGAAAAGGCTGGAGACTATGGCGTCCAAAGCAGTGCAGTCAGCCGGATGGACGCACAGGCATATTTTGCGTTTTATCTTGAACAGTGGCTGGTATACGACGCACTGCCGCCGGGACCAGGGATTTACCAGAAATTTCACAGGAGGGACGGTGGAAACTGGGGGCTTATCGGAAAGGAGCAGGGTGACTTCTGCCGCCTGTCTCGAATGTTTTTTAACAACAGCTGCTGTACACTGAGGGCGGGGGATCTGGATGTCGAGTGGTATGGTTTTCAGTGCAATGATGTGTTGTATTACGGGGAGAGACTCTACAAAAGGGAAGTGCCAAAGTCGGACAGCCTGGGGATCATAAATAAGTTTGCAAAGGGATGCAGTTCAGAGGAGCTTTCGGTTGCAGAGAGTCTGATTTTGGATGTTCTTCTGGAACAGGGGTTTTGTGTGCGTTCCCCGGAGGGAGAGATCCGTGTGGCGGCGGTGATATTTGGTGGTGACACAGCACAGAAATGCCGGGAGTATTACTGTTCCATGCCCGAGTACCATAAGCTTTTAGAGGAAATGAACAGATACATGCAGGAGGTAAGAGAGATCGTTGCCAAATACAGCGTACCATATCTCAAGGAGGATTTTGAGTACTATGTGGGAATGTCAGTAGATATGCGGTCTATCTATGCCATGCTCTGGAAGGACAGCGGCCTCTACAGTGGGGGACATGCGCAGTTTATGGCTTTTTACTGTTGACTCTGATGCGCTTAAACAGGCTGTATGCCAATGGTATCGATGAGAAAGGGGTAGAAAGTTAAGAAGTGAGTTGGGCGAATTGTGTAATACCGATAAGAAATTCGCATCAATGTGACGATAAATGATATAAGGTAACAGGGAAACGGATTTCAATAGCATGTCAAGGAGGATGTAAGCATGTCAATGAACGTCACACAGAACTACAGTCAGTTCTACAAAGGCTCTGAGCCGCTGAAAAGCTATGGCTCCGGCAGGGAGGGACTCACGCCCAAGGATACACTGGTGAAATATGAGTTCAGTACCACCGACGAGCATGGGAACAAGGTCGCAGAACCCATGTCCAAGGAGGAGGCTCTGCGGGCCATGAAGGAGATCTCCAGCCAGTACGGCGACAATGTGCTGGTGGAATTTTCCGGGGACGGGCTGCAGGCTCTGTCTCAGGATCTGCAGAGCCAGATCAAAAAAGGCTGTTTGGAACTGACCGATGAGCAGAAGGCGGAACAGGCCAGAAAACAGGAGCTGATGGAGCAGAGCATAGTGCATCTGGAGAACACTCACAGGCGGATTATCCCAAATATCCAGACAAATGAAAAACTCTATGGCAGTCTGGAGAATGCGTTGGAGGAGACGGTGAAAGCCGCTAACGGAATTATCAATCAATACCTGCTGCCCCACGATGTGTCCGGCATGACCGAGGAACAGCGCAGGGACGCCATAGCCTTTGGGATGGAGGAGGCCAGATATCTGGCGGAGAATTATCTGGATGAGGAGCATGCCGGGGATTTCCTTTCCGCCATGGAGACCATCGCCAAATATGGCATGAACGGCACGGTGTCGGAGGACGGGAAAGTCACCTATCACATTGAGAAGGGCCCCCTGGTGGGTGCGCCGGATGATTATGTCAGTGAGAGCGATATCCTGAAAGCCAAAGCACCGGATTTGTACAAGGAACTGCAGGAGATGAATCAGGGCATCATAAAGGGTGAAACCGGTTGGGGCAGGAAATTTATCGATCTGCACAAACGCATTAACCAGAGGCTGAACGGCTATTCGGAAACCATCTCCCAGGGAAAGCGGCTCACCTATTATGAGGAGGCCGCCGCTGGATATCAGTCTTGGAAAAAAACTGTGGACGGGACGAAGGTTCCTGACACATACAAAGGTGTGAAATATACGGATATCAATGCATTTTTTGACAGCCTGAAATCCCAGGGAAGCCTGGGGGCGAGCTGGTTTGCGGCAGCGCAGGAACGCTTTGCAAAATGGCTGGGTATGGAATAGAAAATAAGATAGTAAAAATCCCCATTGCATGAAGAGTATTTGTGCGATGGGGATTGCTTTTTATAACGAGCTCATTAGTCCTCTTACACTTACTTACCTTGTATATTTCGAGAGAACGAAATATAATAAGGATTATATGACATGTGCTGTGCGGAAATTGGAAAATCTTAACGTTAGTCAGTATAAATCTCAAAGCAAGGGAGTGAGAATATGAAACGAATTTTGATTGTTGAGGACGATAGCCTTTTGAATAAGACCCTGGCCTATAATCTCACCTCAGACGGTTATGAAGTAACCGGTGTATTGAACGCCAGAACTGCCACTACAAAATTATCCAGCTCGGAATATGATTTAGTCCTATTGGACATTAACCTGCCGGATGGCAATGGCTATGATCTGTGCCGACTCATTAAGCCGGCGCATCCCGATACCATGGTGATCTTCTTGACAGCCAACGATCAGGAAAGCGATCAGATACGCGGTTATGAAGTGGGCGCAGTGGACTATATTACAAAACCTTTTTCCATAGGAGCTTTGCAACGGAAAATCAGCGCTATGTTTTCTATGTTGGAACATCATAAGCCTACAAAGGACATTTACGATGATGGCAGATTGTTTCTTGACTTCTCAGAGCAGGCTGCCAGTCTGAACGGAAAACCGCTTAACCTTTCTCCGATGGAATTTAAGATGTTGAACCTGTTTCGTAAAAACCCCAAACAGGTACTTACCCGTGGACAGCTTTTGGAAAAGTTGTGGGACGTGGACGAAAACTATGTAGACGAGCATACCTTGACAACTACCGTCAGCCGTATACGCAGTAAGATTGAGTCCGAGAGCGGTACTTACATCAAGACGATTTACGGCATGGGCTATCAATGGATGGGAGGCGAAAAGAAATGAAATTGGAACGCCTGTCTGTCAAAAAGCTGTTTCTGCTCATTGCCGCTGGGGCATTGCTTTCCATGCTGGCAATCACCGTTACCCTTTATGTTTTGACAAGCAGCACACTTGTGCTGTTGGGTGGCGCTGCGCTGACAGCTTGTGCTGTTGTTTGGCTTTTCGTATTAGTGTTTTTCTTTAGCAAACGGCTGTCTGTATTTACCTGCGACCTGTGCCGGACGCTGGATAATATGATAAGCGGCAACGAGGAACCAAAACAAATCAACGATAAGGAAACACTCTTTGCCCGTATCAGTCACCGACTTTCCCGATTATACGGTATCATGCAGGAAAGCAATCGAAAAGTGGACGAAGAACGGCAAGAGCTTCAAAGGCTGGTATCGGATATTTCCCATCAAGTGAAAACGCCGGTAAGCAATCTAAAGATGGTAACAGATACGCTGCTCACAAAGCCAGTAACAGATCAGGAGCGAATAGACTTTTTACAGGGGATCCGCAGCCAGACTGACAAGCTGGACTTTCTCTTTCAAGCCCTTGTAAAAACCTCTCGGCTGGAAACCGGGGCTATTCGGCTGGAAAAGAGGGACGGCCTGTTGTTTGATACATTAGCGCAGGCCATGAGTGGGATTGTCTACAGCGCGGAGAAAAAAGATATTGCCGTGACAGTAGATTGCCCGGAGGATTTACAGCTATCCCACGATAGCAAATGGACAGCAGAAGCACTTTTCAATCTGCTGGACAATGCAGTTAAATATACCCCGGCTGGCGGCAAGATCAGCGTTTCGGTGGAGCAATGGGAAATGCATATAAAACTGAATATTACCGACACGGGCAAAGGTATTTCAGAGAGCAGTAGGGCATCCATTTTCCGGCGTTTCTATCGGGAGGAAGAAGTACACGACGAGCCGGGGGTTGGTATCGGGCTATATCTTGCGCGCGAGATTATCGCCCTGCAAGGCGGCTACATCAAAGTAACTTCGGAGATTGGCAAAGGATCGATCTTTTCTGTTTTTCTCCCCGTAAAGGGATAGGGTGCTGGCGGCCATTTTTCTGTGTTTCGGACATTTCTGTAACATTTGGGTTTTACAATGGCTCTATTAACGGGCGTACAGCCCCGAAAGGAGCATTTGAGTATGAGTGTTTTACAAACTATTGATCTAAAAAAGTATTACGGCACCGAGCCGAACATTACCCGCGCTTTGGACGGCGTCAGCCTTTCTGTGGAGCAAGGGGAATTTGTTGCCGTGGTTGGAACATCCGGCAGTGGAAAATCCACTCTGCTGAACATGATTGGAGGACTTGATAAACCTACTTCCGGCAGCGTCATTGTTCGTGGGGACGAGCTGGCGAAAAAGAGCGATGAAGAATTGACGATCTTTCGCCGTCGCAATATCGGTTTTATCTTCCAAAATTATAATCTCGTGCCTATTTTGAATGTGTATGAAAACATCGTCCTGCCCGTGGAACTGGACGGGGATACAGTAGATAAGGACTACCTAAAAACCGTTGTAAGCACCCTGGGGTTGGAAGAAAAGCAAAGCAGTATGCCAAACAATCTCTCCGGCGGCCAGCAGCAACGAGTTTCTATCGCTCGTGCGCTGATAAGCAAGCCCGCCGTCATCCTGGCGGACGAGCCCACCGGCAATCTGGACAGCCGAACCAGCGGTGATGTCCTGTCCCTTTTGAAATTCTCCAGCACAAAGTTCAACCAGACCGTGGTGATGATCACCCACAATGAATCTATCGCCCAGCTTGCCGACCGCATCATCCGTATCGAGGATGGGCGGATCGTGGAGTGAGGGGGGGTGCGAATATGACCTGGCCTTTTGAAAACGATACCAGCTTCACTGTGAAGAAACTGGCCAAGCAGAGCCTGAAAGCCGGAAAAAATACCATAGCTATTTTATCTATTGCTCTGGCGGCGGTGATGTTCACCAGCGTGTTCACCATTGCCATGAGCATGAAGGACACCTGGGAAGAGAATGCCATGCGGGGCATCGGCACTTATGCCCACGCAGGGCTGAAGCATGTAACCTTAGATGAGTATGAGGAGCTGGCCTCTGACAGTCGTTGGGCAGATCACGGCTACTGCATCAGCGTCGGCTTTGCTGTCGGTAATGCCTTTCTGAAAACGCCCGGAGAGGTGCGCTGGGCAGACGACTTTTACGCCGAATCCAGCTTTTGCTATCCCGATACCGGACACATGCCAGAGACAGAGAAGGAGATTGCCATGAGCCGTCTGTTGCTCACGGCCATGGGACTTTCCCACGAGCTGGGAACAGAAGTTGAATTGACGATCCAAACGCACACTCAGACCATTACTGACACATTTATGTTGTGCGGCACATGGGAGGGAGACGCCGCTGCGGGTGCGCAGGAAATATGGCTCAGCCGCGCTTATACGGATAAGGTTGCCCCAGTAGTACGGGGCAGTTCCCAGGGTGTAGATGACTTAAGCGACACCGGGTATGTGGCGGGTAGCTTTATGCTCCCCAGCGCCTGGAATTTGGAGGCGCGGGCGGGGATGATCGCCGCCGACCACGGCATGGAGGATGATATCCATACCAACTTTGCTTATATCAGCTCCCGCACCCAGCTTTCTGAAATACTCAGCGTTTTGGCTGCAGCGCTGGTAGTGCTGACGGCGGGGTATCTTTTGATCTACAACGTTTTTTATATCTCTGTGGCCCAGGACGTGCGCTTTTACGGCCAGCTCAAGACCTTGGGCGCTACGCCGAAGCAGCTGCGTAAGCTTGTTTACAGCAAGGCCCTGCGTCTGTCGGCTGTGGGCATCCCGCTGGGATTGATACTGGGTTGGCCCATTGGCTCCGTACTGGCTCCTCTTGTAGCGGCTGGTCAGAGCGCTGGGAATACCAGGGCGATGATCAGCGCCAATCCCATCATTTTTGCGGCCGCTGCGGTTTTCGCACTGCTGACGGTGTTCATCAGCTGCCGCAAGCCCGCCCGGTTTGCCGGAAAGGTGTCGCCCATTGAGGCCATACGCTATGTGGACGTCCCAGTGAGCCGAAAAAAGGAACGCAATGCCAAGCCTGTCACCGCCTTTCGCATGGCCCGGCAGAATCTTGGCCGTGGAAAGAAAAAGGTGATTGTTGTCACGTTGAGCCTGACGCTGAGCCTGGTGATCTTAAACACCGCTTTCGCCTTTTTCCAGACCTTCGATTTTGACAAATATGTCTCCAGCCAGCTGATGACCGATTTCACCGTGTCCGATGCTCCAATCATCAGCGGGAACACGAATGCAGCCCTTCGGCTATCCTCCATAGACCAGCTGCTCCAGGCGCAGATCGAATCGCTGGACGGACTGGAAGCCTCCGGCAGCGTGTATCTGCAGTTTCTGTCTCAGTTCTACACCGACGATATGATCCAGCGGATGTATGCGATTGGCCAGAACCCGGTTGTGGCAGCCAGCCAGGGCTACCAGTGGAAAATAAGCAGCATGGAGGGTACTGGTGAATACGTTCAAAATTGGTACGACGTGGGCTTATATGGCCTGGACCAGTTCCCCGCCTCCAAGCTGGAGGTTTTGGAGGGCGAGTTGGACATGGAAAAATGGCGATCTGGCGAGGGTGTCTTCGTCAGCCCTACCGCCGCCTGGGGTGATGCGTCCTGGTACCATCCAGGGGATAAGCTGACGGTGGTTTATGAAAACGCCGTGGACTATGACGCGGATACCATGGATTTCCAAGGTGACGGCGCGGAAAAAACTTATGAAGTGCTGGCCGTGGTGAGGTATCCCCAGGCCTATTCCTGCGGGCATCTGCTGGATTCCGGCGCATGCTTTTTCTTCTCATCGGAGGAGTATCTGGCCCATGTGGGAAAGGCCGGGCAGCTCCCCATGATGACCATCTTTGATGTGGACGACGACCATCTGGACGCCGCTGAGCAGTGGATACGGGGCTATATGGAGAATGTTGACCCCACGCTGGGCTATCGCTCACGGGGTACACTGGCCGGTATCTATCAGGGCATGATCGACATGTTTACCATTGTTGGCGGGACGTTGTGCGCGCTGTTGGCGCTGATTGGCGTGCTGAATTTCATCAACTCTATGGTGACCAGCGTTCTAACCCGACGGGGCGAGATCGCCATGCTCCAAGCCGTTGGCATGACCGGCTCTCAGGTTCAGAAAATGCTTGTCTTCGAAGGCCTGGGCTACGCGGTTCTGGGTATTGTATCTTCGCTGATACTGGCAGCTCTTGTCAATGTCACGGCACTGCGATCTATTACGACAGATATGGACTATTTCACCTACCGTTTCACCCTGACTCCGGCGCTGCTATGCGCCATTCCGCTATTGGCTGTCACTGCCCTGGTGCCTTGGCTGTGCTATCGAAAAATGGCAAAAGCTTCTATTGTGGAGCGGTTGCGATTGACAGAGTGAGTTTGACTACACGATAAAACATCCTTAGATCAATCTTGAGAAAAACGGCTGACAATGAGCCGAAAGCGCGTTATAATTTATGTATGGCGTATCAAGGCTCATTTCAGGAATGGAAAGGAGCTTACCATCATGCCAGAGAAAAGGTGCGATAGCAAAGGTAGAGATTGATTATGGAGGCGGGAGTTGTTTAGATACATTTTAAAACTACTGATAATCATGCTGGTGGTGCTGCCGGTCTATCTGCTGATCCGCAGACCCTGGCGGGAGAGGTCGGCCAGAGCCTGGGCAGAGACGGCGTTTGTGGTGTTTATGGTGGGAC
>CAZKAO010000063.1:0-21884 GCA_964550745.1 uncultured Acetatifactor sp.
AAATCATTTTTGCGGCGGCGGATGTATCCGAGCAGATTTCCACGGCCAGCAAGGAAGCCTCCGGTACGGGCAACATGAAGTTCATGCTGAACGGCGCGTTGACCCTGGGCACCATGGACGGTGCCAATGTGGAGATCGTGGAAGAAGTGGGCCAGGAGAACGCCTTTATCTTCGGTCTGACCTCCGACGAAGTCATAAGCTATGAGAACCATGGCGGCTACAATCCTATGGAAATCTTCAACAATGACCAGGATGTCCGCAAGGTACTGATGCAGCTGATCAACGGCACCTACTCCCATGACACGGAGATGTTCCGGCATCTGTACAACTCGCTGCTGAACACCCAGAGTACCTCCAGGGCAGATACTTACTTTATCCTGAAGGACTTCAAGGCCTACGCGGAGGCTCAGAAAAAGGTGGAGGCCGCCTACAAGGACGAGGCTGGCTGGGCAAAGAGCGCTATCCTCAACGTGGCATGCTCCGGCAAATTCACCTCCGACAGAACCATACAGCAGTATGTGGATGAAATCTGGCATCTGGACAAAGTGACGATCGTATAACATAATTAGGAGAGATATTTATGATTAAATTACTGGAAGGCGGCGCATATCTGCTGAATAGCAGTGAACTCATACCGGACAGCGCAGACGCCCTCGCTGCCGTCAGGGCAAAAACCGGCAGAGATACAACCCGGGAGGAGGCGGCTCAGAACACTATCGCCTATGGCATTTTGAAGAGCCACAACACCTCCGGCAGCATGGAAAAGCTGAAAATCAAGTTTGACAAACTCACCAGCCACGACATTACTTTTGTGGGCATTATTCAGACTGCCCGGGCATCGGGATTGACGAAATTCCCTATGCCCTATGTGCTGACCAACTGCCACAATTCACTGTGCGCAGTGGGCGGCACCATCAACGAGGATGACCACATGTTTGGTCTGTCCTGCGCAAAAAAATACGGCGGTATCTATGTGCCTCCTCACCAGGCGGTCATCCACCAGTTTGCCAGAGAGATGCTGGCCGGCGGCGGTAAAATGATCCTCGGTTCCGATTCCCACACCCGCTACGGCGCGCTGGGAACCATGGCCATTGGCGAGGGCGGCCCGGAGCTGGTTAAGCAGCTTTTGAACCAGACCTATGATATCAACATGCCCGGAGTGGTGGGCGTGTATCTGACAGGGGAGCCGGTGCAGGGCGTAGGTCCTCAGGACGTGGCGCTGGCGATTATCGGCGCAGTCTTTGCAAACGGCTATGTGAAAAACAAAGTGATGGAGTTCGTGGGTCCCGGCGTAGCCGCCCTAAGTGCGGATTTCAGAATCGGTGTGGACGTGATGACCACTGAGACCACCTGTCTGTCCTCTATCTGGCAGACTGATGATCAGATCAAAGAATTTTATGAGATTCATGGCAGGAGCGAGGAGTTTGAGCAGCTCACTCCCGGCCAGGTGGCTTACTATGACGGCATGATCACGGTGGACCTGTCCAAGGTGCGTCCCATGATCGCCATGCCTTTCCACCCCAGCAACACCTATACCATTGAGGAGCTGAACGCGAATCTGATGGACATTCTGGACGAGACGGAGAAACGCGCCCAGGTGAGTCTGGACGGCGCTGTTCAGTTCCATCTGAAGGACAAAGTAAAAAACGGCAAATTCCAGGTGGACCAGGGTATTATCGCAGGCTGTGCGGGCGGCGGTTTTGAAAACATCTGCGCCGCGGCCGACATCCTCAAGGGAAAATATATCGGAAGCGACGGATTTACACTGAGTGTGTATCCGGCCTCCATGCCCGTGTATATGGAACTGATTAAAAACGGCTGCGCGGCAACGATTTTAGAGACCGGAGCAGTGATGAAGACGGCGTTCTGCGGTCCCTGCTTTGGAGCAGGGGACACTCCCGCCAACAATGCCTTCAGCATCCGGCACTCTACCCGGAACTTCCCCAACAGGGAGGGTTCCAAGCTGCAGAGCGGACAGATTTCCTCTGTGGCGTTGATGGACGCCCGCTCCATTGCGGCCACCGCCGCCAACCAGGGCATACTGACCCCGGCCACGGAGTTCGACGGCAACATCGGCAAATACAAATATCACTTTGACAGCAATATTTATGCCAACCGAGTCTTTGACTCCCACGGCGTGGCGGACCCGGAGGCGGAGATCGTGCTGGGTCCCAATATCAAGGACTGGCCTGAGATGGGCGCGCTGCCGGAGAATCTGGTGCTGCGGGTGGTCAGCGAGATTCATGATCCGGTGACTACCACCGACGAGCTGATTCCCTCCGGCGAGACCTCCAGCTACCGCTCCAATCCCCTTGGACTGGCAGAGTTTGCCCTGTCCCGCAAGGACCCTGCCTATGTGGGACGAGCCAAGGACATTCAGAAGGCGGAGAAGGCCCGCATGGCGGGAGAGCATCCCTGTCAGGCACACCCGGACGTAAAGCCTGTCATGGGCGTAATCAAGCAGCAGTTCCCGGATGCCAACCATACCAACACCGGTTTCGGCTCCACGATCTTTGCGGTCAAGCCCGGCGACGGCTCCGCCAGGGAGCAGGCAGCCAGCTGCCAGAAGGTGCTGGGCGGCTGGGCGAATATCGCTAATGAGTATGCCACCAAGCGATACCGTTCCAACCTGATCAACTGGGGTATGCTGCCGTTCCTGATTCAGGAGGGTGAGCTGCCTTTCAAGAACCTGGATTACCTATTTATTCCCGGCATCAAGGCGGCTGTGGAGAACAAGACAGAGGAAATCAAGGCTTATGTGGTAAAGGCTGACGGCTTACAGGAGTTTACCATGCGTCTGGGTGAATTGACAGACGAGGAGAGACAGATTATCCTGAAGGGCTGTCTGATTAACTATAATCGTGTGTAAGGAGGCATCGGAACGCTGATATGGAACAGCCTAAAGCAATAAACAATCCCATGCTGGTGGGGGCCATGGAATTACTGAAAGAAGACAATTCCACCAGTCATCGTGACTTTTTTCTGCAGGAGCTGTTAAAAGCGCATCTGCTCACTCCTGCTACGGTGACACCCAAGCCGGAGCAGGGTGAAGACGGCATAGTGAGGATGCTGCCAGACAGTCAGATACAGGTTCCCATGTTGAGCACCCGGGAGGGCGTGCGGTATTTCATGGCCTTTACGGATATGCAGGAGTTGAAAAAATGGGTTAAGAGCATGGGGGAAGATCAGCATCTTTTTGTGTTTGACTTCCATGATTATGCCAGAATGGTGAACAGGGCAGACAGCCAATGTAACGGCTTTGCCGTCAATCCCGGAGGCGCCAATATCCTTGTGACCCGCAGGATGATCGATACGATTCAGGGAGCCATGGCAGCCAGGAAAACGCCGGACAAATAAGTAATTTCATAATATGTATATTTACAGGGAAGCGAATCCGCAGGGAGACGCTTCCCTTTTTCTTGTTTTTGAACGCCGCTGTCGTATAATTTGCTTTCTTCAGGGTAAGAATATGCGTAGAACAAATTAATGTATTCATTAAAACGATAGTAAAAGATAGAGGAAGTCCGCAGCGGCGGACGGGAGGTGTTCATGAGAAGAGATAACAGAAAACAGAATATCAAAAAAGAAAGGATCATTATGATCGCATCTTCGGCTTTTGTGATGGCTGCATTGACCATGACAGGAGTATATATGAAGGAGAACAGTGTACAGAATCAGGACAATGGGTACAGTATCGATTTCACGGAGATGGAGAATCAGGTGGAGAGCAAGTATCAGGAAATCAATGAGGTGCAGGAGGAACAGCTGCCCCCAAGCTCTTTGACAGACCCCCAGAGGGGAGTGACGATGCCGGATGATGATCTGGATTATCTGCCGATGGAGGAGGCTGGATCATCCCTGATAGAGATTCCGGGCCTGACGGATGGTATATACGCAGAGGAGGACGTGTCCAGCGATGAACAGCTGGCTTTGCTGGAGGAGAGAAAAGCTGAAGAGGGTCAGCAGCAGACGACAGAGTCCCAGAATAATGCGGCGATACCTGTGGAGCCTGTCGGGGAAGAGCAGCTGTCTGACGGGCAGGAGCCTGTACCTGAGCAGCCGGCACCAGAGCAGGCAGAGCAGCCGATGTCAGCGCCGGAGGAACAGCCTGCGGGAAGAAAGCTGGGATTCTCCTCTGACCAGGGGCTGATACGACCTGTGACGGGCGAGGTATTGATTCCTTACAGTATGGACAAAACCGTTTATTTTACCACACTGGACCATTATAAATATAATCCGGCGACAATATATCAGGTGGCGGAAGGCACTCAGGTGGTAGCATGTGCAGAAGCGCAGGTGGCGGCTATTTTCAACAATGAAGAGATTGGACAGGCAGTGACGCTGGATCTGGGCAATGGTTATCAGGCTGTCTACGGCCAGCTGCAGGGAATAAATGTGGCAGAGGGAGATTATGTGGCTCCCGGACAGATTATCGGAACGGTTGCGTCTCCTACCATCTATTACAGCCTGGAGGGCAGTAATCTGTACTTCCTGATGGAGCAGGATGGAGCAGCGCTGGACCCTCAGAACATGTATCACTGACCAAGACAGCAATCCAGGGAAAGGATATCGCATAGCTATGGACATCATTAACGGCACGGTTCACACCATGGCAAAACAGGGAATCATCAAACACGGAGCGGTTCATGTGGAGAATGGCAGGATCGTATGGGTGGGAACCATGGGTGAATGGCAGGAGAAGCGCCGCGCAGAACTGGCGGACAGAACGCTGGACGGAACGGATCAGGTGCTGGATGCGGGCGGCGGCTGGGTGATGCCGGGGATTATTGAGGCCCACTGCCATATGGGTATCACGGAGGAAAAAAAGGGCATGGAGGGGGACGACTGTAACGAGACAGTGGACCCCGTCACGCCCTGGCTGCGGGCCATAGACGCTATCAACAGCATGGATGCCGCTTTTGACGATGCAGTGCGTGCAGGTATCACGGCGGCGATGATCGGCCCGGGCAGTTCCAATGTGGTGGGAGGACAGTTTGCCCTGGTCAAGACCCGGGGCAGGAGAATTGACGATATTGTGGTAAAGGCTCCCGCAGCCATGAAAGTGGCATTTGGCGAGAATCCCAAGGTGAATTATTCCGGCCAGGGCAAGAGCCCCTCCACCCGCATGGCAATTGCGGGAATATTACGCCGTGAGCTGTTTGAAGCAAGGAATT
Organism: uncultured Acetatifactor sp.; assembly: GCA_964550745.1. Lineage (GTDB taxonomy): Bacteria > Bacillota > Clostridia > Lachnospirales > Lachnospiraceae > Acetatifactor. Next base: position 5,175 of record CAZKAO010000063.1, read on the forward strand.
ATCAGCGCCGGAAAGAGCAGGCTATCGCCCGCGGCGAGGATTTTCAGGAGGATTTTACCAGGGAATGCTGGCTTCCTGTGCTGCGCAGGGAGATTCCTCTGAAGGCCCATGTCCATCGGGTGGATGACATCTTTACCGCCATTCGGATTGCCAGGGAGTTTGAGCTGAACATGACGCTGGATCACTGCAGCGAGGGTCACCTGATCGCTGAGGAGCTAGTCAGAGAAGGCTTCCCTGCCATTGTGGGGCCGGATCTGACAAGCCGCAACAAGATCGAGGTGCAGAATGTGGCCTTCAAGACGGCAGGTGTGCTGGCCAATGCCGGACTGAAGATCGCGGTCACCACGGATCATCCGGTATCTCAGATTCAGTCTCTGCCGCTGTGCGCGGGCCTGGCAGTGAAGTCTGGACTGCCCATGGAGGAGGGACTTAAGGCAATCACCATCAATGCGGCGGATATCTGCGGCGTTTCTCACCGTATGGGATCGCTGGAGCCCGGAAAAGATGCGGATATTGCTGTTTTCAGCGGCAATCCGATGGAAGTCTTTACGCAGACCCTGTATACGATAATTGACGGACAGGTGGTATATGATGGCAGGGAGGAAAAACACCCGTGAAAAGAAAGGCTTTACCACTCGAAGTTATTTTGCTATACTATGGGGAGAGAAATCCGACAGAAGGGAGACAGATGATGAGACTGATAAAAGATAATAGAAGAATCGCATCATGTCTGCTCTGTTTCTGTCTGCTGACGGGACTCTGCGGCTGCGGCTGGGTAGATGACCTGGAGAAAAATACGGGCGCAGGGGATATGCGGACGCTTCAGGCGGAGGGTGCTGCGCAGCAGGAGTCCTTTCAGCTTCTGTCTGAGGCGGAGCTGGATTATTTGGTGCCGCAGCAATATCCGGGAGTTTTGGTCAGTCTGGGAGGTTATGACAGCAAAGGTGTCAAGGAAGTGTATTTCCACGGACGCCGCCTGCCGGACACCTTTCGCGTCATGGACGCGGCCACAGGGCAGTGTGTATACACGAATGGCATGGAAGAAAAGCGGTACGATACCGTCGCGGATGAATATAATAGTTATGGAAAGTTCACGGATTTTACGGATGTGGGCGAGTATTACATAGAATGTGACATCATCGGCAGATCCTATTGTTTTACAATTCAGGAGGGGCAGCTTGGCAAGCAGTTGGAGCAGACAGTGGCGCTGATTCGGCAGCAGAGCCGGGAGACATTATCCGGGGCGGATACCCAGACGGTGAGAGAGATGCTGCAGCAGATGATGATTGTCCTGCTCTCCTGTGAACTCTATCCGGATGTGTATGAGGATGGGGATGGCAACCAGATCCCGGATATTCTGGAGTACATGACAGAGATAGTTCGCAGTATTATGAAGCTCCAGCAGTCAGCGGAACCGGATGAGTTGACCTATGAACTGACGGCGGCGCTGGCAAAGTACAGTTATCTGTATCAGAAGTATGATACGAAATCTGCCACGGAAACCATACAGCTGGCAGCAGGCTTATGGCAGCAGGCGGAGAAAGCAGGAGCAGGAACGGCGGGAAACGATGCGAGACTTCTGGCCGCAGCGGAGTTGTATCGCGCCACAGGCCAGAGGAAGTATAGGACAGTGGTGGAGAACTCTCAGAGCGGGCTGGCAGGAAAGTCTGAACTGGCAGATTTTGGCAGGTATGATTATCTGGCAGCCGTCACTTATATCTCCACCAAACAGAAGGTGGATGTGGAGTTGTGCAGCAGGCTGACCAGGGTGCTTATGAATCATGGTGAAGATATTGCTGCAGGGGTTCCGCGCTTTGCCAGCCGGGAGGTAGATCAGTCAGAGGCGGCTATAAACACCATGATGTGGGATATGGCGTTGCTGTCTGTGGTGGAGTATGTGATTACCAACTATGAGTATGCCTGCGTGATAGAGGAGCAGTATTATTTTCTGTGGGGACGCAATGCCAGATCCTACTGCTTCTGTGAGCAGGACATTTGTCATCAGCCTGTATGGACTGCCTGTTACCTGATGATGCTGAGTGAGATGAAAACCAATGGATAAAGCGGCACAGACAGGGCAGAGGGATAACGGTGAGCAGGAGGTTGACGGATATGGAGATGATATATCAGGGGCTGAAGGTACGCTACATAGAACAGGGGCAGGGACCTTTGGTGGTGTTGTTCCACGGATGGGGAGCCAACAAGGAGTTATTTAAGGCAATCATAGATACCCTGGCCGTGAAGTACCGGGTGGCAGCGCCGGATACCCCGGGCTTTGGACAGAGCCAGGAGCCGGAACAGCCCTGGAGCCTGGAGGACTACTGTAATTTTTCCAAAGCGTTTATTGACCATGTGGCGGCATCGAAGGATGCGGAGGTGATCCTGGCAGGGCACTCCCATGGGGGACGCACCCTGATCCGGCTGACAGGAAGCGGTATGCTGGATCGGAAGGTGAATAAGCTGATTCTGATCGACAGTGCAGGAATTGTCCATGAGAAGACCCCGGAGCAGCTGCGCCGGATCAAACGATATAAAAGGGGCAAAAAGTTCTTGAGTCTGCCGCCGGTGAAGGCGCTGTTCCCCCATGCGCTGGAGCGATTGCAGAGTAAGTCAGGCTCGGCGGACTACCGGGCGGCGTCCCCCGTCATGCGCCAGAGCATGGTGAAGGTAGTCAACGAGGATGTGCGGGAATATCTGCCCCGGATAGAGGCGGAGACCCTGCTGGTGTGGGGGGATCAGGATCAGGATACACCGCTCTCGGACGGGCAGCTGATGGAGCAGCTGATTCCCGGCTCCGGGCTGGCAGTGCTGGCGGGGGCGGGACATTTCAGTTTCCTGGATCGGCAGTACCAGTTCCTGGCGGTGATGCGGTCATTTCTGGGGATTGGCAGTGATGCTTGAAAGGGTTACTTAAGGATTGGTGCAAAGTCGCGGGTGAGCCTGCGGTATGCGGGGGTGTGTACATGATAAATGCTTTTTTTGTGCTATTGTTTGCGGCTGCTCTGGCAGCCATTGCGCTGGGGGTGCGCTATACCCTGCACATGTTTCAGCAGAGTTCTTATCAGTATCGTTCCTATTGGCGGTATATGAAGACCCATCTGGCCATGACGCTGTTGCCGCTCATCGGGGCAGTTCCCCTGCTGGGCGGTCTGTTTGCCGGGAAAAGCCTGGCTGCCGTGATGGCGATTCTGGCGCTGGAGCTGCTCTATATGATTCTGCTGGTCCTGCTGTACTGGCCCAGAGCCGCCAAGAAAAAGCTGGTGATCACTGCCAGGGTAAAGCGGCTGATTGCCACCACCGTGGTGCTGTATGCGCTGATATGCCTGCTGGTGCTGCTGGTCACGAAGAATTTCTGGAGGCCGCTGTTTTGGTTTGTGGCACTGGGAGCCATGCTCAGTCCTTACATGGTACTGTTGGCTAATCTGATCAACAGGCCCATTGAAAAGGGCATCAACCAGCATTACATCCGGGACGCCAGGCGGATGCTGAAGGCATGTCCGAATCTGAAAATCATCGGCATTACGGGCAGCTATGGAAAGACCAGCGTGAAGTATTATCTGCACACTTTGCTGAGTGCTAAATATGACGTACTGATGACCCCGGAGAGCTTTAACACGCCCATGGGTGTGGTGAAAACCATCCGCGGAAGCCTGAAGGCCACCCATGAGATTTTCCTGTGCGAGATGGGGGCGAGGCATGTGGGGGATATCAAGGAGATCTGTGATATTGTGGACCCGCAGATTGGCGTGATCACCTCCCTGGGCTATCAGCACCTGGAGACCTTCAAGACGTTGGATCATATCGTGGGAACCAAGAGAGAATTGTTTGATGCGCTGCCCGCGGGCGGTCCCCGGTTTGTCAACGGAGACAACGAATTTGTCAAGCAGTACGGAGTGGATCAGGGCGCTGTAACCTACGGCCTGAAGGAGGGCAATGCCTACCGGGCATACGACTTGGAATACAGTGAGAAAGGAACCCGTTTTATGGTGCAGGCTCCAGACGGCAGCCGTGAGGAGTTTACTACCAGACTATTGGGCGAACACAATGTGATCAATATCACCGGGGCCATAGCGGTATCCCATGAATTGGGAATCCCCCTGGATAAGCTGAAAATCCCGGTGCGCAGGCTGGAGGGAGCGCCCCACCGCCTGCAGCCCATAGCCAAGGGCAATACCATTATCATAGACGATGCCTACAACTCCAATCCAAACGGTGCCCACATGGCGCTGAAGACTCTGGGGATGTTCCAGGGGGTGCGTGTGCTGGTGACTCCCGGCATGGTGGAGCTGGGGGAGCAGGAGGACCATTACAATTATGAGCTGGGCAGAGAGGCCACGCAGCACTGCGACTATATCGTGCTGGTGGGGCACAGGCAGACCGAGAGCATCCAGCGGGGTGTGACGGATACGGATTTTGACCGGGAGCATTTCTATGTGGCGGAGGATCTGCAGGACGCCATGAAGTATGTATACGGTATTGTCACCGACCGGAAGCTGATCGTGCTGCTGGAGAACGATCTGCCGGATAATTATTTATAAAATAGGTTGATGCGGGAATCAGCGGAACACTAAATAGGAGGCATATTATGAAAATCAATTTGGCAGTGATATTTGGAGGCAAGAGTGTGGAGCATGAAATATCGGTTATCTCCGCCTTACAGGCCTGCGAATATATTAACAGAGAGAAATATGAGGTTATTCCCCTGTATATGACCAAGACGGGAGAGTTTTATGTGGGGGAGCAGATCGGCAATATCGAGCGCTATAAGGACATTCCTCTGCTGCTGAAGGAGAGCACCAGAGTACTGCTGCTCAATGAAAACGGCAAGGTCAATATTGTGCGTTATCCCATGAAAAAGTTTGGCAGCAATGTGCTGGGCAGCATTGATGTGGCTTTTCCCATCGTGCATGGCACCAATGTGGAGGACGGCACTTTGCAGGGGTATCTGCAGACACTGGGACTCCCCTATGTGGGCTGTGATGTGCTTGCCTCTGCAGTGGGCATGAACAAATATGTGATGAAAACGGTGTTCAAGGACAACGATATCCCGGTGTTGGACTGTGCCAGCTATAATCTGGTGGACTTTGAGGATGTGGAGAAATTGATGGATCGGATAGAGGGGAAATTCCCTTATCCTGTCATAGTCAAGCCCATCAATCTGGGCTCCAGCGTGGGCATCAGCAAGGCCTCCGACCGGGCCGCTCTGGAGGAGGCGCTGAATTTGGCATTTACCTTTGCCCAGAAGGTGCTGGTGGAGCCTGCCATTCAGCAGCTGAAGGAGATTAACTGTGCTGTGCTGGGAGATGAACTGGAGGCGGAGGCATCCGAGTGTGAGGAACCGCTGAATGCGGAGGAAATCCTGACCTACGAGGATAAGTACACCAGCGGAGGTAAGAGCAAGGGCGGCTCCAAGGGAATGGCCAGCTTAAGCCGTGCGATTCCGGCCAATATCAGCCCTGAGCGCCGGGAGGAGATCCGGCAGATGGCAGTGAAGGCCTTTCAGTGTCTGGGCTGTAACGGCGTGGCCCGCATTGACTTTATGATCGACAAGGAGACAGATAAGGTATATCTCAATGAGATCAACACGATCCCCGGCTCCCTGGCTTTCTATCTCTGGGAGCCTCTGGGCCTGAAATATACAGAGCTGCTGGAGCGCATGATCCAGCTGGCACTGAAGCGCTTTAGGGAAAATGAGAAGCTGACCTTCTCCTTTGACACCAATGTGCTGGCCGGTGTGAAGCTGGGCGGCGGGACTAAGGGGGCCAAGGGGAGCGGTTTTCATTGACATGCATTTGGCGGGATGTTAAACTAAATGTAATACTGATTAACATCCACCAAGATGGGAGATAGTGTATGAAGCAATCTAAAGAGAAGCATGCCGATAAGCGGCAGAAAAAGGCAGTAAAGGCAGAGAAAGATACCAAGCGCAAATTGTCTCTTGACAGCCTTATTATTAAGATGATAGGCGCTTTTGTGATACTGATTATTATGATTTTCCTTGTGGGAACTGTATCTTACTCGGTGGCCAAGGATGTGATCAGCGAGGAAGTGAAAGCATCCATGACTGAGACTGTTTCGGCCAAGGGAAGCTATCTGGAGCTGGGACTTCAGCAGGTGGACAACCAGATGATGGAGATCATCTCCATGGACGAGTGCGCTGCCTACTATCTCAATCCCAAGCTGGACATCACCGCACTGACCAACGAGCAGACCAGCGCAAAGGGTGAAGTGAGCGCCAAGATCCTGAGTATAAAGACGATTTCTGACTTTGTCTATCATGTGTATCTGATCAGCGATATTGCCACAGGCATAAGTACAACTCCCGCAACACTGAACAAAGAGTTCTATGCGGAATTTGTCGCTTCCGCCGAGGGGCAGCAGATTGATGCCGCGGAGCTGAAGGCGGGTTATCTGGGTACGCATCCATCTCTGGAACAGGCTGTGACGGAAAAAGACGAGAAATTTATCAGTTCCGAATACGCCCTCAGCATGTGGCGCAAGGTGAATTTTAAGACCAATATGATCCTGGTTGTGGATATTGACAAAAATACGATATATAATGCGCTGGCCGAATTGGACAATGGAAAAGACAGCTATGTCGCATTCGTGGCGCCGGGTGGCAATGAGACTGTGTACTGCAGCAGCGAATCCGGTGAAGTGCCCCAAGACCAGATCCCGGTATTTGCGGAGATGGAGGCTTACCAATACGCACTGAGTGCAGAGGCGGCGGACGGATATCGGGATATTCGGTATCAGGGGCAGCCGTATGTGTTTTCTTATTCCCGTATCGGTTCCACAGGAGCCATGCTGATTACGCTGGTGCCTACCAGTCAGTTTCTGGGTGATACCAGAAGCATTCAGATGATTACCTATATGATGGTGTTGATTGCATTGGTCATCGCCGTTGTCATGTGTATTTTCTTATCCGGAACCCTGAACAAGGGGGTGGCTGCAATCACAAAACCGTTGGACAAGGTGTCCCAGGGTGATTTTACCACAGTGGTAACCCTTAAGAGAAAGGACGAATTTGGGCAGATTGCAAGAAGCCTGTCTCATATGATTACCAGCATGAAAGTTCTGATAAAGGATGTGCAGAGTGTGGTGTGGACGGTACAGCACACCTCCGGGCAGGTGGGAAGCAGCACTCAGCAGCTGATGCAGTCCAGCGACGAGATACTTGGAGCAATTGAGGAGATTGACAGGGGAGTATCCCTGCAGGCAGAGGATGTTCAGGAGTGTGTAGTTCAGATCAATGCGTTGTCAGATCGGATTCGCACGGTATATGAGTACACCGATGAGATCAGCAGGATTTCGGAGGATGCCAACCAGACCATAATGGATGGCATGGAGGTTATCGACGAGCTGAGCGAAAAATCCAGGGCTACCGTGGATATCACCAGTGCGATTCAGGAGGATATTCTGTCCCTGAATGAGCAGACTCAGTCTATTGGCGGCTTTGCGGAGATAATTGATGAGATTGCCTCACAGACTAATCTTTTGTCTTTGAATGCATCCATTGAGGCTGCCCGGGCGGGAGAGGCCGGAAAGGGATTTGCCGTTGTGGCGCAGGAAATCCGTAAGCTTGCGGACCAGTCACTGAGCGCCGCACAGCAGATTGGCGGAATCGTACAGCAGATTCAGACACAGACAGAACAGACGGTGGAGGCAGTGCATCAGGCCGGAGAGATTGTCTCTTCCCAGAGTGGTTCCCTGGAGAAGACGCAAGACGCTTTCCATCAGGTAAATGAACGGGTAAAGATGATGGCGGAAAACCTGTCCCGCATGACGGCAGGTATGGCACAGATTGAGGAATCCAAGAAGGAAGCCGTGAGCGCCATTACGAATATCTCCGCCGTATCGGAGCAGACCAGCGCCAATTCCGTACAGGTGGACAGCATAGCCAAGCGTCAGAAGGAATATGTTGTAGAACTGAAGAATATGGTAGAACAGCTGGAGGAGAAGGCAAAACAGATGGAAGAGGCTGTGAGCCAGATGAAGGTGGAGTAAATATTTATACTTCTGGTATAATGACAAATACAGTATAAGCCCTTTATTTATGCGGTTTTTAGACATTCAGGAAAGTGTTTTACCCCAATAAATACCCCAAATTCAGATTTTAAAGCCCCTTATGGCAGCAGGCCTGAGGGGCTTTGCGGTGGCAGTCAATACTTCAGTCATATTGGGTGATTTTTAATAGGCAGATGGAAATTATACACCTAAGATATCATCCCAATATTTTTCGTCAGCTGTTTTGGGGTAGGCTGTTTGTAGCGATTCTTCAGTTTGGATATTTTTAGAATGCTTATATATATATTCAAGGCAGTCCATAAATTTATAAGATGTGCGTACTCTTTCAATTTCATATTTATCATATATTCCCTTGGTAATTTTGGAAGTGAGGTTTTCTGTTTCACTTATTTTCTTATATAATAAATAATTGGAAACATTTTGAGCCAAAGCAGCCGCTTGAATGCCGCAACACTCTAATAAATCGCTAATGAATAAGATGGAATTGTGGTAAAAGCCATTATGTGGAAGATTTGTTTTTTCATTCCACTCAATCAATTGCTCTATTGCTTCTGATGAAAGCCCTGTTTTAGCATGAATATCTGTTTCAGCATGTGTTGGCATTTCTATATATCCAAACAGATAATCTGCACTACAGTGAAAATAGTCACAGTATGTTTTCAACCAATAACCACTGACATTTGATGCTGAATCGGCTTTTCTATGTTCTTCAATTCGTTTGCGAGCACTATCTCTATTCTTATTTTTTGTATCATAATCTTCACCACTGTAATGTAATGCACCTTTCTCATATAAGCGTTTGCTGAGCTCGATATTAGCCCCCTTTTCCATGATGTTTATGCCATCATTTTTCATTAAATTTTCCAAACGTTTTCCAAATGTCAAAATTGGATTTAAAAGTCCGTTTTCCATGTTTGCACCTCAATAATCGGATTGATAATAGGATATTAAAATCCGTAAATATATAGTAGCATAAGATCAGACAAAGCGCAACGCCAAAACTATTAAAGAAAGGAAATCAACTATGAACAAATTAGAAAGTAGAAATTTTGGTGGTAAATTGCTTGCCTATCAGCAGACAGCTGAGAAAAGTAACCTAGGAATAAATACGGCTATGAAAATAGTATGTGAGTCAGGTGCATTGATTAAGATAGGGCATATTTCAAGGGTTGATTGGAATGCATTTTATAACTATATTATGTCAGTTTACCAGGTAAATTGATACAGTTGTATGAAAATGCCCTCCAAAGTGCTGGAACACCAAAGAGGGCAAAGTAATGCATAGCCGGAGCCATGCACATCACATTAGAATTATATCATGAGCCCGGCAGAAAGGACAAGCTATGGATTATGAAATTTTAAAGGTTGGTGAGGAGAACGCACTGTCACCAGAATATTTGAGGGTAACATTTCAAGGGGGAATGTGGATAATGAGCAGAAACTTAAAATTGAACTGATCAAACTGGAAAGCCAGATCAAGGACAATCAGCCAGAGGAAGAAGCAGAGGACAACTTCCTGGATGCTCTGAACGCATCGGCGGCGGAAGTATGGGAGGAAAGCGAGGAATGTGATAATGGCAGTGAGATTGACGGATACATAGAAAAAGAAGATTATTGCTGATTATGTAGAAACTGGCACTTATACGGCTGCAGGCAGGATGAATGGAGTATCTGAAAAGACAGTGAAATCGGTTGCCATGAATAATCCGGATACGTTGAGGATTTTCGAACAAAAAAAGAACAGAATGCAGTTGATATGCTCGCTTACATGGAGTCGAGAAAAGTACAAGTTCAGGGAATCATAGATAGCTATTTGAAAGCACTTGCGAACCCGGAGAAGATAAAAGCGGCCACGCCATCAGAGATTGCAACTGCACTGAGCATTGTGATGGATAAGTTCACAAAGCATATTTCAGTAAATACAGATGAAATGAATGACATTATTATGAAAATGGAAACTCTTGCAGAAAAAATTAAGGAGCCGGTGCCTAATAGGGAGATTGAAGATCCTGAGTAATGGGAATAATTTCAAATGTCTTATAAGGGGTTAATTGGCTTGAATGGTGTAAGGGGAAAAATATAGGGGTAAAAGAATAAAGGGCGAAAATAGGCTTTAAAACTTAATATAGGCGTTGTCTGAAAAAGAAATGTGTGCTATACTCCATTCATGGGAAAACCATAGAGCCAAAGGCGGCTGCCCTCTTTTCGGAGGGGCTAACCCTCCAGACGAAAGAAAGGAGGGCGTTGCCAATGATGATTACATATTCAGATCTGGTTCAGACCGGAATATTCATTATTGCCCTGATTGGATTGTGTTATAAAATCTTCAGGGATAAACGGAAATAGCCGCCACTACTACCAATAGTGACGGCCGATGCTGTAAAGCATTGAGTTAGTTATTGTTTGGAGGGTAGCCGCTTCTATGGCTTTCCCTTTTTATATCTATAATATAGCATATCTGTCAGCAGGACGCAAGAAAAAAATGCATGGTTCTGTTATGGATGCCTGGCAGCAGGCCATTTCCAAGACCTTACATCTAATGCAGACATACAATGGCTTTTCCATAAATGTGGAACACGTTCTGCCGAACACCAAACAGAAGGAAATGGACAATTTGAAAATAGTGTTATAGCAGGAAGGGGCGGCATTGTTACCGCCCTTTTTGCTACCCCAATTATACCCCAATTTCTACCCCAATTTTGTGGGGTATAAGTGTGGAACAAGACGAAATAAGACGAAACTAATATACAGATTAGATTTTATATTTTTTAGGAAAATCAAGGGTTAGAATGCATAAGCATGAAATGAGATGAAAAGTGATAAAATTAACAACTTTATACTTCTGGTATAATGACAAATTTACTAAGATATGTTATACTGAGAACAGTCAGAATGAAGAATGGCCCTGGATATAAACCGGGCCGGAAAGGAAAAGCCATGTTAAGCAGAAGTTTTGTACCAGCATATTTTATTAAACGGGAACATCTCGAGGCACTGAAAATATATCAGAGCTTTAATTTGCTATGCTTATACAAGATGGAGCGAGAATGGAAGCAGATGCCAGCTCCGGCCCATGCCGGGTGAGGAGTCGGACGGAGGTCCGCATTAGATGCAAGGATACGACAACCGCTTATCTTGTGAGAAGATAGGCGGTTTTTTATTATGGAAAAGAGGTGAAATTATCATGATACAGATGCCCGCCATCGATATGGTGGCGACAGGACAGAATATTATAAGGCTGAGGGATGACCGTGGACTGACCGTTCGGGATCTGCAGGAGATCTTCGGCTTTGCCACACCCCAGGCCATCTACAAGTGGCAGCACGGCACAGCACTGCCCACCGTGGACAATCTGCTGGTGCTGGCGGCAATATTTGACGTTCATATAGAGGATATCCTGGCAGTGCGTCAGGCGCCGACTGCGGTCAGCGCCTGAACCCCAGGCCTTGAGCAGTCGTAGTTCAATGGTAGAATGGCAGACTTTTAATCTGTAAGATGAGGGTTCGAGTCCCTCCGGCTGCATTGTAGGTTTATCGGAGAAAATCTTGCATTAAGAATACAAGTGGTATAATATAGATATCAACTGGCGGAGAGCATGAGAAGGGGATGAAAAGGATGTTGTCGGGTAAAAAGAGATCCTCCGTTATTGGTATAATAATTGCAGCTTTCACTTTGGGGATAGCTGTTTTTTGCGTATACAATATTTTTTTCTCCGCAGCTTTGGAAAGTACATTTGAGGTATCCGTGGTATTCTATGATACGGTGAACCAGGAGCCGCTTTCCGGCGTGTCGGTGATATGCAGGCGAAGCCATAACAGACATTCACAGGAGGCAGTGACAGATGAAGAGGGAAGAGTTACTTTTGATCTGTCTAAGGGGAAGTATACTCTCGGCTGGAGTATGGACGGATATTACGATGGCTCTCAGAATATTTCTGTCCGGGAGGACGTTAAGCTCCCGCCCCAGTATCTGGTTCCCCATGCAGGGAGACGTGAGGCTTATATTGTGGCAGTGTGGGATGGTGAGGCGGATATTGATCTCTGCGTCTACAGTGACCGGGAGAAGAGATGCGTTGGAAGGGAGAGCCAGCCGGGGGAGGCTTATGTGCTGGGAGATATAGTGGGTGAAAGCTATGAGCTGGCGTACCTGGACGACTACACAGACGGGAGCTATACTGTTTTTGTCAAAGATTACAGTGCCGCACAGGGAGTGCAGCCGAAATCTATAGATATCCGCATTTATACTGCGGAAGGCCTTCTGTATCATGAGCAGACGGCGCTTAGTGAGCCGGAAGCGGTGGAGGGAGATACAGCCCTCTATGAATGCGCCCATATAAGCGGAGGGGCGGCGGAAAAGTCAGACCGGTATATAGAGGATCTGACAGACTATTCGTGGGCGGCCAGAGATAAAAATGATCCTGCAGGGTGGATTCGGGAAAGCGTCAGGCAGATTAAGGAAGTGTATTCTTATGATGATACAGGGGAACTGGTAAAAATCATAAGGACGGAATATAATGAGGGCGGACATGTGACGTTGGATGCCGCTTATAACAGGTTCGGGAAATGTATCCAGGAACGCACATGGGTATATGCTGATAATGGCGCAGTTACAGAGCATAGCATAGCGGGCTATTATAACGATGAGTATAGATGCTATAAAACGACATATGATGCTTATGAAAACAAAATATCCGAATGTATATATGATGCATTCGGTTCCCTGCAAAGTGAATATCGGTATGAGATCCAGTATGATGAGAGCGGCAATATACTTGCCGAGAGAGAATTCTACATCAACAGCGCCGGGGAGCAATTTCTCAGCTATGAATGGACCTACGATGAGAACGGGGACACAACTAGTCTTCACGAGTATCAACACGGATTATTGATGCGCCAGATGGAAAGTGAATATGATGAAAACGGAAAACTGAAAAGGCAATGGTGGGGATTTTATAATAATGTCCTGGATACTGCCGTGTATGAGGCCGATGGGGACATGCTGGTTGCAGAATATGACACCGATGGAAATGAGATAAAATATACTGTTTATTGCTATGATGAAAATGGGGAATTGGAATTAGACTGGTGGTATGAGGCCCAATATGACTCGGAGGGGAACGAGATATTATGCCGCTATTTTGACGAGAATGGGGAACTTGACTGGTGGTGGGAAGCCCAATATGACTCGGAGGGGAACGAGATATTATGCCACCACTTTTATACATATGGAGACGGGATATGGAACTGGTGGCGGGAAGCGGAATATGACAGCGAGGGAAGGCTCACAGCTTCTTATACATACAGAGATGAGAGAAAGATTTTGGAAACGGCTGAACTTTATGAGCATACCCCGGAGGGAAAACGTAAGATTGTCTATGGATATGACACTGATGGGGAAACCATTGACGATATGGAGCTGTGGGAATATAATGCCGACGGAGAACTGACTCTACATGCCCGTACTTATGACCTTGAAACCTGGGTGTTCAGGGTTGAGACAATTTATGACGAGAGGGGAAACGAGACAGCATGGTATCACTATGTGGACGATATGGTACTGAAATATGGATACGAAACGGAATATGACGCCCTGGATCGTATGACGGTTCAAAGGCGTTATTCCAGTGACGGCTCCATGAATGTGACCACTTATACCTATACAGATGTCTATGATGCGGCGGCGGGAATAGTGACGACATATAAGGAGATTGACGGCGTTATCAGAGAAAAAAAGATTACCTGGTATTATCCATAACATACAGCCGGTAAAACTAGTTAAACATAGATTAAGGCATATCCGGATTCGGGCCTGACCCGATTGTCCCGGATATGCCTTAATTGCTTAATTCTCCCGTGATCTGGCCGTGATAATCCATGGGGCGGGATCGGTCTTGAAGGTGTTGTTGCTGCCCAGCTTGGACACGGACACCTGTATGGTATCCACATCCTCCAGCCCCAAGGCGTTCAGTGTGGCGGGCAGGCTGGCGGCAGCCTTGAAATCCAGCGTGTAGATCACCACATTGATGTTGGGGTTGAGGCCGGTCAGGTATGCCAGCTCCTGGTCAGTGCTGGCGGAGGCCACCAAAAATACCAGAGAGGGCACAGGACAATCCTTCATGCTTTCAGCGTCCACATGATCGATAATCTTCACATTGTGCAGGTCAAAATGAGCCACATTGTCCTCTAAGGTGGCACGGTCGGCCTGGCTGTATTCCACGGCAGTGACAGACCCTTCCGCAGCAATCAGCGCCGCCTCGATGGCAATGCTCTCGCCGCCGATTACCACCAGGTCATCCTGGGGATCGACAGCCATCTTGTTCAGGATAATGGCCCGGATCTCACTGCCCACATATTGGATGGAGCCCCTTTGCAGCAGCTCGTTGCTCAGGCCGATCTTGGCGGTATTGCGGGCGTTGGGGTTGAGGATCAGCATACCGGCGGAGGCATTGATGCCGCGGTCAATCATATCCTTGACCTGCCTGTGCAGGATCGGTCCGCTGGGATCGGAACCCTCATTGTACCATACCTCGCATTCGCCCAGCCCCGCATTCCACAGTCGGTAAAAGATATCATTGATTCCCGCATTGGTAAACACCATCGTGGTCTTATGCGCCTCCACGGTGGGGATGACATTCTTATTTTTCTTAGTGATATCGATGATTTTCACATGCTCCAGGTCAATTGTGGTATTCTGGGAATAGTATTGCAGCCAGGATAAAATCACATCGTTGGTAAATATCTGTTTCTCCATAGGTAAGCCCCCTTGTTCTTTGTCGGTATATGTTATATATCCGCTATCTGTATTGTACCACTATACCCCTCCTCTGCGCAAGCTACTATTCACTGCCGATTTGCTTCCTTGCCAGTAACCAGCTTCAGATGGATAATTGTTCCTAGTAGGACCGTCTGGAAACGTCAGCGCTTGGCGAGGTTTGCCGAATTTATTCGGCACGAGCCTAGCATCTGCTACGTTTCCAATCGAGCGAGAGCGTGTCCGGACAGGAATGATTATCCATCTGGAGCGTCCCATGCGGGCTACCCTGAAAAGTTAAAAGGCAACTATTTTCTGTCTACAGTTGCCTTTTTTCCTAAAATAGGCTACAATACAAGAGAGCAAAGGTATGCTTCATCGCTGATCTGAGAGTGTGCCGGAGCAGGAAGATAGGAGTTTTTTATGGAAGAGAGAAAATATGCATTGTTGATAGACGCTGAGAACACCAGCTCCAAATATGTGGATGTGATTATCAGCGAGCTGAAAAAATACGGAATTATTACCTATCAGAGGATGTACGGCGATTTTACGAACGCCACACTGGACAGCTGGAGCAAAAAGGCGCTCAAATACGCCATCGTTCCCATCCAGCAGTCCCGGTATTCCACGGCGAAAAATGCGGCGGATATCATGCTGGTCATCGATGCCATGGATATTCTGTATCAGGACAAGATCGACGGTTTCTGCATCGTGACCTCGGACAGCGATTTTACCCGTCTGGTGAGCCGCCTGCGCGAGGAGGGCAAATCCGTGATCGGCATGGGCAAGAGCGATGCCTCCAAGACCTTTATCGCCGCCTGTGACGAATACAAATTCCTGGACAAGATCGTGGACGATGAGTCCAAGGGGGATAAGCCGGTGGCGGAAAAGGATTCCATCACTCCCCTGGGGGAGATCAAATCCGCCATCAACAATCTGCTGCAGGAGTGTGAGAACAACGGCGAACCGGCCAATCTGGGGATGGTCAAGAGCAATCTGCAGAGGCTCTATCCCGATTTTGACGAGCGCAATTACGGCTACAATGCCATGATGAAATTCATCACGGAGGCCACCAAATTCAAGATTGTCAAGCAGGGTTCCACAATCCTGGTGGTGAGGGGCGGACAGAGTGCGCCTGTCAACATGGAAGCCAATGTGCAGCAGTATATCCTGCGCAAGGCGGAACACACGATCAAGCTGGAGATTCTGGGTCAGCAGCTCCATGAGCATTTCCCGGATTTCCGGTACAAGGACTACGGGTATGCGCGGCTCTCACGCTATGTGAGCAGCATCGAGGGCGTCCAGATCGATGGCAACAATATTGTGTCCAGACAGTGAGAAAGAAGAATAGAAGAACAATCAGGGCGTCCGATGAGGGCGCCCTGATTGTCTGTAAAAATAAAGTCGGGAAATAGTAGAAAGCGGCATCTAAACAGCAAAAATTGGCAAATATGAGTTGTAAAATAAATATGGATATGATATTATTTTAGCATGGTGCAACTGCTCAAGGAAGAGCAAAAGCACTAATAAGTCAGGTAAAGCGACTGGAAATATTATGGAGAGACGGATGCCGGATACAAGAGAGGCTGTTATAGCCCGCCTGTTAAAAAGCTATAAAAGCTATTACAATATCACTCTGTTTGAAGATGAACAGACGCCGATTGCGGCACGCTGTGATTTTTTTGAGCATTCTGAGAAATATGTGATTTCAAAAAGGGCGGAGCTCTGGTCCGCGGACAGCGAGGAGTTCCTCTATATCCTGGATATCCCGCATCTGACGCTGGAATTATATGAAAAGTGGAGAGATTATGTCTATGACGACGGCATGGGGCGTATACATGTAGGGCCAGGGCATATGTACTCGTTTATCACACCTGTCTTTATCTGTGATTCCTGTGACGAGGATGCGAGGAAAGCATTAAAGAAATGCCG
>CAZKAO010000064.1:0-20763 GCA_964550745.1 uncultured Acetatifactor sp.
GCCTCCTGCACCAGGATCAGGTCACTGATAGAGCCGCTGCAGATCTGGTTATTCAACTGGCCGACCGTCTCAATGCCGATCTCATGCCCCCACTGCGCGGAAGCCTTAAGTGTCTCAAACAGCTTCCTCCGCTCCGCAAGGGGTTCCACCTGCGTGGGATTCTTCTGCTCTGGCAGCACCAGCATGAAGCCCTCGTCATAGGCCTGCAGGTCATACCATTTCACATAGCCCGCATTGGGCAGCATGAAGCCATAATAATAGTCATAATAGCCATCCATCTCATAGATATTCACAAAGGAACTGCGGCGATAGCGGAACAGCTCCGTCTTGTCGGTCATCCCCTTTGCCCGAAACAGCTCTATGGCCTCGTCCAGAGGATAGGATTTTTTGTAAAAGGGCATAGCCATGGCCTGCAGTTCATCCATCCGGGCCTTGATCCGCGCCGCATTGTCTCTCGTGGCAGCTATCTCTCCGCCGGTGCTGATGTAAGTGCCGTTGCCCACCGAAAATTCCATCCGGCACATTGCCGCAGCCTTCTCGCCCATAGTGTCGTAGATCGCTTTCAGGCACAGCATGGTGGCTGAACGCACATAAGCCTTATGTCCTGCCGCATCCTTTAACGTGAAAAACTCCAGCCTGCAGTCCTTGTCGGCATGCTTGAACAATTCCCGGAGCTTTCCGTTCACGCTGGCCAGCGCTATCAATCCTCCGCACTGCTCCTGATAATCTGCCGCAATCTGTTCGTAAGTAATCCCCTGGGGATATTCTTTTTCCTGTCCCAATACTTTTATCTTCATCCTTGCTGCCCCTTTCTATTATTTTATCCTATATATGTTAACACCATTAGAAATTGTGCTGGAGGCCTTGCAAAAACTTGCATATAGGGTTTTGGCAAGAGCTGAAAGCAACAATTTGTTATGTTGTTAACTATAAATCCGGATCATCTCCTAACTGTGCCAGTGCCAGGGTGATCAGACGCTGCTCCTCCCGAAGTTCCCCGATGCGCCCGACCGTCCGGCTGCCGTCTGCGGCATTATGCTGAAGCCCTTTCAGAATCTGTCGGTTCTTCTCCTGGGCCGTCAGAAGATACTGCCTCAGCACAGGGTGTCGGTCAGCCAGTAAGAGCCTGCCAAAACAGTCCTCAAGCGCCTGCTGATCCGTATCCCCCGGCGCCCCGTCTTCACACCTGTTTTCCCGAAGCTCTCCAATGGCGCTTTTCCCGGCCGCCACTTTCTGCGGCACAACTTTCATTATCGGATAATATTTTCCGTCCTCATATACTATGTCTTCGGCGACCGTCTCATACCCGGCCTGGCGCAGATAAGTACGAAAAGCTGCGATCTCCGACTGGGGCTGCAGGATCAACTCCCGCATAGCCGCCAGCTTTTCCCGGCCTTCCTCCAGAATCCGCCGCATCAGCCTGCCCCCCATACCGGCGCAGATCACAGTATCCGCCTCCCCTGGCCTGAGCGCCGTCACGCCATCGGAGAGCCTGGTCTCTATGTATGCCTCCAATCCCTGCTGCCGGATATGTTCCTGCGCCCGGGATAAAGGCCCCTGCCGCACATCCATGGCCAACACATGGGGACTGATCCCCTGCTGCACCAGATAGATGGACACCCATCCATGGTCACAGCCCACATCACAGACCCGGCTGCCCTTGCTGACCATCCTGGTCAATGCTTCCATCCGGGCTGACAACACTACTTCGCCTCTCATCAGTCCAGATAATCCTTCAACTTTCGGCTGCGGCTGGGATGACGCAGTTTGCGTAGCGCCTTAGCTTCAATCTGACGAATACGCTCACGGGTCACATTGAATTCCCGCCCCACCTCTTCCAGTGTACGAGCCCGCCCATCGTCCAATCCAAAACGCAGGCGCAGTACCTTCTGCTCCCGCTCTGTCAGAGTGCCCAGCACCTCCACCAGCTGCTCCTTCAGCAGCGTAAAAGCCGCTGCGTCCGCCGGTACGGGCACATTGTCGTCCGGGAGGAAGTCACCCAGGTGGCTGTCCTCCTCCTCACCGATGGGTGTTTCCAGAGATACCGGCTCCTGGCTGATCTTCATGATCTCCCGCACCCGGTCCACAGGCATGTTCATCTCCACCGCAATCTCTTCGGGAGAAGGCTCACGGCCCAACTCCTGGAGCAGCTGGCGGCTGACACGGATCAGCTTGTTGATCGTCTCCACCATATGCACCGGGATACGGATCGTTCTGGCCTGATCCGCAATGGCCCTGGTGATGGCCTGGCGAATCCACCAGGTCGCATAGGTAGAGAATTTATATCCCTTCCGGTAATCGAACTTCTCCACCGCCTTGATCAGGCCCAGATTGCCCTCCTGAATCAGATCCAGGAAGAGCATTCCTCTGCCCACATAGCGCTTGGCAATGCTGACCACCAGTCGCAGATTCGCCTCTGCCAGCCGCTTTTTGGCCTCCTGGTCGCCCAGCTCCATCTTTTTGGCCAACTCTATCTCTTCCTCTGCCGACAGCAGGGGAACCTTGCCAATCTCCTTTAAATACATGCGGACCGGATCCTCAATGCTGATGCTGTCCGGGATAGACAGATCCAGATTCTCCATATCCAGATCCTCCTCACTGGCAAGCAGGATCTCCTCATCATCCACATCATCTTCCTCGGTGATTCGCAGAATATCTACATTATTCTGTTCCAGTGTCTCCAAAATCCGGTCAAATTGATCCTCCTCCAGAGTCATATCGGAGAAAAAATCATTGATTTCCTGATACTCCAATACATTTTTCTTTCTCTTGGCCATCGCCAGAAGATTCTTTATTTTCTCTTCAAAACGTGCCTGTGTGTTTTCGTCCATCCTTATGGTTTCCTTTCCGCTCCGTACTAGTATTGACTTCATTCCAGTGAAATATGCGTTTTGGCCAGCTCTTCCAGCGCTTTCTTGCCTGATACCGCCTTGCTCAGCGCGTTTACATCCGATCCCAGCCGGGTAGTCAGCTGCTCATAACTATTCTTTTTCACTGCATATAATATATCATGCAGGGCTTTTTCCCGCTCCTGCCTGGTATTTAACTGTGGAAGATTTGTATTGAACAGCTCCGCCACCTGGCGCTGCTCCTCCTCGTCCGCAAACATGCTGATAATCGCCGCCGGCTGATACTGCCCGGCATCCAGATCCCGGAAAAGCTTCTCCGCCACCTGACGATACAACTCTTCCGTGAAATCCTCCGGTCCCACATAATGGGCTATCTTTGGATACAAGGCCGGATCGTCCACAATCCAGGTGATCAACAGTCTCTGGGAGCGCTTGCTGCTCTCCTGGGGCGTGTTCTTTTGCTGCACCCCTGACCTGGGCCTCTCCGGGGGCTTGTCCACGCCGGTCTGCATGGCGTAACTGCCCACCAGCCTGCGCAAATTCTCAAATCCGATATGATATTTCTCCGCCACGGCCTCCAGGTAATTTTCCCTCTCCACATCCATGGAAAAACCGCATAGTTTTTTGGCGATCTCTCTGTGGAACTGGGTCTTGGACTCTGGATCTTTCAGGTCATAGTCTCTCTCCAGCATTCGGATCTCAAAGAAGAAACTGTTCTCCGCCTGGTCAATCCTCTCCTGAAAAGCCTCTTTGCCGTTTTTCTTGATAAACTCATCCGGGTCCTTGCAGGGCTGCATATTGATCACCTTGCCGGAGAGCCCTGCGTCCCGCAGGATGCCGATGCCCCGCAGAGCCGCTTTGACGCCGGCCCCATCACTGTCGTAAGCCAGCAATACATTATCCGTATATCGCTTAAGGAGTACTGCCTGCTCCGCCGTGAATGCAGTTCCCAGAGAGGCCACCGCCTGGGTGAAGCCCGCCTGGTGCATGGCGATCACATCCATATAGCCCTCGCAGAGTATGATATTTCCACTCCTTGCTGTGCGGGCAAAATTGAGTCCGTATAGGTTTCGCCTCTTATCAAAAATGGGATTTTCAGGGGAATTCAGATACTTGGGCTTGGCATCTCCCATAACACGCCCCCCGAAACCGATAACCCGGTTATGAATATCCTGGATCGGGTACATAACCCTGTTCCAAAATGGACTCTGCAGCCCAGTCACCTCATTATAGCTTCCCAGTCCCGCCTCAATAATCAGCTTGTCCTCAAAGCCCTGCTGTTTAAGATACTGGATCAGTCCTGCTCCGCTTTTACCGGCATAGCCCAGACCGAATTTTTTCATGGTATCGTCCGACAGAGCCCTCTCTGCCAGATAGCGGTAACCTATCTGCCCTTGTGGACTGCGCAGCTGATAGTAAAAAAATGTTGCCGCCGCCTTATTCACTGCCAACAGCTGCTGACGGTGGTTCTGCCTCTGCTTCTGCTCCTCATCATATTCTGCCTCCGGGAGACTCACCCCCGCCCGGGCCGCCAGCATCTTGATAGCCTCCGGGAAAGAATAATTCTCATAATTCATAACAAAACTATAGACATTGCCTCCGGCGCCGCAGCCAAAACAGTAGTACATCTGCTTGGCTCCACTGACCGAAAAAGAGGGGGTATTTTCATTATGAAAGGGACAACAGGCCCAATGGTTGGCGCCCTTCTTCTGCAGTCTGACATACCCGGATATCACATCCACAATATCGTTTTTTATTCTGACTTCTTCTATCAGTTCCTCCGGATAAAACATTTTTCCCCTTTCTTCTATACTATTCAATGGACAATTGCGAGACGTTCTCTCCGAGTGACGGTTCTGTTCAAAATAGACAAAAACGGGCTGAGAAGTAAATTTGTTTCACAAATTAACTTCGGCAGTGGCAAGTCGCCCTTATTTTGTCTATTTTGCCCAGCCCCTGTATCTTGAAAAAAGGTTTTGCAAACGCCTAATACTATATAATCCACGACTTCGGTATGTATAACTCATCATACTGGGCGATGGCAAAGCGGTCACTCATAGCTCCCACATAGTCACAGACCACTTTTTCCCGGGGATCTCCCTCCGAGATCAGGCGCTGGTACTCTTCAGGCAATTTTTCGATATGGCTCAGATAATACTGGTACAATGTCTTAACCAGCGCCTCCGCCTTGCCCTCCTCGCTCTTAGCCACCGGGTTCTGGTACACCCGCTCGAACATAAAGCTCCGCAGCTTCTTCATGGCTGCCTCCACTGGGGGGGACATGCATATATCGTTCTGCCCCTCACTATGTATCACGATATCATGGATAAAGTGGTCCAGCCTCTCGCCTGTGGTAAAACCGATGACTTCCCCGATCTCCCTCGGCACATCGGCCTCCGTCAGTATCCCGCCGCGGATGGCGTCATCCATATCGTGGTGGATATAGGCGATCTTATCCGAAAACCGTACAATCTTTCCCTCCAGGGTGTGGGGCGTTCCGTTGGTCTGGTGATTCAGCATCCCATCCCTCACCTCGTAGGTCAGATTCAGCCCCTGACCCTTTTTCTCCAGACGCTCCACAGTGCGGACACTCTGCTGGCTGTGTTCAAAACCATAGGGACAGACCTCTCTAAGCGCTCTCTCCCCTGCATGTCCAAAGGGAGTGTGCCCCAGGTCGTGCCCCAGCGCAATGGCCTCCACCAGATCCTCATTCAGCTTCAGCGCTTTTGCAATCGTACGGGCATTCTGGGATACCTCCAGCGTATGGGTCAGCCGGGTGCGGTAATGATCCCCCTCCGGCGCCAGAAATACCTGCGTCTTGTCCTTCAACCTGCGGAAAGATTTGCTGTGCAGAATCCGATCCCGGTCTCTCTGAAAAACCGGGCGTATGTCACACTGCTCCTCCTCCCTCTCCCTGCCCTTGGATCTCATGCTCAGGGCAGCGTAAGGACTCAGATACTCCTCTTCCCAATGCTCCAGGCTCTCCCTTATCGTCATCTGCACCCCTCCTGTCCTCTACTACATATATTCTGCATTTTTTTCCTAAATCCTTTTTCTTTTGTAAAAAAAGATACAGATATCAGGCTTTATCTGCATATGTCATAGATAAACTCCGCAATCCTGTCCATGGCCTCGTAGGCTGTCTTAAACGGGGACATCTGGAACACATGCCACATCCCTGTGAAATGTTCAAACCGCACCGACACATGCTGCTCCAGCAGACGCTCGTACAGACGCCAGGCGTCGCTGTAGAGGATCTCATTATCACCCACCTGGATATAGATGGGAGGGAACTCCCGGTGATTCCCCCACAGAGGAGAGATCAATGGATCTTTCAGGTCCTGTCCCGCCGCATATGCCAGTTTCATACGGTCAATATACTCTTCGTTCAGCACCGGGTCCAGCTCCGCCCGCTTCTTAAAGGATTCCCCCGAGGAGGTCAGATCCGTCCAGGGGGACATGAGTACCAGCCCTCTGGGCAGCAGACGCTGCTGATTCTTCAGCTGCAAAACCAATGTCAGAGCCAGATTTCCTCCGGCGGAATCTCCCGCCACGATCACCTCTCTGGCCCCATAGCCCAGCAGCATCAGATAATCCCACGCTTTCATGGCGTCCTCCAGCGCTGCCGGGAAGGGATGCTCCGGCGCAAGCCTGTAGTCAAAGCACAGCACATCCATAAAAGTGGAGGAGGCCAGTTTGGTGGTCAGTGTGCGGGCATACTTGCGGCTGCCCGTGGAATATCCCCCACCATGACAGTACAGGATCACATATTTTTTCATATGAGCCCGGTTCACTGAGACCCACTCGGCCTCCATCTCTCCGATCTTAAATTCCTCATAATGTATTTCTTTGGTGTTACCCAGAATTTCGCCGATATGATCCTGGGACTGCCTGTGCTTCTCAATGTCTGGATTTTCCACCAGGCCATGGGCTCGCCGGACCAGCTGCATAAGGCGCTGATTGCTGCCTGTCTCCTTCTTTTTCATCTGTTATTCTCCCCGTCAGTGTTTTCTCTGTCTCTCTTCTCTATCTAAAAATGCAGTCTTCTGCGCACCTCATTGCGCAGCCTCCGCCTGGACAGCACTGTCACCAGTACCACATCCACGCTTCCCACCACCGCCAGGACCACAATGGACCAACTCAGGGCGATGTGTCCTGTCGCATACCTGTCAATCAGAATCTCCAGCCCCAGGCACAGCAGTCCTGCCGCATTCACTACATACAGGGAATTGGTCAGAAAAGAACTGGGTAGATGCCGGATACAGACCGTCAACACCTCCGCCAGGATTGTCACCAGAATAGCAATGGGTATTCCCAGTCCCCACAGCCATTTCTGGTTGGGGGTCAAAAAGCTCAGCATAAAGAGATACAGACCGACCGCCACCCCATCCAGGAGCAGATACATATAGACGGACTGACGGCTGTCAATCACCAGCGGAACCATCATGACCCACACCAGCAGGCATGCCCCGATAACCGCCAGCGACCAGGCGATCTGGGTAAATACCAGCAGATTAATAATGCCGCAGGCCACTGCCGCCGCCCCCAGAATGCTGGTCGTCAATATGCCCAGATCCTTGCGCCGGACAGTCTCCACCGCTCCCTTTTCCGCAGGAAAAGGGGAGGCTTTTCTATGCTGCGCCAATTCCCTGGGATTAATTACCGGCGTGTTGCACAGCGGGCATTCTTCCAAAGCTCCGTCCAACTCCACACCACAGTTCACACAATATGACATAAGCCTTATATCCTTTCTAAATTAGAGTTCCGCATCCTCCTGGCTGCGGTTGCTCTCGATCCGCACATGGATGCCGTCCTGCACCAGTTTGCGAAAAAAATACCTCTCCACATCCGCTTCGATGATACTGCTGGCAAAATTGATAGTCAGCACATCCCCAAAACTGATGATGGCACAATTAGTACGGGAGGAAAAGGGCTGCCCCATGTAGATATCAAAACGCTCGATATAGGGCTTCATAGACTCAGGCACATGCAGCGCCCCCATA
Source organism: uncultured Acetatifactor sp. (assembly GCA_964550745.1). Taxonomy (GTDB): domain Bacteria; phylum Bacillota; class Clostridia; order Lachnospirales; family Lachnospiraceae; genus Acetatifactor. Next base: position 7,853 of record CAZKAO010000064.1, read on the forward strand.
TTGGTCAGTCCCGCCGAGGAGTTCTTATCCTGCACCTTGGTGTAAAATTGTCTCACCACGAAATCCTTGATAAAAAGCGGCACTACCCGGATCAGGGGATGGCGTTGGGTCGCCGCATTGGTGGTGATGTCTCCCCGCAGCAGCTTTTCGTTCAGATAATACCGCATATAATTGTGTATCTGCTCCACAATCTCCGGGAAGGTATAATCTCCCAGCCTGGGGTCCACGCCGGGATAAATCATGGTGATAAAGTTCCGCAGGGTCTTGGAGGGAAAAAAGCGGCGAAGATTCACCGGCATGGCGATCTTCACCGGTCTCTGTCTGCGGCCCTTCTCCTGCTCCTGCTTCTGCAGCAGGGCATAGATCAGCACGGCATTAAGATACTCCGTGATCGTGGCATTATAGCGCTTTGCCACCGCTATCACCTGGCTCACAGACATAATTCCGTCAATGATATTCAACGTGTAGAAGGGTTCCATCGTGCCCCGGACACGGTAGGTCTTCTCCCCCGGCCTTGGCGGACACACCTTGGCGTTGGCATAACGCATGTAAGCGTCTTCCAGCTCCTCCGGGTCCGGCTGGCTCTCCGGGTCCAGCACGAAACCGCCCGGCTGTATCCGCACCTGTTCCTTCAGCCACAGATACCGCGCCGTCACCGTCATCAGCAGGCACATACCGCCAGTGCCGTCGCCCAGGCTGTGGTGCGCCTCCAGGGCAATCCTCCCCCCATAATAGTAAAATCGCACCAGATAGCGGTTATTCCCCTTAAAATGCATGGGCTGGCAGGGATTTTTCACATCTGGCTGCACAAAGGGACCCGGACGGTTGTTTGGCTCCAGATACCGCCAGAACACGCCCTTTCGTATCGCCGCCTTATAGGTGGGAAAACGAGGCATCACCTGATCCACCGCCTGTTGGAGCACGGCGGGGTCGACGTCCTCCTTCAGCACCACCGACAACCGGTACACAGAGGAAAAATCCCGCCGCTGCAGGGTGGGATAAACGATGGCCGACAGATCCAGCCGATACCAATCTTCTGTACGTTTTTGTTCTATGGCCATAGCAACCTCCCTGACAGCACCCTTTAAATCTCCTCAGTAAAGGCCAGCGGGTCCTCCTCCGTGCTGTGGATAAAATGCATCAGCATGTAGGCACACATGATGGCCACATTCTCCTCCCGCAATATCCTCCTGCACTCCTCCCGGTCCGCCAGCACGATCTGGATATCCTCGGAGGCCTCCTGGTGGCTGTTGCTGGGAACGCCCTCACAGTAGCCGTATACCGTGCCGCAGCACTCGTCCGTCATACCCACGGTGGTGTAATAGGGCTTGGCATAGGCCGCATCCACCCGCTTGGGAGTAAACTTCAGTCCTGTCTCCTCATAAATCTCCCGGACACCAGCTTCGAACATATCCTCCCCCTCCTCCACCAGCCCGGCAGGGAATTCATAGATATAGTCGTTGATCGGGTAGCGGAACTGGCGGATTAATACCACTTTGTCCTTCTTTTCCCCATAGACAGCATAGATAATCACACCGTCCGAGCGCTTATCGTGGCACAGGGCCTTCAGCTCCTCCTGGCTCCTGGCACGGGAAGCCACAAAGTACGGCGTGGTTCCCCCGTCCCTGTGCTCCGCCTCAAATTCATAGAGATTCAAAAATCGGTTGTCCGTCTGCTTTTTTACCTGTTTTACCCTGTTCATCGGTACGTTCCCTCTTTCTTTTCCATAAATAGTTATTGCCAAAAACAATTCCAAAATCACCATCTCTATCATACCAGATATTGTCAGGAAAAAAAAGTTAAATAAATATAAAGACGACGCCAGACTCCCGGCGCCTTCTTCTTAATTACTCAAACTTCATTTTCGCAAATACCATTTATCACCAAATATCTCATAAATTTGGTCAGCAGATGAATCATCAAGCCTTTCCAAAATACCTGAGTAACTTTCAAGCCGGACAATCTCTTCATGACCATCTATCTGCTTAATTCCATATAATATATAATAGGGACAATCAAAGATAACTTCTCCCTCTTTTTTTGTCTCGGAATCAACATTAATACAATATAATAATTCCGTACATTTTTTTAGGGTTTTATCTTCAAAAAAATCTATCGTTTCAAATTCGTCATAATGTTCCAGAAGATAGGCGTATTCTTTTTCAATTGACTCAAATGGGTATTGATCATATAATCCATAGATATGTTTTTTCCCATTTCCATCAATAAAATAACCTTCTGTATATGGTTCATCATATGAGGAGACTGACATAATATACACAATCTTCTGTTCCCTCAAAATTTGATCAATATCACATGGTATATTAGCCTTTGCACAGCCTGAAATTATAATAAATCCCATTATTGTTAGCGCTGCCAATAATTTTGTTTTCATCAAAGCCCCTCCCCGGCTAAAATCAGCCGGGATCATCCATAATGCCCACAAACAGCGGCACCTGGGTCTCCAGATCCAGGATCATGTATACAAAGGGTCTGTCAAAATACAGTTCTCTGGGCTGAGGTTCAACTATAGCAGCGCATTTATTCACTACCACCATGGTCACGGCGGCAGCCTCCGTCCCCTTCTCGTCCAGCCTAAATACCGCCTTCTGCCGCACCAGGCTGATACACAGCGGCTCACCCTGCTCCGTCAGACCAGAGAAATCCGCCAGTTCTCCGTCAAAGGCCCGCTCCAGCCCCATGGCTTGCAGGCTGTCGTTCAGCACCTGGTCAAAGCTGACCTCATACTTGGGCAGACGCAGATTGCACAGTTCCCTGTTCTCGCTGGCTAACAGCTCCGCCAGAGCCTCAGGAGTCAGCTGGCGGTAAAGCTCCCTCACTTCGGTTCCCTCATTGGGCAGAACAGCCACATAGGCGAAATCTCCCCCCTGATAGGGCAGCAATACGCCCTCACCCAGGCTGCTGTGCAGATATCTCTGATTGGTCTCCCACATGCTCATGGTGTCCACCTGCTTTTCCGTGCCATCCTCTCTGGTAAAGGGGCGCTGTGTCGTGTCCATGGCCTCAAAGGGAACCTGCCAGTCTCCCTTGAAGTAGATGGCGTCCAGAAGCGCCAGGCGGGCATCCTTACCCAGGGGCTCATCCAGCATTTTAGGAATCAGCCCCCTGGTGTTCTCATTACACCAGCTGTTGATCTGCTCCATGATCTCCTGGCTGGAGAGTACTCCCCGATAGCCCTTCCCCTTAAAAATCCCCTCCATATCCGCAATCCACTGCCCATTCGGCGTCAGCTGCTGATCCACCCAGGCCGAGTTGGCGATGGTCAGGATCATCCCCTCCTGATCCTGGGGGTATCGATCCATCACCCGCTGAGAGACAGCAGGCATATTGCTGCCCAGCATATCCTGGAATTCCTGCATGGTCTCCCCCTTCGCTCCCATTCCCACCATGCCCAGGGCCAGGTAGGCGGATACCGGAGACAGCAATGGATTTTCCTCGTCCATATTTTCCAGCATCAGCTGCTGGGAAAAGGCTCGCAGTGCCTCGCAGGAGCTGTCGTCCTCTCGATTCCAGCCCTGACCCTCCTCCGCCAGCAACAGCGTCGGCTCCATGCCCTCATCGACCGCACCCGATGGTTCCTGTTCCTGTGTTATCCCGCTTTCCACAATCCCACTGTTTCCCGTCAGCGGCTCTGCGCCGCCCGGCTGGCTACCGCAGCCCGCCAGCATACTGCCTGCCAGTATAATCCCTGTTAATCCTCTCCAATGCTTTTTCATATTTTCCCCTTTCCGCTCCGTCGGCCCTGTGCGGTTCTAGTTCGCAGGATCATCCATAATCCCCACAAACAGCGGCACCTGTGTCTCCAGATCCAGTATCATATACACAAAGGGCCGGTCAAAATACAGCCGCCGGGGCTCTGACAGGGCCATGGCACAGCCGTCCTGTAACTCAACCATAGTCACGGCGGCGGCTTCTGTTCCCTTCTCGTCCACCCGAAATACGGCTTTCTGCCGCACCAGACTGATATACAGCTTTCTGCCCTGCTCCGTTTGGCCCAGCCCGGAAAGCTCAGCCAGATTACTGTCAAAAGCCCGCACCAGCCCCATAGCCTGCAGGCTGTCGTTCAGCTCCTGGTCAAAGCTGACCTCATACTTGGGCAGACGCAGGTCGCACAGTTCCTCTTTCATGCTCTCCAGCAGCTCCGCCACTGCCTCCGGAGTCAGCTGGCGGTAAAGCTCCCTCACCTCGGTTCCCTCATTGGGCAGAATTGCCATATACGCAAAATCTCCGCCCTGATAGGGCAATAACACACCTTCTCCCAGATTACTGTGAAGGTATAGCTGTTCCTCCCCCCACATGCGCATGGTATCCACCTGCTGTTCCGTGCCATCCTCTTTGGTAAAGGGCAGCTTCGCCGTATCCGTGGTCTTGAAAGCAGTCTCCCAATCCCCCTTGAAATAGACGGCGTCCAGAAGCGCCAGAAGGGCGTCGTCACTCAGTGGCTCATCCAGCATCTGAGGAATCAGCCCTCTGGTGTTCTCGCTGCACCAGCTGTTGATCTGCTCCATGATCTCCAGACTGTCGAGAGCTCCCCGATAGCCCTTTCCCTTAAAGATTCCCTCCATATCTGCCATCCACTGCCCATCCGGCGTCAGCTGCTGATCTACCCAGGCCGAGTTGGCGATAGTCAGGACCATTCCCTCCTGCTCCTGGGGATATCGTTCCATGACTCTCCGGGAGACAGCGGGCATATTACTGCCCAACATATCCTGGAATTCCCGCAGGGTCTCCCCTGTCGCTCCCATGCCCACCATGCCCAGAGCCAGGTAGGCGGATACCGGTGACAGCACAGGATTCTCGCCGTCCATATTTTCCAGCATCAGCTGCTGGGAAAAGCTTTGCAGCGCCTCATAGGAACTGTCATCATCTCGGTCCCAGCCCTTACCATCCTCCAGCTGCGTGCGCACAGGCTCAAGATCCTCCTCCGCCGCACCCCGGGGTTCCGCTTGCTCCTGTATGGCTCCGGTGCCCGTAGTCCCGCCATTCCCTGTCAGCGGCTCCACGCTGCCCGGCTGGCTGCCGCAGCCCGCCAGCATACTGCCCGCCAATATAATCCCCATCAGTCCTCTCCAACGCTTTCTCATATTTTCTCCCTTCCTCTCTGTGGTTTTACACGATACTAATTTGTAGGATTATCCATAATCCCCACAAACAGCGGCACCTGGGTCTCCAGATCCAGTATCATATACACAAAAGGACGGTCAAAATACAGCTGCCGGGGTTCGGACAGAGACATAGCCGCACCGCCTGCTACCGCAACCAGTGTCACAGCGGCAGCCTCCGTTCCCTTCTCGTCCACCCTAAACAGCGCTTTCTGTCTCACCAGACTGATATACAGCGAATCTCCCTGCTCCGTCAGTCCCAGCCCGGAAAGATCCGACAGATCACTGTCAAAAGCCCGCACCAGCCCCATGGCCTGCAGGCTGTCGTTCAACATCCGGTCAAAGCTGACCTCGTACTTGGGCAGACGCAAGTCGCACAGCTCCCTGTTCTCACTGGCTAACAGCTCCGCCAGAGCCTCAGGCGTCAGCTGGCGGTAAAGCTCTCTCACCTCCGTCCCCTCATTGGGCAAAATCGCCAGATAGGCAAAATCTCCGCCCTGATAGGGCAATAACACACCTTCTCCCAGATCGCTGTGGAGGTACTGCTGCTCCATCCCCCACATGCGCATATTATCCACCTGCAATTCCGTGCCATCCTCTTTGGTAAAGGGCAGCTTCGCCGTATTCTCGGCCTTAAAAGCAGTCTCCCAATCCCCCTTGAAATAGATGGCATCCAGCAGCGCCAGGCAGATATCCTCACCCAGAGGCTGATCCAGCATTTTGGGGATCAGCCCTCTGGTGTTCTCGCTGCACCAGCTGTTGATCTGCTTCATGACCTCCCGGCTGGAGAGCACTCCCCGGTAGCCCTCCCCCTTAAAGATTCCCTCCATATCCGTCATCCACTGCCCGTCCGGCGTCAGCTGCTGGTCCACCCAGGCCGAGTTGGCGATGGTCAGGGTCATTCCCTCCTGCTCCCGGGGATACCGTTCCATCACCCGCCTGGACACAGCAGGCATATTGCTGCCCAGCACATCCTGGAATTCCTGCAGGGTCTCCCCCTCTGCTCCCATGCCCACCATGCCCACAGCCAGATAGGCTGATACCGGTGACAGCAAAGGATTCTCGCCGTCCATATTTTCCAGCATCAGCTGCTGGGAAAATCTTTGCAGCGCCTCATAAGAGCTGTCGTCCTCCCGCTCCCATTTCTTACCTTCCTCCAACTGCATCCCCATGATATCCATGTCCTCCCGTACCGTCCCGTTATCCGCAATCTCGCTGTTCCTCATCAGCGGCTCTGCGCCGTCCGGCTGGCTGCCGCAGCCCGCCAGCACACTGCCCGCCAATATAATCCCTATCAGTCCTTTCCAACGCTTCATGATTTTCCCTGCCCTTTCATGATTAGAGTTCCGCATTATCCCGACCACCACCATAACCAGCAGAGCAATTTCCAGCCGCTTAGGCGTCTGTAAATTCTCTGGGCGCTGGCCGGGATTATGCTGATTAGAGTTCCGCATTATCTCTTTTCACTCTAAAAGACAGGAAAAAATCGGAAAGGTTACAAATTATTCTGCCGCCCAGGCTTCCTCTGTAAAACGAATGCTCCGGGCCATGGCAATGGCCTCCTCTCTGGTAAAATACCGCTCCGCCAGAAACAGTACATATCCATAGGGCGCATCCTCCTGCGCAAAGCCGATATACCAGAAGTCCGCCGTGGCCTCCTCCTCCGGCACCGGTCTGCCCGCCTCCTCCAGTCCAGCCAGCTCGCTGACGGTATACATGTCGTGATTCATGGATACCAGCACTGCCTGTTCCCGGCAGCCCTCCAGCACCTCTGCGGGACCATTAGGCTCAGTGTGGTTCATTACCAATCTCAAGTCTGTCAGCTTTCCCTCATTGTCAAATACAAACGGCGCCATCTCCTCCCTCTCGACCCGTGTAAAGCTCCCGGCGCTCTTCCACTCCTCGGGCGCCCAGGCGTCGCTCAGATCCCTTTTTTCCTCTTTCCAGATAAAAAGCACACCGCCGCCCCAGATTAAGTCCGCTTGATACTCCCCTACCTGTACCTGCTCCTCATGGGGCAGTTCCCAGCCGTCTACCCAGTCGCCGAGCCGTTTTATATCCCGCCGAAAGGCGTCAATCTCCGTATAACGGCGCACTCCCATGCCGTCCGATTCCCTATCCCAGTACAATACACGAAGATCCCTGTCATTCTCCCGCCACAGATACGCACTATTTAATTTCAAATCTTCTAATCGATAGTAAATATCCAGCCGATAATTCTGGTCCATATCTGAATCATATAAATAGTAGAAAAAGCGATCCGTACGGCTGCTATCATTCTCTTCCGGCCAGACTGCCCCTGTATAACCTGCATAGTCCTCCAGCTGTGGATTCTCTTTTTCCACCAGGGCCTGCAGCCGCTCCCAGGTCATCTCGCTGCCCCTGTCCATCTCACGCAGTTCTTCCAGCTGCCAGATCTCCCTTTCTTCACCACCGAAATCCGCCTGCTCTCGTCCCTCGTTTGACGTATCTGCCTCTGAAATCCCAGAACCGTCCGTTCCCGGTTCATCGGGTATCTGCTCCGCACCCGCTGGCGGCTCGCTGCCGCCCGGCAGCTTCTCCATCTCTTCATTCTCCGGCAGAGGCGAGGGCTCCTGCCAGTCGGTCATCAGCACGACTCCTGCCGCTATCAGCAGCAATATCAGCAACACTCCTGTTCCGGCTTTCACACCGCGGTAGGCCAGAATGTTCTTCACCCGGCTTCGGATGTCCTTCTCCCCAAAGCTCAGGGGAGCCGTCGGCAGGAGCCTTCTGACCAGATCGCCCCTTGCTGCGCCGGAGATTGCCAGCAGAGTCTGAGAATACGCTTTCTTGCTCTCCTTTCCCAGTCTGCGGATCACACTCTCATCACAGGACATCTCCATATCCCGCACCATCAGACCGTAGGCCAGCCATACCAGAGGATTAAACCAGTGCAGTGACAAAATCAGCCATGTCACCATCTTTACCAGATAATCTCTCCGCCTTAAATGCACCAGCTCATGAGCCAGCACATATGCCTTCTCTTCCGCCTCAAGCCCCATGGGCAAATAAATCCGTGAATCCAGAACACCCAGCAGAAAGGGTGTGCTGATCCTATCGCTCTCATACACATCCTCCTGTATTTTCACCGCCTGCCTGAGCCGCCTGCGCAGCAATATATAGGACACCAAACTGTATCCCAGCAACACTGCCACACCTGCCGCCCAGATTGCGCTTCCCGCGGTGACCCATCGCCGCTCCTGCCGCTGAACCGCCCTGTGACTGTAGCGGGAGCTGATCATATTGCCCTGCACATTGTCAGTGGATACCTGATAAGAGGATTTGCTCGCCACATTATCCCAACCGGTATACAGAGGGGATAACACTTCCTCCTTATCCTCAGCCATAGGCACAGCAGCCTCCAAGCCGCCATATCTGGCCAATGTCTCCACCCGGCCATCCTTATGTATCAGCACCTGATATTCTACCAGCTCCTGCTCATAAACCGCTGTCTCCAGCATCTGGCCCATGTCCTCCAGCCTCAGCCCAAAATGGCTGCTCCTCAGGGAAAAAGGGCATATCAGCCGCAGAAATACCATTGCCCATAATATATAAGAAAAAACCTTGGGCACTTTCCTCAGCAAGACACGCAGCGCCAGCACCACAAAAATACAGGCGGTTCCCGCCATACTCATCTCCAAAATTTTCAAAAATATGCTCTCCATATCAGCTCAATCCGTCTCCTCTCTCCGTGCCTCGACCATCATGTGCCTGTCCCTATCTATAAGACAGACGCTTCACAGCCTAATCGTTAGTCAGTATAATCCTCAATCAGTCTGCGGATCTCCTCCACCTCCTCCGGCTGCAGCTTCCGTCCTCTGGTGAAAGCCGCCACAAACTGGGGCAGAGAACCGGAAAAGCTCCTGCTCACAATCTCCTGGCTCTCCGCCTCCTGTACCTGCTCTCGGGATATCAGGGAGGTCACGACAGTTTTCTCCGATCTGACCACTCCCCGCTCCGTCAGCCGCTTGATGACCGTGTAGGTGGTAGACTTCTTCCATCCCAGGCGTTTTGCGCAGAGCTCCACCAGTTCCCCGCTGCCGATCGGCTCATTTTCCCATAGAATCTCACAAAAACGATACTCACTTTCAAAAATTTTTGGTGTGTCCATATTTTCCTCCATAATAAAATCTAATGCGTTAGACCTAACATGAGTCTAACGCATTAGACAAATTCTGTCAATATGATTCTGGCATATTTCCATCAAAAACAAAATTCTTAACTCTTTTTCCTTTCCTCATCTATGTAGTATTGGGCCTGCAGGTTAAATAAGGATCTGTAGATCGAATCAACCTCCATCAAGTCCTTATGGGTTCCTTCTTCGGCAATACCGCCATCCGCGAACAACAGTATCTTGTCACAGAATCTGGAACTGGCCAGACGGTGTGAAATATAAATCATCAGCTTATTTCCCACAGACTCGTCAATCATTTTATAGATATTATATTCTGCCTGGGGGTCCAGAGCCGCAGTGGGTTCATCCAGAATAACCACGTTGCTCCGGCGCAAAAGCGAACGAAGAATAGCCAGTTTCTGTGCCTCTCCTCCCGAAAGGTCAATTCCCTCCTTGTCATAATCACTGTATAACAGGGTATCCAGGTGCCCCGGCGCGGAATCAATAAAATGCATGAATCCGATTTTATTTGCCGCAGCCTCTATTGTTTCGTCTGTTATTTCTTCATTCCCCAGCGTCAGATTTTCCCGCAAGGTCAGAGCGAACAGGTTAAAGTCCTGAAAGACAGTGGAAAAGATCTTACAGTAATCATCGTAATCAATTTCCCTGATATCTGTCCCATTTAGGTAAATTGCCCCTTCCGTGGGGTCATAAAGCCGCAGAAGCAGTTTGATAAACGTTGTCTTTCCCGCTCCATTTTCCCCTACAATAGATATTTTTTCCCTTGACCTTATCGTAATATTGATATTATGAAGGGCATCCTTGTCCTGTCCGGGATATCGATAGCTTACATTTTTAAATTCGATGGTAAAGTCATCTGTCTGTGCAAGTACACACTTTTTCTGCTCTCCTGCCCGGAACGTGCTTGGTATATTGATAAAATCCAGATACTGTTTAAAATATTCTCCCCGATTGCTGATTTCTATGATTCCGTCGATAATGCCGCTGCAGCCGGACTTAAAGGTGTTCATAGCGTTGAAGACCACTGAGAAATCACCGACTGAGAAAACTTTTGTAATGATGATATTAAAACCCAGGATCAGATAAATCAGCAGCTCCTGTATTGAGGTCAGCGCAAAATTAATCAGCTTCACATTGCGGTCGGAATCAACAATTTTATTCTGCAGCTGGTAAAAATCTCGTGAGAGCTTCCTGTATTTTGAAAACAGAAAATCCTGTGCAGAATTTGAGCGGACATCCTTGGCATATTTCAGATCACCTGCAAAACGCATAAACCAGGTCATTCTTCTGTCCAGCGGCCAAAGCTCATTGTTGGCCTGATAGCGGATCTTATTCACCTTGGAATTTGTGCAGGCATTGATCACGATAACCACACCCACAATCAATAAGATCTTGGGGTCAAGAAGAATCAGTGTGCCGGTGACTACAACCAGAAGCCAGATACTTGAAAGGAATTTGACCAGCGAGGTATTCAGCAGATAGAAATTCTGCGCCATTACACATTTGGTCGCCTTGGCAAAATTATCCATCGTATCTGCATCCTGAAGCATATAATAGTCGATATCCGCTATCTTCTTAAAGAGCCGGATGATTGCTTCATATTCCAGGGTCTTTGTCTGTTTTTCGAGCTTTGATATAATAAATTGATTGGAAATATTCAGCAATAATGTCAGTCCTGCATAAAGCAGGGCATATTGGATCACATTTCGATAATTTTGGCCCAGCACAAACTCATCGATAATCAATTTGGGCAGAAATAATGAAGGTAGTGCAACAAGTCCCGATAAAATAACCGCAATACTCAGGGTAAAAAATGTACTTTTTTCAATTTCGTATATAAATCTGAAAATATGAATGACATTCTCTTTTATTCTCTTTATTGCAGCATACATCTATATTCACCCTTTCTCTTTTTCAGCTCTTTTGCATTAATATCAGCAAGGCCGATCACATAGCTCGGATATTATCAATCTGCTCCGCTATAAAGTGAATAGATGTTCCATACTGTCCCAATTCCTCTGCCAGCGCTGTCATGTCCTGATAGATTCCCTGCAGGCTCTCGACAATCCTGTCGACAGGCTCTTCCTCTTCCCTGTGAGCCACCCAGCCGATGGCTCCCGCCAGCCTGTCACAGATTGATACCAATGCGGTCTGCTGTTTCTGATTCAGATGACGCTCCATTTTCTGTATCTCGCCTTTTAAATAAAAGAGCAGTATATTTCCCTGAAAGGCCATATCGCTGTACTTTTTGGCAGTGTTTCTCTCCATGCCGCCGTTTTCCGCTTCCGCGGCGATACGGGACACATCCTCCGGCAGATTCTGGAAAAAAGCTATTGCCTCGTCGATCCGGCTGTGAAAATCCCCGATGCTATTAAACAGGGCCTTATGCTTCGGAGCCCGACACCCATCCAGAGCTGCGGCGGAGGCAATGATATCCAGCCGGATTACGCAGTCCTCCAAATGTGTGACAGTCATTTCTCGCAGCGGCAGGGAAGATAATTCATCCGCAATGTCTCTCACCGCATCCGCAATATAGCCATAGGGCAGCACCGGATCTGCCAGCGCATCTGCCGCCGCCCTGCCGCTTTCCACCGCCTCCTGCAGACACTTCAGGGCGTTTTCTCTCATGTCCCTGAAAATCAGCTCCGCCAGGTCACCCAGAAAACCGGCAATCCTCTCCGCCCGCATACCGGCACTGTGGGCCAGGCCGTCATACTGTCCGCATATGGGTTCATAAGCTCTGCGGTGCTCCGGCTTTGCCCTCGACACGGTAAGCCTGGTCTGAAATGCGGTCAGCTGAAACTGAAAAGCCGCATCCTCTATGGCCTTCAAAATCATAAAGCGGGCGGATATTTCATCTGGCCGCCGCGCAATAGCCGTGATATGCTCCAGCGTCTCTGTCAGCGCATCTGCCGCGGCCTCAGTCCTGTCAGCCGTGTAGGCCCAGAATTCCGCATAAGCCGCTGCGTCCGGAATATCCCGGTTCTTCTCAGTAAAATCCACCGTCTCCCTGGCCTGAACGATCAGCTGGTTCAATTCTTTGATAATCTCATCTGTATTCCTTGCATACATGATAGCACCTCTCTCTTTCTGCGTCTGTGGAAATCCTATGGAGCAATGATATTTCCGGTATTCCGCGGGGGTTACGCCCATGTGCGCCCGAAAGCTCCGGGTGAAACCCTCATGGGAATCATACCCGTATTTGAGGGCAACCTCCAGGACAGAGGCATCTGTTCCGGCAAGCTCCTGTGCCGCCAATGCCATCCTGCGTCTGGCCACATACTGCATCACGCTCTCTCCCACTGCCTCACGGAACAGCCTCTGATAGTGATATTTGGAAAAATGGACGCTGCCCGCCAGATTTTCCACTGTGAGCTTCTCCCGGATTCTCTCCTCAATCACTTCCAGAGAATAAAAGACCGCCTCATAACGCTTCAACTCCTCCACCTCCCGTCTGTAGTTGCAACTACAGAATACCGCTTTCACAACTAGTATTCTTGACAAAAAATGCTTTTACGCAAAAAAAATGCCCGAAACAAATTGTTTCCGACACTTTTCGGGTTGGGCTATTCTATTTAAAGAATAACAGCTGATAGGGGAATCGAACCCCTGTTTCCGCCGTGAGAGGGCGG
>CAZKAO010000065.1:0-19907 GCA_964550745.1 uncultured Acetatifactor sp.
TAATTCATTTACACCATATGCCTTCATGATGTTTTCCTCCAGATTCCTCTATTTTCTCCGTAGCTTTATCGGATTCACAATCTTTGTTATTATAGATTTATTCCCGGGACTTGTCAACCACTGCGCCTACAGATCTTCGTCCTCGTCCAGAAATTCAGACAGTTCCCGGCGGGTATTGGCAATCTCCTGGTGGTCGCCGCCCTTCAGGGCCGCCTCAAAGCGGTTGATATAGTAGTCCAGGTTTTTGCGCTTGTCCCCCAGGGACTCCTCGTACATGCGCTCCGCCCGCAGCAGCACCAGACGGTTCTCCTCCTGGTCCCGGGGCTGGATCTTTAAGTAGGCCAGCTCCTCCATGCGCCTGGCGATCTCCTCGTCGGTCATGGTATTGTCCACGCCCTTGATGATCATCTTCTGAGAAAGACCTGTGGACACCACCTTCACCTCCACCTCCAGAAGGGAGTTGATGTCATAGGTGTAGGTCACGTCCACGGACTCCCGCCCCTTGGGAGCCTTGGGCAGTTCGATGGTCATCTCCCCCAGATACAGGTTGTTTCGCGCAAAACGGCTCTCACCCTGCAGCACCCGGATTCTGACCTTGTCCTGATTGTCCCGCACCGTGTACATGCGCTCCGTGTGGCTGGCGGGGATCACGGTGTTGCGCTCGATGATGGGACAGAAACGCCCGTCCTCGAATTTCCCCTCCTCGTATTCCACCACCACCTCCGTGCCCAGGGTAAAGGAACACACATCTGTTAGGATGACCTCTTTTACCTCCTCCCGACGCTCCTTCATGGCCGCCTGCACCGCCGCCCCCAGGGCCACGGCCTCATCCGGGTTCATGTTGGTGTCCGGGAACTTGCGGAACAGCCGGATCAGGAAATCCCGGACGATGGACAGCCTGGTGGCGCCGCCGATCAGCAATATTTCATCGATGTCCCCCAGCTTGAGCCCTGCGTCAGACAGGCTCTTTTTCACCGGCTCCCGGATCTTGTTCAGCAGCTCCTCGCAGGCATCCTCATATTCCTTGTATTTGATCTCGGACTCCAATTCCTTTTCACCGATCAGGCATTTCATGACAATGCGGTCGCTGCCGCTGATGGCGCACTTGGCCTTTTCCGCCTGCTTGTACAGCCGCACCTGCTCTTTTTCGGACAGGCTGCTCATAGCCAGCTTCTGCTTCTGCATAAAGAGCTTGCCCATCACCTCCGTGAAGTCCTCGCCGCCCAGGTAATTGTCCCCCGCCACAGCCCGAACCTCCAGGATATTGTGGTACAGCTCCAGTATGGACACGTCAAAGGTGCCGCCGCCCAGATCAAACACCAGGAACTTGGTGTCCTTGGTCTTGTCATACAGGCCGTAGGCCACCGCCGCAGCCGTGGGTTCGGAGATCATGCGTTCCACCTTCAGCCCCGCCAGTTCTCCGGCCCGCTTGGTGGCCTTCCGGCGCTTGTCGTCAAAATACGCGGGCACACTGATCACCGCCTCCGTGACCTCCTCCCCCAAAAAGGCTTCCGCATCCTCCTTCAGGGAACGCAGCACAAAACTGGACAGCTCCTCCGGCCTGTACAGATGCCCGCTCAGATTATACTGCCTCTCCGTGCCCATGCTGCGCTTGAAGGCGCTGACCACGGAGTCCGGGTACAGACTCATGCGCTCCCGGGCGGTCTCTCCCACATAGATATTGCCCTCCTCGTCCACGCTGACCACAGAGGGCGTCAGATTCCTGCCCAGACGGTTAGGGATGAGCTTCGGCCCCTCCTCCGCAAAATAGGCAATTAAGCTGTTGGTTGTTCCCAAATCAATTCCTACTATCATATATTTCCTCTTTCCCTTTTTACTTCTACCCGCTACTCTTCAAAGCGCATATGCCTGATGGCCAGCATATACTCGTCCTGGGGCTGGATTTTCAGATTATGGAAAAGGCGTTCCCTGGCCTCATCGGTCTTCCCCCTGCGGAGCATCAGCAGAATCCGCACCCCCTCCATCTCCTTGCAGATGGCATATGTACAGAAATTACAGCACTCACATTTGCTCTCACGATCCAGCAGCTCCTGCAGCTTTTCCTCCGTCTCCGTGTAATAAGCGGCCAGGAACTCTATCTGCAGATGTCCCTTCTCCTGCTCATAGTATGCATTCCTCCGAGCGAACTGCTCCTGCCGGAGCCAATCCTGCAGCTTTGCCGCATATTTTCTTCCCTGCTTGTCATCTCCACACAAAATACAGGCAAATACGGCATCACACAGGACGCCCTCGGCCTTGCCCGGGTCCGAATGGTAGTCCAGCGCATTGACAAATGCCCGCACTGCCTTGATCTTGTCCCCAAAGATCAGCTCCGTCCAGCCCAGACTCACATAATAATCGCTGTACCCGGCAATGCCCTTTTTCATCTTGCCCAAAAACTTCCCCAGAACGCTCTCATCAATGTTCAGCCGCGAGGCCCACTGCTGCAGCACATTTCTGGCCTCCTGGCACTGGCCTGTCACCTGATACATATCCACCAGCTTGTCATACAGTCCTATCGGGTCTTTCGCATAAGCGCTTTCAAAAATTTTTGCCGCCATATCGTATCTGCCGTTGCGAATATAACCCGTGGCGATCTTACCCAGTCGGTAAACGCTGGTGTTCAGCTTCTTGCTGTCCGCATACTTCACATACTGTTCCAGATATTCCAGCGCCTTTTCATAATCCGCCAGACGCATGTAGAGATCAGCCATATCCATATAGGCACCGGGCAGCAGATCTTCCTCCGTATCAAAGAGGATGGCCTTGCGCAGACAGATGATGGCCTGCTCATAATCCCCCTGATGCTTATGCACCTGGCTCATGCCGTTCAGAGCATAGATCTGCTGAGGCACATAAGCCAGCACCTGCTCATAGTCTTTGACTGCCTCTTTATAATGATGGGCTGCCTTGTGGAAAATCCCTCTCTCCACCAGCAGATAAGCCCCCGGAGCCTGGTACAGGTACTCCTTCAGCTGCGCCAGACCCGGTTCATAAAAGGAGAGATCCCCGTTCTCCACATGATCCAAGAAGATATTTCGGAATTCCTCCACCCTCTTCTGGATCTGGTTTGCATTGATCTTGTTGTCCTTCTGATAGGCATACGCCTCCAGATAAGCACTCTCAATACCTTTTTCCTTGGCTTCCGCCAGCAGTTCCTCCAGCTCTTTCGTATATTTCAGGTCCAGATACACCTTGGCCATATCCACATAGGACTTGGCATAATCGGGAAAGTACTGGATCAGCTGCCTGCCCGTCTGTATCACGCCGGTGGCGTCCCACTGCCTGCGGTAAGCCTCCATCGATGTGGCCAGGGCCGCAAATACACGGTATTCCTGCACCAGACGTCCCACCAATTCCAGACACTTCTCATATTCCTCCATCTCCATATAGGTCTGAGCACGTTCCATCAGCACGCCGATATCGTGAGGATTGACAGCCTCCATGGCGTCCGCCTCCTCCAGCGCAAGCTCATAACGGGACTTGTCCAGATATCCCAAGACACGGTAGCATTGCATACAGATGGCATGGGACTGGCGCAGCCTGTCCTTATCCTTCTCCAAAGCCTCCCCCTCCTGTGTGGGAATCCGCTTCTCCAATGCCTGTCTCCATCGCTTCGCATATTCGATGGACTTCTCATACTCTGCCGCTTCCCGGTATAGCTTGGTCATCAGGCCCAGATACTCCTCCATACGGCCATCCGGGACCCTGTCCTCAATCTCCTTTACCCGCCGGATACCCACTGAAAACCGCTCGTCCTGCAGATAACACCAACCGATATCCAATATGGCCTCCGGGCTGGAATCCTGCTCTATCTTCTCCTCCAGTTCCTTTTCCAGCCCCGCATTGATCTCTTTCAAAAGCTGATGGAAGTCATCGTCATATCCCAGAACCAGCACTTCCTCCGCACATTTCTTAGCTCTGTGATCATCCCCCTGGTCATGATACCACTTTGCCAGACGCATATTCGCCGTATAGTGCTTATCATTGCGCTCCTTGATGCCCTCAAAGCACCTGACAGCCTCTGACCGCTGTCCCTGATCCCACAGCTGCTGTGCCAGATTGAATTCCACCAGCTCGTCTCCCGGGAAACGGGCCTGCAGCTTTTTTAGGCAATCCAGCGCCTCCTCCTGACGCCCGACGGCCTGATAATAATGCGCCCGGCACACCTCCATACAGGGATGCCATATCCCCATGCGGCCGCTCTCTTCCAGAAGCTGGGCCGCATATTCCAGCTTCTGCTCCTGCATCGCCCCCCAGCAATTGTCATAGCACTGCAGAAAGGCGTCATAATCTCCGTCCTGGGGGCCTTCAAATTGGGAGAAATCCACATCCTCTCCCCTGGTCACCCGGCTCACCAGATAATCAATAAATTCCGCTGGAAACTGTTCTTTTAACCGGGACTGATTCTTACAGATCTCCAGCTTCTCCCCCAGCAGCTTCCATATCGCCGTTGACAGCCGGTAATGCTGCATCAGAAAAATGAGCAGCTTTCTCTGGCACTCCTCCTCGCCGTCCAGGGACAGGTAGATATCCTGTGTAAACAGCTCTTTCCAGCCCTCCAAATCCTGACGGCCGCTCAAGGTGCCGTAAAGCCCGGCCGCCTGGGCCACCCAGCGGCCTGTCTCAGAGGTATCTTCCTCCTGGGGCTTTGTCTCCGGCTGAGTGTCCAGGGCAAGTGCTTCCTCATAAGCCTGGCGAAGGCGCTTGAAGCCCTCCGGATTATCCTCCGGGTTCGTCACCGCCAGCTTTTCCCGATAAGCCGCCTTGATGCCCTTCTCGTCTCTGGTCTCCTCAATTCCCAGTATGCTGAAAATCTCCGTTGTCTGCATGATTGTCCCTCCCACATGCCGCAGTCCGGGTTATTACGATGCTTTTTCACCAGCTTCCATTGAAAAACAGGCCGCCACAGAACAGGACACCCCCATACCGGTCGGCGCCTGCCCCTGCGGCAGCCCTATCCCTTTTCCCTAAAACGTGAATTTATCTGCAAAATACGCATCCAGGTCCGCGATTGCCACTCTCTCCTGCTCCATGGAATCACGGAAACGGACAGTGACACAGTTATCCGTCTCGGACTCGAAATCATAGGTCACGCAGAAGGGTGTGCCGATCTCATCCTGACGGCGGTAACGCTTGCCGATATTGCCTCTGTCATCGTACTCGCAGTTATATCTCTTAGACAGCTGCCCATAAATCTTCTCCGCGCCCTCCGCCAGCTTCTTGGACAGCGGCAGCACGCCGATCTTCACAGGAGCCAGAGCCGGATGGAAACGCATCACGGTACGCATATCCCCATCGCCCAGATCCTCCTCATCGTAGGCGGAACACAGGAAAGCCAGTACTACACGGTCCGCACCCAGAGAGGGTTCCACCACATAGGGCACATATTTTTCCTTCTTCTCATCGTCAAAATAGGACATATCCTCGCCGGAGGTGTTCTGGTGCTGGGTCAAGTCATAGTCCGTCCTGTCCGCAATGCCCCACAGCTCGCCCCAACCAAAGGGGAACAGGAACTCGATATCCGTTGTGCCCTTGCTGTAAAAACACAGTTCCTCAGGGCTGTGGTCGCGAAGCCGCATCTCATCCTCCCTGATGCCCAGAGACAGCAGCCAGTCCCGGCAGAACCCTCTCCAATACTGGAACCACTCCAGATCCGTGCCCGGCTCGCAGAAGAATTCCAGCTCCATCTGCTCAAACTCCCTGGTGCGGAAGGTAAAGTTGCCGGGGCTGATCTCGTTGCGGAACGCCTTGCCGATCTGGCCAATGCCGAAGGGCAGCTTCTTTCTGGAGGTTCTCTGCACATTTTTAAAGTTCACAAAGATGCCCTGGGCCGTCTCGGGGCGCAGATAAATGGTATTCTTGGCCTCCTCCGTCACGCCCTGGAAAGTCTTAAACATCAGATTGAACTGTTTGATATCCGTAAAATTATGTTTGCCACAGCTGGGACAGGGGATCTGGTGTTCCCTGACGAAATTCTCCATTTGCTCCTGGCTCCAGGCGTCAACGCTCCCCTCCAGTTCGATGCCCTCCTCCTTGCAGAAATCCTCGATCAGCTTATCTGCCCGGGAGCGCTCATGGCACTCCTTACATTCCATCAGCGGATCGGAGAAACCGCCCAGATGGCCGCTGGCCTCCCAGGTTCGGGGATTCATCAGGATCGCACAGTCCACACCTACATTGTAGGGATTCTCCTGCACGAACTTCTGCCACCATGCCTTCTTGACATTGTTTTTCAGTTCCACACCCAGATTACCGTAATCCCAGGTGTTAGCCAGGCCGCCGTAAATCTCAGAGCCGGGATATATAAAGCCCCTTGATTTCGCCACTGCGATAATCTTTTCCATTGTCTTTTCCATAATATTCTCCTCCTATAAACACTCTATTTTATCACAACGTATTTCAGACCCTCTCCTCCCGTGCCATCCACATAGCCGGCCTCAGTCAAGCTCACATTGCCGCTGATATACATCGCTTTGGACGGACATCTTATCTGCAGGGATTCCTCAAAGATCAGCACCAGCCTGTCACCGATTTTGCTCAACTGCTCGGCAGTGATCGCCGTTCCCTTTTTTGCGTCCTGCAGCACTCCCGCCAGATCGTAGCCCTCCGCAATGGCCTCTTTGACCGTGCCATAAAACAGTTCGCTGGACTGCTGATCCACCTCTGTCATATAATTTCCATAGATCTCGCTGTCCGCAAAATGCAGCGCCACCATGACCTGACTGTGATCCTCCTCCAGAACGCCCACCTGCTCCACAGCAACGGCCTGACCGCCTTCCGGTGCCTGGGCGGATGCCATGCCCACATAGTCAGAAACCTCCTGGCGAATCATACTCTCCAGCTCTGACAACTGGTAATCCTCCCTGTCAAAGCTCTCCACCCTGCACTGGGTAAAGCTCCCGTCGGCTGACAGCACGATCGTGGAAGTGCGGATGGGTTCCTCTACTGTCTCCTCGCCACAGCCCGCCAAAGCCAATATACAGGCTCCCGCTATGACCAGCATTCCCATTGCTTTTTTTCTGCTCCTCATAATCAACCTCTCCGCAGATATAACAGGATATCCCTGCCATACCGCACCACTTAATATCCGAAAGCTATATTCTTTCCAAACATATCCTTTATTATATCCGACTTGCCATGTTTTTTCAACATAGACTTTTCAGAATTTCCAGACTTTTAAATTCATGCCCGATTATTTTGCTGCAGTACCACTGGGCCTCCTCTTTGAGCTGCGCCAGAACCTCGGGAGTTACCGCAAAAGTATAGAGCTTTTCAATGCTGCTCGATACTATGTATTCCAGAGTGTAGACTGTGGACTCCAGCAGCTGCGGTTCTCTGTCCCGTCTCACGCCGGGAAATTCCCCGTTTACAGCAATGCATTTGATCTCATAGACACAGCGTACCAGTTCATTGGGAATGGAAGAGGCGCAGAGCGCGCGCAGGGACTGGTAGAGAAGCCGCAGCATCTGCCGTTCATCATTGTTCTCCCGGGTATAGTAGTCCGCAAGCTCCGCAAAATACATGCCATAACAGGCGCCTATGTAATCCGTCCGCAGGGGTTCAAAATAATTCTGAATCTCCACGTCTGACACATTATAGGAGGTTTTACCCTCATACAGCTTAAACGTACCAAAGGAAAAAGGATTGGCAGCGCTGCTCAGGCGGTTTCCCGGCTTGCGGGCCCCCCTGACAAATGCTGCGAGCTTTCCTCTTTCCTTTGTAAGCAAACAGATACGCCTATCATATTCACCGATAGGCGTCTGTTTCAATATCATTCCCGTCACTATAATAAAATCCTGCATATGGGTCCGCTCCTGACTTTCCCCGCATAGCTTCCTGTGTCCCCGCGCCGCAGGAATACCGCAGATAATCCTCCACCCTTCCGGTGCTTTCAAATCTCTGCCAGTACTTTGCCCTGCTGCCCTCCGCCGTCTCTCGCACATTTACCTTCATCCAAAACGTCCCCCGTTCTTATGCTATACTCTTTTGCTGTTATATAGGGTTCGCTTTTTTGATTTTTCTATGCGCCGGGCAGAGTTCATGGCTCACAAAAGCTACTGGATATCTTTGGGGTTATAACCATAATTTTTCATCAGAAAATCACTGTCCCGCCAGTCCTTCTTCACCTTTACCCAGAGCTGCAGATTCACCTGCTGTTCCAGCAGATCCTCGATATCCGGTCTGGCGGCTGAACCGATTTTTTTCAGCATGCCGCCTCCCTTGCCGATGATGATGCCCTTGTGGGAATCCCTCTCGCAGATGATGGTGGCCTCGATATCGCATATTCGCTTCCGATAGCTCATCTTCTCAATGCTGACGGCAATGCCGTGGGGAATCTCCTCCTCCAGCAGCCGCAGGGCCTTCTCCCGGATCAGTTCCGCTACAATCTGGCGCATGGGCTGGTCGGTGACCGTATCCTCGTCATAGAATGCCGGTCCATAGGGCAGATATTTCATGATACAGGAGATCAGGGTGTCCGTGTTGTCCCCCTTTAATGCCGACACCGGCACGATCTCCTGGAAATCCATCTGTTTCCGATAGGTGTCAATATAGGGCAGAAGCTCCTCCCTTTTGACGGTATCCACCTTGTTGATGACCAGAATCACGGGAGTGTGTACCTTCTGCAGCTGTTCGATGATGTGGCGCTCGCCCGCCCCGATGAAGTTGCTTGGCTCCACCAGCCACAGAATCACATCCACTTCGGACAACGTGCGCTCCGCCACATTCACCATATAATTCCCCAGCTTGTTCTTGGCCTTATGAATACCGGGCGTATCCACAAATACAATCTGTCCTTCGTCAGAGGTGTACACCGTCTGAATCCGGTTGCGGGTGGTCTGGGGTTTGTTGCTGGTGATGGCGATCTTCTGGCCGATCAGATGATTCATCAATGTGGATTTCCCCACATTAGGGCGGCCGATCAGGGTCACAAAGCCCGATTTGTACGCGGAATTATCACACATGGGGATCATTCCCTCCTTGGTATACATTCTCTACAGGATTCTGATGATTCTGCATCTCCATCCTCTTCTTCTCCGCCTTTATCCTGTCACGCTTCTGGATCCATCTGATCCATACGATAAACAGTATGATGAACAATGCCCACATCACCAGTGTGGGGATATGTACCAGCAGCCAGACTACAATTTCCAGCGCCCCGTTGCCGATCTTCTTCAGATCCTTCATAAAGCCATCGCTGATCCGCTCCCACAGAGTCTCCTCATGCTCCTCTATTGGTGTCAGCTCCTGCACCTCGCTCACATCCAGATATACGGTGCTGTAGTCCACCTTATTGTCATAAGTCCGCAGCTGTGCCTCCATGCTCTCGATCTGGTACTGTACATTGGAAAGGCGCTGCTCGATGGTGATGATATCCTCTATGTACTCGGCCCGCTCCATCAGCTCCAGCAGACGGTCATGCTCCGCCTGCAGAGTCTTCTTATGGCTGGCAAGATCCACATAGTCCAGCGTCACATCCTGCACATTCTCCGTCCGGCGGGTCACGTTGCTGATCTCGGAGACCTCACTTAAGAAGTCATTCAGCTGACCCGCCGGAATCCGGGCCGTCATGCTTGCCCTGCGGCTGGAACGGCTGCCGCTGTACACACTGCCGTTGTAGTTATCCATATTCTCAATATATCCGCCCAGCTCCGTCACCCGCTGCTCCAATGTACTCATGACAGCGTCATACTCCTTGGTCTCCACGGACATATTCACGGTGCGGATCAACTTGCGGTTGCTCTGCTGGCTGGCCGCGTCCGACTCCTTCAGCTGATCGGCGGAAGGACTTGCTGCCACTGCCTCTGACTCCGCATTGCTGTAATACATATCCATACCCAGAGAGTCCATATCATAGTATGCTTCCTCCATAACCTCAGGCCTGACGCTCTGTGTGGCACTGTTCATCCATACCTGCGAATCACTCGCGGCACCGTCCGCTCCTCCACAGCCTGTCATCAGTACCAGCACCATGGTCATAACCAGCAGACCCGTCATCCACTTCGTCCATTCTCTGCGTTTTTTCATTTTTTCCTCCTCCCCACAGCCGGTGTTCCCCGGCTGCCAAAAACTCCGCATATTCTAAAATAAATTTTCCGTTGTCAGGAACAGTTCTTTCTCTTCCTTGATCTTCTGGGCATTGCCCACTACGCAGAGGAAATCATCCTCCATAAAGGCACGAATATAGGCGGACAGTTCCCGGATATCCTCCTGGGTTGCAGCCAGCAGCTGCTCTCTCTCCTCATCCAGCATCTGCTGGCTGATACCGCACAGATAAGCGCTGAGAGAGAAAAGTCCGTATGCCGCCGGGTTCATGGGAGTATCCATGCCGCTGACAGCCCCGATGATATATTGGGTCATAATACGCTCGTCGGCGGTAAATTGCTCCACCGTCTCCGCCGCCTTCTCGTAGATCTCCACCGTATTTCTCAGATTCGGGTCGCGATACGAAACGAAGTAGCTCTCGCCAGATCTGCCAAAGCTGCACATACACCCGTAAGCTCCGCCCTTCACCCGGATATTCATCCACAGATACTCATATTCCATCATCACCTTCAGGAAACGCAGCGTTCCCCGATAGGGCAGGCCTTTCTTCTTGAAGTTGCCGGCCCGGCATACATACAGCACCTGTCCGGCAGTCGTGAAGCCCTCCTGCTTTCTCTCCGGCATGGGGCGATAGTCCCCAGTCTCTACAGAGCAGGTATACAGGCTCTGGGCCAGACGCTCTGCCGCCGCAGCCGTCTTCTCCCAGCCCTCCTGGGCGCCCACATAGTCCACCAGCAGATTCTCCCTGCGGAAGATCACTGCCGCCAGCTCCTGCAGGGCCTTTACCAGCGACTCCTTCTCCTCCTCGAAATGCCCCTGAATCCGGGACAACAGCCGGAAGTGAGGGATGCCGGAGAGGGTCTCGCTGATAGCGCCGGATATGCTGCCGTAGGCCAGGGCCCGATTCATCGCCACGCTGTGGCCTCTGGAGGTCATATAGGCCTGCAGCTGGGACTGCCCCTCGGCAACGATCTCCATAAGCCTCTTCTCATCCGTGAAATCAGAGGTCATGGCGATCTCCTGCAATAGCTCCATAGCCTTGTCAATATTGTTATACAGCACCTTGGTCTTCAGATCCAGG
Source organism: uncultured Acetatifactor sp. (assembly GCA_964550745.1). Classification (GTDB taxonomy): domain Bacteria; phylum Bacillota; class Clostridia; order Lachnospirales; family Lachnospiraceae; genus Acetatifactor. Next base: position 11,129 of record CAZKAO010000065.1, read on the forward strand.
GTGACTTTACAGTTATCTGTATTATCCACATCGCCATACACGTTGGTCGCTGCGCTAATGCCGCCGGTATTCAGGTCAATCTCCGTTGACAGGGCGCCATAGCTGTAATGGGCCGTGTTCAGCAGACCCAGACAGTCCTTGAAAATACCCACATAGGGATATAGGCGCTCCGGCACCTGATCCAGGGAAAAGACCAGACGGATATAGGCGATGCCGTTAGTAAGCAGATTGTGGCGCAGCGCCGGGATCTCCCCAATACGAGTCTCCTCGTTAATCAGCTTCCTGGCCTCCCTGCCGATATCCTCCCGGGCCAGCATGGGAATTTTTGCCAGATTCTCCTTGCTGTCCTCCTGCTCCTGATAGGCGGTCAGCGCCTGCTGCTGCGCGATGATATCCTCCAGCTGCTCCCGGCTCATCCCCGCCTTGACCTCCGCCAGCTGTGCCTTGAGTTCCTCTTCCATGGCCTGGGCCATGCCTTTTTTCGGCTCAAGAATCACCAGGGATTTATGGGAATTATCGATCAGGTATGTCTGCACAAGTTTCTCAAAATAACCCTGTCCCGCCTTTTCCCGCAGCTGGGTATAGGTGTCGTTGGCCTCCACATGGATGAAGGGCAGATTGTCCGCATAGAGCCAGCTGTCCAGCATCTGCAGACCATACATCAACCCCTTGGGATAGTTGCCGAAATCTGCCTCCCGATACCGAAACTCATAATGATTGATACCCGCCAGCAGCGCTTTCTGGTCAAAGCCCTCCCTGGCGATCCGCTGCAGTTCCCCATCGATCAGCTCCATAAAGCGGTCAGCCTTTGCCGTGTCCGTATCGCTGGCCACCACGGAGAAGAAGGGCTGCCGAATTCCATTATCAAACTCGCTGTAGATATCCTTGCCCATACTGTTGTCCAGCAGCATCTGCTTAAGGGGCGCTCCCGGCGCACTGCAGAGCGCATAGTCCAAAATCTGGAAGGCCACATACAGTTCCCTGTCCAGACAGTCCCCTGCGGTCATATTGTAGCTCAGATAGCCGCACTCCTCCTCTTTTGCCTCATCGCTGACAGGGTATTCACGCACCACTCTGCGCAGCACCGGGAAAGGCCCCTGCTGGCGGATGCTGCTGTCGATCTCCAGACGCTCAAAGGCGGACAGGTATTTTTCATCCAGGAAATTAAGTTTTTCCGCCATATCCATATTTCCGTACAGATAAATGTAGGAATTGGAGGGGTGATAATACTGTCGATGAAATTCCAGAAACTCCTCATAGGAAAGTTCGGGGATCACCGCCGGGTCGCCGCCGGACACTATGCCGTAGGCGGTATCCGGATACAGGGACTTCATCCTCTCCCGAAACAGCACATCCTCCGGGGAGGAAAAGGCCCCCTTCATCTCATTGTACACCACGCCGTTGATGGTCAGCTCACCCTCCGGGCTGCCTAACTCATAGTGCCAGCCCTCCTGCCGGAAAATCTTATCCGTGTCATAGATCCGGGGATAGAATACCGCATCCAGATACACATGCATCAGATTCTGAAAATCCTTGTCATTGCAGCTGGCCAGGGGGTAAACCGTCTTATCCGGATATGTCATGGCGTTTAAAAAGGTGTTCAGGGAACCCTTCACCAGCTCCACAAAAGGGTCTTTCACCGGGAACTCCTTCGAGCCGCACAGCACGGAATGCTCCAAAATATGGGCCACGCCGGTGGAATTCTCCGGCGGCGTACGAAAGCCGATGTAGAACACCTTATTGTCATCATCATTCTCCAGCAGCGCCACTCTTGCCCCAGTCTTCTTATGCCGCAACAGATAGCTCATGGAATTCAGGTCCTTAATCTCCCTCTTTTCTATAAGTTCATAGCTTGTTACCTCTTCAATCCGCATTGTCTCGTCCTCTTTTCTAAAAATTTAATATATAAACTTCCTTTTCGGAAAATTTACTATAAAACCCTGACATAAAAAGAATAGTATGCTGTTCCGCCGTATCCGCTTTTCCCGGTATCCCATTTGGCAATGACCTCATAGATGTAAGCGCCTGGCTTAAGCTCTATCTCATTCCCATTCACAGATACATTTTCGCCGTCTGCGGAAGTGTCAGACCAGTGTTCGTCACTCCAACAGCAGACACTCAAAATTGCGTCAGGTTCTTCTCCAAAACGGAGCGTGGCTGTTGTTTCCCCTGTCTCCAATACAGGCAGCAGCTCCTTACAGTCCAATGGATGCATGCTGTCAGCATCTACACCTGTAAAAGTACCATCCTTGTTTTTACTCTCCCAGGAGTAAGTACCCAGCAACGCACTATGACATGTATTGTCACTGATCACATCTAATCTGGGCGGTTCTTTCATAACAACCACAACGTCTTCTTCCTTCAGCAATCTATTTGCGAAACTGGCGAGTGCGTTGCACGGTTCGTATTTCGTTCTATAACCGACACCGTCAATAACAAGAAATGGATTATATGCCATAATTTCCGTCTGTGTGCCGTCAGACAATGTCAGTGTAAAAATAACTCCTTGTCCGTTATATTCTGTGTAAGAGTCATCCCTATTATAAATAACTACATCATTCAGGAAATCTGTCAATTCGTCTTTTTCCATGATTTGAATGGTTTTATCCGGCGGTATCAATCGTACTGTAGCTGACTCTATTTCCGATGAATCCAAATCCCCGAAAGGTTTCTTTCTAAAAGAAGACGCGAATACTACAATTCCCAATAGGCAGATGCAAACAGATACCATTATCAGTCCTTTGGTTGTTTTCATGCATTATTCCTCCCATAATTCGATCTGATTTTGAATTAATTCTGAAAAGGGAGTTCAAAGCTCCGCGGCCACACTCACACTGTGAAAACCATCATAGCCAGCTTATTCACCACAATCTCCTGCACCATAATCCCCTGGGCCTGTTTTTGAGCCGGAGTCATTGCCGTAAACGCCTCCAGACCAATCAGTTCTGTTACATAACACCTGTTCTTTTTTTCTTTTGAAAAAATTTTCTTTTTCTCGACAAGCCTGCTGCACTTTACCTTTACCTTCAACTGTCGGTAAGTGCGGTAGGTCAAGCTGTCCTGCGCCATATAATAAAACTCGCTCTCCAGCGTGGTCTCCGCATCCGCCTGTGGTAAAATATAGCGTTCCACAATGGTGCGGATTTTAAACGGGACATCCTCATTTTGAAGAATCTCCCCATAGGTATATTTTGCGCCCAGATAGACATTGCCCGTGTCCACCATCACATATTTGTAATCTTCATAGCTCTGCTTCTGTGATAACATCAGGTCTCCTCCAGATACTCAATCTGATGGCCGCTCAGACGCATGGCGTCCCGTATGGACTTCTCCGACAGCTTCGTCTCCTGTGCCAGCTCCTCCACCGTCACCTTGCGGTGCAGCTCCTCCGAGAGCGCCCTGGCCGCTTCCATCACCCGATTGATCCGCTCGGTCATCCTCTGATCCGCCTTCTCCGCACTCTGCTGCTCCTGAATCAGATCCTCCATGGCGTCCATCATCATCCTGCCCAGCATCCCCTGGGCCTCGGACGCATGTTCCAGCGCTCCCAGCATGGACACCCCCATGGACAGCGCCAGATTGCCTTCGCCGATCAGATCCTCCAGAGGCACACCCTGACCGCTGTACAGCCTGGCCACCTCCACCACATCCGGCAGATAGATGACTGCCAGCCGGCTCTGGGCGTCAATATCCCCCGCCATGGCAGAGAGCGTAACCGCCTCTCTCTCCCCCGGACTTACCCCAGGCAGGCTATCCAGCTCGTCCAGATAGTTCTGCAGATAATTTTTTTCCTCCTCAGTCAGATAATCATCCGGGTTCACCGGCGCGCCTATACCGATCCGCTGCTTTATCAGATAATCATACACCATCTGAAGCTGCTCTCCCGACAGGGAAAGCGGGGCAAAGGCCTCCTGTACATCCTCCTCGCTGATCCAGCCGCCCTGGTCCGCCGCATGCTGTCTGACCTGCTCCAGGGTCTGCGCAAACAACACTTCCTGATTCATGGTTCTATCTTATTCCTTTCTGGTTTGAGAGTTCCGCATGGCCCCTGCATGAAGGCGCTATACAGATACAGACAGTGTCACCTGCCATCCGGTTACATTTCTTTTCCATTTATATTAGTTATATTAGGATTTTTTACATGCTCATGGGTAAAAATGTGGTTCTCGCAGTACTCATAATTGCCCTCGCACTTGGAACAATACCGAAAATCCATCGTGGGATCATCCGCATCAGTCCTGCCGCAGATGGCGCATTTGTGGCCGCTTACCCTCATATTTTTCTTGATATCATGCCGAAACTCCTGACGGCGCTTTATCTGCTTGGGCGACATATCAATGTGCCCTAAGCTGGTCAGCCAGAAAATCACAAAATTCAGCAGGGACGCCACAATGGCAGTCCGGTAGAAAATCCCCAGCAGCGGATCGCCCACATTCTGGAGCAGTTCAAACACCAGCATCGCTCCATAGATGATGCCCATCCACTTCATCCTTACCGGTACCACAAACATCAGCAGTATCTGGGCGTCCGGGAAGGTTGCCGCAAAGGCCAGCAGAATGGACATATTGATGTAATAGGTGCTGAAGTGGCGGCTGTAGGCACTGCAGACAACTTCGGCACCGCCGGGAATCGCCATCACATCTCCCTGAAATACATAACAGAGTCCCAAAGCCACAAAACTGCCCAGTACCGTGAACAACATGCCGGAAAACAGATATACATTATAGCGGTAAGCTCCCCAAGTGCGCTCCAGAATCGTTCCTACGGAATAATAAAAGTACAGCATAATGAGGGTAAAAATGCTGAACGACGAGGGCGGCACAATGATCCATGTCACAATACGCCAGACCTGCCCGTGCAGGATCTGCCATGGATCAAGCGTCAGGGAATTCAAAACTCCACCGCCTACGATCTGTATCACATACCCCACCGCATAACACATTATCAGTATCAAGGATATATTCTTTATCGCATATTTTCCAAATTTTTTCTCGAAATAACTCATGAAAACCTCCCATAGGCCGGTGCATATTCGCCAAAGCTCACTTTGCATTCCCGTGCATATCAGCACATATATTTAATCCATTGTAGCATTCACCAGGGAAAAAGTAAACTCAATAAATGCGATTTAATAATCATTTTACAATCAAAAGCCCGCCAACGGCATACACCATGGCAGGCTTTGATAGAGCCCATAAAGCATCCTCAATTTGACATCAATTCCCTAGCTCACCTGGATACTTGTATTGAAACCACATATATCCAAATATGTCAGGCCGCTACAACCATAAAACATCGCAGGCATACTCGTCACGCCAAATCATTTCATTTTTTCCCTGAATGCGTCAAAGCTCAGGGCCCTTGCCGCTATCTTGAGCCACTGGCGCAGAATCTGGGTATCCTCCTCGTTGTTAATGCGGGATTGGATATCCTCGGGGATTTCTCCCAAGTCCTCCAACAGGTCCAAAATATTCTGGCGACTGCGATTGCGGTCTCCAAGAATTTGTCCAGCCTCTACCCCGTCCTCATATGCCTCTTCCCTCTCCACCTCCATGGCGTCATCCCAATTCCACTGTGTATAAAGCATATTTACCGCCTCCGTTCCATGCTCCTGCATAAACTCTGCCATAATCCCTTCATCCAGACAGTCCCGCACCGCCTGGGCGATTGCATCATCCCGGCTCCATCCGTCGGCCAGATAGTCCTTGATCTGCTGAATGAACCAGGAATACTCGTACATTGGACGACATTCCTTCAAAAGCCTGTGGCCCGATGAAAGGTTAATGTTGATTACTTTCACTTCCAATTCTAACATAGGATGCTCCGTTTTATCAAGATACGCATCGGAAAGACGCAGGATTTTTTCTGTCGGGAAGGGATCATCACCATTGTAAAACACATAAAATTCTGGTGTGGGAATGGAGATCATTTTCCGCCTGTACAGATTTTTCTCGTCCAGCAGTTTCTCCAGAGTCCGCCCCAGGTAGAGAAGATCACGCAGAGGCATGTTCTCGTTTATTGTAGATTGATGTTCACTGATGACCAACACCCGATTTTTTACGGTGAATGCCAGGTCATTTTTCCTCGCAATGAACAGCACCCCCTCCAGTGTCACATATGTAATGTCCTCCGGGGACACCTTCGTATCTCCCAGCGCCGCATAGAGTTCAGACGCATTCTCAGGTTCCCCGAAAAATGTTGTAAATGCGCTGTTTTTTACCTCCCGGTTGGAAATGTTCTTTTCTCCCTTTTTTGTCATAAGCAGACTCCTCCTCTGTTTGAGATTATCAATTAAGTTACCCGAAAAACAAAAACAGCAGAAAGAATAGTGGCTCACTCTTGTGAGTCAAATATTCTTTCTGCCGTTGTATCTCTTATTATACATAGTTCAAATCATTTGTCAAGTGTTTCAAGCCAAGTAGATTATTCACCTTCTTTTGCAACAGCCCCTGTGATTGTACACTCTGTATTTGTATTATTTGTCCGGAATGATTAGTCTCTGTCCAGCATAAATCTTACCTGGTGCGCGAAGCACATCTTGATTTGCTGCATAAATGCTTCTCCACTGGTGACCATCACCATAGAACCTTGCAGCAATTTTCCACAGACTGTCGCCGGTTTGCACCACATAAATCTCTCCATCCACAGCATCGGTGGGTAATTGCCCCGTATTCCCAAGAGGGATGGAGGTTGTAGTGGGCACCGCGGATATACTGGCTTGTTCGGGTTGATCCATTATGTAAAGCCGTATTACCTGACCTACATATATCTTATTGGCATCCTTGATTATATTTGCATTGTCTGCAAAAATCTTTGTCCACAGACTCCCGTTTCCATAGAATCTGTCCGCAATTTTCCACAGTGTATCGCCGGATACAATAGTGTATGTTACCTCTGTTACGTTTCCTGCATCAACAGTATTTTTTACAAGATCAATGCTGGTTGTGTCGCCTTTACTATTATTGCCGATATTGCTGTTGCTGCTATTGCTGCTGTCTCCGCTGTTGCTGGGTGAATTATCTATGGGTGGTTTCTCATCGGTGTTCTCATTTTCGGGATTCTTATCACCGTTACCCTCATCTCCGGGCTTATCGTTTCCGCCGTCATCTCCGGAACCGCCGCTGCTGACGGTATAATTCTGCGCCGCGCGCTTTAGTGTGCCGTCCTCCGCACGGAACACGATGCACAATGTATGGGTTCCCACACCGCCGTCCGCCAGCGTCTGGTTCAGTATTGTAATTCTGGTACTGCCCGCCTCAGAGGTATAGTCCTTCCTTTCTCCCTCTTCCAATAGCTTGCCATCTATGTAAACAATGTGCTGAAACTGTGCGTACTCGCCCTGGGATACCAGCGTCTGAGTGCCTTCTCCCGAAATGGCATCCATGTTGAAGTCCGCCACTGGCTGGATAATGTTATATCCGGGGGCTGTAGCCCCACACACGTTTTCGTCCGTGTTGTCCAGAATGATTAATGTCAGTTCCGCATAGGAGGGAGGATACTCCGGGTTGCTGTATGTAGCCATCACTGTGACCTTTAACTCTCCTGCTTCCAGAGGCACACCATGGATTTCACCGGTGGCCGGGGATATCTGCAGCCCTTTCGGCAGACTTCCCTCTGCTATGGAAAATGTGACTGTATTTTCTGCGTCTGTGTTGTCTGTTGCCACAGTGTATGAATAAGGCACATATTTTACCCGAATTATATCGGCCATGTTTAGGTCGTCTGTGGTGGTGGTGATTTGAGGAACGTTTGGTGTGTCATCACGGGTTAAGGTAACACTGTAGTTTAAACCTTGAGGTAGCTCTGTGACTTTCGTTCCGTCTGGGAGATGCCATGTTGTGCCTGGGACAGAGGGCAACATGGCTGTGACTACTACATTGTATGGGCTGTTGATTGTAGTTATTTTGTCGCATTCAGAAAACATATCTCTCATATCTATCACGCTGCTGGTATCAAAGTTGCTCATATCCAAGCTGGTCAATCCGCTACAGCCTTCAAACATCCCCATCATATACATTACGTTGCTGGTATCAAAACCGCTTACATCTAGGCTTGTCAAACTAGAACAGTAAGCAAACATACCAATCATCCCACCCGCATTCTCAAAACGTGTCACTTTACCAGTATCAAAGCCGCTCACATCCAGACTTGTCAAGCCACTGCACCAAGCAAACATCTTTGCCATAGACTCTACGTTGCTGGTATCAAAGCCGCTTACATCAAGGCTTGTCAATCCGTAGCAGCCATAAAACATTCTATCCATATTCGTCACATTACTGGTATCGAATCCGCTCACATCTAGGCTTGTCAATCCACTACACTCAGCAAACATATCGCGCATACCTACTATACTTGTCACGTTGCTGGTATCGAATCCGCTCACATCCAGACTTGTCAAGCCGCTACAATCCCAAAACATGCTTTCCATATCTGTCACACTACTAGTATCAAATCCGCTCACATCCAGGCTTGTCAATCCGCTACACATAGCAAACATATACCCCATGCCCGTCACATTGCTGGTATCGAATCCACATACATCCAGACTACTCAGATTACTACACCTAGAAAACATACCACTCATGTTCGTCACGTTGCTGGTATCGAATCCACTTACATCCAGACTACTCAGATTACTACACATCTCAAACATACCACCCATGTTCGTCACGTTGCTGGTATCGAATCCACTTACATCCAGACTACTCAGATTACTACACATCCCAAACATACCACCCATGTCCGTCACGTTGCTAGTATCAAAGTTGCTAAGATCGAC
>CAZKAO010000066.1:0-19617 GCA_964550745.1 uncultured Acetatifactor sp.
CATAGGCCGCCGCATGGGCCTTGGGGAACATGTACTTGATCTTTTTACACGACCAGATATACCAGTCGGGCACATCCTTCTCTGTCATGGCGTCAATCCAGTCGTCCTTCAGTCCCTTGCCTTTACGCACACTCTCCATGATGGTAAAGGACAGAGAACTCTCCACTCCCTGGTTGATCAGGTAGATCATGATATCGTCACGACAGCAGATGGCGGTGGAAATGGTGGCCTTGCCCTCCAGAATCAGAGTCTGGGCATTGCCCAGCCACACGTCCGTGCCGTGGCCCAGCCCGGATATACGGATCAGGTCAGAGAACTGCTGGGGCTTGGTGTCCAACAGCATCTGGATCACAAAATCCGTGCCAAACTCCGGAATGCCCAGCGACCCCACCGGACAGCCGCTGATCTGCTCCGGGGTGATGCCCAGGGCGTCCGTGTTCTGAAACAGACTCATGACACCCTTGTCATCCAACGGAATCTTCGTGGGATCAATCCCCGTCAAATCCTGCAGCATACGGATCATGGTGGGATCATCGTGTCCCAGAATATCCAGCTTTAACAGGTTATGGTCAATGGAGTGATAGTCAAAATGGGTGGTGATGATATCCGTAGTCATATCGTTGGCGGGATGCTGTACCGGAGTAAAGGAGTTGATATCCTGACCCACGGGCAGTACGATGATACCGCCGGGATGCTGACCCGTACTCCTGCGGATACCGGTACAGCCCAACGTGATCCGGTTGATCTCACAGGTGCGCTTATGCTTTCCCCTCTCCTCAAAATAATTCTTCACATAGCCAAAGGCCGTCTTGTCCGCCAGTGTACCGATGGTGCCCGCCCGGAAGGTCTGGCCCGCACCGAAGATTACTTCCGTGTACTTGTGGGCCTTGGACTGATATTCTCCCGAGAAATTCAAGTCAATATCTGGTTCCTTGTCCCCCTTAAAGCCCAGGAATGTCTCAAAGGGAATGTCAAAGCCGTCCTTGATCAGCGGCTCTCCGCACCTTGGACATATTTTGTCCGGCATGTCGCAGCCCGCATTGCCCGCAAAGGCTTTCACCTCCGGGGAATCAAAATCATAGTAAAAACACTTGCTGCAGCGGTAATGGGCGCTCAGGGAATTTACCTCCGTGATTCCGGCCATAAAGGCCACCAGAGAGGAACCCACCGAACCTCTGGAACCCACCAGATAGCCGTCCTCCACGGACTTCCACACCAGCTTCTGGGCGATGATGTACATCACGGCAAAACCGTTGGTGATAATGGAATTCAGTTCTTTGTCCAGACGATCCTGTACGATCTGAGGCAAATCCTTTCCGTACAGCTCATGGGCCTTGTCATAGCAGATCTTGGTCAACGTCTTGTCAGAATCCGGGATCACCGGAGGACATTTATCCGGCCTTACCGGGGATATGGTCTCCACCATGTCCGCAATCCTGTTGGTGTTGGTGATGACAATCTCCCTGGCCTTATCCGGTCCCAGATAGGCAAATTCTTCCAGCATCTCCTCAGTGGTGTGCAGATACAGGGGGGCCTGCTGGTCCGCATCCTCAAAGCCCTTGCCCGCCATAATAATCCGGCGGTACACCTCGTCCTCCGGGTCTAAAAAATGCACATCGCAGGTAGCCACCACCGGCTTGTGCAGCTGCTCTCCCAGCTTGACGATCCGGCGGTTTATATTTCGGATATCCTCCACAGACTGAATATCCGGGTGCTTGTCAGACAGGATCATGAAACAGTTGTTGCCCTCGGGCTGGATCTCCAGATAATCATAAAAGTTCGCCAGCCGGGCGATCTCCGCATCCGCCTTGCCATCCAGCAGCGCCCGGTACAGCTCTCCCGCCTCGCAGGCGCTGCCCAGGATCAGCCCCTCCCGGTATTTCATTATCAGACTCTTGGGAATCCGGGGACGCTTGCTGTAATAGGTAGTATGGGACTCGGAGATCAATCGGTACATGTTGATCCGCCCCAGGTCATTTTTGGCCAGAATAATGGCATGGTAAGTGGGCAGACGCTTTACAATATCCGGGCTGGAAGCCCCCATGGCGTTTACCTGGCTCAGATCCTGTGCTCCGTTTTCCCGGAGCCGGGGAATGAATTTTACAAAAATATGTGCCGTAGCCTCCGCATCGTCCACCGCCCGGTGGTGATTCTCCAGGGAGACTCCCAGCGTCTTAGCCACCGCGTCCAGCGTGTGTTTGGCCTGGTTCGGCAACAGAATCCGGGCAATTCCCACGGTATCCACATAGGTAAACCGATCCGAAAAGCCCAGCCGCCTGCAATTCTCCATGATAAAGCTCATATCAAAGCTGGCATTGTGGGCCACCAGCACACAGCCCTCGCAGAATTCCAGAAATTTTGGCAGCACCTCATCAATCATGGGAGCGTCCATGACCATACTGTCATTTATACCTGTCAGCTTCTCGATCTCAAAGGGAATAGGCACATCCGGATTCACAAAGCTGGAAAACCGCTCTGTGATCTCCCCATGCTCCACCTTCACCGCACCGATCTCGATAATCCGGTTGTTTACCGGGGAAAAGCCCGTGGTCTCGATGTCGAACACCACGAAATCCGCATCCAGGTCCTGTCCCGCGTCTCCGGTGACAATATCTTTCAGATCGTCCACCAGATAGGCCTCCACACCGTAGATAATCTTAAAGAAATCCTGCTTGTCGGGGTTCTCCTCCCCGGCCTCCTTGCGCTTGCTCTTCTCCGCTTTCCACAGATCGTCCCACACATGGTTTGCGTCGGTAAAGCTCTGCACCACGCCGTGGTCTGTGATGGCGATAGCCCGATGTCCCCATTTATAGGCGCGCTTCACGATATCCTTGGCCTCGGACACCCCATCCATATCGCTCATCTTGGTGTGGCAGTGCAGTTCCACCCGCTTGTGGGGAGCCATATCCATCCTGCCGGTGGTAAAATCCACCGCCTTCTTGATGCCCGCCAGGGAGCCGATGGTCAACTCATGGTCGAATTTGTCCATCATAACGATGCCCTTGATTTTCACAAAGGCCCCCGCCTTGACGCCACCCAGAAGCTCCTCCACCTGGTCGTTGCGGACAAACATTTTCACTGTCATGGTGTCGGAAAAATCCGTCACGTCAAAAATGATAATAGTCTTCTCGTTCTTGATCTCCCTCTTATCCACGGTCAGAATCTTGCCTCGGATCACCACCTCTCCGATCTCGCCGATGATGTCCTCGATCCGCATGGCCTCCTCCTCAAAGTCCCTGCCGTAGATCACATCCGGGTTGTCGGAGCGCTTCACACTGCCGCCGAAAGCGCCGCCCCGGTTATATTCGCCTTTTTTATAACCGCCCCTGGGATAATCCCCTTTCATGCCGTAACCGCCCTTGCCGCCCTGGGCTGGAGCATTCCGGGTTCCCGAACCCGCTGTGGTCATGCCCGCTTTGTCAGCCTGGCGGTCTGCTCCCGCTGCTCCGCCGTCCGCCGAAGATACCCCTTGGCCTGCTTTGCCAGTACTGCCGTTTGCCTGGCCTGCGGATGTGCCAGAGGAACCCGCCACATCCAGCGTGGGCGGCACATCGGTCTGCATAAAATCCCCCGGTTCTCCCTCCCGCCTGGCACGGCGGGATATCTCCGCCACCTGAAGCCTTAACTTCTGCTCATCATCCTCGGCGTACTTGCCGGACTGTGCCTCCCGGTATTCCACATGCAGGGCCAGGTCAAAACCACAGCGTTCTACCAGAATCTTCTCCAGAATCTGAGTAAACTCCTCCTCCCGGCTGTGGGCCAGCACGCTGTCCTCCAAGACCATCGTCATCTGTCTGGCGCTGGGATAGGAAAATTCCGCCGTCCGGAAGCTGTTGTAATCGATATGATTGTACTCCCGCAGTTCCTCCAGAATACTGTCCCGGTATACGTCCATCAGCTTCTCCGGCGTATATTGGGAGGAGAGATCAAATTTTTCATAGATTTTGATAATCATGTTGGCATTTGGAAAAAGCTGCCTCTTGATCTCCCTCTCCGCCGCCCAGATATCCTCTTTCATGATCAGACGGCTGCTCTGCAGATAAATCCGCAGATAATCCTTACGCTTGGTGGCGGAGATCTTCTCTACGCTGGTCTGCTCCAGAATATCATGCACCTTGCCGTTTAATTGTAATGTGGGAAATACCTCAAAAAAGGGCTTCGCCATTATATTTACCCCCAGTTATCCAGTTCCTCTTTCAACGCTGCCAACAATTCACTCTCCGGCATCTTGCGCACAATCTCGCCCTTTTTGATCAGCAGCCCCTCGCCATCGCCTCCGGCAATGCCGATATCCGCTTCCCTGGCTTCCCCCGGACCGTTTACCACGCAGCCCATGACCGCCACCTTGATATCCAGCGGGTAATCTTCCACCAATTTCTCCACCTTGGTTGCCAGGCCGATCAAGTCAATCTTTGTCCTGCCGCAGGTGGGACAGGATACCACCTCAATTCCTCCCCGCCGCAGTCCCAGAGTGCGCAGAATCAGCTTAGCGGACTTGACCTCCTCCACCGGGTCGCCCGTCAGGGACACCCGTATGGTGTCGCCGATGCCCTGATGCAGGATGATGCCCAGGCCGATGGCCGATTTGATATTGCCGCTCTGCACCGTGCCGGATTCCGTGATGCCCACATGCAGAGGATATTCTGTCTTGGCCGCCAGGATCTCATGAGCCCTGACACACATCAGCACATCCGAGGACTTGATGCTGATTACCAGATTGTCGTATCCCAGATCCTCAATGATATGTACCTTGTCCAGAGCGCTCTCCACGATGCCCTCCGCCGTCACGCCGCCGTATTTTTCCAGCAGAGGCTTCTCCAGGGAACCACTGTTGACCCCCACACGGATGGGGATATTCCGCTCTCTGGCCACATCCACCACCGCCTTGACCTTGTCCGCGGAGCCGATGTTGCCGGGGTTGATGCGGATCTTATCCGCGCCGTTTTCCATGGCTGCAATAGCCATCTTATAATCAAAGTGGATATCCGCCACCAGCGGAATATGAATCTGCTTTTTGATCTCTCTGATGGCCTGGGCCGCCTCCAATGTCGGCACCGTGCTGCGGATGATCTCGCATCCCGCCTGCTCCAGCCGGAGGATCTGCGCCACCGTGGCCGCCACATCCTCCGTCCGGGTGTTGGTCATGGACTGGATGGCAACGGGCGCGCCGCCGCCGATCCGCACCTGGCCGATCTGTATGGTTTTGGTATGCTGTCTGTAAATATGCTGTTGTGATATATGGTCATTCTGCATGAAAAATCCTCCTCCGAGAAAAAGAAGCACCTGCCTCCTGGTGGCAAATGCTTCATCTTGTTTGCCTGTTTAGTTATCATACCACATTTTGGGGTTGTTGGCTAGATAGAACCACCGCGTTTGTGCAATCTGATTCAAAATTTAAACCACCTGCGTTTCGTTTTCAAACTATCCATTTATGTCCGTCAGGATTCATAGTAAGCAGCGCTTTTTGCAGCCAATCCCGCTGGTCTTGATTCATCTTTGCATAAGCCAATTCAAAATCCTGTTCATACCCTTCCCTGTCAATATCCGTAGATTTGTACAGGCATAAAAGCTCTGGCGCCAGATAAGAAACCTTTACTTCTTGTGTTTCATACCTCAAAATTGCTTTGGACAGCTCCCGCTTGACCGCTTTATTTCTGGCATAGTAAAACCAGTTCTCATCCCGATCATTAAACAAAAACTCTATAAAATTCAATTTTTTTATGCCCTCATGAGAAAAATCATTATAATATATATCTTTTTCCTCCGTTGGTATCAGATGCACAATCTCACATCCTTCAAGCATGGCAAAGATATTCCGTTTTTCATATCTTTGATTCTGTATATCTGTGATATGATGCACCTTTCCGCCGCCCAGCATCTCATAGACCTGGTAACCCTCTGCCTGCATGGAAAGGATGATATCATCCCTGTCTTTCCAGTAAACCAGTATGTCGATATCCCCATGCCTGCGGGATTCATACCCCAGAAAGAGATCAATCCCCAGACCACCGCAAACGGCCCATTCCCATGACTGCCTTTTCAATAAGCTCACCGCTTCATTTAATAAACCAGAAATCATTATATTATGTATCCTCCTATATATCGCAAATTGCTATATCCACTTTTCCCCGCTGACCGGTACTCTCACAGACAGACATTAATTTAATCCTCAGTCAGACTGCAAAACTGAAATGATGGCCTCTTATAACTGAGAAGATTCCTAATGCACATCTGGACAATTCATCATCGGATAAAATTCGTCCAGTTTCCGCTCTCCACCTGAGGAACTATCCCCTGCTCCCTGCCCGCTTCAATGCACTTCAGCAGCCAGGCCATATTGTGGGCGATATTCCGCATGGTCTGCAATCCTTCCGCATCCTGCAGTACTTCCTCCGGGCGGTTGCCATGCACCATATTCCAGTAGCTGGAGCCCACTGTGGGCATATGGCTGATGCCAAAATACTTATTAAGGTCATCCAGAGAAGCCGTAGTCCCCGCCCGCCGGGCTGAGGCCACCGCCGCCGCAGGCTTATGTACAAACACACCCTTGCTGCTGTAAAATGCCCGGTCCAGGAAAGACAAAATGCGTCCGCTTGCATGGGCATAGTACACCGGCGTTCCAAATACAAAGCCGTCCGCCTCCCGGGCTTTCTTCACAAAGTCATTGACCAGATCATCCGTAAACACGCATCCCTGCTCCGTACACTGTCCGCAGCCGATGCAGTCCCTGACAGGCTTTCCGCCCATCTGGAAAATCTCATAGTCAATTCCCTCCGCCAGCAGTGTCCGTCCGATCTCCTCCAGCGCGGTGTAGGTGCAGCCCTTTTGATTGGCGCTGCCGTTTAATAGTAATACTTTCATATTGATTCTCCTCCTTAATATGTACATCCGGTCCTTCTGTGTCCGGACATATTTTACTTTCTCTCCCGCCTCAAAATCCCATCCGCTCCACAATATCCGCCCATGCCTCTTCGTCAATCTCCTCGTCACGGAACAATTTCCTCTTGTCGGCGTCTGTGATCTTACGAATCACTTTGCAGGGATTGCCTGCGGCGATGCACCAGTCCGGAATATCCCTGGTCACCACGCTGCCTGCGCCGATGACCACATTGCTGCCGATATGCACGCCGGGACAGACTACCGTGTTGCCCCCCAGCCACACATTGTCCCCTATAGTCACTTCCTTGCCGTATTCATAAGCAGAGTTGCGGGTCACCGGATGAACGGGATGCCCCGCCGTGTAGATGGACACATTGGGGGCCATCTGGCAATTGTCGCCGATCCTGATCCTGGCCACGTCCAAAAGCGTACAGTTATAGTTGGCAAAGAAATTCCTGCCCACCTCAATATGTTTCCCGTAGTCACAGTAAAAGGGCGGATTGATAAAAGCTCCCTCCGACTTGCCCAAAAGCTCCTTCACCACCTGGCTGATTCCAGCGAAATCGGACCGGTCCATAAAATTTAGTTTTTGCAAAATCCTCCTGCACACCAGCTGTTCCTCAAAAATGCTGTCGTCCGAGATGTAAGCTATCTGCGCGTCTCTCCGCTCTCTGTTGTTCATAACTTTATTGCCTCCTTTTTTATTCAGTCAGGGATTGCCTCTTCTCTTTTGCCAGGATACGCCTCTTAATTAACATATTTCAGTCCTTTATCCTGATAATATCGTCCAAGTTCGTGACAAACTGCTTGAAAGATTTCTTCACGACTCCTTTCCATATGGACATCGTATTTTATATTGTACACACCGTTTTCAACGCCCGGAAAAATGCCTCATAGTCCTGCCTCTCCGACAGCCCTGACACACCGCCGTCCCCGGCCTCTATGATGATCCATTCCCCGTCTTCCTTTTCCGCATAATCCACCGTGTAAAAAGGGCTGGGCAGCACGGCATATTTTTCCGCCAGACCTCTGGGCAATTCAGTGACATAGTCCGGCTGTAGGGAATTTCTGCTTACGGAGATAATCTGACCCTGCAAGTAAAAAACCCGGTACTCATTGGTGCAAACGCCGTATTTCTTCAGCTTCACATACTGTTTTGCCAGGATTCCCCCGGTGAGCAGTTCCCCTCTGATCTCATAGAACCGCTCCATCCACCTGTCAAACTCCGCCTGGGAGATGTCCTTTCCAAAATATGTTGGAAAGTCCGTATTTTTTGCCGATTTCACATAGTCTTTAATCAGGAAATCTCCCAGTTCACCCCTGATTTCCTCTACATTCATCCGGGCATGCAAGGAGAAAAAGAGCGCCTTGGGTGTATCCTCCGCCAGCCACTTGTATACATTGGGAAAAATATGCATAGTCTCATACTGGGCGGGATCGGTGAGCAAATCAAGACCATTATCCGACAGTCGATCATGGAAAACACGGTAATCCTCCGGTTTCATCATCCACCCCCGGTACAGGGCACAGCCAGGCTTTTCAGAGTTAAGCCGGATCTGCCCCTTATCGTCCCACAGCTGCTGATGGAACAGCATGACCTCCAGCCCTGCCTCCAGCGCCGCCTCATATTCTCCCTCAAACGCCTCATCCACTCTCCTGCCACTCATATAGCTGGAGGGAAACAATATTGTCATAATCAGACTCCTTTCCTGCTCAGACTGCCAAATATTCCGCAGTCACCTGGCATCCCCGCTTTTCCACTCTGGTTCCAGCACATACGAGAGAAAAGTCGGCCATATGGCGCGATACCCCTCCTCCTTGATGTGCATTCCCTCGATGGTATATTCCGCTTTCAAGCGCCCCTGCTCATCCTTCAAAGCATCATTCACATCTATGTACCTGGCTCCATGATGCTCTGCCAGCTTTCTTACCTCCTCATTGGCCCGGGCAATCTTCTCATTGGTGCGCACCAGCAGACAGGGCTTCATCTCCTCCGCAGCCGCCTCGTAATTGATGGGATAATAGGCCATCAGATAGATCTCCGTCTCCGGCAATGCCTTCTCCACCCGGTTTAATATTTGATCATACCGCTCCATGATCTCCGCCATGGAGATTGACGCATCGCTGAGATCATTGGTCCCGATATTTAGAAACAGCCGCCGGGGCTTCAAATCCAAAATACAGACATCCAACGCATCCAACAGTTCCCGTGTCACAAATCCGCCGATGCCCCTGTTGTAGATTACCACCTCCTGATGTGTCTCCTCCATCAGCTTCTCCACCGGAAACATCTCCATCAGGGAAGATCCTGCGCAGACGATCTGACCGGGGATTACATGCCTGTTTTTTCCCGGTAATTATTGATTTTTTCCTGTTTATCCATTTTCCTCTCCCGTTACATCGCAATGATTTGATCTCTATGACCTGTTTCTCATATGCAGTATCCACAATCCACTGAATAGAATATCTTTTGCTTAACACTCATCCAGTCCATATTTTTCCAATTATTCAACAGCGTCCCCTTCCGCCTCCTGCTTGCTGACGAGGTTTCTCAATACACTCTCAGTCCCCAGATAGATATACCGACGTCCCGGCGTACTAAGCGGCTTTCTTTCTGTAATCTCAACCAACTCATCTATCACGGGTGGAATCCCCTGCTCAAATTGTATCAGGCTGAGTTCATGGTGTCCCTTTGATGCCTGATAAAAAGGCTGTGTCCTGAACGCCGTGAAAAAACATAGAACTTTTGACGGGCATATCTGTATGGATTCGGGCTGTATTTTTCCGCCCACGCTGTATGCAATCGCTTCATATTCCTGCCCTATGGGGATATCCTTTTCCGCATATTGGTGGTGAAAGTACAGACTGTTCGCCGCGAATTTATCTTTTTCAAAAGCTTCATAAGCAGATTGTGAATATATCCCATACTGTGCGCAATTTTTTTCGATCTCTGGAATTAACTCCTGCTCCACAAACGCGGGACTGAACTTCGCCCATAAAACCAGATATTCGTCCATTCATACCCCTTCTCCCGCTCCCAGTCTTTCACCGTTCGTAATTCTTCTAAAATCATCTCTCTACATCACCACTACCAGCAGCATCTTAAACTGCTCCTTTCCATAGACGGCATGGGGATGTCCGGCAGGCATCACGATAGATTCTCCCTGAGTAAGCTCATATTCCACTCCATCGATAGTAATTCTGCCCACTCCGTCCAGGCATGTCACAAAGGCATCCCCATCGGACTTATGGGTGCTGATCTCCTCTCCCTTGTCAAAGGCAAACAGTGTGACGCTCAATGCCTCATTCTGCGCCAATGTCTTGCTGACCACCTGTCCCTGCTGATAAGCCACCTGTTCCCTTAAAACCAGTACTTCCGCTTTGTTGATGTTCTTCATCATTTCTCATATCCTCCTAAATATAAGTCTCTTCATAATCCTGAAAACTCCATATTAATAGATTTTTCCGTAAAACCGTACTTCTCATACATAGCTCTTGCCGCTGCGTTCCTGGCGTTGACCTGTAATTCCAGACCATCATAATGCTGCTCATGACACAACCGCAATATAAAGTCGAACATCTTATGGCCGATGCCCTGGCCCCGGTACCGCTCCTCCACCGCCATGGAATCCACATACAGCACCTTGCGCTCCTTCATGGGGCCGCCGGAAATATGACGGGTCAAGTATATCACCAATCCCACCACTTCCCCTGCCACCTCTGCCACAATGACCTGTCCCTCCGCCAGATGTGCCAGGTACATGTCATAAGGCAGTACTGGATCTATGTTTATATAGATATCCGGCCTCCAACCCACATGCATGTTCTGAACCTGTTTCATGATCCGTTCCACTGCATCATAATCCTGCTCCACTGCCAGCCGTATTGTTGTCATATCTTCCATCCTTTCTTCCCGCATATTAGGAACTGCTGCGTTGCCGTCAGTCACCGCAGTCCGCTACGGCTCCAGCGGCAAATTCGTCAATCACTTGTATCTCCCCCATAATATGCCGATTGAATGTCTCCAATTCCTCCGCCGGAACCCATAATTCCTGATGGTAACCGGCTCCCACCGTGTGAACTTCATACTGTTTGAAATATTCATCTTCAACCTCAAACCGAGTTACATAGCCTTTGTGGTCGTCATTGTACTTCACATTCCACTGTGATGCGATTTCCACCGCATACTTTTCATTCAAAACGGGATAAAAAATAGGCTGCTCCGGCAGTCTCGGCGGAAAACATTTATAGCCGCTTTCCTTTATCAATTCCAATTCTTTTGTCCCGACCGGCCTGTATAATATCATTTCTCTCCTCCACATACCATGGGCCTCTCTCTGCCCCATGTCAAGCCCTTTCCGCCTTTCTGCCGCCTATATGGCCAGATATTTTTCCATGTATCCACAGGTAAAAGGAAAAAAGTCAAATTTCTCCGTACCTACATGCACTGCGCCATGGGCCTCATACCACTTCCGCAGCTGCACATTTTCCTCCACAATGCCGATAAACATCTGCACGCATCCCCGCTCCCGTGCCTGTACAAAGGCATGTTGCAGCAGCTTTTCCCCAATCTGTCGGTGACGATATGTGGGCAGCACGCACAGGTTGTTCAGCTCACACTTCTGCCCCGCCTGCAGATGCAGGGAATAATATCCCACGATCTGCCCATCCTCCTCCCAGACGTACATGGGACGACCCTCCTTATATTGCCATTGCAGCCTCTCTACAGTAGTGGCAAAGGCAGTAAACCGGGGCGCATTTTCCTGGGTAAAACCAAAGGCATCCGCCACCGTCATAAAACTGTCCCGGATTACCTGCACACACCTGTCAATATCTTCTATCTCCATTGGCCTGATCATTTCACTCCTCCTTGTTCACGACAATAGAACCCCTCTATAAGCTTAAATATCTATCTCCATTTCCATTCCGGAGCCTTCCCACTCATGCGGCCGCTTAAGAAACCCCTCTTTTTCATAGAATCCCTCTTTCCCCTTGGCGCTCAGGAGACATAAAGATACCGAAGTCCCCGGAATACTTACCCTTTTCACATATTGAATGAGTTTTTTGACCATATTGCTGCCTATACCATTTCCCTGATATTCCGGCAAAACCCAGACATCATTGATATACCAGTATATTGCGCCATCGCCAAGCAATCGGGCAATGCCGACTATCTGATTATCTTTCAGCGCTGTCAGAGAGAATAGTTGATGCGCTATTGCACATTCTGCCTGCTCTTTTGTTGTCAGGGGATCTCCCATCTGTCGCTCAATTGCCAGATATTCCTCAGCTGTCAAAGTGTTTTCTCTGTACTCTATATTCATCATTACCCCTTTCGAAACGCCAGCATATCCATATTCCGAGCGATATAGGCAGATTTCTTTTTTAAAGCTCCTTCATCATCCAGATACAATCCGCATAGCTGCCGTCCCTATACTTCATATTGTGCGGAAACA
Organism: uncultured Acetatifactor sp.; assembly: GCA_964550745.1. Taxonomy (GTDB): domain Bacteria; phylum Bacillota; class Clostridia; order Lachnospirales; family Lachnospiraceae; genus Acetatifactor. The sequence goes on from CAZKAO010000066.1 coordinate 12,336, forward strand.
CCCCATACTGCCTAAACCCCAGCTTTTCATAGAGCCGGATAGCCGCCTTGTTGGTGGACACCACGTCCAGCTCCGCCTGCTCATAGCCCATCTGCCTGGCTGTCTCCATCGCAATCTCCATCATCTTTCTGCCGATGCCTTTGCCGCAATACTCCTGATACAGGGCTATCGCCACCCCGCATCTGTGAGCCTGCCGCATCATGCCGCCTGCTGCCATAATGGAGCAATTCCCCACATGCCTCTCCCCGTCAAAGCAAAGCAGCATCAACTCCCGCTCCTCCGCTTCCTTTTCCATGATAAAGTTCCGCTCCTGCTCGGCGGAAATTGTCACCTCCTCCGGCTCTCTGAGCAGATAGGGCGTCTCCGCCGTGGTCTGCTTAAGGTATGCCACAAGCATCTGCGCATCCTCTTTCCGGGCACTGCGAAAAATGTATTCCTTGCCTTGTATTTCAATGAATCGCTCCGCAAAAATAGCCATAATTTTCCTCCCAGGCCACTGTTTATACTTTCAGCCCTCTAAGATACTTCTTCTGTTCCGCCGTCACCCGGTAGCTCTCGCAGGCCTTCTGGATCGCCTTGTTGTGGGTCCAGTCATCCAAGCGCTTCTCCTCCAGATAGGGAATCACCGCCTCATACTGCTTGGCTAGGGCCGTGGCAAAATACCACGCCCGCATCATATTTACATAGTACTCTTCCGAATTGATATCCGCCACCCACTGAAGATACTCCTGCCGAAAGTCCTCCTCCAGATAAAAACGCATCAACATCCCAACCCCATAGCGGATGGTATAGGTTTCTGAGGAGGCAATCCATCTTCGGACAGACTCCAGCAACTCCGCCTTATGTTTGGCAAACACCTTGGGCGCCATCATATCACAGGTGGCCCAGTTGTCTATATAGGGCAGAAAACGCTCCGTCTGCGCCAGGCATTCTCCATAATCCTTAATCTGTTCCACCACAAAAGCGTGCACATTATTTTCATCATAATATTGATGGGGCAGCTGCGCCAAAAAATCGCCAATCTGTGGATCTTTCGCCAGCTTCCTGGCATATTTTCGAAGTTCCGGAGTCCGCACCCCGATGATCGCCTCCAGAGCCACCGTGGGAATCAGCTTCGCATGAAAATCCTTGTACTCCGTATCCTGCAATTCCCACAGGCTTGCCCGTATTTTTTCTCCTATATCACTCACTGTTCTCCTCCTCACTGTAAAATTTCTGTCATTTACTCCAATTGGGGGCTATGCAAGAAAATTTTATCTTTATACCCCTATTGGGGTCAATTAACAAGGGAAATTTTATCTCAATGCCAAACTGCTGTTTCGGCGGGTAATAAGCATCCAGTGTTTGAAAGCGAATTATGCCCTTTGCACAAATCTAGAATTTGTCATTATAGTTCTAAATACGCTTTTGCACATTCCCTGGCCTGCTCTGGATATTCAAATCCTTCTGTCTTTGCTAGTTCTTCGGTTATTCTCTCAAATAACTTATGAGTAGCAACAAGTGCCTTCCGTACATCTTCTTCATCATAGTGTGCAAAGCACATTCCCAACTCTCTCAGAATTTCATCTCCAGCCCATTTTTCAAGAAATCTTCCGTCATGCCATACATCGACATCATCACTTTTATATCGATACAGTTCAATCATTCTAAGAAGGTGATTCTTTAAATAAGAATCTACACACATCTTTGCAGACCACAACTCGCCTCTTTTAAGTTTCTTACTTGCCCATATATCATGAAAATAGAAAATATTTACTGTATTAACAAATTCCGCCTCACTGATTGTTGGATTTGAGTGGCCTGGCTTAATATATCTTTTCAGTAATTGCGTGCATCCCATGGAATCATACAACACATCATATCCCCGGTTCATCACCCATTCGGCTACCCCTTCTTTAATAATCGTTTCAAAATGTTCAGGTGTAAATATAAGCATATCTACATCCTTGTCATCATCGTAAATACATCTTCTTTCCTTCCCTCCACCTAGTGTAGATTCTATAAATGAGATATTTATTTTTCCAAACAGCTTCGGATACTCACCCGAATACCATTTTTCAGTATTACTTGTAACTACGAACAAATCCAGATCAGAAAACTCATCTGCCTTAATATCTTTTCTGGTGGAAGATCCAATAGCGACGATTGCCTTGATATCTTCATCTTTATTGGAATACTCCAATATCTGACTTTTAATATCATAATACTTTTCCATAAAACCTCCTGCCTAAACAACTCCCGATTTGTATTTCTAATAGAATACCACAATCACACTTATATTTCTATCAGATTTCCATAAATTTCTTCCTTCCTCCGTTTTGCTCTGCCTCGTTACCTGTTATACTGTCGGCTCTCGTTCTGAAACTCAAGTCCATAACTCCATTCTTTTTCTTTTCTGTGTTGCGTTGATTGTTGCTGAAAATAAAAATGGTGGCATGTTGTCCGTTAGGATCAGTGCCACCATAAGTAAGCAATATCTATTATTTAATTTTTGTCATTTTACTTTCCTGGCAACAATTTTGTTTGACGCATGTAAATGTTTCGGCACATTTGGATGTTCATCTTCAAACACATACGATTTAAACTGCAATATTTCCCAATCGGCATACAACTCTTTGATTTCCTCATCTTTTGCCAGACCAATTGCAAATGGCGCAATATCCTCAGAGGCTGGTACAGTATCTGTAAATATTTGAATTATATGAATACCACCTACATTTGTATATTCCTTCGCATTATTTATAAATCTTTTCCACTCATTCTTAGCCACAAAATGTAATGTTCCAAAACAAGTGATCATATCATAACAGTGTACAAATTGATATGTAGTTAAATCTGCTACAAATGCGTTTACTTGCGCATTGGATAATTCACATATATATTTTAACTTCGCAATCCCATGTTCAGACAAATCAAACGCATCAACATGATGTCCCTGTTTGGCTAAATATATGGCATTTTGACCCTCTCCGCACCCTACATCCAATACCTTTGACGGATTTATAATTAAGTGCTCAAATTCCGTAATAGTTGAATTAGGTTTGTTGGAAAATGTAATAGAATCATATTCCTGATATGATTTTTCCCAAAATGGAACTAAATTATCACTCATATTTTTCCTCCCTCAATTACAGACTTGTTGAATTTTAAATGTCGTTATCCTACCACAAACACGTTCTCAAGTCAATTAAATTTTTTTAACCTTTCTTTGCTCTGTTTTCAACTATTTTTGATACCTCATTCTTTCTGTGCTGTTTTAATCGTTGCTGAAAATAAAAAAGGTAGCTAATTTTCTGTTATAATAAATCGCAACCAAAAATAAACAATATTCAGTTATTCATTTCCTTTTTTGTCTTGACGCAGTGAATAGCGTATAAGATTTCACTCATCGATATTTACAACGTCCATTTCAAACTTGTCCCCAAATATATACACAGGAAAACTCCTCGCACACCACCAGCATATCCTCGTCAAAGGTTAAATCTGCTGCCTCCATCTCCTGCCGGAAAAAGCGCTCGTGGACCTCCCGCCAATAGGACAGACTCAGGTCCCCCTCCCCTTCCCCGCGGGCATGTTCCTCACTGATCTCCCTAAAGGGCGTCACATAAACCCGGTCGGTCCGTATCACACACACTGCGCGGTCCTCGCTGTCCAATATCACGCTGTACTCTCCCGCCTGGGGAAGAGGCTCCTGCTCCAACTCATACAGGGGATAAGCCGAGGCGGTAGCTGTTTTCCGTCCGGCAGCCACCAGCGCCGCCAGTTCGTCCGCCGCATCCCCAAAAGCCCATGCCTCATAGTCCATATGCTCTATGTCTGCTTTTCGGGCATATTCATTCCACAATTCTTCCGCTGTCATTTCATCCCTCACTTGAATAAATCAAAACCATCGAAAATCTATAGAATCAAACATATTTCCATCTGGCATATCCAATGTGTTAACAGACATTCCGCCTTTAGAGTTACCCCTCCGCCATCTCCAGCAATGCCCGAACTTCCTCCCAGCTGCCCACTGTCAGCACTCCCTCATGGAGTGTATAGGGCATGTCCATTGCTCCGGTATACCATATGGGAAACAGGCCCGCTCCCGCTGCGCCGACAATATCACACTCATACTGGTCACCAATATACCAAACGTCCCCGGGGCAAATCCCCGAGCACAGCTCCGGGCTTTGTCCCGGCTCTTGACCCGTTTTATCATCCTGCCCTAGAAGCAGCTGCGGCCCTGGTCCCAGTCCCGCTTTCTCCAGCGCTAACTGGAAGATGCGCTTGTTTGGCTTGCGGAACAGATATTCGCTGGTGGCAAGGATGAATTCAAACGGATGCCCCGGAAACAGTCCTCTGATCCGCTGCTCCACCACCTGACCACAAAAGCTGATATTACTGATCACCCCAGTGCGGATTCCTCTCTGCACCAGATATTTCAGGAACTCCGCCACCCCCTCTGTCGGCCTGCCCGGTGAGGCGGCATCCCAGAAAACCTGATCTACCTGCTCACTGGTCAGGGAAATCTTAATTCCCAGAGATTCGTACAGATAGGAAGTAAACATATAGTTGGGCGCTTCCACCTGAAACAAATGTCGCCTGGCCGGGTCAAACCTGCCCAGCTCACGGTTGATGGCATTGGCCTCCCGCTGAATCTGCTCCGCTGTCAGATGATATTTATTCTCCGTGCAATATTGCAGCACCGCCTCCGTCCCTTTCACTCCGTCAAAGGGAGCTTCATCTACCAGCGTCTGTCCATAGTCAAACAGAATCATCTTCGGTCTCTTCATTTTCTCCTCCTTCTCCCATATCGCAGGTCCTCCTGCGATATGGCACCAATCAGTAATGGATGTGAAACATCCAGGCCTTCTTTATTTGCAAAACCATAGTAATACATTTTAACCCATCCACAGTCTGTCAGCGCCCGGACACTCATCCCAATTTTCTTCCAGGTCTTTGACAATATAGTCCACATGCTCCCTGATACTTTCTCGAACGGCTTCAGATAAGTTTTTATCTTTCCAGACATATTCCTTTACCTGTTCAAATTCAGATAGAATCTCAGGCAAATCCTTTCTGTAAAGCCACTTCATATTGCCTATCAGGCGCAGGCCAAGTGCGTCAATCGCCCCCTGCCAAATCGTATTAAATGTCTCTTCCGCTGAAACACCAATCGAACGAAAATCACTTGCGCTGTCGTCAACGCCATATATTTCAACAGACATAGAACTCCCCCATCATCATTAGCCAAACAATATTCCTTAGGTTCAAAATTATTATTAATCCTCCAGACGACCTCTAACTATTTAAAAAAACTCAAAATCTCTTCCGCACTAATCGGTTCCATATTATTGGCATCCACTCCCACATCGTACCGCAGAATACCCTCATGTAAATTCTTAACATTATAATCCCCATGATTATGCTGATGACCGTGAAGCGCAATGGCCCCTCTGCCAGCCCCATTCCATTCCACAATCGGATAGTGGAACAGGACAAAGGGCGTATTACAATATACAATTTCCAGATAATCCTGTATTGAGACAAACAATGACCTATCAAACTGCGGACTGTCCACAAACTGGTCATGGTTTCCCCGTATAAGATGCTTTTTCCCATTCAGCGCATACAATATGGCAGAGGCATATTCCGCCCCTTTCATCGTAAAATCGCCAAGAATATACACTTCATCCCCATATGCCACCTTCTCATTCCACTTTTTGATCAGAACCCTGTTCATCTCCTCAGCATTATGAAAAGGTCTCTGGGTGTGCTTAATAATCTTCTCATGGTAAAAATGCAGATCCGCCGTAAAAAATACCAATACCCTCCCCCCTCAATCCCCAAGGCTTAAAACCATACACTCCTGAGATGCGGTAAAACCAAGTCTCTCATACAGTGGTCTGCCCGATTCCGTGGCGTCCAGGCTGATCTCGGTGACACCTCTGGCCCTGGCCTCCTGAATCAGCCTCTCCACCATCCGGGCGGCAATGCCCTGCCTGCGGTACTGCTCTCTGGTATACACATTCATCAGATGAGCGCGCTTTCCTGTGGGGTGTGAAAAGGTAGGCATCATCCTGAGATAACACAGGGTTGCACAACCAATGACCTCCCCCTGCTCCATCGCCAGAATAGTGGTCTGATCCCCTGCGGCAAAATAGTCCCTGCTCTCCCTTTCCAGCACAGTGTCAAATTCATATGCTTCCGGCAGGTCATTGACTACTCGCAGCATTTCCAGCCTGCTGCCCATAAGAAGCTCCATATCTTCACCGGCCGCAATTCGATATTCTATCATGACTTATCTATTTCTCCCATCTGCATATTCCAAGCCAGCCAGCATTACAGCAATCTGTTCCCACCAGCTTTCACCGAATCAACTTTCTTCTACACTATCCCTGTCAAAGAAATCATCGCAGAATTGATTCCACTTCACCTCATACTCCTCATGAGAAAGCTTCTCCATATCCTCCACATGGAAGACACCCCTGCTCTGGGCCTCCTTAACAAACTCCAGCAGATATCCCCCTGCATCTTTTTCCAGAAATGCCCTGACATGGTTATAGCCCCTCTGGCAGGCCAGATAGAGCCGGGTATGGCCGTCTGCCGAGACATAACGCCCCTCATGCCCCAGCACGGGAATTACGATATCCTCTGGCCCCCGGATAAAGCTGCCCACTGCCCGGAGCTTTTCCTGATCCACATAGAACTGGGAGGGCTGGATCTGCCCAATGGGCAGATCAAACACCTCCACGTCCTCATATTCTTTCAGCAGGCAGCCATCCGACCTGTAAAACCTGCTGATATGGCCTGTGTAGAACCGAAAGGTATCCAGAATTTCCTCCATATCCGAGTAATCATGGTAATACACTCTTGCAGAATGCCCGTCCAGTATCCGAAAACTGCAAGGGCGCCCGTCTACCAGGAAAGCCCCATGCTGCCGCAGAATATCCGGTTCAAACCGCTCGTCCGCATATTCGTTAATTCTCTGTATTTCCACCTTACCCCTCCGTTTTATAGTTAACAACATATCACAGCTGCTCTGTCAGTTCACAGATCTCATCAATCATGCTGCCAATCGTTTCAATCGTATCCAGCAGCGGGGCGTCTGTGGTGATATCTATGCCTGCCAGCGCCGCCAGCTCCACAGGCGCCAGCGTGCTTCCCGCCGCCAGCACTTTCTTCCAGTCCTCGATGGCTCCTTCTCCTTCATTCTCGATGCGCTTGCACATCTGGGTGGCAATAGTGAGCCCGGCGCTGTAGGTGTAGGAGTACAGACCCATATAATAATGGGGCTGGC
>CAZKAO010000067.1:0-19458 GCA_964550745.1 uncultured Acetatifactor sp.
TCAAGAGTCCCACATCCGTGTACAGCTTGGCGGTAGCGTCATTGTAGTTGCCGGTACCCAGATGCACATAGCGGCGTATGCCGTCCTCTTCCCGGCGCACCACCAGCGTGATCTTACTGTGGGTCTTCAGCCCCACCAGACCGTAGATCACATGGCAGCCGGCTTTTTCCAGCATCTTGGCCCAGACAATATTATTTTCCTCATCAAAACGCGCCTTCAGCTCTACCAGAACCGAGACCTGCTTGCCGTTCTCCGCCGCTTGAGCCAGCGCGGCAATGATAGGAGAATTGCCGCTGACACGGTACAGGGTCTGCTTGATAGCCAACACCTGGGGATCTCTGGCCGCCTGGCGGATAAAATCAACCACCGGCGTAAATGACTGATAGGGATGATGCAGCAGGATATCTCCCTGCCGTATCTGATCAAAAATATCACATCCGGCTGGAAGTAAAGGCACCGGCTGAGGCTCATATTTCGGTGTCTTCAGCTTCTCAAAGCCCTCCAGGCCATACATTTTCATCAGAAAGGTCAGATCAAGAGGACCGTCAATGGTATAGAGATTCTGCTCTCCCATATGCAGTTCTTTTCGGATGATTTTCAACAGCCGTTTGTCAATGCCATTCTCCACCTCCAGGCGGATCACCTCTCCCCATTGCCGTTTCTTCAGCTGCTTCTCTATCTCCTTGAGCAGATCTGCCGCCTCATCCTCCTCAATGCTCAGATCCGCGTTCCGCATAATCCGGAAAGGATGGGCACAGATCACATTATAGTTCAAAAACAATTTGTGGATGTTGCGCTCGATGATCTCCTCCAGCAGGATCACCTTCAAAGCACCTTCCCTGCCCTCCTCCGTCTCTCTGGGCAGCTGCACGATCCGGGGCAGCACACTGGGCACCTGCACTGTGGCAAATTCCAGTTCCTCCGGCTTGTGTTTCTTCTCCACCAGAGCGCCGATATTCAGGGACTTGTTGCGGATCAGCGGAAAGGGTCTGGAAGAATCCACTGCCATGGGCGTCAGCACAGGATAGACATTTTCTTCAAAATACCGGTCGATGTAAGCACCCTCCTCCTTGCTGAGAAGCTCGTGCTGACGTATCACAGACAGACCGTTTTTCTCCAGCAGCGGCAATAGGCTCCGATTGTAGGTGGAGTATTGAAGATTCACCAGCTCGTGAATCGCCGCATCAATTTTTTCCAACTGCTCCTGGGCCGTCATACCCGCAATATCCCTCTTGCTGTAGCCTGCATTCACCATATCCTTCAGCGATGCCACACGCACCATAAAAAATTCGTCCAGATTGGAGGCGGTAATGCTTAAGAATTTCAGCCGCTCAAACAGTGGATTGCTCTTATCTCTGGCTTCGCTGAGTACTCTGTGATTAAACAATATCCAGCTCAGCTCCCGGTTATTATAATATTTTGGATTAGTAAAATCTGTCTCTGCCATCTCTATCTCCTATTTATAGTCCTTCAGATATCTGCAATTTTCCTACATAGGCTTCTTCTGCTTGATTACCGGCTGCACACTGAAGACCTCCTGGAAGAAGTCAGCCCGTTCCTCAAAAATACCTCGCTCCAGAGTGATGTCCTCAGGGGTCTCCACCATCAGTACCAGCTGTTCCTCTTTAAGAGTCGCCTTGATGCCCTTCAGCTTCTGCTTGTGGCTGCGGTCCAGCGCATTGGCAATCCGCAGAATGGCTGTCAGCTTCGCCACGGTCAGATAGGCACTCTCGGTAAGGGCTGTCCCCATCGCTTTCATCTGGTCGTAGTAGATGAAGGGGGAATGATTAAAACGTACCACGCTGGCCACCATCTCCCGTTCCATATGGGAAAGGCCGATCATCTCTGTAGCCATGATGATCTGGTAGGAGGTCTCCCCGATATTCACCATACTGATATATTTTCCACAGTCGTGGAGCAGCGCCGCCAACTGCAGATACAGCCGCTCCCGCTTTCCCATGCCATGAACCTTCTTCATGCTGTCAAAAATCGTCAGCGTGATATTCTCCAGCGTTTCGGCCCTCTTGCGGCTTCCCTGATAGCGCTTACTGATATTCATGGCGCAGGCCAGAATATCCCGGTTAAAATCATGCTCACTGGGCAGGAGTTTATTCTGCTGCGCGTACTCATAGGCCATACCGTCGCTGAGTGTGACACCCGGTGCCCAGATCTGCTGCGCCCCCGTCAACTTCATAATGCGCTTCATGATACAGGCACTGATAAATGTCAGGTTGACGGCCTCCTCCGGGATGTCCAGCATTCTTATGATCTCCGCCATGGGCCTGGTGCGCAGCTGCTGGACGAACTGCTCATAATCTCCCAGATTTACTACCTCGTTTTTCCGGCCTGCGCTGGCCGCTTTTCTGCCCACCCACACAGACAGGTAATCGTCCACCACAATGATGGTCTTAATTTCCCGGTCTTTCAGATACAGCTTTTTGTAGGTGGCCAGCTGGGCGCTGACAATCTCGTCGATCAGCTCCTCCCGCTGGCTGCTGCGGGTGTTCATATGATGCAGCAGCTCCTGTAGCCGCAGCACGCCCAGCCGCAGATTCTGGGTGGACACCAGCGTATCATTGTCAAACAGGGATATCTGGATGCTGCCCCCGCCGATATCCACGATGGCAGTTCCCTCCTCAATCACGGAGTTAAATATTTCTCCCCGGAATGCAACAGCCTTATAGTCCAGAAAACGCTGTTCCGAATTGCTCAGCACCTCCACCTTGATGCCCGTGCGCTGTCGGATCTGGTCCAGCACAATGCCGGTGTTCCTTGTCTCCCGGATAGCGCTGGTCCCGTAGGCCCGGTAGCTTGTCACCTTATAGGACTCCATGATCTGCGCAAATTCCGACAGTACCCGGCACAACTCGTCCATCTTGTCATGGCTGATCTTGCCGCTGCTGTAGGTATCGCTTCCCAGGTCTACCCTCTGCCGTATGTGCTCAATGACCCGCCCCTGGCTTTTCCCGGAAAACTCAAATATTTTCATGGACAGTTCAAAACTCCCCACATCAATTGCTGCAAATGTTTTTACGGCCACTGCTATTCTCTCCTTTCATGATCATCTCTGCTAGGCACGCCCCAGGCAGGTAATTATTCCTGGCTGGGGCTGAATCCGGCTGTCCAATAACAGGATATCTGACACAGTAAAATATCTCTGATGATTCCACATTTGACCGGTTAGCTGGTAACAGGGGGCAGGGCGGTCATATCCCATGAGCCGGCCTTGGCAAACGTCAGTGCTTAGCGAGGTTATGCCGAATGTAATTCGGCACGAGCTTAGCACTGCTACGCTTTGCCACGGAGCGAGAGCGCCCGGCATATGGGATATGGCCGCCCTGCTCCCGTCCCCCACTACAATCCCTAATCCTTACTTTGCCCTAGCAAATAGTCAATGAACTGCTGCGCACTCCGCCCCGACAGTCCGCTGTGGGCCAGCTCCCACTTGTTGGCCTCGGCCAGCAGCTGCTCCCGGTCCATGTCCACCCCGTGCCGTTTCGCCAGCGTGACAACAATGTTCTGAAACTCTTTGGGGGTTGGGGAGCCGAAATAGATCGTCACGCCGAAGCGGTACACCAGGGACAGCTTCTCCTGCACCGTGTCGCTGGTGTGCATGTCCTGCCGGATTTCCTCCTTGTCGCTGAAATTCTCCCGGATCAGATGCCGCCGGTTGGAGGTGGCGTAAATCAAAATGTTTTCCGGCTTTTTCTCCAGGCCGCCCTCGATGACGGCCTTCAGATATTTATACTCCGTCTCATGTTCCTCAAAGCTCAGATCGTCCATATAGATAATAAATTTGTAATTCCGGTTCTTGATCTGGCTGATGCACTCCTGCAGATCCTGGAACTGGTGCTTATAGATCTCGATGATCCGCAGGCCCCGATCATAATAGGCGTTGGCAATGGCCTTAATGCTGGAGGATTTGCCCGTTCCCGCATCGCCGAAAAGCAGGCAGTTGTTGGCCTTGCGCCCCGCCACAAAGGCTTCTGTGTTATCCACCAGCTTCTGCTTGGGAATCTCATAGCCCACCAGGTCGTCCAGATGCACATGGGCAATATTCAAAATGGGACGAATCTCCACATTCCCCTGCTCGTCATGGTATATTCGGAAAGATTTGTGCAGGCCAAATTTGCCCACCCCGTACTCCTTATAAAACTGAGTCAGGGTGTCTTTCATCTCCTGAGCCGTGCCGTCCTGACAGAAACGCTCCGCCAATTCACAGATCCGGGCGCAGATTCGGGTATTGTAGACCTTGCTCTCCCGGCTGCTGCTGACATAATCCTCCACCATGGCCCACTCCGGCACTTGAAGCGTCTGCGTCATGAGAGTAAAGTCATAATCATAAAATTCCTTGAAAATACGGATATCATGCAGAGCGGCCTGGTTGATCGTTCCCTCTATGGCTCCTCGGATCTCGCATCCGCAGCTGTAGCTGTTCTCATCGTTGACCAGCAGATTGGCCAGATAGCAGTGCCACAGGTTGCCGTGGAAGCCATAGCTTCCCGCCTGGTCGATCAGCCCATGGATGCACTGGTACAGCAGTGCTGCCAGGTCCTCCTGATTATAATATGCATCGTCATAATGTTTCATGAGCCATGCCACATCATAGAGCAGCTTTTCGCTCTCCAGATTCCGATAGACAATTAATTCCTGTTCCCTCATAACTCTCTCCCGTTTAATAATTCCCCAATATCTTCATGTTTCTGGCCTCGTCCCGCAGTCCCCGCAGGGCATTCTTCACGGCGCTGTCCGCCAGATTTCCTTCAAAATCAATAAAGAATCGATATTCCCAGTTCCTGTCCTCTATGGGACGGCTCTCAATCTTACACAGGTTCAGATTGTTGTAGATAAAATGGGACAGCATATGGTACAGGGAACCGCTCTGATGCGGCAGTTCAAAGCAGATGCTGACCTTGCCCGCATCCTTCCTGAATATCTTCTGATTGGTCACAATGATAAAGCGGGTGGAGTTGTCCTCCTCCTGATTGACGCCCCGTTGCAGCACCTTAAGCCCATACACCTTCGCCGCATATTCGCTGGCTATAGCCGCCTGGGATTTATCCTGCTCGTCCGCCACCTTCTTGGCGGCAAAGGCATTGTTCTGCATGCTGATCTGCCGCCAGTCGTGCGCCGCCAGATAGCGGCTGCTCTGCATCAGAGACTGGGGATGGCTGTACACAGTCTGGATATCCTCTATCTCCGCCCCCGGCACGCCCAGCAGACAGTGGTTGATCTGCATAATCTGCTCGCCCACAATATAGTTTTCAAACTCCACCAGCAAATCATAGATCTCGCTGACCATTCCCGCCGTGCTGTTTTCAATGGGCAGCACCGCAAAGTCCGCGCTCCCCTCATCTATGGCGCTCATGGCGTCCCTGAAGGTATCCACATGAAAGCTCTGAATCTGCTCCCCAAAATATTGTATCATGGCCGCCTGGGAATAGGCGCCCTCCGCACCCTGGAATACCACCCTGGCACGCTTTGTCTCCAACTCATCCACCCCGATAAAGGGGAGTTTTCCCATACTGCCGTGCTGGGCCAGCAGCTGATACTGGAGCTTGCGGCTCATGGACATGATCTGCTCAAACAGCTCCTCCACTCCATGACTGTTAAATTCATTATGCGTCAGGGATTTAACCTTGGCCAGCTTCTCCATTTCCCGCTGCCTGTCAAACACTTTCTTGCCCGTCTCGATCTTGTACTCCGCCACCCGGCTGCAGATCTCCATCCGCTGTTCATACAGGCTGACGATCTGCTGGTCTATCGCATCAATCTGTTCTCTCAGTTCCAATAAATCCATGGGGCTTCCTCCGTCTGTGATTGATTTATAAACTCAAAACTAACTGCAAAATTATACCAACTTTATATTACTCCAAAACCTACTTGATCGCAAGACCAACTATGTGATATATTCATAAAAGAAGGATTTTATTTCCAAGGAGGCTGGAATTGCATGTCAAAAAAAGCAAAATATATTCTTTTTATTGTAATTTTTATAGTCGTATTTGCCGTCCTGGTCCTGGCTAACTGGTATTTTAACCGAATCCCTGCCAATCCCCCCGGTACCGTCGGGAACACAGCGGGAAATATCAACAATGCCGGTCTGTTCTGTGAATCTGACGGCGTGGTTTACTTTTCCAATCCTCTGGACAGCGGCAGTCTCTACTCCATGACACCGGACGAGCAGAATATTACCAAACTCACCAGTTCGACCGTCCGCAATATTCTGGCCGGGGGAAAATACTTATACTATTTCCAGTCTATCGCCTCGGGCGAGACCGGACTAGGCTATATACGCAGCCGCAATTCCTTTAACCGCTGCCTGAAAAACGGCAAGGAAGCCATTTCCCTGACCACAGACGTGGTGGTGTCCGGACAGCTGGTGGACAATTATCTGTACCTGCTCACCGCAGGCGATCCCACGCCCGTCTTCTACAAGTTGAAGATCGACCGCTCTGACAAACAGGTGCTTGCCCAGTATCAGGTGAACCCGGCCTGCGCCCGTGACGGCATCATCTATTACAACGGGACTCAGAGCAACCACTATCTCTATACGCTGAATACCGCCGGGGATACTGTGGCGGAGCTTTGGGAGGGCAATATATGGTATCCCTGCCTGGAGGGCAGTTATATCTACTACATGGATGTGGCAAATGATTATCGGCTGTGCCGTTATGACATGAATCAGAGAGTGATCGAAGTGTTGACCAATGACCGGGTGGACTGCTTTAATGTGGGCGGCGGTTATATCTACTACCAGTATAGCTCCGCCACCGCCCCGGCGCTGAAAGTGATGGGAACCGACGGCTCCAATCCCACCGTGGTGGCGGAGGGCAACTATACCAATATCAATTTGACCTCCCGCTATGTGTATTTTCAGGAGTTCGGCAATGAGAACACGCTGTACCACTGCCCGCTGGGCGGGAGCAGCTACAGCGTGTTTGCTGGAAGATAGGCGGCGTCTGCGGCCTATTCTTCCAGCGGACAGATCAGGGCCTGCCTGCCTCGATCTCCTTCCTGACCTCCATTAAAATCCTGCCAAGATGGTTTGCGCCTGCCCCGTTCACCGTTCCCCACGTCCTGTCTCCCCAGGTATTGCCTTCTTCGAGATAAGCATCATGCGTAGAAAGCAGCTTTTCGGCAAGATCAGGATTTTGTTCAAACTTTGCCCTCACAATTTTGCTCATGACAGATATTTTTACCTGTTCCCAGTCTTTCCGAAGAGGGATAGCCCTGCCCAGATGACGTGCTTCTGTTGGGTTTAACCCCGCAAACTTCTTTCGGTCAGCGGGATCTGCACATTTCTGCGCCTGAAATGCCGCCTCATTGTTCTGGTAAATAATGCCGTCGTATCGCACAGGCGCTTCGTAAAAATTGCTCAGGAAGAAAAAATCTCCGCTAAACGAGTTGATTCTATCGTTCATACTACTTTCCTTTCTAATTCCTCCGCGGCCTATTCTTCCAACGGACAGGTCAGAACCTGCCTGCCCCTGGAGACCGCCATGTATAAAGCCTCCATCTGCTGTAATGCCTCGTCCGGCACCTCATAAATCAATTCTCCTGTCTGAGATTCGCCCGGTTCCAGCGCATTCTTTCCAAAGAGATCGAAGTCAAATGCGGACAAATTTATGCAATCATAATATGTAATATTTGCAGTGTCAATAATATACAGGAATACGTCCTCCCATTCTTCAATGCCTGTTGACAGGAAAGACTCTTTTTTATTTCCCCGGTTGGTGATGGTAAATTCTGCCTTTATATATTGATTGCCTGCATCTGGTGTGTACTGAGACAGCTTTGTATTATATGAATCCACAATCTCGCTGGCATGATAGGTGATCTCCCACTGCCCGAGCATGATGGTTTCGTCTCTCTCATACGTTGTCCGGCCATCTATATGATCCACCAGGGCTGCATACGCATCAGGATCATTGACATGACTGTAAATATAATACAAAATATCCGCTTTAACCTCCTCAGGATATCGCGGCTCATTATTGATCCCATTGGAGACAATGCCCCGGGCAGGGTCCTCTATCACATTTCCCAGATGCCTGAGGAATCTGCCTGTTCCCGCTTCGTACAGATCTACGGATGTGGTGGCGTTGACCTTTCTGATCTCAGAAGCCTCCCCATTATCGTAACGATAAAAGTCTCCCCATTCATATGTCGGTGTCAGAACGAGATAATAGTCCGCCTCCTCCACGGATGATGGATACTCCTGAGCGGAAAGGTTCAACATAAAATCGCCTATAAGCCGTAAGGGCTCCGGCGAGTAGGGGAATTCATCCCCATATGGATTACGGTACAGGGCAATCACCTTTTTGCCCTCTGTCACAATCTCCTCCGAAGTATCTACGTCCCCCGGCTCCTGCAGGGTTAATTCCTGCCCTATAGTGATCATCAGCTCCGTGCTTAAATAATCCTCCCCGGTAAGGGCGGACGGTCCCACATACACTGCCTGATCATTCCCGGCCTGCGCTATGGGAAGTATCGTTTCTCGAAGAAACTTCATATACTTCACCGCATCATCCATACTGCCTACCTGGACATCATTGTAGAAAAATATTGTACGCCATTCACTGCTTATCCAACTGTCAAAATATCCTGAGGCAATCAATTCATCGCCGATGGCTAACATTTTTACAGGGTTACCCTCAATCCAGCTGTCAAGCTCTTTCTGAAAACTATACTGGTGGCTGCTGTCCTCGGGAATGCTTTCCATGAGTTTTACCAGAAGCTCCCCGTCAAGCTCCTTCGCCGCATTAAGCATGAGCGGGAAAAAGATCTCAAAGCTCCTGACCTCTTCCAGGGCTTTCCAGAAATTCTCCTCGTCAGTAAGGACCTTCCCCAGAAATGCGTCGGCGTAAGAGGAGCTTATCGGATAATCCTCCGACTGTTTCCTGGATTCCGCCGCGCACAGCAGAGCTGTAGCCTGAAACTGCTGACTCAGAGTACGCTCCGCATCACCGGCCTCGCTCTGCAGCACCTCCATGTCAAGCTGCCATGCGCTCTCCTCCAGATAATCCTTCAGATACGTCCTGGAGTTTATCGACTCCCAGCAGGATTCCGCATAGGTCTGCTCCTGCTGCTCTCCACAGCCCATCAGGCAAAATACCAGACAGCCCACAATAATCCATAATTTACTTTTCATACATCTCTCCTCCTTCTTTTCAAATCTCCTGTTCTTCATGGCATACCTCCATATGTATCATACATCTTTTCCATTCCCTCCGTCAAATGCAGGCTGCCGTCCTCCTCCACCAGCAGAGCCTCTGCCCCATAGGCCTGCGCCAAAGCCAGTCCCTGCTCCGGTCCAAGAACAAAGCAAGCGGTGGAAAGAGCGTCTGCCAGCAGGCCGCTGTCGCAGACGATGGTGACGCTGCACAGGCCGCTGCGGGCGGGACAGCCAGTGGCCGGGTCAAGGATATGGTGGTAACGTACCCCCTCCGCCATCACATACCGCTCATAATCCCCGGAGGTGGAGATATAGTGTTCTCCGCTCAGAGAGAGAATTCCCAGATAGCTCCCCTCTTCACGAGGGTGCATGATCGCCACCTTCCAAGGGCTGCCGTCCGGCTTCTGCCCATAGGTGACCACACTGCCACCCACCGCCACCACAGCACCGGTGATCTGGGTATGACTGCCCAGGTACTCCCTGATGCGGTCACAGGCAATGCCCTTTCCCACAGCTCCCAGATCCAGCTGCATTCCGGCGGGAAGGGTTATTGTCCCGTCTGACAAGCGGACTCTCCCATACCCACAATCCGCCAGGGCAGCCTGTATCTGCTCTGGTGTGGGAATGCTGATCTGCTCCGCCCGCTCATCCAGATTCCAGAGCCTGCATAGTCTGCCCAGAGTTACATCCAGCGCCCCGCCGCTGTCCTCCGACACCTGCTGAATTTGCACAAAAAGTTCGTACAGGGGCGGAGATACAGACACTGTGATTTGCGATTCCTGCTGAGACTTACCACTGCTCTGCTCTCCCTGCGACTCTTCCTGCGTCCGGGCATTGATTCGAGACACTTCCGAGTCCGCTATCCTCCAGGACAGTTCCTGCTGCTCCAGCTCTGTCAGAAGCCGCATGATGGAAGCCGTCTCTCTTTGGGATTCTTTTTCCTGTTCCCCCTCCTCCGCTCCCTGCTGTACATACAGGGTCTGAGACACAATCGTGCCCATGGCGGTGTCCATCAAGGTCTGCTGCTGAACGGAAACGCTGCCGCAGCCGGACAGCAGTACCATCACTCCCCCTGCAACTGCCGCCGCAAGCAGCCCTCTCTCTTTTTTTCTCCTAATCTTCTGCTTCATTTTCTCTGCGCTTTCTGATATAATGAGTAAAATGCTCCGCATTTAACTCTTCTGAACTGAATGTGCGCTAAAGCGCACGGAATCATGGTATACTGATATCGGGTACTCCGTTCCATAAGCCCTTGCTTCGAGAACAGAGTCATTCTGACAGAAAGTCCCCGTATCGCGAGAGGAATATTTATGAATACCCTGACCAAAAGAGCCTGCCTGCTGACAGGCGGTATCCTGGCAATACTAATATCCTGCGCTTTAGCGTTGATGCTGCGGCACAACACCCCAGGAGCGGATACCCCATACATCGCCTGTATTTATCAGGATGGCCAACTTTTGCAGACCATCCCCCTCAGCCGGGTACAGCAAACCTACAATTTTACCCTGACAGCAACGGGCGGAGGCAGCAACACCGTAGAGGTATCCCCCGGCGGTATCGCCATCACGCAGGCCGATTGTCCGGATCAGATCTGTGTCATGCAGGGGCGCATCACCGATTCCCTGCTGCCCATCACCTGTCTGCCCCACAGACTGGTCATCGAGTTAAAACCGGAGACTCCCTCCGCAGACGATCCTCCGGACGCCATGGCATACTGACCATGCCCGCCAATCATGTCACTTGCCCCGGACATTGCACAACTGCCCAAAGTCTGTTTTATAAAGGAGAACCCTCATGCGCACCCGCAGACTCACTACCCTGGCCCTGTTTGCCACCCTGGCTCTGGCCATCTATTCCCTGGAAAGCCTGCTGCCCCCAATAGTGCCCCTTCCGGGCATTAAGCTGGGGCTCGCCAATATCATAACCCTGCTGGTACTCCACCTCTACCGCATCAGGGATGCCGCGCTGGTACTGCTGGTGCGCATCCTCTTGTCCGCCCTGCTCTTTGGCCAGGCTCTGAGTCTGCTCTACAGCATCTGCGGCGGACTGCTCTGCTTTGTGGCCATGGCCCTCGCCAGCCGCCTGCTGCATCGGCGCTTCCTGGAACTGACCAGCATCCTGGGCGGAATTTCCCACAATGTCGGACAACTTCTGATCGCCCTGCTGATAACCGGAGTTCCGGCTGTTCTGGCCTGCCTGCCATACCTGCTGATCAGCGGCATCGCCACCGGGCTTTTTACCGGACTGTGCGCCCGCTTTGCCCTGAGATACCTGCGGCGGCTGGCAGCTGCGCATACAACTGCTCCATAGTCAGCCCCAATACCGGGTGTCGCACCCAGGGGGCGATCTCCGTCATAGGGCCCAGCACAAAATCCCGGTTCTGCATATCAACATGGGGAATAATTAACTCCTCCGACTCTATCACCAGATCGTCATACAGCAGAATATCCAGATCCAGCGTCCGGGGTCCCCAATGAATCTCCCGCTTCCGATCTGCTCTCTGCTCCACCTCATGCAGATAATTCAGAAGCTCCTGTGGTGTCAGCAACGTCCGAATCTCCATGACTCCATTTAGAAAATCCTCCTGCTCTACCCCGCCATAGGGGGCGGTCTGCCGCCAGGAGGATACCATTTTCAGACGGATATCCTCCCTCTCCCGCATGGCGTTTACCCCCATCTGCAGATAGTTTTTCCGATCCCCCATATTGGAGCCCAGCGCCAGATACACATCGTGCCAGCTCCGGTGAATCTTAACAGACACACTCTCGAAGGGCAGCCCGATAGGAGCCTGAGGCTTGCGGATCTCCACGTCCAGCGCCTGTACCAGGGGATAATGCAGCAATACCTGCTCCGCCACAGTCTCGGCAACGGTCTCGATCAGGTCGTAGGTGTGCTCCTGCATCCATTTCGTCACCAGATGGCACACCTCCCCATAGTGGGTGGACAGGGTCAATTCGTCCTGCTGCCCGGCCTTGCGGGTGTCGGTATACAGCACCAGGTTAACATAAAAAAGCTGCCCTTTTTCCTTTTCCTCCGGAAAAACACCATGATGGGCATAGACCTCCAGATTGTCAATGCGTATCTCGTCCCATTCCTTTTTCTGATGCATTCCATACTCCTCCTGGTCTAAGTGTTTCCCTATTTTCCTCCGCTTTTAAAAGCTCCTCAACTCTTGTGACAGGAATTCCCTCCTGCGCCGCATAATTCAGAATATTGGAAAGTGCTTCGGAAATATACTTTTCAGGCTCATCCTTGGCAATGACAAGGAATACATCATATGTCACATATCGTTTTATATCATGTACCCTCATTCCCTTCATGAATTGTTCCAGCGCATCTTCGGAAAAAGTAACTATCTTCCCCTTTGCGCTTGCTATTCCGCCTGTTGCTATAGAAAACATGATATCTTCCAGCGCCTTCTCTTCCACTTCTGTCATACCCTTTGGCACAGAGACAACAACATGTGGTTTATGAAGCAGTTTTTTACCCCAGGCCTTTTCTATCATATACTGAAACATCTTAACCGCAGCACTATAATCTGCAACTATTCCCTGCCGCAGCGGCGATATAACCTGAACACCCTCCATATTTTTTCCGGCTATGTCTTCCGCCTCGTTTCCGATTGCAAGAATTTTCCCGTCAGACGGTGTAAATGCCACAAGGGATTTCTCCTTTAATACCATTCCCTTGTCCCTCAGGTAAATTTCTATATCCGCTGGCTCATACATGCGTAATTCTGCCATTCTCAATATCCTCTTTTCTCCTCCAGGATGGCCCTGACCATGCGGATGGCACGCACATTCTCCTTCACATCATGCACCCGCACGAATGAGCAGCCTTTCAGCACACCGATCACTGTGGTCGCCAATGTGCCCTCCAGCCGCTCCTCCACCGGCACATCCAGAGTCAGCCCCACCACTGACTTGCGGCTGGTTCCCAGCAATACCGGATAGCCCAACGCCTGCAGGGCCTCCAGATGATTGATGATTATCAGATTCTGTTCATAGCTCTTGGCAAAACCCACGCCGGGGTCCAGGATGATCCTGTCCTCTCCGATGCCAGCCCTCCGGGCCAGCTCCGCCGACTCTGCCAGATCGGCCGCCACATCCTCCAGAAAATTCTCGTAACCATACGGATTGTCCACAGAGCTGTCCTGCTCCACTGCCCTGCGGTTGTGCATCAGACAGCAGGCCACACCATGATCCGCAATCACCTGGGCCATCCTGGCATCCCACTTTAGTCCCCATATATCATTGATCAGATCCACACCGACGGCAATCCCAGCCTCCGCCACCCGGCTCTTGTAGGTATCCAGCGAAATGGGTACGTCAAAGCGTGCTTTCACCGCCTCAATATAGGGCATCACCCGGTTCAGTTCCTCCTCTGCTGGCATGCCATAATCAGCCCCCGGTCTGGTGGACTCTCCGCCAATGTCCAGAATATCCATCCCCTCCGCCAGCATCTCCTCTACATGCTTCATGGCACGGTCCATACTATTCCATTTTCCCCCGTCAGAAAAAGAATCCGGGGTAACGTTCAGTATGCCCATCACATATGTCCTGGTTTCCACGTCAAATTCCCTGCTGCCAATTCTCATATACTGCCTGTACCCCTTCTACCAGATTATCTCCTGATTCTTCCTGTCTTCCTTCCAATTGCACTGCCCGCTGGCCTTACAGGAAAAACAGGCCCTGCTGGCCTTGTCTGCCCGGTACAATATACCAGCCAGATCATGCCTCTCGGCGGTTTTGCTGTCCCGGTGCAGGGCAATGGCCTCCGCAATCTCCTGAATTTCCTCCGGCCCGTATCCACAATCGGCCAGAATATCCGGCGCAATCCGGGCACTGGCAATCTCGTGAGGAGTGCCATTCTCATACTGCTCATGCCGCCCGATATCATGCAGCAGCGCCGCCCCGTAGATCATGCCCTGGGAAAGCCCCAGCTCCTCCTGGAGGTTGAGAATCATGGCAATCCGGGCCACATCCAGAAAATGCGCCATATCATGATGGCAGAAGATCCGCTCTTTCTCTGCCGCCTCATTTTCCCGCATGTGCTGCTGGAATGCCTCATGCTGCAATATCCTGTTCACTCGTTCCATCTATATCCCTTCTCCATAGCCCCCATATAACGCTCCTCGCAGCCCCATAAACAGAATTTACAGCCGCATCATGTGGTACACCTGCTCCTGCAATGCCGTATCCTCAAATGCGCCTCGCACCGCCACCGTCACGGTCTTGCTGCCGGGCTTTTTCACCCCGCGCATGGTCATGCACATATGCTCCGCCTCCAGA
This sequence comes from uncultured Acetatifactor sp., assembly GCA_964550745.1. GTDB lineage: Bacteria > Bacillota > Clostridia > Lachnospirales > Lachnospiraceae > Acetatifactor. Next base: position 14,470 of record CAZKAO010000067.1, read on the forward strand.
ATCACCATGACTCCCCCAGGCTGCAGATGTTCCATGACGGCATCCGCTATCTGCCCCGTCATCTGTTCCTGAATCTGGAGCCTGCGGGCGTATACCTCCACCGTCCGGGCCAGCTTGCTCAGCCCCACCACCTTGCCCTGGGGCAGATAGGCAATGTGGGCCTTACCATAAAAGGGCATCAGATGATGCTCGCAGGTGGAAAAAAAGGTGATATCCCTCTCCAGCACAATGCCTGTATTCTCTGCAGTGAACACCCTGGACAGATGCTCCCCGGCCGTCTCCTCCATACCGCCAAAAATCTCCCCATACATCCGGGCCACCCGGTCAGGGGTGTCCGCCAGCCCCTCTCTGGACGGGTCCTCGCCGATCCCCTCCAGCAGCAGCTTAACCCCCTGCTTTATCTTCTCCTGATCTATCATATCCACCAGTCCTTTCCCTGCAATCAAGCCTTTTCCATGATTTCCATGAGCCTTCCCATATAGGACAGGGAGCCGAATGCCAGAATCACGTCCTCCTTGCCCGCCAGCAGATGGCTGATCTCCACTGCCTCCTCCAGGCTGTCTACGGCGGTTACCTGGGGATGCACTTTTGACACCTCCTGAGCCAGTTCGTAGCTGCTCATGGCCCTGGGATTGTCCGGAGGCGTCACAGTGAGAATCTGATCCGCATAGTGCGCCGTAAGCTCTATGATCTTCTCATACTCCTTGTCCTTCAATATCCCCATTATAAAGATAATCCGTTTATTTGTAAAATAAAATTCGATGGACTCCGCCAACTTTTTGGCTGCATCCTCATTGTGGGCACCGTCTGCCACAAAGAGAGGCCGCCTGCCCAGAACGGTAAAACGCCCCGGCCATCGGGTGCCGTGAAGTCCCTGCCGCAGAGCTTTCTCCGGGATATCATAGCCACACTCCGCCAATGTCCGACACACCTGAATCGACAGCACCGCATTATCGATCTGATACTTACCCGCCAGGCCGATCTCCAGATCCCGCATTCCTTCATAGTCAAACCGCTGCTTCTCCAGCCCATAGCGCACCCTTTTGACCGCCGCGTCCGCCACCGTCAACGGAACCTGCAGCTGCCCCGCCCGCTCCCGGATCACCTCCATGGCCTCCGGCTCCTGCTGCGCAGTCACCACCTTGCATCCCGGCTTGATAATCCCTGCCTTTTCCCCCGCAATTTCCCGCAGGGATTTTCCAAGGTACTGCATATGATCCATGCTGATGGACACCAGCACCGCCACCAGAGTATTCTGAATCACATTGGTGGCATCCAGCCTTCCGCCCATGCCGGTTTCCAGCACCACCAGATCGCATTTTTCCCTGCTGAAATACAAAAATCCCAGCGCCGTCTCCACTTCAAAGGGCGTGGGATGCGGAAAACCGTCCGCAGTCATGTCCTCACAGGCCTGCTTCAGCTCCTCCATCAGTCCGCACAGGGCTTTCTGCGTGATCATCCTGCCACCCACCTGGAATCGCTCCCGGTAATCCCTGATGGTCGGTGAAAGGTAACGCCCCACCCTGTATCCCGCGCATCGCAGCACCGTGGACACATAGGCCAGCACCGAACCCTTGCCGTTGGTTCCCGCGATATGGACAAACTGCAGCCCATCCTGAGGATTACCCAGGCGGCGGCAGAGCTCCCGGACCGTGTCAAGCCCCGGCACAATACCATATTTTTTTATGGAATCCATATAATCCAAGACTTCCTGATACTTCATATTCACCTCTGTAATTTCTTTTGGATATTCCGGCCGCAAGCTGGCTATACTAAATACGGATAACGGAAACCCTCGGTAAGCCAACGCCTGTTTTCGGAAAGGACCGGTAGTCACCATGCATAAATTTTTGAACAATTTCATCCACTGCGGCATCCTGGGATGGTGCCTGGAAATCATCTTCACAGCCATCAATAACATCCGCCGCAGACAGTTCTCCCTGCGGGGCAATACCTCCGTCTGGATGTTTCCCATCTACGGCTGTGCGGCCCTGTTTGCCCCTCTGTTCCACCTTATGAAAAAGAAACCCCTGATTGTCCGTGGGCTGACCTACATGTCCGTGATCTTCTCCATGGAATTTATCAGCGGCATACTGCTGCGCCGCAAGTCTCTCTGTCCCTGGGACTACGGGCGCTCCAAGTGGAATGTCAGCCGGGTCATCCGGCTGGACTATGCCCCCTATTGGTTCGGGGCCGGTCTGTTGTTTGAAAAACTGCTGACAAAGCCGGAGGAGGGATAAGGAATCGGGACGCCGGTCTTTGTCTCTCCGCAAAAAGAAGCAGAACCTTCGCAGTCGAACATTCTGCTTCCCATCGTACTCTCTTCGCCTGTATTACTTACTGCATATCATCGATATCCGCCATATCCCCGGAACCGATATCCAGCATATTCACCGTGCGCCGCTTGATTCTGGCAGCCTCGGACATCTCCAGAATAAAATCCTTCACCGCACGCGCATTCTTAATATGTACCAGCTCCAGTTTGGGATCTGTCGTATCCCCGGTAAAGCAGGTCACCGTTCCCAGACGGAACAGCTTCTCCGCCAGGGTGGCCGTCAGCTGCACATCCTGTACCTTGTACATATAGCAGTCATTCTCCACAGTCTTAAGCAGCCCCGTGTCAACAGTGATCATTTCCTCCTTGATGGTGTATTTGGTAAAAGTAAAAGGCAGACCCAAAAATAACCATCTCTTTCTTTCCACAAATTCCATATGCCTCATCCTCCCAGCTTGAATCGCTTTTTGTTCTATCTACAAATATACCCGAAATGTGCTAGAAATGCAATCCCTTTTCAAACTTTTGACGCCCTGGGCCGAGATCTTCGCTGCCTTTCACAGGTCGCCGGAAAGTCACGTTCTGTTTGGCGCTTTTGCCGATAATATTCGTGTACCAGACTCACATAGCCCCATTGCCGCAGCTGTGCGTAGGAAATCCGATAATTGCCCTTGTAATGCCGCCCTGTGACAGTGTAGCGGAGATACTGCTGCAGGCAGGCGTCAATTTCCCTAAGTCCTCTGTCCGTGGTCAGCAATGGGAAAAACCAACGGCTCCAAGTAAAGGCATCCACAGATTCTTCCTCAAAGGCTGCCGGATCTCCATACCCGAAAAACTTTCGATTCATGGTGCGGGCCAGTGCAATGGCCGCCTTGTCCGGGGACAATCCCTTTCTCCGCTGCCAGCGCCGCAGAGCCTCGCTCTTTCGCCGGATCTTTGCCTTCGCCTTGCGCAGGGTGTTGGCTGACAGGTCGATCTCTCCCTGTCGGTATGCAAATCCCAGAAACTCAACCCCCTGTCCCGGTTCAGTGATACTCACCTTGTCCGGATTCACAGTCAGCCCCAGCGCCGTCAGCTGTCCATACAACTGTGCCTGCTCGCGCTCCAGCTCCTCCCTGCTGTCCGCAAACAGGAGTATATCATCGGAATACCGCAAATACAGCACCTCTCTCTCCTCAAAAAAGCGATCCACATCCTCCAGATACAGATTAGCCAGAAAGGGGGCTGTGGGCGTCCCGGCCATAACCCCATGTTTTTCCTTGATCGCCTGCCCCTTTTCCATCACCTGCTCCCCGGTGAGCAGCCGCACCAGCAGTCCGTAAACCGCCTCGTTCTCCTCCTGCAGAAATGTCAACTTGGGCAGCAGCAGCGCCACATCTATGGAGTTAAAATAATCGCTGATATCCACCTTCAGACACCAGCTGCCCCCCGCACGCCGATCCTCCCGCAGCCGCCCGATGGCTTCCCTGACACCCACACTGCTGCGGAAAGCATAGCAGCTGTCTGGCAGCCGGTCCTCATACCCGGTCAGCCCATGGGCAATAAATTTCAGGAAAATCCCCTCATCGCCGGGAAAAGTATATACCACCCGCTTCTTCCTGCTTCCCTCTTTGTTTATCGTGTGCTTGACCGGAAACTGGCTGGGAAAACATCCCTCATGGCAGGCCGCGCACAGGGGCAGATACCCTTCACGGTCGATAAAATCCCGGATCTCCTGTTCCTCCTGGCGGCTCAAATGCTGTTTTTCCCGCTTTTCATCTAAAAAGGCCAGCCAACTTTTCCGATCGGCGGCCTGTTCTATCAGATTCTCTTTCATATCTATCTCACCTTTATGAAACCAGAGCAAAAACGTCCCATAACAATCTGAATGATAAAAAAAGAGAGGGAAAAAGCTTTGAAAATAATAAGCCATGCTTATTACCACTGAACTGAACCTGCCTCTGCCGCCCGCAAAGCCCGAATATTGGACAAACAACCCTCTATCCGTCAGATATGTGCCAGATGGCACATATAAGGCAGGCTTCGCCCGCCGCGGACGCAGCCTGTGCCGCATTTCCCTCTCTGTCTGTGTATGCAGCTTATGTATTATCGCAGATGTTCCTTCAACCGCTGCGAGATATACTCCGGCCGGTTCATCATATAGGACATGAAATTCATGTACTCCACCTGCCGTTCATGGCACGCCTGCTGGGCCAGACGCACCTCTTTAAGATTGTAGGCGTTGTTGTGTTCCAGAATCATGATCACCGCCACCAACATACCATTTTGGTAGAAACCATAGTCGAAAAACGCGCGCGCTCCCTCCGGCGCCGCCACCTCGCTGCTAGGCACTCTCTGCCGCAGCTCATACGCCGTCTGCTCCCGGGCCGCAATCTCCTCAATTCTCTGCCGCAGCAGACGCTCTCCGCTGTTGTTCGCCTGCTTTGTGGCCGCCTTATTCTCCCTGGCGGTATCGACTTTGCCCGCAGGGGCTTTTACCCCATCCGGTTCCTGTTTCCCACGCACCGCATCCTTCACATTGTCCATAGCCATATCCACTGCGGTGTTTACCGCCTTGCGAATCAGACTATCCAAAAATCCCATGTTCTTCTCCCCTCCCTTGTCCAACCTGTACCCATATTATCATAACTCGGCTTCGTCCGCAAGCGCATTATAAATCGCTGACTTGAAAAAGTAAATTCTAGTGCAGGACTAAATTCCACCGCATTTTAATA
>CAZKAO010000068.1:0-19050 GCA_964550745.1 uncultured Acetatifactor sp.
TCAGGAGAATCATGATAATGCCTCCAAATACAGTGATATATCCCTGCCCCATAATATAGGACCAGATCACCGCGCCTATCAGACAGCCTATGACTGCCCCCAGCATGCCCAGCCCCACATGAGACTTTTGGGCGGCTGCAATATCCTGCGTCCCCTTGTGCAGTTCTTGCTCATCCACCATCTCCGCCTGCTGCTGGGCCAGCTTTTCCGCCATGCTTTTAGGGCGATTGGCCTCCTGCTCCAGATATTTTGCATAGGCTTTTTCCTTTTTCAGGTTGACCATAAAGACAGCTACCCCCGCCGCCAGCAAAACCAAACCCAGCAGCGCCAGAGGCGTGAAAGTTCCGCCGCTCATCACCAGTGCAAGCACAAAGAGTATCAGGCCGACCGCCGCCAGCGCCGCTCCTGTCATCTTCTGCCGCTTGATCTTTTTCTGATTTGCCTCGTGTATATTTTGATTCATTGGTTTCTTCCTCCCTAATTGAGTTCCGCAAGCACCCTACAGTACCCACAGCCTGCAGCACTGCACGGGTGCCTACTGTTCTTGAACTCCGCGACATTAAAAAGGGAGCTGCGATCATATCCAGCCCCTTTCACTGTCACTCTGTCAGCACTTTATCTCCAAATATCCCAGCAGCTTGCTCATGTCATACTCCTCCAGCACACCCAGATTGGAATCGTAGAACTTGCCGTCATAATGCACCAGATAGTGGCAGAAACGCCCCATTTTCTCCATCATGATACAGCACTTGGGCAGCACGGTGGGACGTCCCTCCGTGTACATAATGATATCTGTATGGTCAATACCATAATAATTCAGAGCCGAAATTACCCTGCCCATGGTGGCCTGCCACTCCCGGCAGTCCATGACGCTGATAACCTCCGCAATGGTCACTCCCGCCAGCATGGCCACACAGGACTGGCCGCACAAGCCGTCCTCCGGCTGAATAATGACACTCATACTGTCTATTTTACGGATGGGGTTCTCAAAGCTGTAGGGGCTGTTCTGGTCCATCTTGATCAGACTGCCATTCACATGCAGCAGTATCTTGTGGCTCTGGCTCAGATCCACACTGACCGCGTCCTCATCCTCAATATGAATCTGATAATTGCCCTTCTCCTGAGGGAGCAGCTCACAGTCGATGATATTGTTGTCCAGCACCACGTCCGCCTGGATCACATCCCGCTGCTTGCACACCTCCCAGATGTTGAAGGGAATCTGGATCATATATCCCTTTTCCTTCTTCTCGATCTTTGACTCAAAAAAATACCTCATACCCTGTAACCTCCGCCAATTGTTTATAAAAAGTGAATGTAACCGCTTACATCTCCTATTTTATCAGATTTTCGGCCACATGCAATAGCTGCACCTAAAAAAATACAGCTTGTTATTTTTCTGTCAAGCCCCGCATATTCTCCCTGCGGAACTGCAAGGGAGATTTTCCATAATACTTTTTGAAGAGCTTGCTGAAATGATAAGCATCCTCATAGCCCACCGCCGCCGCAACCTTCTGGATGGACATCTCCTCCTGCATCAGCATCTCTTTCGCCCTCTCCAGCCGGATATTGATCAGATGCCGTATTGGCGTGTCTCCTGTCTCGCTCTTGAATATCTTGGAGATATAAAAAGGACTTAAATACATGTTCTCCGCAATGGTATCCAGACTGATCTTTTCACTGTAGTGATCCTCAAAATAGCTGACGATCTGCTCCACTATATACTTTTTGTTCATAGACTCAAAGGAATAGCCCTTTGGAGTCCTGGGAAGCGATGCCTGTTCCTTTAATATCAGCAAAAGCAGCTGCATCAGATAAGCCTTCAGCATATGGTAACGCCCTTGCCAGCATACAGCGCTCTCCACCTCCATGGAGGAACAGATGCGGAAAATCTTCTGGCGCAGTTCCCCGCCGGTGTGCAGGATATATCCCCCGCCGGGCAGAGGCACCTCGTTGGGCTCCCTGTCAGGCAGCTGCACATCACAGAAACCCACAAAAAATTCCGTGGCAGGCACCTCAGCCTCCGGCACATACAGAGCCTGATGATGCACTCCGGGTCTGAATATCAGCAAGTCTCCCTCGCTCACATCATATATCTGCCCCTCTATACGATATTTTCCCGTACCTGACAACACAAAAGCCAGCTCACTGATATCGTGGCAATGGTACGACTCCTCCGCCGCTGTACGGGTTCCCTTCCAGGTAAACAGGAAAGTGGGGTTCATCTCCTCTATCTGTACACAATTCTCATCACATGCACAATACTTGCTCATCTGCATACCTCTCCCGCAACCTCCACAGAATCGCTTTCACCGCTTATAGTCCCAGCATAAACGTAGCGACCTGAAAATACACCAAAAGCGACAGCGCATCCACAATCGTTGTGATAAAGGGACTTGCCATCACTGCCGGGTCAAACCCCAGTCGTTTTGCGGCCATGGGCAGCAGACATCCCACCAGCATCGCCATAATCACAGCTATCACCAGCGTCAGACATACCACCAGGGCCACCGCCAGACCGACCCTGTCAAAGAGCATCAGCTTGGCAAAATTGGCCACTGCCAGAGTGCCGCCGCAGAGAATGGCCGTGCGCAGCTCCTTCCAGACGATTCTCGGCACATCCGCATACTCGATCTCCCCCAGGGAAAGTCCGCGGATGATCGTCACACTGGCTTGTCCCCCCGCATTGCCTCCGGTATCCATCAACATGGGAATAAAGGCAGTGAGCGCCACATAGACACTCAGCGCGTCCTCAAAGGAAGTGATAATACTGCCGGTAAAGGTAGCGGATACCATCAGAAGCAGCAGCCAGGGAATCCTCTTTTTGTAGGTCTCCCACACGGAGGTACGCATATAGGGCTTGTCGCTGGGAACCAGCGCCGCCATCTTCTCCATATCCTCCGTGGCCTCTTCCTCGATGACGTCCACGATATCGTCCACCGTGATAATGCCCACCAGGCGGTTCTCATTGTCCACCACCGGCATGGCCGTAAAGCCGTATTTCTGGAACTGCCGGGCAACTGCCTCCTGGTCTGTATGGGTGTGCACGGACACCACGTTCTCATGCATGATATCCCCGATGGTCTCATCAGGTTCACTGAGCAGCAGATAGCGCAGCGCCACCGTGCCCAGCAGCTTTCTCTGGGCGTCCAGCACATAGCAGATATTGATGGTCTCGCTGTCCAGCCCCACCCTGCGGATTCGGGCGATGGCCCCCTCCACAGTCAGGTTCTCCTTCAGGCCCACATACTCCACCGTCATGATACTGCCGGCGGAATCCTCGGGATAGCGCAATAGATGGTTGATATCCCGGCGCGTGTCAGGACTGGCGTTCTCCAACAGGCGCTTGACTACATTGGCCGGCATCTCCTCCAGCAGGTCCACAGCGTCATCGGACATCAGATTGTCAATGATGCTGGCAGCCTCCCGGTCCGACAGGGAAGTGATAACGGTCTGCTGCAGATCCACATCCAGATAGGAAAAAATATCCGCCGCCAGATCCTTGGGCAGAATCCGAAAGGCCTTGACCATGCTCTGTTCCGGCAATTCCTCCATGCACGCGGCAATATCCGCGTCATTCAGGTCCACCAACAGCTGGCGGAGCCTGGTATACTGCTGCGTCTGCAGCAGTTCCTGTATCGTCTCAAATTCTTTTATCTGCTCCATAGCATTTCTCCTTATGATGATTTTTTATACGGTTACTACTTCGCCCGGGGGCAGGATCGCTGCTGCTTTTACTGCTCTTCATAAAAAACCACCACCTTTCTGAGAAATACTTTTACTTATCCATTTTACGATTATGTTCCCTCTTTGTCAATAAAACTTAATTCTTTTTCGCGCTCCCATACAATCCTGCCGCAGGTGGCTTCCACCAGCTTTTTATGCAGGCTCTGGACATGCTCCGCAGGAATACGAACCGTCAGCTGCACATCCTGTTCATATCTGCTGTCCAGAGGCTCCAGCCCCTGCTGCCCCAGTATGTAGAGAATCTTTCCCACATCCGTATAATCTGTCCGCATGGCCACCTCGCATCCCTGCCTCATAACACCCGTTATGCAGTTGTCAAGCCCGGCCTTCACAGTCTGGGTGTAGGCTCTGACCAGTCCGCCGGTTCCCAACAGTGTGCCGCCAAAGTAGCGGGTCACCACCACAGCCACATTGCGGACCTTCTCAGCCAGAAGCACCTCCAGCATGGGCCGCCCCGCAGTACCGCTGGGCTCCCCGTCATCACTGCACCTGGTCAGTTCCCCCCGGCTGCCGATGACAAAGGCGCTGCAATTATGCCGGGCATCCCAGTATTTTTTCTTCATTTCTTCAATAAAAGCTGCCGCCTCCTGCTCGGTCTCCACGCTGCGCACAGTGGCGATAAAGCGGGATTTTTTTTCGACAATCTCCCCCTGACCGCCCTCAAGCACCACCCGGTAGCCCCCATTCTGTTCTGATGCCATCTGTCTGTATTCCCTTCTGATTAAAAGTTCCGCATCCGCCCTCCCAGCACCTATTCCTGGCAGAGCAATTTCCGGCCGCCCTGGCGTCCGAAAATTCTCTGGGCGCTGTCCGGGCAGATGCTGTTTAAAAGTTCCGCATCCGCCCTCCCAGCATCCGCCCTCCCATACAGTATATCCTAAAACTTCCCATGCGGCTATCATTTTCTGACTAAAATAAGAATTTTTTGTGAAGAATTCTTAATATCTTCAAGAACCTCTTTATTTACAAACAAAAGTTTGGTATAATGTGCGAATAGGGCAGAGCCTTGCTCTGCATTGTGTGGTTTCAGAAAGGAAGTTTTTATATGAATTATACCAGAAAGGGCGTCAGAGCCAAGAAGAAAATGCTCAACGCCAAGTCACAGAAAATAGGAAGAAAAGCCGCTCTGTTGGTGTTAAAGCTTTTCCTGATCGCCATCGTGGGAATCGGTGTCATTGGAGCTTCCGCCGGTATCGGCATGTTCAAGGGAATACTGGCCTCCACTCCCCATATCACGCCCAATGACGTAGCGCCAGTGGGAGCCGCCACTTTTGTATACGACTGCGAGGGCAATAAGCTGGACGAGCTGATTGCAGTCAACTCCAACCGTATCATAGTCACCCAGGACCAGATTCCGGCGGATTTGGCGCATGCATTCGTGGCTCTTGAGGATGAACGATACTATCAGCACAACGGAATTGATTACAAAAGTATGGTGCGTGCCGGCTACCAGTTTATCAAAACTTTGGGAGATGAGACCCAGGGTGCCAGCACCATTACCCAGCAGCTGCTGAAAAATACAATCTTCACCAGCTGGACCTCCGAAGGCGACAATATGATCAAGAAGATCAAGCGTAAGCTGCAGGAACAGTATCTGGCTATTGAACTGACCAAGACGCTGAGTAAGGACGAGATGCTGGTACGCTATATGAATACCATCAACCTGGGACAGAATACTCTGGGAGTGGAGGCTGCAGCCCAGCGGTATTTCGGGAAATCCTGCAGTGAGCTGAATCTGTCCGAATGTGCGGTCATTGCCGCCATTACCCAGAATCCCAGACGCTACAACCCCATCAGCCATCCTGAGAACAATGTATCGCGCCGGGATAAATGCCTGGAAAATATGCTGAGACTGGAATTCATCACCAAAGAAGAATATGATGAGGCCATGGCCGACAATGTATACGATCGGATCGAGAGCCACAATATTAATTATCTGGCTGCAAGCTCCTCCAGCAGTTATTTTACAGATGCCGTACAGAAACAGGTGAAGGAGGATCTGCTGGCGGCAGGCTACAATGAGACCCAGGCGGAATTCCTGCTATATTCCGGCGGCCTGCGTATTATGACTACCATGGACCCCAAGATTCAGGCCATCGCCGATGCCGAGGTAGCCAATCCGGACAATTATCCTTCCAATGTAAAATGGCTGTTGGATTATGCGCTGACTATCACTCATGCGGATGGCAGCCATGACAATTACAGCAAGGAAATGATGACCAAATATTTTAAGGAGAACGTCAGTAAAGACTTTAACCTGATATTTTCCTCCCAGGAAGCCGCCCTTGAAGCCATAGAATTGTATCGGGATACGCTGATGCAGGAGGGCGACGACTATGACGAAACTTATCATCTGATCCCTCAGCCTCAGACTGCTCTGGCCATCATTGAGCATGAGACCGGCTATGTGCGTGCGCTTGTGGGAGGCCGGGGCGCCAAGGAGGGGCGGCTTACCTTTAATCGTGCCACTGACGCTATGAGACAGCCGGGCTCCTGCTTCAAGGTGCTGGCCGCCTATGCGCCTGCGCTGGACAGCTATGGCATCACACTGGCCAATGTGTTTATCGACGCTCCCTTTAACTATGCGGACGGCACCCCGGTGCGCAACTGGTATGGCGAGTCTTACAAGGGGCCTGTGACGGTGCGCTATGCCATCGAGCAGTCCATGAATATCATTGCAGTAAAGACCATTACCCAGATTACCCCCAAGCTGGCCTACGATTATCTACTCAATTTCGGCTTCACTACCCTGACCACGGACAAGGTTGTAGGGCATGAACGGAAGAGTGATATGGTACAGCCCCTCGCACTGGGTGGACTGACAGACGGTGTCACGCCCCTGGAACTGACTGCCGCCTATGCCACCATCGCCAATGGCGGCGTCTACAACGAGCCCAAGCTGTATACCCAGGTGTTGGATGCAGATGGCAATGTGATACTGGACAATACCGGATTTGAAAACAGCCGCCGGGTACTGCAGGAATCCACTGCTTTTCTGCTCACAGACGCCATGGTGGATGTCGTAACCAAAGGAACAGGTACTGCCGCCAACTTCAACAGGGAGATGGCCATAGCCGGTAAGACTGGTACTACCACCAGCAATGTGGATGTATGGTTTGCAGGTTACACCCCTTATTACACCTGCGCAACCTGGGTAGGGTATGACAACAACGTACACATGAACAGCAACAAGGGCGAGAACAACGAAACCAATATTGCCAAGAAGATCTGGCACAATGTAATGGAGCAGATTCATGCCGGACTGCCCAATCAGGCTTTCTATGTACCTACCAACGGAGTAGTCCAGTATACTGTATGTAAGGATTCCGGCAAGGTTGCCAATCCCGGAGTATGTCCAGATACTTCCCTGCACTCCGAGTATTTTGCAGCAGGAACAGTTCCTACGGATATGTGCGATGTGCATTACAGCGGCATGATCTGTGAGTATGACCTGCTGCCCGCCAGCGCAGAATGTCCCTTTGGCATCAACGGAGTGACCACCAGACTGCCCGCAGAAGATTCTTCCCTGGAGCAGGGCTCCACTATCGCAGTACCACTGCCTGATGGTTCCGTGGCATACCATAACCCGAATGTACAGAATACCTGCCAACACAATGCGGCTTTCTTCCTGAATCCTGACTATCAGACGATTCTCGACCAGCACAGTTTTGAGATTGAGCTGCGCCGCCAGCAGTATCAGCAGATGTTGCAGCAACAGCAGCAAGGTTTGCAGCCCAATGCAGATGGCTGATATGCAGTGATCGATGGCCAGGCATAGGTAGAAAATGATAAGGACGAGTACCTGGACACCATTGAGAGTATGAGTGAAGAATGGAGAAGAAAGATCTTTGCAGCTTTGAGGAAAGCGGAACTGATCGATATGTAAAAAAGCGGAAATCTTGAATTCATCAAGATTTCCGCTTTTTTATCAAGCTGCTGACGGGAATCGGACCCGTGACCTCCGCACTACCAATGCGACGCTCTACCGACTGAGCCACAGCAGCAGGTTGTGATGTTCTCTCAACCACAAAAGCTATTCTATCAAAAGTATTTGTATTTGTCAACATAAATTGCACAAATTTTTGAGTAATTATGTCTATAAATACTTATTTTTGGCTCGACGCAGGAGAAAACGTACCTGATAGCCCTGCTGTTCACACAGGGTGTTGACCACCGCCTCGGCTTCCACCGCAACATTGTCGTTGACGCAGAAAATACAGGAGTTCTTCTTACGGCCCAGATGAAACAGACCACCTTTATTCCAGCGGATAAAATAGGATATCCGATTCTGTAATAACTCCCGCTCAATGGCTTGCTTGCACTCCAAGTCACCCACTTCACACAACTCAATCTCGTTATTCACTTTTACCATGCTGTATAGTGTCTGCTGCATCTATCTCTTCCCCATATTCCCGGTATTGCCGCCTGCCATATCACAGACTGATCAAATTATAGCATACCGGTGGAAGTTTTTCAAGCCTTCTGGCCATAACTCACCCGCATCTGTTCCAAAATGTACGGCTTCAATTCCTCTGCGGAAATCTGCCCTATGTCCGGGAAACTGACGCTGGCCATAAAACAGACGATCTGAGAGCTGACAGCATAACAGAGATAGCCGATGGGCAGATCTGTCCGCAGCTCGCCTCTCTCCATACCATCCCTGATCAGGCCAACCAGCATGGTCACCAATGTATAATTCTCCTGTCCCGCCTCCTTCATTCGTTCCTGGAGCTTCAGTCCACAGATGGAGGTATCCGTCAGCAGGTGGATAAAATGCAGGAAGCACTCTCTTTCTTCCATTTTCTTCTCCAATACCTCCAACAGGTATTCCATCTGGTCAAAGAAACTCCTGCGCCTGACCAGTTCTGCCTCCACTTCCTCCTGTATGCATATCATGACATGCAGAATGGCGCTGACAATGATCTCTTCCTTGGTATCAAAATAGTCGTAAGCAGTTCCCTTGCCAATTCCTGCCTTCTGGGTGATGTCTGACACCTTGAGGTTGCGGATGTCCACTCCCTCAAGGATCAGCTCTATCACTCCTCTGTAGAGTTGCAGTACCTTGGCAGGTATCTGTTCCTTCGGCTCAAATCCGGTTATTTTCCTCATAGCTTTTATTTACTCCCCCTGGAAAGCTCTGCCTTTACCTTTCCTGCTGCTCTGCGTCTGCTTCGCTGCTTCTTTTCCCGAATCAAAATATCATATATACAGGGTACTACCACCAGCGTCAGCAGCGTGCCGTACAGCAGTCCTCCGATCGTCGTAACAGCCATGGGTTTTGCCATCTCTGAACCCATGTCATTGGACATAACCATAGTCGACAGCGCCAGAATAGTAGTCAGCGCTGTCATCAGCACCGGCCGCAGTCGGGTGCGCCCCGCTGTCAGGATCGCCTGCCGCTTCTCCATCCCCTGCTCCCGCAGCTGGTTCATATAGTCGATCAGTACGATACCGTTGTTTACGATAATACCAGCCAGCATAACAAAGCCTATCAGCGCAATGACACTGATCTCGCTGCCACTGATAAAAAGTCCCAGCAGACCGCCGGTAAAAGCCAGCGGAATGGTAAAGAGAATGATGAACGGCAGCAGCAGGGACTGGAACTGGGCCACCATGATCAGATACATAAATATAATAGCCAACAGCATCATCAGCAGCACCTGGCCGATAGCGTCATTAATCATCTCATTTTCACCGGAAAATACCAGGCTGTAGCCCTCCGGCACCTGATAGTCTGCCAGTTTTGCCTCCACTTTGGAGGCTACCTGGCCCACATTATATCCGTCTGCAATAGCGGCAGATACCTCGATATAACGGTTCTGGTCCGCCCGGCTGATGGAATTCAGGGACATGGCAGGAGACAAATCAGCAATCTCCGACAGCGGGACCTCAATCTCCTTGCCCTCCTCGTCTGTTCCCTTGATGAGCAGATCCGCCATCATAGCTCTGGTCAGCTCCGTGTCGCTGCCTTTGGACACATATACCGTGTAATCTTTCTCCGCTGCCGCAAGGGTGGTTGCATTGCTGGAATCTGCCAGCTTTGGAGCGATCTGGGTAAATACCTGCGCCACTGTCAACCCGTACTGCACAGCCTTGTCCTTGTCGATGGTGATTCGCAGTTCCTCGCTGCTCTCGGCCATGCCGTCAGACACCTGGCTGGTTCCTTCCACGGACTCCACAATTGCCGCCACTTCTCCTGCGATCCGCCGCAGGGTATCCAGATCGCGTCCCCGCACCTGAATGGAGATGCCGCTTCCGCCCAGGGCGCTCATATCCATGCTTGAGGTATCCACACTGATCTCCGCATCCAGATCTGCCGTTTTATCCAAAATTATCCGGGCAATCTCTTCATTGCTCAGTTTCTTATCCTCATCGGCTACCACATAAATATCTGTACTGTTGTTGCTGCTGTTGCCACCTCCGGTCAGCATTGCTAAGGAGGATGTACTCGCCATGGCACCCACATCCGTGATATCCTCAATCTCCAATATCCGCTCCACCACAACATCCGTCAGTGCCGCCGTCTCCTCCAAAGTGGCATCATCCGCCAGCCGCACACTGACAGTCATCTGAGTAGAATCCATATCTGACATAAAGGCTGTTCCATTGGTCCAGGCCAGAGCAAAACTGATCACCAGCATAGCCAGAGACAGGATCAACACCAGACTCTTGGCCTTGAGTGCGAGGTCCAGAAGCTTCACATATCCCCTGGTCATGCCTGTGAATATCCGCCCCTCCTTTTGCTCCTTTGTTTTGACCAACAGCTTAGAGGACATCGCCGGCACTACGGTCAGGGCGATAATCAGGCTTGCCAACAGGGAATAGGCGATGGTCAGGCCCATATCCACAAAGAGCTGGCGGGTAATACCTTCCGTGAATACGATAGGCGCAAATACACACACCGTTGTCAGCGTGGAGGCAAATATGGAACCAGTCACTTCACTGCTGCCCTCTATGGCGGCATCCAGAATAGACTTACCTTCACTCCGCATCCGATAGATGTTCTCAATCACCACGATGGAGTTATCCACCAACATACCGATACCCAGCGCCAGACCGGACAATGAGATGATATTCAAGGTCACGCCGCTGAAATACATACATACAATAGCCGTCACCAGGCTGATGGGAATGGAAAATGCCACTACCATGGTCGGCCGCAGATCCTTCAGGAAAATTATCAGAATCAGGATTGCCAGCAGACCGCCCATCAAAATATTGTTCACGATGGAATCCATCACCAGATCTATATACACGCCCTGATCCATCAGGGTGATAACACTCAAATTCTCATCTGCCTCCATCATATCGGAAAAGCGCTCCAGCAGCATATCCGACACCGCGCCAGTGGAGTAGCCTGTCTGTTTCTGAATGGACAGCATACAGCCAGGGCTGCCGTTTATATTGCTGTAAATCTCAGCGGAATTGTCAGTGAAAAACACATCCGCCACAGCTCCCAGCGTGATCACTGGCACGCCGTCCATGTGCAGATCCATCAGGGGAAGAGCTTCCAGCTCCTCTATCGTGACAGGCTTATCACCCACACGAACCAGATAGTCTACATTCGCCTCTGTCACATATCCTGCAGGCATGGAAAAATTCTGGGCGATCAGCAGATTTTTTATCATATCCACAGTCAGAATCTCCGTCATATCCGCCTGGTCATAGGCCTCCTGCCGGGCATCCTCAAGCTGTTTTTGGCCCTCGTCAAGCTGTTCCTGCGCCTCTTCCATCTGCTCCTCGCCGGTCTTTATCTGCTCCAGGGCGGCATCTAACTGGGTCTTGGCGAGTTCCATCTGATATTCTCCCAGATTGATCTGAGCCGTTGCATTGGCAAATTCAATCGCGGCTGTCAGTTCTCCCTTTTCCACTTCAATCAGTCCGCTATTCACCTGCTTTAAGTTTTCATCCAGGGTAGCAATAGTCTGATTGACAGTAGCTTCATAGGCGGCCACACCCATTCCGTTGGTCAGAGCGTTCAGTGACTGCTCAAGATTGCCGCGCTGAGACATAATCTGTGCGGACACCCCTGCCGTGATTATACCCAGATTGGCATACACGGTCTGAAAATTCTCCGGGTCCGCCCAATCCAGCTCCTCCAGATTGGTTATCATTGACCCCATCTGCTCACTGGAGGCTATCTGCTTTGCGATGTCGCTCTTCAGGAAATTCTCCTTCAGCATATATATCTGATTTCTGGTCTCGTCGTCAATACCCGCATCCGATCCGGACACGGAAAAGCCGCCGATCAGCGCGTTATATTCCCTTAAATAACTGGTGGCATTATCCTGTACCTTGTCTATCTCTTCTATACCGGCCTGCAGCGCCTTGGCTGTCATCAGATTAGTCGTCAGAGTCATCTTCGTGGATTCAAGGCTGGTCTTCGCCGTCAGAAGCTGATTCTTGGTCTCGGCCAGCTTGGCGGCAGTCTCCTCCTGAGTTTTGCTCAGTTCATCCTTGCCATCCTGCAGCTCCTTTTTACCACTGTTGATCTCCTTGAGGCCGTCCTGAATCTCCTTCTTGCCATCCTCTAATTCCTGTCTGCCATCTTCCAGCGCCTGTCTTCCCTCTTCCAACTCCTCCTCGGCTTCCCGCATCTTATCGTCTATGGCCGCATATATCAGCTGGTTCAGGGCATCCACCTTCTCCTGGCGGATGATGACACTGACACTCTCCTCCAGCAAGCCCACCGCACTGGCGCTGGCAACACCTTCAAGACTCTCCACCTCGGGCATCAGCACATTGCTGACATATTCACTGACCTGAGCATATTCCATATTATCCACACCCACAGCCACCATCATCACGGGAAGCATGTCCGGATTCAGCTTCATGATAATCGGATTGCCCACACTGTCGTCCCAATAGGATTTGATCTGATCCAGATTCTCCCGGATCTCCAGAGATACTGCGTTCATATCCGCCGATTGGGCAAACTCCAGTATCACCATGGAATAATTCTCCGAGGAAATGGAACTTATGCTCTCGATATTGCTGACGGTAGCCATGGAGGCCTCCACCGGCTTGGTTACCACTGTCTCCACCGTCTCCGGGCTGGCGCCTATATAGGTGGTCATAACAATCACATAGGGCAGACTGATGCTGGGCAGCAGATCTGCGGTCATCCGAGTGAAGGATACCACTCCCAGCACAATCGCCAGCACCACTCCCACCAGTACTGTATATGGCTTTTTAACACTGAATTTTGAAATCATGATATATTTCCTTTCGGAGAATATTTCCGACCGACCGGTCGGCCGCTACATTTTAAATTATATGACGTCATCCCATAAAAGTCAATTAAAAAATAAAGAAGATGCTATAACATCCTCTTTATCTTCGCCTTTAACCGCTGCAGCGCATTATCTGTTGATTTTTCTTCCCTGCCCAGCACTTTGGCAATCTGGCTGTAACTCATGCCTGTCAGATACAAATCCAGAACCTGCTTTTCAAAGCTGCTGAGTTCCCTGTCTATCTGGCTTTCCAGATATTCCACACGCTCACGGTCGATAAACAGGGTCTCCGGATTCTGATTCTGATCCGGAGAAAGTGATTCTGCCAACACTAGCTCATCATCTTCCCCCTGAGTGTGCCCACTTCCGCTGAATGACACATAAGTGTTCAACGGCCAGTGTTTCTGCCGATTGGACGCCTGTACCGCCGTGTACATCTGCCGGCTGATACACAGGTCCGCAAAAGTGTAAAAGCTGGCATCTCTGCCGCAGTCATAGTCCCGGATGGCCTTAAACAGCCCGATCATACCTTCCTGTATCAGGTCCTCGTTATCTCCTCCCAGGATATACATAGATTTTGCCTTGCTGCGCACCAGATTCTTGTATTTATCCATAATATAGTCCGTGATGCGGCTCTCACCACCCCGCAGACGGTCGATCAGCTCCTCATCACTTGCCTGATGATATTCCTGTTCCATTATATTCTCCCATATCCGTCACAGCGTTCCAGCCTATGGCAAAATGCCCTGTCACAATAGCTGCAGACGCTGCCTGACAATCTCATATGCCAGCACACCGGCGGCTACGGAGGCATTCAGGGAATCGATATTCCCCTTCATGGGGATGGCCGCTGTCATATCGCATTTCTCCCTGACCAGACGGCCCACTCCTTCTCCCTCACTGCCAATCACAAGACCGATAGGCCCCCGCAGATCCAGGTCATACATGCGGACACCGTTCATATCTGCACAGACGAACCAGATACCTTCTTTTTTCAGATCTTCAATGGTTCTGACCAGATTGGTCACTCGTACAACAGGGGTATAATTCAGCGCCCCCGCAGAGGTACGGGCAACTGTAGCTGTCAACCCCACAGCCCTGTTTTTGGGGATGATGACGCCGTGTGCCCCTGCCAGATTGGCTGTGCGGATGATGGCTCCCAGATTGTGCGGATCTTCTATATTGTCCAGCAAGAACAGGAACGGCGGTTCCCCGCTGTCTCTCGCCGCCGCCAGGACATCCTCCAGCTGCGCATACTCATAAGCGCCCGCCATGGCGATGACGCCCTGATGTCTGCCTGTGTCGGACATCTGATCCAGGCGCTCTCTGGACACATATTTGATCATAGTGTCACTTTTTTTAGCCTCACGCTTAATGGTAAGGACGGGGCCGTCCTGACAGCCATCCTGGATATATATTTTATCAATGGGTTTCCCGCTGCGGAATGCCTCAATCACCGCATTTCTTCCCTCTATCGTCTGCTCCTGATATCCCATAGGTATATTTTCCCCTCTGTCTTCTCTATCATATTGCTTCCAACTACAACTCCATACCCGTCCGGCAGATTCCCTCCTTCACCAGCTCCAGCAGACGCTCTGTGCGCCCTGTGAGATACAGATAACCTATCAGTGCTTCCATCCCGGTAGCGTTCCGGTACTCCCGCACGGTGGCGTTCTTTGCCTTGGTGTAGAATTTGGCGTTGCGTCCCCATCGGTAAATATCCGCCTCTTCCTCTGTCAACACGTCCGACAGGGCTTCAATCATCTCCGCCTGGGCGCCTGCCTTCACATATTGTATGGTCTTCCTGTGCAGATCATTGACAGACCGATTCCCTCGCTCCACCACCACTGTGCGGATCACTAAATCGTATATGGCATCCCCTATATATGCTATGGTGAGTGGCGAATACGTCCGAATATCCACCTCCTTGCAGGAAAAACAGCTGCGAATCTGCTCCAGCAGACTTATGCTTTCTTCCATTTTACTCCCTCTCTTGTGTCTTCCAGGATAATTCCCTGCTCCAATAGCTGTGCCCGAATGGCATCTGCCCTGGCAAAATCCTTCTCCTTTTTGGCCGCCTTGCGTTCCTCAATCCGGGCAAGGATATAACTCTCCAGCTCTGGATCTACCTGGTTATCCGCCTCCTTAGCGGCATGCGCTGTGAGCAGATTCAGGGAAAGCACCTGGTCAAAGCTCTCCACCAGCGCATACTTGGTGGCATCTGATATATCGGCTTTAAGCATATCATATAACACGGTAATTGCCATGGAGGAATTTAAATCATCGCAGAGAGCTTCCTCAAAACGGCGGCGGTAGTCGGTATATTGGTCATTGTTCACCTCGCCATCCCTCTGCAGGCTGCCGATGCGCCTAACCAGCTTCTCGTAGGCCGCGCTCATATTGTCCAGCGCCTCATATGAAAAATCCAGCGGTTTACGGTAATGGGACTGCAGACAGAACATGCGGTAAACCACCGGATCATAACCCTTGCTCTCCAACAGGGATACCGTCAGAAATTCTCCCTTTGACTTACTCATCTTTCCGCTCTTATCATTCAGATGATGTACATGAAACCAATAGTTACACCACTTATGTCCCAGATAAGACTCGCTCTGCGCGATCTCATTGGTGTGATGCGGGAAAATATTGTCCACACCGCCGCAATGGATGTCCATATATTCTCCCAGATGTTTCATACTGATGCAGGAACACTCGATATGCCAGCCCGGATACCCCAGTCCCCAGGGACTCTCCCATTTGAGTTCCTGGTCATCGAACTTGGATTTGGTAAACCACAGCACAAAGTCGCTCTTATTGCGTTTGTTTTCATCCTCATCCACATCATCCCGCACACCGACCAACAGCTCCTGTTCACTCTGGTTGGAGAGTACATAATACTCCTTCAGCCGGGAAGTGTCAAAATATATATTTCCGCCCTGCTCATAGGCATAACCCTTATCCATCAGAACCTCTATCATATGAATAAATTCCGGGATGCAATTAGTGGCAGGTTCCACTACATCGGGAGTCTTGATGTTCAGCTTGCCGCAGTCGTTAAAAAAAGCATCTGTATAGTATCTGGCAATCTCCATAACGGTCTTATGCTCTCTCCGGGCACCCTTGAGCATTTTGTCCTCACCCGTATCCGCATCGCTGGACAGATGGCCTACATCTGTAATATTCATAACCCGCTTGACATCATAACCGATGTATCGTAGGGTTTTCTCCAGCAAATCCTCCTCGATATAGCTGCGCAGATTACCGATATGGGCAAAATGATACACTGTGGGCCCACAGGTATACATAGCTACCTTGCCGTCCTCATTGGGGACAAATGTTTCGACTGATTTGGTCAATGTATTATAAAAGCGTAATCTGTTCTCCATATGATATGTCCTTTCTTTTGCTTAAATATCAGTCATTCTTCTCACACTATATTCCCTGGCCTCTGAACTCTATCGTCACGTCTTCGGGCCGTTTTTTTCCTGTTTTTTCCTGCAGAAGCTTTATCTCCTGCTCCATGCTCAGCAATCGGTTTGTCAACTCTGTATTGGCCTTCATCAGACCATTGATATCCTCTCTGACAGGATCGGGCAGTGTCTGATCCAGATCCTCCCTGGGCAGCACCTGATTGTTGCGCTTGACCACACGTCCGGGTACACCCACTACAGTAGAACCCGGAGGTACTTCTGACAGCACTACACTCCCCGCGCCAATCTTGGAATTGGCACCGATGGTAAAGGACCCCAACACCTTAGCGCCGGCACTGATCATCACATTGTCCTCCACTGTAGGATGACGCTTTCCATGTTCCTTGCCTGTTCCTCCCAGCGTCACGCCCTGATAGATCGTCACATTATTACCGATAACAGCGGTCTCTCCTATGATTACACCATTGCCATGGTCAATAAAAAAACCCTTGCCAATACGCGCGCCAGGGTGAATCTCTATACCTGTCTTGCGCACGGCTCTCTGGGAAATATATCTCGCCAGGAAAAAATGCTTTTTAACATACAGTCTGTGCGCAATCCGATAGTGCATCATCACCTTGAAGCTGGGATACAAAAAGACCTCCATGGAGGAGTGTATCGCTGGGTCTCTCTCCCGGATGATCTGAATCTCCTCACGGATATTCTGAATCAAGCCCATCTCATTACCTCCATCTGCCTGCTTCTGCAGACCTGCAAACAGAAGATATGGAATACCGATTCACAGATATTCCTATTCATACAAAAACGGATAAACTCATCCCCTGAGACGAATTTATCCGCCTATCGCCCTTGCTTTCTACTATTCAGCATATGCAAAAAAGATAGTTTTGTCAACTGTTTTTTCCAAATCCATACAGAAATTCATCATAGAGCATTTACTTTTCAGCCCGCGTACATCCACTGCAGCCCTGACATCTATTGTTGTCTGCCTCCTCCAACGCCAGATTGAGAGGACTGGTCAACATACAGACGGCCTGGGCAGATATCCCTTCCCCTCTGCCGGTGAAGCCCAGTCCCTCCTCTGTGGTAGCCTTTACATTTATCTGCTCAAGTGCAATTCCAAGAGTGCCTGCAATATTTTCTCTCATGGCCTTTATATATGGACGCATCCTGGGCGCCTGGGCTATAATCGTGGCATCAATATTCTCTACCAAATAACAGTTCTCCTCCAGCAGGCTGCCGACTTTTTCCAAAAGTTTCAGAGAAGATATCCCTTTATATGCCGGATCAGAATCCGGGAAATGCTCTCCTATATCTCCCAATGCCGCCGCCCCCAGCAGGGCATCCATGATCGCATGCAGGAGTACATCCGCATCGGAATGTCCCAGAAGCCCTTTCTCATACGGAATTGCGACCCCTCCCAGAATCAACTCCCTGTCCTTTGTCAGACGATGCACATCATATCCTATTCCAACTCTCATATACTCTGTTTCCTTTCCGTATTTGTTCATCACGGACTGCTTTAAAAGGCGCTCCTTCACCGCATCCGATACTCCAGCATGTCACATGTAAAAACTGGGGATACCACCAGTATCCCCAGTTTTCATAAATTTTAAATTAATAACTGTTTAATAACCGAACTCCTGTGCAAAATACAGTGTTCCATTGATCTCATATACCGCAATACTGCAGGAAGCTAACTCGCCGTCCAGAATATTGGCTGCATGTGTAGGAGAGTTCATCCACCCTGCTACCAGGCTTGTTGCATCGGCATAACCCTTTGCAAGATTCTCAGCCCACATCAGTTCACTGTTCACAGTATAGAAATCCGTATTGTTGGGTCTCGTGTGTGAAAAGCAGCTTGATATCTCAGTTGCCCGAATCTGAGCGCATAACTCCAAATTACCATCCCAGGCAAATGCAGGAAGCCCTCTTGCAATCCGCTCTGCATTGACCAGATCAAAAGCAGATACCGCTACTACACGAAGCTCATCCGCTCTCTGCTGCTCTGCCTCTGTCAACTCCAGGGCTCTCACAGATCCAGCTAATGCAATAGCTTCATCATCAATATAGGTTATTCCGTCCTTGGGCGGTACTTCACGAGTTATTGCAGACATCTCCGGTGACTGTGAACCACATGCCACCATACTGATTCCCATTACGACTGCCAGCGCAATCGCAATAATCCGCTTTTTCATCGTAATCACACTCCTTTATATGTCTTACTTTTTAATTCCTTTAAGAATCCATGCCGCTAATGCGGAGAGGGATGCCAGGAACATCATCGTCCATGCATCAGACTCATCACCCGTCTGAGGACGCCTTCTTGCGCCTAATACCATTGCATCAGACAACGGAGTCTCATCGTCATCAATTCGTACAGTAACTCTCCGACGTCCCAGTACTTCCGGAGGTGTCTCCGGAGGCGTATCCGGTGTGTCTGGTGTATCCGGTGTCTCTGGCGGAGCTGTAACCTCAGGCGGCGGTGTTACCGACGGTGTACTCGGCGGAGCTGTCACTTGAGGTGGCGGCGTTACCGTTACTGTAGGTGTAGGCTCCGGACTCGGTGTAGGCTCACCGGGCGTAGGTTCTGGCTCAGGTGTAGGCTCACCAGGTACAGGTGTTGCTGTAGGTTCCGGCTC
>CAZKAO010000069.1:0-19036 GCA_964550745.1 uncultured Acetatifactor sp.
CTCATAATTTTCCAGCTGTCCCAGATAGGCGGAGCGGCTGGTGGTGCCCACGCTGGTATCGTAAGTGTTAATGCCTGTCTCCAGCGCCGCCGCCAGCAGGGCGAACACAGTCAGCATGATGAGCCACTCCTTGCCCCCCTGTCCCACCACACGGGTACGGTACAGATGCAGCAGAACTGCATCCACCGTCACAAAGATGAGAGTCGCCAGCCACACCTCCTGAGGGAAATCCTCATGCTCCACAAACTGCTGACAGCAGAGCAGAAACAACACGGTTCCCAGATAACTGTACAAAATATATTTCGTCTCCAACTCCCGCAGATGCCGGAAACAATCATAGCACATCGTTAATATCAGGAAAATATAGAGGAAAGTCTGTCTCCCCGGCAGGGAGTCAGGATAGTTAAATCCATGCCACAGAAAGTCCAGCATATTGGTGCCAAAGCTGACCAGCATAAATCCGGCCAGAACCAGATAAGCAAACCTTCTCCTCAAGGGGATTCCCGGATTCACCGCATACAGGGGCACCAACAGAAAAGCGGCAACGCCGCAATAGATATTGGGCCAGTGATCCAGCCCCCGCTCCGCAGAAACACAGAGACAATGCCTGGCCAGCTCCGCCAGCACGGAGAAATAGACCTTTACCTCCGAGGGGAAACTGCTGTGGCCGAAATCTGTAGCCAGGAGAGCACAGACCTCCGGCACCAGCAGAAACGCCGCCATCCCCCCTGCCAGCAGGGAAAACAGGGCGAAATTCCCCAGTATCCGCAGACTGCATTTTTCCGTCAAAATCTGTACCAGAAAATACAATACCAGGAAGATACACACCATGATGGACAGATAAAAATTGGTGTAGATGGACAGGGCCAGTGCCACGCAGTACAGCCCACAGCGTCCCTCCTTCACCAGCAGCTCCAGTCCCAGCAGCACCAGAGGCAGCAGGATCACCGGGTCCAGCCACATGATATTCCAGTTGTAGGCCGCCATAAAGCCGGACAGGGCATAAAAACAGGAAAAAATCACACAGCTGACAGATCGGGTACAAAATCGGCGCTGCAGATACAGGCAGGCTGTCAGCCCGCAAAGTCCCACCTTGCACACCACCAGGTAGCTCAAAAATTCCATGATATATGTCTTGGGCACCAGCGCTCCCAGAAAGTGCAGGGGACAGGCCAGATAATATGTGTAGAGAGCCAGAAAGTTGGAGCCGATTCCCACATTCCAGGTGTAAAAAAGGCTCTCTCCTCCCCGCAGTTTGTCATATAACTCACTGAAAAAAGGCATATACTGATGGTACATGTCCATATACAGAAAGCTTCTGCCGCCAAAGGGGAAGATGGATTTCAATAAAAAGATAGTCAGCATGACCAAGGTGGGGATGGCCCATGCGGCCACCAATCCACCGTTTATCGGAATTTTCCTGCGGGCCTTCTCCCCCGCCCAGGTCGACTTGGATCTGATTCTCTGTAATATCTTCATAGACTCCTCACAAATGCAAACTCACCTATAGTTAACGACATTAGAAATTTGTTATGGCGTTTACTATAATTCTCGGATATTCCGGCTCCGGCGACTCACACTCTCTGAAAATCTGCCGCCGTAAGCACACCGCTCTCACCGGCCTCTATACACAGAGGGCGAGTGATCTCTCCATACCGGATGGTTGTGGATAGGTCACTGCTGCCCACATAAATCTGACAGCGCGTTAACACCCCATCCTGCCAGGAGATGTCTATCGACGCATCGCCCTGTATCCGCAGCCCCTTGACGCTGCCGCTCTTCCAGGCGTCCGGCAGGGCAGGCAATAGCACCACCCGTCTGCTGTTGCTCTGTACCAGCATCTCCGCTATGGCTGCAGCGCCGCCGAAATTGCCGTCAATCTGAAAAGGCGGGTGCTTGTCGAACAGATTCGGATAGGTGGAATTGCCCAGCAACTGTTCTATGTGTCTGTATGCCGTGTTGCCATCCCACAGCTTGGCATAGTGATTGATGATCCAGGCCCGGCTCCAGCCCGTGTGGCCGCCCCCATTGGCCAGGCGGTGCTCCAGAGTTGCCCTGGCCGCTCTGGCCAGCTCGGGCGTTTCATCCACGGTGATCTGCTCCGAGGGATGCAGTCCGTAGAGATGGGAGATGTGCCGGTGACCCGGCTCCCACTCCTCATAGTCCTGCCTCCACTCCAGTATGGTTCCTCTCTCGCTGATCTGTGTGGGAATCAGCCTCGCCCTGGTCTCCTCCACCTGGCGGATAAAGGCCGGCAAATCCTTGATTTCCGCTTCCACCAGCGCCGCCTTCACCGACTCATCACACTCTCCCTGTTCCTCAAGCACCCTGAAGGCCGACAGACACTGTCCAAACAAATCCCGCAGAATCTGGTTGTCCATGGTTACGCCGATACCGTTGGCTCCCTTTTCCCCGCCGGGCAAAATGTAGGTGTTTTCCGGCGATACAGAGGGACAGGTCACCAAATAGGGACCGTCCTCCACCAAAAAGTCCAGGAAAAACAATGCCGCCTCACACATAATGGGGAACTGCTCTTTCAAAAACTGCAGATCCCGGGTGTACTGATAGTGGGTCCACTGGTGGGTACACAGCCATGCTGCGCCCATGACCCAGTAGGTTCCGGGCATCCACATATCCTGGGGCGCCGTGTCCCCGTTGATATCCGTGTTGTGATGGCATACAAAGCCCCTGCAGCCGTACATCTCCCTGGCTGTCCTGCGCCCGTTTTGCACCATGCTCCGTATCAGATCAAAGAGCGGCATGTGGCACTGGGACAGATTGCAGTTCTCCGCCAGCCAGTAGTTCATCTCCGTGTTGATATTGATGGTGTATTTGCTCTCCCAGGGGGGCGTCATATCCTTGTTCCACAGTCCCTGCAGAGTTGCGGGCAGTCCTCCCGGACGGCTGCAGGCGATGAGCAGATACCGCCCGTAATCAAAATACAGCTTTGCCAGTCCCAGGTCCTCACTCTTCCTCTCCTCGGACTGCCGGGCCGCCAGCTCCACCCGCCTGTCCGTGGGCAGCTGCTCCGCCTGCTGATCCCAGTCTATCTCCAGGCTGACCCGCCCATACAGCTCCCGATAATCCGCCACATGGGCCACCAGAAGCTCCTCATACTCCCGACTCTGAGCCAGATCCAGCCGCCGGGCCAACTTTGCCCGCAGAAACCTCTGCAGTCCCTGCTGCATCCGAATCTCCTGACTTTCATAGGAGGACATACGCCCGGCGTTCATCCAGTCCGCAGTCTTTCCCTCCGTCTCTTGCAGCCAGGCCGCCACCGCAGCCTCCTTTTCCTCCGGGCTGTAATGCCAGCTGGTGTCCGCACTGAAATACAGCTCCGCCTCGTCAGCGCCCTCCACCACGATATGCTCTCCCAAAAGCCGCATGCTGCCGCCCATGATCCTGACTCGCAGCGTCATGGCGAATTCAATGCCTCCCCGGCCCAGATTGCCGTAGAGGCAGATTTCTCCCGGATAGTTCTGTCCAACACCGTCAAAGAAACGCCAGCGCTCCAGTCCCGCCCAAAAGCTGATTTTTCCCGGCTGGTCTGCGGTAAACCGCATCACCATACAGTCTGCCGGATGAGAGATAAAATATTCCCGCCGATAGTGCACTTCGTCTGCGGTAAAGCTGGTTCTGCACAGGGCCTTTTCCAAATCCAGTTCCCGCTCATAGTCTGTCACTTCCCCGATTCCGTCAAAACCGATCTGAATATCTCCCAGCGTCTGATAGGGGTGCTGTCCGTTAGGACAGCCGGACATGGCATGCCACATGAGCCGCTCCGCCCTGGCTATCTCCCCGTCAAACAAAAGCCGCCTGATCTCAGGCAGCTGCTCCCGCATATCCGGGTTGTTCCGCTCCACCGGCCCGCCGTACCAGATGCTCTCCTCGTTGACCTGAATATGCTCATGCTCCGCGCCGCCATACACCATGGCTCCCAGACGTCCGTTCCCCAGAGGCAGCGCCTCCTCCCACTCCTTTGCCGGAGATCTGTACCACAATCTGCTCATAATTTGTATCCTCCTATTTGAAGATCATTATATCTTCTATTCCGCATCCGCCCTGCCGGTATCATTCCCGGTCTCCAGTATCAAGTGTACCATTTTTTCCTGTTCTTGGGAATGTATTCATAAAAAATTAATTTTTTTCATATGGTATTAGGAGTTGTGGGAATAAGCAGGACAACAGGAGGAGCAGTATGCTGATCGGAATCGTGGGAAGAAAAAAGGATACGGGCAATTATGAAGCATTTTTAGAGAGGCACCAGGTAGAATACCTGACCAGTCTCTCCATCAATGAGCTGGACTGTTGTGACGGCCTGATCTTCCCCGGCGGCGGCGACATCACACCCGCTTTTTTCGGGGAAATGGATCACGGCTCCCGCTCCATCGACACAGAGCTGGATATCCTGCAGCTCCAGGCACTGGAATGCGGCATTAAACGCCGTATTCCCATTCTGGGCATCTGCAAGGGGATGCAGATCATCAATGTCGGGCTGGGAGGAAGCATCATCCAGGATCTGCCCACGGCTGGCCTGCATCGTTACCAGGGAGCAGACCAATACCATGAGATCACCAATATCCCCGGCAGTTTTTTACAGCGTCTGTACGGCGGCACCATCATGGTAAACAGCGCCCATCACCAGGGGCTGGGCAAGCTGGGCAAAGGACTGCAGGTTACGTCCCGCTGCCCTCTGGATCAATGTATTGAGGCCATATGCCATGAATCCCTGCCGATCATCGGGGTACAGTGGCATCCCGAACGGCTTGACCCCGCCAGCACCAATATCGCAGGCTCTGCCCTTCTGTCCTGCTTTTTGTCCCTCGGGCAGTGACGCCGCCGGGTCGGATACCTCTCAGTCGAAATTTTTCAGGGTGCGGGCTCTGAGCTCCTGCTTCATGCGAAGGCCCGCAATCTCAAACAGCGCTTTCACCGTCTGCTTCAGCGCTTTCTGGGTGTCTTCGTCCAGCCCCTTCATGGCTCCCAGTATTCCCGACATGCTGCGCTTAATGTCAGCGGTAAGATCGATCAGATTATCGGCTTCCGATGCCGACAGGATCAGAAAGAGAGTATCCACAAAGGTGCGCAGGCTCTGTTCGTCCCGAGACAGTATCCACTCGTTCAGTGTATCGTCCATAAACCGCCGGGTCTCATAGATATCCGAAACCGTCACAAAATGTCCCTCCTTCACCAGCCAGGTAAAAGGATTGTGCTGGGCTAGTCCAAAAGTACGGCTCTCCACCACCTGATAACGGATATCCTTCTCAAACAACATACCCACCAGGGAGGAATGGGGCAGGATCTTGCAGGTGCGCTCCTCAATCCGCCCAAAGTCAAGTTTCTCAAGCACCTCGGGCCGAAAACCCGGACCGTCCATGCTATATATTTTGATGATGCGGTCCTGCACCTGGGGCATACATTTCATGGCGGCATATAGCGCCAGATTGCCTCCCTTGGAATGTCCGCCTATATAAAAATCACGGGGCAGCCGGCTGGTGACCATATGCAGATATTTCACAGCATATTCCTGCCCCGGCACCGGCGAGAGAAAGGCCATGTTAAAGTCCTCTTTCCAACCGATAATGGTCTCATCCGTTCCCCGGTAGGCCACATACATACTGCCATCCTCCAGCAGGAAGGTCACTGCGGAAAACTGCGTCTCAAAATCTGACTGGGTTCTGATGATGTTGATATAGCAGTTCAGCTTCATGCTCCGAAAGCGGACACATTTTCGCATGGCCTCAAACAGAGCCCTGTTTTCTTTCTCATAGCGCTCATCGCCATAGAGTTTTTCATAATCGGGATGCTCGTAGATCTGCTGCAGGGACACCGATCGGCTATTCTCCGTCACCAGCGGCACCAGCCCGTCAAATTTCAGGTAGGAAAACTGGCAGAGAACCAGACTGTCCACATCATTCATCGGCTCGTCCTTCAGACTCACATTCGCATATTCTTTCAGATATTCTATGATTGTTCCTTTCATGGCTTCTCCTATTTGAATTCTTCAGTTACTCTGTACTCTCCCCGTAGATATGCGTGCGGATAAACTCCTTATTTTTCTCGAAATCCACCTGCAGTACCGACATCTTGCGGATCGTCGCGTTCTGGTAGCTGCCCGCTATGGGAATGCTGGCCTGCACCAGCTCGTAGGTCAGCAGCTTGGGGGCGTCCAGGCTCAGGGTATAGCACTCCGACTTGCTGATATTGGTGGTCAGATTGGGCAGAATACCGTCGATCAATTCGCCTGAATTGGTCAGCACCGAGGAGGGCAGCTGGTGGAATACCGCCTCCAGAATCTTGCGTTGTCGCTCTGTCCGGCCAAAATCACTGCCAATATAGCGGTTACGGCTGTAGGCCAGGGCCTGGGGGCCGTTCAGATGCAGCAGCCCGCTGGCATCCGTGGGCAGATAATCTGTGTCTATAGGCCGATTCTCCAGCATATTATATTCGTTCAGGTAGGCGTTGACCCACTGCACCTCCTCATTTGTCAGCTCCAGATCCACGCCGCCCACAGCGTCAATCAGGTTGGCAAATGCCTGGAAATTCACCTGCACATAACGGTTTACCTCAATATCCAGATTCTGCTTGATGGTCTCCAGAAGCAGTTCCGGTCCGCCAAAGGCATAGGCTGCGTTCAGCCGGTTGCTCTCATGCCCCGGAATCTCCACATAAATATCCCGCAGCAGGGAAGTCAGATAGATGGTCTTGGTCTGATTGCTGATGGACACCAGGATCATGGCGTCGGAGCGTCCGTCCTCCCCGTTTACCCGGGAGTCATTGCCGATCAGCAGAATATTGGTGACGCCGTCCTCCTTCATGGGCTCGCCCGCCAGGATCTCCGTGGGCGCGTATTCCACCTTGTCATACAGGTGGGATATTGTCACATACCACAGGCCGATCACCGCCAGCAGCAGAACCAGCACCACAGTCAGGAAACGCCTGATGCCCGGCCTTGCCTTAGAGCCACTTGTTCTGGATGAACTTTTCCTCTGTCTCGATGCAGATGTGTTTGCATTTTGACCTGGCATGTCTGCTCTTACCGTTTCCTCGTCTTCATATTCATTATATTCGTCATCTTCCCTGTATCCACCATACTCGTCAAATTCTTCGTATTCATCAGCTTCTTCATATCTCTCATATTCTTCCGTCCCGGCACTTTGCGTAGCCTCATATTCCTTATAGACCTCTTTCTCAAGAAATGCTTCCAGTCCCTTGTGGATCTGCTCCATCTCCGACAGATTCCCTCTGTTTTTTTCCTTCTCCATATTTTCCTTTCCCCGCATATGCCACATCTGTGCTGCTGCACTAGCCAACACCCCGCCGCCAGCACCAATTTCCCGATTATTATATTGCCCTTTTGTCCGTATGGCAAGGCACTTTATTAAGAATTAATCAATTCTTCATTTTTATGTGGCAGAATATGCATGAAAGCTGTTCCATCTTGACATATAGGTAACTTGTTGCTATAATTTATATGCAACAAGTTACCTATATGGAGAAATTATATGAATCTAAACGATTTGATTGTAAGTTTTTCAAGCACCACCAATAATCAAAGGAAAGCCATTTTCAGCACACTATTTATTGCTGGGAACAAGCTCCAGACACTTTTTGACAACCACATTCCAGAGGTATCACTAAAGCAATTTATGTTACTGTCGATAGTCAGACAGGCAGAAGAACCATTGACTTTTACCCAATTAGGGAATATGCTGGGCTGTTCAAGGCAAAATATTAAAAAGCTGGCCGATGTACTGATGAAAAAAGGCTTTATTACTATTCGGCAAAGTCCCCTTGATCCAAGAGCCATGTGCATTTATCCCACAGGAAAAGCAAATGACTATTTTCAGAATGATTTTTCCGAATATCAGGAAGAGCTAAAGTATCTTTTTGAAGTTTATACAGACAACGAAATAGAAACACTCTTTATTCTTTTATCCAGGCTATATGCCGGAATTGAAAATATGGAAAAGAGGATTGCCAGCGAAAACAGACAGGAAATTCAGAAAGGGGAGATTTAACAGATGAAAGCAATCGTAATATATCATTCACAAACAGGATTTACAAAGCGGTATGCTCAATGGATAGCAAAGGCAGCAGGAGCTGATTGTCTCGAATTGTCAGCAGCCAAAAAGCAAAATATGGCGGCATATGAAGCGATTATTTTCGGCAGCTGGGCATGTGCGGGCGGCATCAGCAAGCTCAGTTGGTTTAAGGGTAATATAGATAAATGGGCGGATAAAAAACTGATAGCCTTTTGTGTCGGCGCAAGCCCGATAGAGAGCCCGGAAGTTGAGCTGGCTCTTGAGCGGAACTTTAAAGACCCCGAATTTAGAAAAGTAAGTGCATTTTATTGTCCGGGCGGACTCAACTATGAAAAAATGTCCGCTCCATCAAGGCTTATGATGAAGCTGCTGCTAAAAACGCTTAAATCCAAAAAAGACAAGACAGAGGCAGAGCAGGAAATGATAAAAATGATTTCCACGTCCTATGATATATCAGACAGGAAATATATTGAACCGATTTTGGACTGTTTAAGGCAGTCCAAGTTCTGACGTCCGCTTTGCCACCACCACAAGCCGCCCGTCCTCCACATGATAGGCACAGGTGGACAATGTCAGGAATGTATCCCCAAACTCCGCCTTTACTCCCGTATCGTACAGGGAAAGTTCCGTGATATTTCTGTAAAAATCATCAAACTCTTCCTGCGTATCCGCTTCATAAAACTGATAATACTTAAACACATTATCGTCACCGTAATAGACCTGTGACCGGAACACCGCTATGATTTCATAGGTACGCTCCTCATAGAGCGTATCAAAGAAAATGACAGGGTGCTCCTGATAAAAGCTCTCCCTCAAATACAAATCCAGATCTCCGAACATAGAGCCATCCTTCATATTGTGTCCATAGATAATAAAGTTGGTCCCGGCGTCTAAATCCGCCTGATTTCTCACATACAGACAGCCGTACTCACTGTCTTTCCCATAAAAATCATGATGTAGATAATACTCGTCATCTTCACACTGCATGACCGGATAATCGATCTTCATTCCCTCTATGGAAAGCCATCCCGCAAGGTCTTTGTTTTCCAAATATAAATCCGAATACTTACTTAATATGACAGGTTGGTCTTCAGGCTGCTCCCCGTCACTGTCCGTATCCTGTACACATTCATCTTCCAGTATGGATACAACGAATTCCTCTGCCGCCTTTACCTTTTCTCTCAAGTCACTCTGCTGTACTTTATGTTGCACGGAAAGCAGGTATATCTGTCCGATCCGGAACAGGCATACCAGTATCCCTGCAAGAAAAAGCGCTCTTATAATCCTGATTTTTTTCTTATTCTCCATAGACTGCTTTCCATTCCACGAGTCCGGGATCAAGTTCATTCTTTGTTTCTGCTGTCATGCCGCGTCAATACTTATCAACATCTCCGCTGGAAACCGCCGGCATTTCCATCAAAACTTCCTCACAAATCACAATGCGGAACATATCACAGCTCCTGCAATCATTTTAACACGGATAGCATAAAATGTCGAGAACTGACAGAAAGGACGTCTGTAGGCCTTTTTAAGGGGCAGGGCTTAGCGGAATTTTATCTATATGCGGTCCAGAATCAGAGTAATCCGCAGCGTATCCCCCTCTATAAGCGCATGTACGCTCCCACCCATCCGCTCGGTCAGCTCCTTCACAATAAACAGTCCCAGCCCGGAGGAACCTTTCCGCCGGGCCGAGTCTGCCTTATAAAATCGGTCAAAAATATGTTCCGGGTCGGGCCTGCTGGTCTCCGACACGGTATTTTCAAAAAACAGCGTGTCCTTCTCCTGCCGGATCACGATGTCCCCGATGCCATGCAGCAGCGCATTCTGGATCAGATTGTGGAAAATGCGCCGCAGGCATTCCTCGTCCGCCCGGACGCGGAACCCCTCCTGGGCAAAATCCACCTGGGGGGAGATACCTTTTTCCTCAAAGCGGTGGTACAGTCCCACCAGGCAGTCACTGAGCAACGGCAGCACCTGCATTTCACACATGTCCGGTGTAAACTCCTCGCTGGTGAGCCTGGTGTACAGAAACAGCTCCTCCAGCATATCCCCCAGCTCCTGCAGTCTGCTGGAGGCCACATGCAGATAGTAATCCTGCCGACCAGACTCCCCGCACTCCTGGGCCAGCTGCACATACCCCGCCGCACCGGTGAGGGGAGTGCGGATATCGTGGGCCAGGCCTGTGATATTCTGTTTCAGCTGCCTTTCCGCCCGCTCATACTGTATCTGCTGCTGGTGGTGGAGCTTTTGGAGTCGGTTCAGCCTCTGGCAGAGAGCCAGCATATCCCTCTGCCTGCTCTGTACCCCCAGCTCCATATGACTTCCCCTCTCCAGCTCTTCCAGCTGTCTACAGAGGGAACGTATTTCCAGGATACTGCGGATATGCTGCAACAACAGCCATCCGCAGACAATGCCCAATATCGCCAATGCCAACGCCATATCCATCCTCCTGCCTCTACCCCAAACCTACCTGTATCATGGTCTCTTCTACTATATATCCTGCTTTTTCAGAACAATGCCCGACACTGCTGCATAGAGAACCATAAATCCCACTCCCACCACATAGACATACAGGTCTGCAGGAGCCGTATACCGGTAAGGCCCCAGATCAAGCGTGTGATAAATTGTATACTTCATCCAATCGCCCATATGGATCATATTCAGCAGGGCGTACATGGGCCCCTGCACCATGCCACCTCCCAGAATGACAACAGTCAACGCCCCCGCCGCCACTTTTCGGGTCCAGACGCAGACCATGATGACCAGCGCCGCAAAGGCTGTAGTCACAAGCCATGCCCAGGACAGATAAAACAGCACATCCCCCAAGGCTGAATAGGGCGCCATATTTCCCAGCAGCCGGTTCATCAGCAGTACAAACAGATACTGTATGGTCAGGTAACAGAGATTTACTATACCCGCGGTCAGAATCTTGCTGAACACATAATTCCATCGATTCTGGTGGACCGCCATCACATTTTTGATAAATCCGCTCTGATAGTCCATGCACACAAACAGCATGACCCAGATACCAAATACCAGATTGTGCATACCGCCGTCCAGGCTGGTCTGCCGCAGCATCACCAGGGTGTCCACTCCTTCCATCATGTTGTCAGTCGCCACAACGGCCATATCCTCGGCTGTGAACATTCCAAGCCGCACTGCCGTTTCCTGCCCCTGCGGCGTAGCCATCAGCCAGACCATGCACAGCGTAGCTACAGTCATCATGAGCAATATGCCAAGGCATATATACACCGATTTACCTCTTTTCATTCTATATAAATCCATTCTCAGTAAATTAAACATAATAACCTCCATCCGCCCGCATTGTCGGGCACTCTTCTAACTCCCATGTCGCAGCTTTGCTGCGACTCAAATTCGGATGAAAAATGCCTATTTTTAGGCATTTTTCTGGTGTGAGACTTAGAACTTCTTTGCGAAATGCCCTCTGGCATGAGCAATTAGAAGTTCTTCTCACACAATTCGCCCATGCGCTCCAGAAAATATTCCTCCAGGTCCATATGGTGGAATCCCGATGCATACACCGGCACCTGATTTTCCGCCAGCTTCTGGTTCATCTCTGCTGCGTCTGAAAGCCCATATATCCGGATAGTCCGGGCATCAAATACCTCCGCATGCACCTGGGAGAACGCCTCCTGAATCACGGGCAGTGCCCGGCGCACATCCGCCACCTCCACCTGGAAGTAGTCCTGGCATTTCTCCTCCAGTTCGCTGCGGGTGATCTGCTCCATCAGTTCCCCGTCCCTGATAATCCCATAGTGGGTGGCTATCTTGCTCAGTTCTCCCAAAATGTGGGAGCTGAGCAGGATGGTCTTGCCCTCCTCATGGAGCTTTAATACCAGCTCCCGCAGCTCCCTGATCCCCTCCGGGTCCAAACCGTTGATGGGCTCATCCAGAATCAACAGATCCGGATTACCCAACAGCGCCAGCGCAACTCCCAGCCTCTGTTTCATTCCCATGGAAAAATGCTTTACCTGCTTTTTGCCGGTGTCCTTAAGCCCTGTCAGCTCCAGCACTTCGTCCACACTCTTTTCCTCCGCAAGTCCCATACATCTTGCTTTCATGATCACATTCTGCCTTGCCGTCATATTGGGGTACAGGCCCGCCGACTCAATCAGCACTC
The DNA here is from genome assembly GCA_964550745.1 of uncultured Acetatifactor sp. Taxonomy (GTDB): domain Bacteria; phylum Bacillota; class Clostridia; order Lachnospirales; family Lachnospiraceae; genus Acetatifactor. The sequence goes on from CAZKAO010000069.1 coordinate 12,187, forward strand.
CCAGACGTCTTCGCACCACCGGGTCGCTGACCGGCTTTCCAAACAGCCGTATCTCCCCCTGAGTAGGGCTTGCCAGCCCGCTGACCATCTTCAGCGTTGTGGATTTCCCGGCGCCGTTCCTGCCAATAAATCCGTAGATGCTGCCCTCCTCCACCTTCAGCTGCAAATCCTTTACCACCGCCTTGTCTCCGTACTGCTTTGTCAGCCCTCTTGTCTCCACGGCGTATATGGTTTCTTTTTCCGTACTCATGGTTTTCTGCTCCTCTCACTATTTAGAGTTCCACATCTGCCCGAGCAGACGTTGTTTGGAACTCCTTACAAAAAGCAGTATAAAATAACGGGTTTCAAAAAGTGTTCAGAAATGTTTAAGAAAGTTTAAAGCCTAATCCCCACACGGTCTGGATGTAGGAGTCCGTCCCGCTTTTCTTCAATTTGGAACGGATATTACTGATATGTACATTGATGGTCTTGTCCTCCGCCAGATACTCCTCACCCCAGGCATACTCATAGATCATCTGCTTGGTGAACACTCTCCTGGGGTTACGGATCAGCAGTTCCATGATAAGAAACTCATGCCTTGTCAGCTCCACAGGCTCCCCGCAGGCGATCATCTCCTGAGTATCCGGGGTCAGTGTCCAGTCACGGTATGTATAAGTTTTCCCCATGGGAAGCGTCTCATCCGCCTCCAGGGAAGCGCCACCTTGCTGGGAAATACTCTTGCCATCAGTTGCCGGGGCGCTCCCTACCGCTCTGCTGCGGCGCAGCTGCACCTGTATCCGCACCAACAGCTCCGGCAAATCAAAGGGCTTGCAGAGATAGTCCTCCGCCCCCGCCGACAATACCTCCACCTTGCTGTCCGTCCCGCTCTTGGCCGACAGCACAATCACGGGCGCTTTCTTCGAGAACAGAGATACCAGCTCCTCCCCCGGAATCCCCGGCAGCATCAGGTCTAAGAGTACCAGATCATACTCCTCCACAGAAAAAAGCAGCTTTCCCTCGCTGCCCGAATACGCCTGGGTGCAGGCGTAGCCATGACTCTCCAGATAGTCTTTCAGCATCTGGTTATTGGAGGCATCGTCCTCCACGATCAATATTTTCTCCATATTTGTTTCTCCCTGCCCGTTTCGGTAGTATCAAACACTACACTTTTTTCTTGATGCGCAGCAGAACTGCGGGGTATTTCACCCTCGCCGTATTACCGACACAATATAATAATCAAGGCAAAGAATGCCGCGTTTTCCGTATCCTTCACCTTGATTATTATATTGCTGTTTAGCCCATATGGCAAGACGCTTTTGTGATTTCATATTTTCTGATCTCAATCATTTTTTTCAGAAACAAAACCTCCTGTACACCAGGGTTATCGATTCTAAAGGTACATCCGCAGACCTTATCAAATTCCCTGCCAAATATGGTTTTTCTTCTTCCGCCGCTGCAGGAACCGCAGTTTCCGCACTCGTCGACATGGCTCCAGGCCAGTTCCTTAATTTCGTTTGAAACCGGATAATCTGCCAGAAAAGTCGAGTCCATATCATCCGACCAGACGGTCCACCTGTTTTCCTCCTCGTCCGGGTCGTTGATTGCTATAAAGCAGACGCATTTCGTTTGATACATCACCCAGTAATAGATTTTATCTTTCCAACATTCCCCGTTATCCCGTACAAACTCCATGTTATTGTCCCTGAGATAACCGACAAAATCCAGTGCAATGGGCTGATCGTCCAGCGGTAATTCGCTGATAATGTAGTCCTCTATTCTCTGTTCTGACATTGGCTTACCTCTTTTCTATATTTCACCCTTTAATTTTATGGGCGTATAGAGATTCATTTGATGGTATCCGAGACCCTCTTTTATTTCATCATCCACATAAATCATATGCCCCATCAATCCCCGCTCCTTGTCAATGACGAAATTGGTTCTCTCAAGCCACCTCTCTGTCTTATTTCTCACCTGATTATTACTCTCACCGTCGCCGTCCACACTGACCGCAACCGCATACAGCCCGCCGGGATATTCGATGATATCATAGGGAGATACATCATCTTTCGTCACGTCATCCCTAAGTGTCCAAATCCACTCGACTTTTCCGTCTTTTTCACACAGAAAATCGGCGGCGTCAAAAATAACGGGTTTAAACAGGTAGTTGTGGGCCTCCTGCCACGGCTCGAACTCTCCGCCAAAAAGTTCCTCAAATGATACAAGTCCCGACGTTACCGCTCTGAATTTAGGGATTCTGACAATCATGATATCCGGTATCTTGTTGTCCAGTTTCTCCGTGACTTCTAACAAGCGGTTCACCATTGACGGATTGCCGTTGTAGTTCACATTTGCAATTTGTGCTTTAATCTCTTTTGCCTTTTCATATAGGAGTTTTACGTCTGATTCCCTGCCGAAGTCAGCCAGCTCAATCTGGCGTATAAACTCCAGCACGATATTTTTCAGCTCATGCAAAAGAGAGATTTCCTCATCAATATCGTCAACCTTTTTTCCCAGAACCTCCAGGACAATCTCGGAGCCGGATGTGTTAAATATGCGCTGAATATCCTTAATACTTATGTTGAGCTTGCGCAGAATCAATATCTGCTCCAGCCGTTTTACGTTGGCCTCATCATACAGCCTGTAGGCATAGTCCTCTCTGCGGACGCTTTTTATCAGGCCCATATCCTCATAATAGCGAAGTGTCCGGGCCGACAGATCATATTTGTTTGTCATGTCTCTGATTTTGATTAATTCACTCATGTTATTGATCTCCCTGTTGTTATTCTAACGGCCGTTAAGTACAGTATAAACTATTCCCCAACGACAGAGTCAATAGTCAAAATCAGCTCCCATTGAACGCCTCGAAATGCTTCAGTGCAGACTTTATCCCGCTCTCCAGCTTTTTGGTCACTCTCACCCCCGGCTCATACCAGATATGGGAGACGTTCAGCTTCCTGTTTTTCCTGTCATATGCCATCTCAATCCTGCCCACCAGCCCCTCTCCGTAGAGGATTGGAAGCACATAGTAGCCGTATTTTCGCTGAGACTGAGGCGTGTATATCTCCCACTTGTATTCAAAGTCAAAAATCTCCTTTATCAGGTTCCGGTCCCACATCATATTGTCCAGAGGCGCAATAAACTCACAGCGCTGTTTCGCATAAGCATTGTCCCGGATATATCCGGCGATGTCCCCGTCCTCCGCCAGGCAGTACAGCGTGTGAGCCACACCCTCCACCCTGACGGGCAGAATGCGCCCCTGTGCCAAAAGCTCAGCAAAAATATCGCTGCGCTCCTTTGCCTTCAGCGAATTATACTGCGACGGTATACCCAGCCAGGCATCAGAGGCCCGGTTCCACAGCAGGCCCAGAGAGCCAATTCGCCGCAACACTCGCCATTTCAGATAGTCAAAATCCTTAGGGTAGGGTTCCGGCGCATCCACTATCTCCTCCGGGATGCAGTTGCGGATCAGGTCATAATATTTCATATTCCCGCTCTTGTGGTGAATCGCCAGCTCGCCGCAAAAATACATATGCTCCAGTGCCGCACGGGAAAGCTTTGTCTGGCTCCAGTACCAGTCAACCTTCTGGGAGATATCCAGATCCGCAGAGCATTGGGGACCTTTGTCGGTGATGGCGGCGATAATCTGGTCATGCACCTGCCCTATCTCCTCGTGGCTCTTCTCCCAGCTGCGGTGATTTTCACGCTCCCGCTCAAAATATTTCCAGTTTTCCACAGGCATGATGGCAAGATTCTTGTCAAAATAATCCACCAGTTTCCGATCGGTATACAGCAGCTCATAGAGCATGGTTTTGGTGAATCCGGCAACTCTGGACTGCAGCACAATCTCCGGGCTTTTGCCGCACACGTCAATGGGGTCAAACTGAATGCATCCCGCCTGGCGGATGAAATCGAGAATGCCGTCTTTTCCCTTAAATCGGTGCTCTCCCAACAGTCCCTGCTTGTACAGGATGAACTTTCGTGCCTCCTTTTTGGTCAGATATAGTTCAGGCATAATGCGTTCTCCTCTCTCCACCGTACAAATCCCCGGCATTTATAGTATAGTAAACGAAATTGTTTACTGTAGAACAAAATAATCCATATAAACCTTATGGTCGTCCGCGCCGATCAGCTTCTCCTCAGAAGCGACAAATCCCAGCTGCTCTGCTGCGGCCCTGCGCTGGGTGGCAAAGGGCGAGATTTTCGTGGCAATCATTTGGCAGTCAAACAATTCAAATGTGCACGGCACAATCAGGGACATGATTTCCCGGATGCTCTCCGTGCGCTCGTAATCACTCCGCAGATCCAGCCGCAGCAGGCCGCAATTGTTAAAATAATCCTTCGGTGCGCTCTGGGAATCCTGCCCCTGATCGTTCCCCCCTCGATTGAACAGTTCAATCGTGCCTATGGCCTGCTGCACTTTTTTGTCAATGATCACCCAGCGCACAAAGCCCTTATCATTATAGGCCCACAGCCAGAATTCAATTGCACTCTGCATGCGCTCCAGGGTCGTATAATGGAAATTATCCCCATTGCAGTTGTCGCTGTTGAAGTAGGGCACAGCTTTTTCATCAGAGTACACCAGCAGCAGATCCGACGCGTCGGACGCTTCCACCAGCCTCAACAGAAAATTTTCGTTTTCAAAGATTGGACATTTTTCATATGGACTTACCATTTTGATACCCTCCTGTTAGAGTTGTGCATGTTTCTTTTTCAAAGTATAGCACGGCATATACGACAGCTGGGTGTCATACTTTTCCATATAAAGAAACAATTTTTTCAGCCGACTCCAACAGCCGCCTGCGGATCTTCTCCGGGGTCACTACTTCCACTGCATCTCCCAAAGACAGCAGCGTCCCAATCCAGAACTGCTCATTTTCTACCACAGTGGCTTTCATCAGGGCATCGCCATTTGCGTATTCCTGCGTTATGGTTCCTTTCAGATATTCCCGTACCCGCGCCTTAGCTGACTCTCTGCATTTGATCAGGATTTCCGTGTACTGGCGGGAATCTGTTTTGTCAGACTCTCTCAATATAACATCAGCGGATTCATGTTCCTTTTCAAAGGGCTCGTCCGTGATTTTCAAATCGCTCATCCGCACAAGCTTGTAGGTGCGGTAATCCTTTTTGACCTTAGAATAGGCCAAGAGATACCAGGCATACCATCTGTAAATGACTGCCACCGGCTCCACATTGTGGACGCGGGTTTCGCCGTTATTGTTCGTATAGGTGAATTCCACGGTATGCTTTTCAAGCACTGCCGTCTGCAGCCTCTGCAGGGTAACCTGGTCCCCCTCCTGCAAAACCGAAAAATCCAGAATAATGCCATTGTCACCGGGGGCTGACGCATGGGCGATCTTCTCCAATGTATGCTTGGCCCCCTGGTCATCGGTGGCAGACACCAGCCCACGCAGTGCCGTCAGAATATAGGAGTAATCGTCAGAGGTGGCAAAGCCTTTGTCCATGACAAAGCGCTCTGATATCTCATAGCCGCCTGCCGCACCATTTACCGCGATAATCGGTATTCCCGCCAGACACAGGGAGTCCATGTCCCGCTGTATGGTCCGCAGCGACACTTCAAAATGCCTGGCCAGTTCGCTGGCGGAGGTTCTGCCGTGATTCAGGAGATATACTGTAATTGCGTAGAGACGTTCTGTTTTCATTTCTTTCCGCTTTCTTCTCTTCCTTGCATAAACAACATCATAACTTCAATACCGCAATAACCTCTTCGCCGTCCATCTCACCGTTCTCGGCAAAGCCAAACTTACTGTAAAGAGACTTAGCGGCACTATTTTCCGGTTCATAGGACAACCAGCAGTAGTCCGCTTTTCCACAGGGATATGTCTTAATATAGTTCAGTACCGCCTCCATGGCTTTTCGCCCCAGCCCCCGGCCCTGAAAGCGCTCATCAATCATAAACCGCCAAATACAGTAGCTGTCATTGACAATCTTGGGCTCCTCCTCATCCCCTATGCTCCCATATCCGATCATTACAAAGCCGACGGGTGTCTCCTCCTCATACAATCCAAAGGGGAGCGCCACATAGCCGGAAGAGACCGTGGCATATGCCTCAATGATGCTGTAGTCATTGGCGGCCACAAAATTTGACTGGTCATCACGGACCTTCAGTTTGACGATATTCCATACATTCTTGGTGTCTATCTTTACAAGTTCCATGCTATTATCTCCTCTTTTATTTGAAAGCACTATACATTTTCATGATGCTTTCTTACGCAAAAAAGGTAATTAAAACCTCTTTGTCCCTTTAGGAACAGCGCCTCTTCCATCTACGGCCCATTCCACGAACCTCTCCACATCTCCGGGCGTTACTATCATCAGTGGCTCCTTAAAGGGAATACTATAGGACTCCCAGTTTCCAGAAGTTTTATGCCCCTGAAAAACCCTCCCTTTGCTGGTCACCACAAAGCAGCCACCATCTCCCACATTATAAGACAGGATAATACTTTTGTCCTCGGAGACAATGTTTAGATATATTTTGTCGCAGTCGTCCTCTTCGGGGCTGACCCACCAGATAAATTCTGTATCTTTATATCGCAACGTCCTGCGTCCTTTTCTGGATACTCCCATGTCTGCCTCCTTGCAAATATCTTCTATCCCATTTGCTGGTTTAAAATAAATGATTTGTTGCGACATTTTTTTCGAGACTTGTCACTCTTATCTCCTCACTCATTTTTTGTTCTTTCTTTTTTTGCTCCGCAATAAACTGTTCAAATTCTTCGTCACTCATTGCCCGTATCTGATCCATAAGTCCACCTGGCTCAAAGATACGGTCATCACAGATATACTCGCTTTCCATATCTCACGTATAATCCAATTATGTTGGATATTGATTGGATTATTATTCCTTTCTCCC
>CAZKAO010000070.1:0-17954 GCA_964550745.1 uncultured Acetatifactor sp.
GGTCCCTCTCAGAGGTGCGAGCCGGATTTGAACCGGCGATAACGGTGTTGCAGACCGGGGCCTTACCACTTGGCTATCGCACCATATAAAGATGACTCCAACGGGAATCGAACCCGTGTTACCGCCGTGAAAGGGCGATGTCTTAACCGCTTGACCATGGAGCCGAATCACAGGACGGCAAATCTAGAATTTACATCAAAAACAATAAATCTATAGCTGTCATCTATAAAATTACTCAACAAAAGTATGTTACCACAAAATGTTCTGTTTGGCAATAGGTAATTTCTCTGTTTTTAACTTTTTCAGGGGAGGGAGAGTCCCTCCCCTGAAACTAATACACTTCAATCTCCTTAATCAGAAATTCATTCCCCTGTTTCAGATATGTATGCTCGCTGCCGCAATGGGGACAGATTTTGGCATACTGTACTGTGGGATATTCCTGCTGGCAGTCCTCGCAGAAGGAAACCGCATCGATCTGCTCTATCACCAGTTCAGCTTCCTCCATGACGGCTTCCTTCTTTCTGGCCCAATTCCAGCAGTCAGTCAGATATTCATGAATAATCCCGGACACTTCTCCAATCTGCAGTGTGACGGATGCAATCTTCTCCACTGCATTTTCCTCCGCCACCTGCTTTACATCCCGAACGACATAAAACACGACTCCTAATTCATGCATGACTGTTTTCCCGCTTTCCCTAATCTTTCTTATGTGTCACGATCCTGGCCGCACGCTTTAACTGATAAGGAATGATATGCTTAAACTTATCCTCCGCTGTCACCATGGTCGTACATTCCGGTCTATCCCGATGCAGGGTGATGGCGTCAAATTCACATTTTGTTGTACACACGCCGCAGCCGATACACTTGTTTTCATCGACAACAGTGGCCCCGCAGCCCAGACAGCGTGCGGTCTCCTTTTTCACCTGCTCCTCTGTCAGCGTCAGATGTGCATCCTTAAAGGATTTCCCGGGCACTGCAGGATCGACAGCCTCGATCTGACGGGAGGAATTGTCATAGCTTTCCACCAGAATATTATCTTTGTCCAGCTCGTTGAATTCCCAGCGGTTGCGCCCGATGGTCATATGTCCTCCATGCACATAGCGGTGCAGGGACTCCGCTGCATAGTGCCCGGCGGCAATGGCGTCGATGGCAAACTTAGGACCGGTATAGACGTCACCGCCCACAAAGATATCCGGCTGCCCGGTCTGGAATGTGAGACTGTCCGCCACAATGGCAGGACCATTGAACTCTACATTCTCTCCCTCTAACAGATTTCCCCATACGGTTCTCTGACCGATAGCAAAGATGATCCGCCCGCACTCCACGGTAATAGTCTCATTCTCATCATAGACGGGAGCGAATTTACCTTCCGCATTGAACACGGAGACACATTTTTTGAATACAATTCCCGTCACCTTTCCATCTGCGGTCAGAACTTCCTTCGGGCCCCAGCCGTTCTGCACTGTGACGCCGTCCTCCCGCGCCTCGCTGACCTCCTCATTGGATGCCGGCATCTCCTTTTCCGCTTCCAGACTGAACAGGGTAACTTCCGCAGCGCCGCTTCTGGCGCTCACCCTGGCAGCGTCGATGGCAACATTGCCGCCGCCCACCACCACGACTTTTCCTGTATAGGAGGTGTTGCCTGTGTTTGCCTCATGCAGATATTCAATGGCGGTCATGGTGCCCTCCGCCTCATCTCCGTCTACGCCGGGACGCTTGCCCGCGCTGCAGCCGATAGCAATGTAGAATGCCTTATATCCCTGCTCACGAAGCTGCTTCAGAGTCACGTCTTTGCCCACTTCTACGCCGGTTCGGATCTCCACGCCCATCTCCCGCATGACGTCGATCTCCGCCTCGATGACATCTTTTTCCAGCTTATAGGAAGGAATACCGTAATGCAGCATGCCGCCCGCACTGTCATTTTTCTCAAATACGGTGGGGCGATAGCCTTTTTCCGCCAGATAGAAAGCAGCACTCAAACCGGCGGGGCCGCCTCCGATAATGGCGATCTTCTCCGGGAAATGATCCATATGTATGCTGGCGGGAATCACAACGGGAGGTATGTATCTGGTCTCCGCATCCAGATCCTGCTGTGCAATAAACTTCTTTACCGCATCGATGGCAACAGCCTCGTCGATGGTTCCTCTGGTACAGGCGTCCTCACAGCGCCTGTTGCAGATACGCCCACAGACAGCCGGGAACGGATTCTGCTTCTTAATCAGGGCAAGAGCCTCCTTATATTTCCCCTGGGATGCCTTTTTCAGATATCCCTGTACGGCGATATGGGCCGGGCAAGCCGTCTTACAGGGGGATGTACCTGTCTTGTGGGTGTTGATGCGGTTGTTGTCCCGATAGTCGGGGTCCCACTTCTCTTTCCCCCATTTTACCGAATCCGGCAGTTCCTGCTTCGGATACTCCACCTCTTTTCCATCTTTGGTACAGAGCTTCTGCCCCAGCCTGGTGGCACCTGCGGGACAATACTCCACACAGCGTCCGCATGCCACGCATTTCTCCTTGTCCACATGAGCCACATAGGCGGAACGGGACATATTCGGCGTGTTGAACAGCTGAGAGGTCCGAAGCGCATTACATATATTTACATTACAGTTGCATATACCGAAAATCTTATTTTCACCATCGATATTGGTGATCTGATGCACAAAGCCATTCTCCTCCGCCCTCTGCAGGATCGCCATGGCTTCCTCATAGGTGATGTCGTGGCCTTTTCCCGTCTCACGACAGTAATCCGCGAAATCGCCCACGCCGATACACCAGCCGAAATCATCGTCAGCCACGCCTTCGCCCAGAACCTTCCGTGAAGCACGGCAGGAACAACGGCCCACTCCGATGTGTCCCTCATATTTCTTCAGCCAGTAAGAGATATGCTCCAGATCCACCGACTGGTTCTCCATGGAAATAGCCTTTTCCACAGGAATGACATGCATGCCGATTCCTGCGCCGCCGGGCGGCACCATCTGGGTGATCCCCGCCAGAGGAATATAAGTCATGCGCTCAAAGAAGGAGGCCACGTCCGGGTGATCCCGCAGCCTGGGGTTGCTCCCGTCCGGCAGCTCCTCCATATTGAACAGCTCCGCCGACCCGGGTACAAACATGGGCAGGATATATCTGCGCTCGGTCTGTTCATGGGTGCGCCCGTTGTGGTCGTAGTGATACCCATAGTCATACTCCAATAGGCCGATGTAGCTCATCTCGTCCAGAAGCTTCTGGAATTTCTCCTCACCGTCCTTGTCAATCTTATTCAGCTTGCACATTTCCGCAAAGGTGTAGGGCGTCCGCTTTTTCATGGCCAGCCCAACCTCTGCCATCTCCTCGGTAATGATCTCTGCAAGTCCCCAATACTCCGGGTCCTCCACCTTCACCCCACCGATCATATGTGCCGCCACATCCGTGATCTTCTTGCCCAGAGCAATAATCTTTTTGCTGGGTTCCTTGTCATGCTTGTGATTTGCGGGCCATCTGTTGTACTGTTCCATGTCAAATGCCATATCTCTTCCTCCTTTTTTCGTTTGCTTTATCCCGATAACTGCAAAATTCATCTGGAAAAATGCAGTTCTCTCAGTCCTTCCACCTCGTTACAAACCTGCTGCAGACTGCATACGCCGCAGTCCATAATCGCATTTTTAAAAATGTGATCAATGGTCCCTGTGATCTTCTCCGCCTCACTCACACAGCGCTCCAGCGCCTTATAGTCGAACGACTTCTCTGTCACATAATAGATATGTACCGCTTCCACAGCAGTATTCCTGTGAAAAGCAGAAATCATCCGATTGCCTGTCTTCGCAAAATCCAGTCCCTTTGCCAGAGCCTGCCTACCGACACGGACGCTCTCCCTCTGCCTGGTGGCGGACACCCGCATCATAAATCCTTCCGGGTAGAAATGATACCTGGTGTATTCCAGGCTGCGGACAGCCTGGTACAATGCCTGTCCTTCTCCAAGAGTATTCTCTGCCACACGCACCACTGCAATCCGGGCATAGGGTACATCTCCCTGGATCTGCGGCAGGTCTCTGCCCAACAGGGTCACGGCGTCTCCGGGAACCAGTGCCTCATCCGCCGTAATGACTGTGCAGCCGACAGCCGCAAGGCTCCCGCCTCCCAGTTCATAGGCCATATCGCTTCTCAGAATCATACTCCGATCGGAAACCTCGGGCCACCCTGTCTCTCCCACGGGCAATTTCCGGCTTTCCTTCGTCTCCAGAAGCGTCTGAACTTTTTTGATAGTCTCGTCATACAGTTTCATGCCTTTTATAAGTGTTTATCCCTGTCTATCTTATCATAGTGTTTGTCAAACAGCGGAGCCAGCGCTGCCGTCAGTTTCATGTCCAGATTAAAGAAATAGACAAGAAAAGACAGCACAAACATACCCACAATAACTGCAGCCACAATGACTATGATAGAGATTATGGTCCCTATCATTTTGCGCCTCCTTTCTGACGAGCGTACTCCGCCGCCCCCAAGGCTCCCATGAGCTGAGGATCGATGGGAAGCTCGATGACTTTCAGCTTCAGCACCTTCTCGATGGCGTCTTTCAAGCCTTCGTTCTTGGCGCATCCGCCGGTAAGTGTAACTTTATCAACCGCCCCCGCTTTCTTGGACATGACAAAACACCTCTTGGCCACCGACAGCTCTATGCCTGCGGCAATCTCCTCCATAGGCTTACCCTCGCCCACCAGGGAGATGACCTCGGACTCCGCAAACACTGTACACTGAGACGTGATGGGGATCACATTCTGCGCCTTCAGGGACAGCTTGGAAAATTCCGGCAGTTCCATCTCAAACGCCCTTGCCATGGCCTCGAAAAACCGCCCTGTTCCCGCCGCGCATCTGTCATTCATAGCAAAGTTTAACACCGTTCCATCCGTGTCCACGGATATCCCCTTGACATCCTGGCCTCCGATGTCAATGATGGCCCTTACATTCGGATCTGCCACATGAACCCCCATCGCATGACAGCTGATCTCTGAGATATTCTCATCCGCAAAAGGGACCTTGTTACGTCCGTAGCCGGTTCCCACCAGATAAGCCAGCTCTTCGGCGCTGTTTAAGTCCGGAACCTGTGCCACAGCCTGTTTCAGGGCATCCTCCGCACTGAGTACGGAATTGATGCGGCTGCGAAGGGTAACGTCCGCCACCATCTTGCCGTCTTCATCAATAATCACACATTTTGTGTAGGTACTTCCGGAATCACATCCTCCATAGTATTTCATATCGCTTTCTCCTTCTAAATTATAGTGCTGCGTCAACTGCCGCCTCTCTTACCATGAATGTTCGTCGGGGATCACCTCCAAGGTCGGATCCAGAGGCTCCTCACGGAACACTGTGCGCATGTAGCGGTTGACCTGATCCCGGATCTCCTGCCTGGAAATCACCCTGGGGTCAAAGAGGTCATGCTCCACCCAGATCAGATGGATTCCTTTCTCTCTTGCCTTCTCCTCAAACTGCCCGTGCATACCGTCCAGCGCCTTGCAGCTGATATGCTCCCACAGGATCACAGTATCCGCCCTGAACTCCTCGCAGAACTCCCATAGCTCATCCAGCAGAACCTTGTAACCGCCATGTGTCCTGTTGCGCATAATCATATTCTCGGTCAGCCATGCCATATCATAGATCGCCTGCTCCTTATCATCCTCCGAGAGTACCTTGGTGGATACCATGGAGAGCATATCCGTGAGGGGCAGTATCCCCCAACAGTTCTGCAGCCAGATCAGGAAGTCAAAGTAGAAATGGGACTGGACGCCCCAGATAATCGCCCGGTGGCGGTATTCCTTCACCACCATGGTCTTATTTTTATACGCCTTTTCTGCAATGGCGGATATCTTTCTGTCTGCCTCCACAAACTCCTGCATCTTACCGCAGATCGCCATATAGTTGGTCTCTGTGTAGAGGGCCAGATTGGAGCCGAACACCTGCGGGTAGTCCGTCTTGCTCATTTCCAGCCACTCCATCCGATGCCGTGTAGACTCATTGACACGCTTTGCACAGGTAAAATAATAGTCCCAGTCCCATTTTTCGCCGGTATGCTCTTCGATAAACCGGATGGCATTGCGAATCTCCTGCGCCGCATACTCCTGCACGTCGTCCTGTCGGTGGCGCAGAGGGGCGGCAAGCTGGAAACAGGGAATCCCATCCTCCAACTCCAGACGTTTGGATATGATGCCGTTGCCCATCAGAGAGCCGTCACAAGTGGTATTACACTGAATTGCACATGCGCCCAGCACGGGAAAATCATCGTCAATGGACACTCCGGCCTCCGCCTCAGGCATGGGACACACATCCCCCGGAAGCCCAAATTCCTGCGCCACATCCAGATAGTGACAGACCCCATACTGATTCAGAAGCACGGACACATACACCGATGGTGTCTCCCGGCTGAGCCCCTTCAGATTGGGGAAACCCATGAGCACAGCTGTCATCTCATTTTCATCCACCAACACTACCTTCTTGGAAAATTTCTCGTCATTCCCGATTCTCCGGTCGCCCCGGAACAGATTGTCCAACAGCTTTGCCACATCCTCCATTACCAGGTCAAATTCCGTGTGAGCAATGCGCAGCTGCGGCCCACGCAAGCCCTGAGTGTGGCGGTCCACCATCATAGGCGCCGCAAGGTAATTCGCCATCCAGCGATACCGGAAAAAAGCCTTAATATTCCTCGGCTTCACAATAAACTTCGTCAGAATCCCCATAATATGAAGCCAGCGTGCATAGTCATAGAGGGTGTCCTTCACGCCGCGCCATTCCCGGCGTTTTCTCACCTTTCCCTTTGTATAAAAATCTCCCAACCGTTCACTTCCCACTTGTTTTCCCACTATCTGCCACCTCCCTGGATTTTCTTAAGTTCAACACTTTCCACAAAGGCCTGCACCCGGGTGCGCAGCTGTCCGGAATTGCCCGTGGCATAGGGACGGTCTACGGACAGAACTGGGTAGTGATAATCCTCGCGCAGGACATGGGTGCCCACCGTACGCTCATATGCCCAGGGATCGCAAAATTTTATCTGCTGATAAATAATACCGTCCGCCCTGTATTCCTTTGCCAGCTGATCCACATATCTGCGCCTTTCCTGTATCTTGTCCTGATTCATGTACCTGGGACACTGCCCCCGGTACATATACTGGCGGCAGATCTGAGTCAGCGCATCTTCCTCCTCAGTCAGTTCTATTCTGTCCCTGCCGGGAAAAGAGCCATAGCAGAACCGATCCGCGCACACATAGGCCCCGCAATCCTCGATCAGTCTCACCACATCCACATCATCCACCTCGGAACCCACCAGCAGTACCCTGGCACGATAGGGATTTTTGTCGTCCGGCTGCCTGTCCTTCAGCTCCGCCAGAGTCTCCTCCAGCTTATCTATAAGCAGATCCTTGGGAGCCACATAAGTGGCCATGGTGATAATATGAAATTCATACCCTGTTATCCTTGGCTTCTCCTCCTTGCGGTATTCTCCAATCTGCCGGATCAGATCACAAATATGGTTGTGTTCCTCTACAGCCTTCCGGATGGCTCCATCGGAAATATCTATTCCAAATTTCTCCCTGAGCGGCTCCAGAATATGATTCCTGCACTGCAGGGTATAGAGATTCAGCCCGTTGTCGTCCGCTTTCATGGGAATCTCCATGTATTCATGGAAAAAATGCTCCTTGGACATGGTCTTCAGAAGCTCCATATTCTCTGCGCAGCGGTTCAGCATGGAACAGCCGTCCGGTACGATCAGGCAGTCCGTAAAATTATAGCCACCCTCCATGGCACGTTCCAGCAGCGCTCTCGTATACTCACATAGAAAGCTGGTCAGATAATATGTCGCCATCTCTATAGACCCGGTACGCGGTGCCCGCAGACGTGTGGAAAAAGTTCCGGGCAGATTCAGCAACGGCTCCGGGATGTTTTCGCAGACTGTGGCGACACATTTTCTGCCTTCCGCCTGTGCCTGACGAATCAACTCATTGTTCGCATCCTCCAAAAGCTTTTCAAAAAAATACATGTGTTTTAAATCTTTCATTTTCTCCCCCCGTAAGACACAATACACTTTATCCCCTGCTGCATCCCGGCTGAAAGCAGCTGAATGTTCAGTCTATGATACCAATCTCACTCATGGCCTGCTTCGTCCCCTGGACAATCTCCGCATCCTCCGGCAGATAGAACACGTTTTCCCCCATCAGATCAAATTCAGCCAGCGATGCGTCCGACGGGATACAGGCCAGCACGGGAATATCCCCTGTGTCCATAAATTTCCTTGTCTCCATGGACGGCAGACGGTTCGCTATAATTCCGATCTTCTCATACATCACCAGTTCATCCGCCACCTTGCGGATAGTCTGCACCACCTGGGTTCCCTTTCTGCTGGAGTCCGTGATCAGAAGCAGGTGTGTGACTTTTTCCATCACCCGTCTGTTGATCTGCTCAATACCGGCTTCCCCGTCGATTACCACATAGTCAAAATTCTCCGACAGAATGTGGATCACTTCCTTCAGATATGTATTGACCTTACAGTAGCAGCCCGCAGACTCGGGGCGTCCGATGGCAATGAAACAAAACCCGTCCGTCTCCACCAGCGCGTCAAAAATGCGATACCTCGCCTCGCCCAGCAGCTCCACCGCGCTTTTGCTGTCTCCGTCCTCAGCGGCAGCCACCACTGCTTTACGGATATCGTCCACCGTGCTTTGCACCTCTATTCCCAGCGCCGTCGAGAGCCCCACAGCGGGATCTGCGTCAATGGCAAGTATCCTCTTGTCCGGGTACGCCTCCACCAGAAGCCGAACCATAGTTGCTGCTATAGACGTCTTACCCACTCCGCCTTTCCCGGCGACCGCCAGAATTTTTGTTTTTTCCTGTTCCATACCTCATCCCCTCCAAGCATCTGCCTGCGCCACGATCCAGTCTGCCAGTTCTCCAATTCCTTCTCCGGTCTTTGCCGAGATATAGAGAATATCAATATCAGGGTTGCGGCGTTTCGCATACTCCTCTACCTTCTTCCTGTCAAAGTCAAAGTAAGGCAGAACATCCGTCTTGTTTATCACCAGGAGATCACACTTCTCATACATCAGCGGATATTTGAGAGGCTTGTCATCCCCTTCAGGCACAGAGAGAATCGTCATATTTTTTACCGCACCGGTATCAAATTCCGCGGGACAGACCAGATTTCCCACATTTTCCAATATGATCAGTTCCGCGTCCTCCAGGCCGAACTCATACAGGCCCTGCCGGGTCATATCCGCATCCAGATGGCACATACCGCCCGTATGGATCTGAATGGACTTTACGCCTGCCGCCATCATCTTCTCCGCGTCCACCGCAGAGTCGATATCCGCCTCCATCACACCCATCCTGATACGCCCCTTTAGCGCACGGGCCAGCGCCAGCAGCGTGGTAGTCTTGCCGGAACCCGGAGAAGACATCAGATTCAACAGGAAAACCTTCTTTTCCTTCAGCTCCGCCCTCAGTCTGTCAGCGTCCTTGTCGTTATTTTCAAAAATACTCCTCTTTACCTCAATTACCCGTACATCTCCTGCCATACACTCTGCCCTCCATATCTATATTCCAATATACCATATCTCTCACAAAAAATCCACGGCCATGACCTTGTCCGACTTCATGAGAATATCATATATCTCTGTGCGCTCTATCCGTCTCTTTGCATAAAGCACCATATGTACGGAGATTTCCTCCGCCGCCTTGTTTTCACTTATGTCCATCGAATCTATAACCACATCCGCTTCCTTTAATTTTTGTATGACAATATGCAAATCCCTGCTATTTTCCAAATCCATGAATACATTGCAGTAGTGTGAATGTCTTGCCGCAAACCGTTCCACATAGGGAAGCACATGTAAAGAGATCAACATCATCGCCGTAATCAGTATGCCGCCCTCAACAAATCCAATTCCCACGGCCAGACCGACACATGCGCTGGCCCATAAGGTGGCCGCCGTCGTCAGCCCTCTGACCCGGTGCCTGGATATGATGATCGTTCCCACGCCGATAAAGCCCACGCCGCTGATTACCTGCGCTGCCATTCGATTCATATTGGCGAGCCCCGGAAAGTACATCTGGATATACTGCTCCGTCAGCATAACCAGCGTGGCGCCAAGACAGACTACCGTAATTGTCTTTGTGCCCGCGCCGCGATGCTTCATCCCCCTGTCCAGGCCGATAACGCCGCCCAGAACCGTGGCTGCAATGACCCGGATAAGAATATTCTGTATATTCCATGCTGCAAAGTTTCCCAGAATCATGGTTGCCTCCTTTGTCTGCATACCCTCCACGTTAATACTTATTATAACACAGTTTATTACAAATGTGGGGATTTTTTAACCTCTCTGGCCCATTTTCCTCTGGCATCCTCAAAGCGGATTGTCAGAAAGACACAAACCGCCAGTGCCCTGCGGCCCTGGCGGTCTCTCTCCTGCCTTCAGATTCCTTTCCTCCGGCGTTCCTTCTGTTCTCATTTGCAACTGCTGTTACGCTCCATAAAATCTTCAATTTCATCTTTGGCAGGCATTACACGCAACGCTCCCTTTTTCGTAGTGATAATGGACGCTGCCGCATTTGCATATACCAACATCTGCATTAATTTTTCCTCATTCAGATTATCGAGGCCATATTCCAAAACAGAATTGAGACAACATGCCCCAAAGGTATCTCCTGCCCCTGTGGTTTCGATGGTGTTCTTCTGTAAAAACGGAGCCGCTTCTACTCTCAGGTCTTTGTAATAAGCCCGGCTTCCCTCTCTTCCCATGGACAGCAGAATCAACGGCACATCATGCAGCTCTTTCAGGCGGCGGATTCCCTTGTCAAAATCCTCCTCCCCAGTGTACCACTGAATTTCATTATCAGATATTTTCAATATATCACAATTCGATATCCCATAGGTGACCTGTGCCCTTGCTTCCTCCAGAGATTTCCAGAGAGGAGGCCGAAGGTTCGGGTCGAAGGAAATAAGCGCCCCATTTTTCTTCGCCTGCGCCACCGCTTTCTTAGTGGCCATTCTCACCCCTTCGTGTGTCATGGATAAAGTCCCAAAATGGAAAATCTTTGAGTCGGCAATCAAATTCTCCGGGATCTCATCCTCCGTGAGCATCATATCCGCTCCCGGATTACGATAGAAGGAAAAGTCCCTGTCGCCATCCGGAAGCGTATGCACCATGGCAAGAGTAGTATGTACTTCTTCATCCATCAGCAGATAGCCGGAATCAATTCCAACCTCCTGAATCGCGTTTTTTAACTGTTCCCCGAAGAAATCCTTTCCTACTTTCCCTATAAATGCAGTTTTACGTCCCAACTTTGCCAACATCGCAAGTACATTACATGGCGCCCCTCCGGGATTTGCTTCAAACAGCGGATTCCCCTGTCCGCTCATTCCGTTTTCCGTAAAATCAATCAACAACTCACCCATAGCGGTTACATCATATACTTTCATAATTATACCTCTCTGCCCGTTTCAGTCAGCATATCGTCATTTTTCGGATGCAATACAACCCGAAGACAGCTATACCAAATCATATTTTACCACATCTATCACTGCTTCCCCATCCACATAGAAAGAGATTCCATCGGCTGACAAGTCCGTATAAAAGGTTATCGTCAGAACCTGCTCTCCATCATTCAGAAATACCTCCGCGCTGAAACGGTCAAGGATTACCCGCAGCTTTAACCTTCCATCCATACCTTCCACACGGCTTCTTCTCTGGTGAATGATTGCCCTTCGGGAGCCTGAAAACTTTCTGTCCACTTTGACAATGGATTCCAACGGGCGGAAACTGACAGACGTATGGTATGTTTCATTCTGGGCAAAACGGACGGCAAACTTGTGAAATATCTTTTCCGGGTCCGCAGGCCGCAGCAGGATCTCCATATCAATCTTTCTTCCATAAATCCCATCTAATCTAATTGTATCCGTAAAAGCCACATTCTCATAACGCACTTCCTCACCGCGCATACTTTCCAGCTCCCTTACCGGTTTCTGGATCAAGCGCCCGTTCTTTATGGAAAGCTCGCGGGGCAGAGTCATCTGGCCGAACCAAACCCGTTCTGTGTCCCGCAGATTACAGGTATCCCAATTCTGCATCCAGCCGATCATAATCCTTCTGCCGTCGGGAGCCAATATGGTCTGCGGCGCATAAAAATCGATGCCATAATCAATGGATTGATCCGTTTCCTCATAAAAACGGCCCGACTTCTTATCATAGTTTCCAATCAGGCACAGAGTGCCATTCCCGTTATGATACTCAAATCCTCTGGGCATCATGTCCTGGGGGCTTGTAATTAATACATGCTTCCCATCCAGTTCAAAAAAATCCGGACACTCCCACATCCTGCCGAATCTCCCGTTATTTGCGGCAAGGACAGACACAAATTCCCAATGAAAGCCATCCTTACTTTTAAACAGGAGTATTTTTCCATCCCTGTCGCTGGTACAGTTTCCCACCACGCAGCGGTAGGTTCCATCCTCCTCCCGCCATACTTTCGGGTCCCGGAAATCATACCTGCTTCCTCCCATAGGAAGATCCTTTTCTGTCAATACGGGATTGGCCGCATACTTTTCATAATCCCTTCCGTCCCCGGTTGCAACGCACTGGGTCTGAATCTCCTTAAAACCACCGTCCGGCTGCTGCTGTTTTACCACGCCGGTATACAGCAACAGCTGTCTGCCGTCCGGCAGTTCCACGCTGCTGCCGGAAAAGCATCCATCCTTATCATAAACAGAATCCGGAGCCAGCGCCGCCGGCAGGTAATCCCAATGCAGGAGATCCTTGCTTACCGCATGTCCCCAATGCATGGGACCCCATACGGAATCATAGGGATGATACTGATAAAACAGATGATACTCCCCCTTATAATAAGAAAATCCATTGGGATCATTCATCCATCCCACCCTGGCGCACAGATGATACTCAGGACGTTCTTCCGCCGTAATTCTAGTTGCCATTGTATCTTCATATTTTCTTGCCTCGCGCAAAGTCTGACTTATCATACTTCTCCTCCTATTTAGAGGTTCTTTGGAACCTCTGGGTTCCTTAGAACTTGCTGTTTATTTGGTGTATTGCCGTAATGATGAAAACAGCACGGAATTATTTTCCGCAAACAGCTTGATCGGTTTACCGCTGACACCATAAACTCTCACGGTGAGCGCCGTCATATCATTGATATAGAAGATACCCACGGAGCCCTCCTGAATATAGGTAAAGGAATAGCTCTCTCCGGGAACCAGATCAATATCCATCTCAGCGATCAATGTGCCGCCTTCATTGAAGGAGTGCTGAAGCTTATTGCTGCCGGGGCATATGGAAATCATTTTGTATTTGTCGTTTCTGCCGTTAAAATCGAAACAAAGGCCAAAAGAACCTTCTCCCTGGCAGATAAATTCACCGGTCAGCATAAAACTTTCATAGCAGGTAAAAGCATCCTCATAACTATACAGCGAACCCGCTTCTATGTATGTATAGGGTTCATTAAGCAGCAGCGCCCTCCTTACCTTGAACTGATCCCGGATGCTGTCCACCAGAGCAAGACCAAGCTCACCGCTTTCTTTCTGAACCACCTTCTGCACCGCGAGATTCCCTGCCCAGCCGGAAACCTCCTGAGTGGAGGAAGCGGATTCTGATCTCCTGGCCCAGCCCACCATATAGGTATCCTCTCCATCCTCCACATGCTTGGCCGCGTAAAACAGCTTACCCTCAAGACGCTTCGCCTCGGAGTAAGGGCCAAACTGACTGTCGGCAGATGCATACCAGAGCGTATCATCCTGAGCGGAATAGGTGAGATACCACTTATCTCCTATCCGGAACGTATCGCTGCATTCCAGATTCCAAAAATCTCCCTCTGTGTTGCTGAAAATAATGCCGTCATAGTCCGCTTCCTGTAGATCGGCACTTACCGTATATTTCAGAATCCGTGCCACACCACCCTGAGATGCGGTTATCGTAAGCGAAATCGTTCCTGATTCGGAATCATAATAAGCCTGCGGATCTCTGAAATCATTCTTTTGCCCCAATTCTGCAGGAGGTGTGATCTCCCAACCTGAAACTTTATCAAAGGAAGTAAGGCTATCGCTCTCCGCAACCATGATTTTTTCCTTATATTCCGCCGTGGCAGCATCCGTGTGCCCGGTATAGAAAAAGTAATATTTATCCTTCACTTTTACTACGGAACCCGTACCAGTCCAGCTGTCCTGTCCGCCGCTTACAGATGCCGCAAGCACCGGCTCATCATACTCTGTATAACTTATAAAATCCGTAGTGGTGGCCAGATAAATAGAATGGTTATAGGAGTCGCCCCCTTCTTTCAGGTAGTAAATATAGTACACGCCATCCTCGTAATACGGCATGGTATCACCTACATAAGGCTGATTTGTTCCGTCCATCTCCGGCAGAAAAAATATACCGTAATAATATGCCGCCTCCTGGCTTCCGGGCGTCCTAAGGCCAGAGAAATCCTTGTCGTTGCCGGGATCTGTAATCTCGTCCTGCGTGTCTGCGTCCCATCCCGCATAAAGAGTTATTTCAGACTTTACCTTATCCTTGCCAAAGTCCCACTTTTCAGTCAGTCCGGCATCCTTGTACCAGCCCAGAAAAACATAGCCGTCCCTTGTCGGCACATCCGGCTCCGCAATCTTCTTCCCCGAGGCAACGACCTGACTGTCATACTCCCCGCCTGCGCCATAATTACTCTCAAAACAGATTGTATACTGCCCCCCTGACTGTCCGCAGCTGCAGAGCAGGGCGGCCATCGACAGACAGAGAACAGCAGAAAAAAGTATTAGTCTTTTTTTCATTACCAGTTCCACACCTTCCCATTTCTTTCAATATTACTAGGTGATTGCGAAACGTTCCCTACAAGTGACGGGAATGGTGTTAGAAAATCTAACACCGTCAATATAGATTGTCTATATTGCCCATTCCCTGTATCTCGAAAGGGAGTTTCGCAATCGCCTATGTTTCAATACTACACTTGCAGAGAGAACCAAAATTCCCTCTGCAAGCTGATTAACTATGTTAATAATACATTTTTAGAACACATTGTATCATGTTACGGAAAACATTAATTTACACGCATCTGGTAAATCGTTAAATTGGAGATTTCAATGGTAACATCTCCCAGCTGTGCCGTTTGTTCAGACCCAAACTGGAACAACATTTCAAAATCCATATCCATAATAAAGGTATCCGTTGTGGTGAAGCTGAAGGTCTGCTCCTGGGTGGTAAAATCTATTCTCTCTGAAAGTCTGGGGTCCCATCCTCCCAATGGATTCAGGAAGAAGCCACAGGACACGTTCTTGTCAGCCTTTGCGGTAATTTCTACGGTATAATAGCTGTCTGCTTCCAGCGTAAGAGGATTTTCCTTGTATCCGCAGATCAGCTTGTTCAGCCAGTCTGTGGTTCCGCCCTGATCAATGCGGTAGAAGAAACTCCCGTTCTCACTCCAGATCGTGCCCACGCCTCTCTCATTGTCTTCATCCGTTCCGTTGAAGGTACTCCAGGGATAATCAGAGTTACTCTCATTTGCAGTGCCTACACCGTAGGCAGTAAACGCATCAATTGTCTTAACGGTCTCCAGGTCGCCCTCGACCACTCCGAACACCACATCGTCAATCAGAATGCTGTTAGAAGAAACGCCATCCGAAGGATTGCCAATCTGTAGCCTGATGACAGGATCTGCAACCGCGCTGTCTGCCGTGAATACTCCGCTGACCACTACATCCTCTCCTGCGCCTGCAGAAAATCCGTTAAAGTGTACTCTGTTTGCATCACTCTGACTTGCGCTCTCCACAAGGCACTCGCCGGATTGTCCATTCTCTGCGTTCATCTTAAAGCTGTAATAATACTTCTTGCCCCCTTCAATAGCTATTCCGGGCAGCGCAATGTCCGCCTTAATACTCCATACGCCGCCTTCTGTAGGATAGGCGTCTATGACAACCTTCGCCGCATCCTCTTCAAAGGAAGCCCCTGCGGCGGCTCCATCTCCGGCGGAAACGATAACGCTCTCCTCACCGGCTCCGGCAAAATCATTGGTAAAGACAGGATTTCTGGTCTCGTTTCCTGAGATTTCATATATCTCAATCTTGTCTATGGTTACAGTGAAATTGTCAGGTGTAGTGTCGGAAGGATTATCCGGATTAGGGGTGATTCTTCCCAGATTGATCATAATCTCCGCGCTTCCCTCTTCCTCTACCGTAAAGTTCAGTTCCAGAGGAGCAATTTCCTGGCCTATGGGCAGATTAAATGCCGCTCCGAAGGTACTCCACTCGTCTGTGCCCTCATCCCTTGCGATAAGATGCGCATAGGTATTTTCTGTGGACTTCGCCCACACCTTTATTCTGTAATCGGCCGCTTTCAATGCCATGCCCGGCTTTACAAGCTGGATATCGCCGTCCCCTTCGCCGGGTGCGGCAATCTCAAACACATAAGCGCCCTGTTTCAGTTCGCCGGTTGCGGATGCATTCTCCGCCACATTCACAGTCCAGCCCTTATTGTCTATAGCATTCTCCGCACTGAAATCAAAATCTTTATAGACAACGGGTTCCCCTGTCTGTCTGGTAACGGTGAGCGTTGCATATGCCTGTGCCGTGGCACCGCCCTTGTCCGTGACAGAGTAGACCAACTCATAGTCACCGGCTTTATCCGGTGTTGCTTTTCCATTCTTAAACTCCAGCGCAGGAGTAGCCTCAATCACAATTTGGGCAGTAATATCCCCATCCTCCGCATCGGAAGCGGCTACACCCTCCAATGCATTAAATTCAGACCCAGCCTCCACGGCTTTGTCACTTACACCTGTAATCTTTGGTTTTGTATTGTCCCCACTGTCCGAAGAACCACACCCGGCCATTGTTAAAGACAATGTCAGCGATAACAGGATTGCAAAGCCCTTATGTAAAATCTTCATAATGCCATCCTCCTTATTTAAGTTCCATATTTTATCAATTGTCCGAAACAAATCTGTCATAGGCTGCCTGATAAACCTGCTGCACCTCAGAGAGATTGACCTTGCCGTTCAGTTCGCTCTTGAAGTTCTCCCAATCGGAATCGGATACTCCGCCCTTCGTCAGCCAGCTGATCAGATTCGTCCTGATATAATCATTGATATTGGTCTCATAGTTGCTGAGCGTATTCAGCTCATCCATGGAAAACTGCAGGTTCGGGCAGGGGGTTACTCCCTCCGGAACAAAGGGTGTCGCATAGGCGGTCAGTCTCTCCAGCCGCAGCTGTGCCCTGGGCTCCATATGAACCACATTGTTCCATGCGTAGTCGGAAAGATAAATGATGCCAAAGGGCGCATTCTGCAGTCGAATTTCATCAGCGGTCATATCGCCGGAAAGCTCCTTCTGTACCAGCATGCCGTTCGCATCCTTCTCCTCCTCGTAAACAATGCCGATGGGGCCGTAGTTAACCTGAGCAGAAATCTCCGGATCATAATAACGGTCAAAATAAGCAAGCAGAACCTCCACATTGGGGCAGTCATTAAAGATAATCACCTCGCCCGTACCTACCTCGGGATTGTTGGAGACGCATATGGTCTGGTCGCCATTCGGTCCAACGATAGGATTGCAGACAATATAGTTTTCGGGATTGGAAACCACCGTCTCGCTCTCCCACCAGTAAAATGCTCCATAAAGCTCCATCCCTTTACCGTTTGCCAGGAAATTATCCTGGGACTGCTCAAAGGAAACCCTGTCAATCAGACCATCCGTAACCCACTTCGCAATATAATTTGTAGCTTCCTTAAACCTGTCATCCAGCACGGTATAGGTAATCTTTCCATTCACCACCACCCTGTGCTCAAGGTTATCGTTCAGACCGAACATGCCGTAAAGGTCGCACTGATTGCCCTGCCAGTTATTGTAGACAAAGTTCATAGGCCGCTCATCATTCGCATCCCCGTTTCCGTTCATGTCATTTTCTTTGAAATATCTCAGCATGGCTTCCATCTGGTCACAGGTCAGG
>CAZKAO010000071.1:0-17948 GCA_964550745.1 uncultured Acetatifactor sp.
AGCAGAGATTTGAACTTGCCCGCAGGATGATCAATCATATGCGCAGATGCAGCCGCACGGCTACCCGCGTGTATGGGAAAGAGAATATTCCGAAGGAGGATGGCGTCATCTTCTATTCCAACCATCAGGGTAAGTATGACGCTCTGGGGATTCTGCTGGCGCTGGAGCGCCCCTGCAGTGTGCTATGGGAGAAAAAGCAGGCTAACCGGCTGTTGAGTAAGCAAGTGTGTCGGCTGTTAGAGGGTGTGGATATTGATCTGGAGGACCCGAGGGACAAGGTGCGCAGTATCCATAAAGTGACGGACGCCGTAAAGGCCGGGAGAGATTTTTTGATCTTTCCGGAGGGCGGCTACAAGAATAATCGGAATGAACTACAGGAATTCCAGAGCGGTTGTTTTTCTTGCAGCCTGCGGAGCAGAGGTCCTGTAGTGCCCGTGGTGATCTATGATTCCTACAAGGCCATGAACAGCAACACTTTTGAGAAGGTGATCACGCAGGTACATTTTCTGAAAGCCATCTTTTATGAGGAATACAGCGGACTGACCAAGCAGCAGCTGGCGGATATGGTAAAAAACCGCATTGCGGAGAAGCTGGAAGAGATCAAGATGGGTCTGTATGCAGACAGGAAGCCGGATCTGATGATCGGCAGAGCCTGATCAGCGGCTCATTCAATTCCGCATCTTGGTTAATATACAACCCAGCTTGAGCCATTTACCTTCATCGGACATATCGTTGCTGTTTAGCTCAATGACCACACCGTACTCGTTGACAGGTTCTAAACGTATGGTGTTGGTTTGGCGATATCTGCGCAGATAAGCGCGCCCTTCCTCCTTATTTATGAAAATTCCCGTGTCGCCATTTCGGGGCGGTCTCCTGCTGACCAGCAGAATATCCCCCATCTGATAGACGGGCTGCAGATGATCTGAAGTGATCAGAATCCCGCAGTGCAGATTCCTGCCGAATTTATGTATATAGGGGGAGGCATTAACCTTGATAACATTGGCAGAATCCCAGATCATACCGTCCTCTGCAACTCCGCTGGGCACAATCACGCTGATGTATTCTTCCACAGCGGTATTGTTCTCCTGAAAGCTCCGCTCAAACTGAATAATGTTGTTGACAAATGCCTTCTGAGAGGACGTCAGACTGCGATAGTCCTGAAATGCTTCAAGCTCTGCGCTGTTCTCGCCGCAGAGTTCAAAGATGAATTTGCCACTGAGTTTGTATACCTGATATGCGGTGTAGAGATCAATCTTATTGGTCTCTCCCGCTATTATTTTTTTATAACCGGAGGCGGATAAACCAAGCCGATCCGCCATCTGAGGCTGTGTGTATCCACGTCGTACTCTTTCCCTTTCCATACTGGTGATAAAATTGCTCGCAAGTTCCCGTCTGGTCATAGCCTGTATTCACCTTTCAAAATCTGTTTCTGTACATTTCCGAAGAGTTGCTGAAATATTATCATGCATTCGGATGAAATGTTCTTCTAATTAAAGAATATACTAATCGCGGAGAAGATGCAAGCAAAAACAAGTAAGTTTGATATAATTATTTTATTGAAAAAGTGAAATATCGGTTTTTTCCTTGAAATATTGTTTGAATCTATACGGGAAAAATGATATACTTTATATATTCCGAATGGATTTCGGAACAGATGTAACCACCGGGTTGGAGGTGTGCAGATGACGCATAAGGAAAAAGCGGTTGAACTTTTGAAGAAAAAATACCATTGTTCGCAAGCGCTTCTGGGCGCATTTGCGGGGGACTTTGGACTGGATCTCAAGACGGCATTCAAGATCAGCACCTGTTTCGGAGGCGGTATGCGGCAGGGAACGACCTGCGGATGCATCACCGGTGGACTGCTTGTGCTGGGAATGGCCTTTGGTTTTTCCGATCCGCAGGACAAGGAGCTGGAGGTCTACGGCAACCGCAAGACAGAGGAATACATAAGAGCCTTCCGCGAGAGTATGCAGGGCGATGTGGATTGCAGGGATATTTTGGGCAAGGATGTATCCAAGCCGGAGGATATGGCCGTCATCCGCAAGGAGGGCCTGATTCTGCAGAAATGTCCCCGTGCCCTTTTTGCCAGTATAGAGATCCTGGAGAAGATGCTGGAGGAATACGCCGGAGAATTGCTGAAGGTGGATCTGGAGGATATTGATATCTCAGAGGATGAAGAGATCCAGGCCATGCTTAAGAATATGAGCAGGCGGCAGCGCTTCCGCAGGAATGTGCGGAATCTGCTGAATGAGACGAAGAAGAGCATAGCTTTTATTCAGTTTGACATCCGCCGTTTCAAGATCATCAATGATCTGTATGGGGAGCAGTTCGGCGATGAAGTACTCTACTGGATACGGGAGACTCTGAAGGAGGCCTGCAATGAGAGACAGTTTTTTGTCAATCTGCGCAGTGATGTGTTCCAGATCGTAACGGAATATGAGAAAGAGTCGGAACTGTTAGAGCTAATTAACAGGATGGGACGGGTGCTTAGCGTTTACAAGGCCGTGAAATTACAATACTCCGTGGGTGTGTATCTGGTGGAGGATGCCGCCATGGAACTGCGCCAGATGGAGGATCGTGCGGGGATGGCCCGCAAGGCAGCCAAAAACACCCTGCTGTCCGAGGTGGTATTCTACCAGGAACAATTCAAGACCTCGCTGTACAACAGGAAGTTCGTCGAGGATAATATTGATACGGCGATCCGTGAGGGACAGCTGCAGATGTATCTGCAGCCCAAATACAGCATTTCCCAGAATCGGATCATCGGTGCGGAGGCTTTGGTACGCTGGTGTCACCCGGATAGAGGGTTGATCTATCCCATGGAGTTTCTGCCTGTGATTGAAGAGGATGGGTTTATCATTGAGGTTGATTACTATATATGGAAAAAAGCGGGCGATTTCCTGCGTCGGTGCAGAGACGCGGGAATTGAGGACTGTCCCGTGTCAGTGAACCTGTCCCGACGGCATCTGAAGGACCGGGAGTTTATACGGGTGCTGGATCGTATTGTGGAGGTGTATGGCATCCGCAAACATCTGCTGGAGCTGGAGATCACAGAGACTATGGAGGAGCATGTGAGCCAGGCGGCCAGAGAGATCAAGGAACAGGGCTTCAAACTCCTGATGGATGATTTCGGCAGCGGCTATTCCTCGCTGAATATCCTGTTGGAGACGCCCTTTGATGTGCTTAAGCTGGATCGGAAGTTCATGGAGAATATGATGCTTTCGGACAAGGGCAGGCTGATTCTGAAACAAGTCATCCTCATGGCGGAACAGCTGAAGCTGGGCCTGATCGCCGAGGGAGTGGAGACCAGGGAACAGGTGGAACTGCTCAAGCAGATGGGCTGCGACCAGGTTCAGGGCTATTATTATGCCAAGCCCATGCCGATGGAGGAGTTCTATAAGCTGCTGCTGGAGAACCGCGGGGAAGAGGAGAAGCAGGCGTAACTCTAAAAACAACATAATCACTTGCATACTGCAATCATATATGCTATACTGTGTCCATATCAGTCGATATGGACACTATTCATTTTCTGGCGTTTTGCCGTTGTTTTCCCGGACTGTTTTTTGGATGTATCCAGGTGTATTTTTGCTGCCCTTTTTTAAGTGCGGTCCGTGAGTCAATAACGATCTGCCGGAACCACCAAGCAAAGGAGACATGCTTATGAATCATTCTGTACCCATGACACCGGATAAGCCTCTACGGTATATGCAGGCTACTGGAAAACTGCCACATCCCCTGACCAACGACTATATGTTTAAGGCTCTGTTTCAGAAAAACAATAATGTATTGAAGGAGCTGGTCTGTTCTCTGCTACACCTGCGGCCAGCGGAGCTAGAGAGCCTGGAAATTAAAAATCCAATTATGCTGGGCCAGGCCATCACCGAGGATTTTGACAGCAAGATATTTGTATTGGATATCAATGTGCTGCTGAATAACCAGTCGCTGATTAATCTGGAGATGCAGGTAGTAGACTACCGCAATTGGCCGGAGCGTACCATGGCATATCTGTGCCGCAACTTTGACCAGCTAAAGAGCGGGGAGGATTATCTTGAGATTAAGCCGACCATACATATCGGATTCCTGGATTTTACTTTATTTCCTGAGTATCCGGAGTTCTATGCCACTTACAAAATGATGAACGTGAAAAATCACCATATTTATACTGACAAGTTCGTGTTGAGTGTGGTAGACTTAAAGCATATGGAACTGGCAACACAGGAGGATAAGGAGTGGAAGCTCGACTACTGGGCTGCCCTCTTTAAAGCCACTACATGGGAGGAGCTTAAGATGTTAGCACAGCAAAGTCAGATATTGAAGGAAGCGGTTGAAACGGTATATGACCTTACGGCGGATGAAGCCATCCGGGAACAATGTAAGGCGAGGGAGAAACATATCATGGAGATGAATACTGTACTGAAAGAGAGGGAGATGGCGCTGGCGAAACTGGAACAATCAGAGCAGCAGAGTAAGCAGAAATCCCGGCAGATCGAGCAACAGTCCCAACAGATCGAGCAGCAATCTCAGCAGATCGAGCAGCAGTCCCAGATAATAAAACAGCTGCAACAGGAAAACGAGCGTCTGAAAGCACAACAGTAGCCAGCCGCTTGCATTGCGTCCCACTCCTTCCTGCTGGAAAGAGTCAACTGCAAAGCCGCTATAGCATACCATATCGGGGAAGTACATCAAAAATTGACGGGAAGTACCAGGACTTAAAAGGAAAGTTGCTACATTCCCCGACCAATAACTGTCTTTTTAAGACCCCCGTTTTAGAAAAACAATAATGTGTTGAAAGAGCTGGTCTGCTCTCTGCTACATCTGAAGCCAGCGGAGGTAGAAGGCCTGGAAATCAAAAATCGGATTATGCTTGGCCAGGCCATCACCGAGGACTTTGACAGCAGGACATTTGTGCCGGATATCAACGTGCTGCTGAATAACCAGGTGCGAATCAATCTTAAAGCATATGGAACCGGCAACGCAGGAGGATAAGAAGTGGAAGCTCGACTATTGGGCGAACATGTGCCTGGGGACCATTGCGTAAAGCAACTATAACATTCGACACAATGTTGATTATTAGAGAATACCAAATATTTCGTTCATAAAAGTTATTAATAGGATAAAGTGCCCAAAACAATGTTAAAAACAGTTGACTTTTTATACAAAATGGGGTATAACAAGAGTAGAAGATATACATAGTCAGATAGTACCAAAGTGAAATACTTCCAAAACAAACAACAACTTATGCAAGAGGTTGTGGCGCTCCCTGAAAATGTCACAGTATCTTGTGTGTTGTCAAAAATGGGGTTGCGTGAAGCACCCATGATGTACCATCAATGACGTACCAAAAGACAGGCATTTGTCTGGAGGGGCGTATTTGGTGTCTGTGTCAACCGACAGGTACACAGGCAACAATATTCACGAAGTAAAGAGTATAGGAGAACCAGATGGCAAGCTACGGATATGAAGCGATAGATGCGGCCGGCAAGACGGTCAAGGGCAGTATAGAGGCCGACAATATTGACAAAGCGAGATCCGATCTGAAGAATCAGGGCCTGACCGTCATGGATATAAAGGAACAGACCTTGCTGACCAGGGATATCAACATTGATATCGGCGGCAAGCCCAAGGCCAGGGACCTGAGCGTATTCTGTAGACAGTTCGTGAGTATGATCCGTGCGGGCGTAACCATTCTGGACGCTCTGCGGATGCTGACTGAGGCCACGGAGAACAAGAAGCTGCAACAGGCTATAAATGATGTGCGTGTCAGTACTGAGAAAGGTGAGAGTCTTGCCAGCGCCATCTCCGAACACCCCAAGGTATTCCCGGAGTTGATGGTGAACATGGTGGCGGCAGGTGAATCCTCCGGTAGCCTTGATAAGTCTCTGGAGCGTATGGCAGTACAGTTTGATCGCTCCAACAAGACCAAGGGACTGGTCAAAAAGGCTATGATGTATCCTATTGTCGTTATCTGTGTGGCGATCGTTGTTATTGTCGTCATGCTGGTAAAGGTTATCCCCGCCTATGTGACCATGTTTGACCAGATGGGCACGGAGCTGCCGCCTATTACCAAGGCGGTGCAGGCAGCCAGTAACTTTATTATTCAGAAGTGGTTTATTCTAGTGCCCTGTGTAGTGCTGATTGCCGTCGGGATCACACAGTTCAGCCGGACAGACGCGGGGAAGCATTTCTTTGGAAAAATAACCTTGATGATCAAACCCATTCGCAACCTGGTGGTCAAGACAGCATCGGCTCAGATGGCCCGTACGCTGAGTACCCTGTTGGGTTCGGGCGTTCCTCTGGTAGAGGCGGTAGGGATTGTGGCCAATACCATGACCAATGTATATTTCCGGGAGGCAATGGATGACGCAAAGGATGAGATTATGATTGGCCAGCCATTGTCCGTACCGCTGCAGAGATGCGGTCTCTTCCCGCCTATGGCGTACCACATGATCCGCATCGGCGAGGAATCCGGTAACACGGAGGAGATGCTGGATAAGTTGGCGGACTATTATGAGGAAGAAGTGGAGATGGCTGTGGCTACTGTGATGGCGGCCATGGAGCCTATGATCATCGTAGTGCTGGCGGCAATTGTGCTGGTGCTGGTGGGCGCTTGTATGGCACCTATGTTGACCATGTATGACGCATTTGACGCCATGCTGTAACAAAAGTGTACATTACGGGGAAAGGGAGAGATCTATTGTGAAAAACAGATTAACCTCGAACAAGGGCTTTTCCCTGGTGGAATTGATTATTGTGATTGCCATTATGGCTGTCTTATTTGGAATACTGACGCCCTTTTATGTGAGATTTATTAGAAAGTCAAAGATTGCTGTGGATATTGCCAATGCGGATGAGATGGCTCACGAAATTATTGTCGCATTTGCAGATTTACCGGACAGTGTTATCAACGGGGCTCCGGCGGCAGGAGCGGTTGTTACTTATGCAGCGGACACAGCCATTATTACGGATGCGTCAGGCAATGTCATTGTCGCTGCACCCGCATCCGAGGTACAGAGCGATTATCAGTGGTTTGTATCCTACAATGCGGAAGGAACAGGCCTTGCACAGATCAGGCTGGGTGCCACCGGCAGTACAGCAACAGAGATTTGGCCGTCCACATCGGCATATGAGGCAGCCAATCGATAAGGGCAGCTGTAATTTTATATTGAATTATCCGCCTGCGTGTAGGGACGGGGCGAATAAGATAAAATAATTATATAAAGTAAAGGAGAGGTTTATTATGAAGAACGAAAAGAAAATGAATAACAAAGGTTTCTCCCTTGTTGAGTTAATCATTGTTATCGCTATCATGGCAGTGCTGATCGCCGTACTGGCTCCTCAGTACATGAGATTCATCGAGAGAGGCCGCGCAGCATCCGATCGTGACAATGTTAAGGCAATTCAGGGCGCATTGGAAGTATACTATGTTGATCCTACAGGAACCGCTCTGGCAAATGGTGACACGATTACCCTCACCAGAGGCGCTGCTGCTACTGCTTCTGGTACTACTGCTGCAATCAATGAGGCATTAAGGGTTGCAGGATTGGTACAGAGCACTGAGACCTTTGCAAACTTACCGCAGCTTACAAACCAAGAGACTTTCACATCGGTTACTATTACAGTTAATATTGATCCTACGACCAGCACAGCTAGTGTTAGTGCAGTAGAAACTCCTTAATTGTCGTAGAAAGGTAATGACCGAATGCTCCCGACAATATTTCTCTATATAGTGATATTCCTTTATGGAATCATCATCGGTAGTTTTTTGAACGTATGTATCTACCGAATACCGAAAAAAGAGAATATAGCAACCACCAGGTCCCACTGCATGAGCTGTGGATATCAGTTGAAATGGTACGACCTTGTACCTCTCTTCAGCTACTTGGTACTCGGGGGCAAGTGTCGCAAATGTGGCAGTAAGATCTCCGTTCAGTACCCCATTATAGAGGCACTGAACGGAGGCCTGTACCTGTTGGTGTTCTGGCGGTACGGGCTGAGCATAGATTCCCTACTCTATTGCTTGTTGTTTAGTGCGTTGATTGTACTCAGCGTCATTGATTTCAGAACGTATGAGATCCCTTTGGGGATCAATATCTTCATACTAACCCTGGGGCTGGTTCGCGTGGTGACAGACCTGTCAAACTGGCTTTCCTATGGGATCGGCCTCCTCTCGGTTAGTGTACTATTATTACTGATCTACCTCGTCACCAGGGGGAGGGGGATCGGTGGCGGCGATGTAAAACTGATGGCTGCCGCCGGACTGTTACTCGGGTGGAAGCTGAATGTGCTTGGTTTCCTGCTGGGTTGTATACTGGGTTCCGTGATCCATGTCTGCCGGATGAAGATATCCGGTGAGGGCCGTGTGTTGGCTATGGGACCTTATCTGGCCATGGGTATCGCCATTTCCGTCATGTGGGGGGAACAGATGATAGCCTGGTATTTATCGTTTTTGGGTTTGGGCTGAAAAAACAGGGATTGGGAGATACATAGATGGCTAAAGTTGTTAGTATTGAAGTGGGTTACAGCAATATCAAGATATGTGAGATAGACTATAAGGTGAAGACGCCCAGGGTATATCGGTTTGCCATGGTGCCGACGCCGCCTAACGTAATAGAGGACGGCTACCTGAAGGAGAGCGCGGGATTGCGCACTGCTATCAAGGAAGCCCTGTTTCGTAACAAAATTAAGACAAAGAAAGCTATTTTTACCGTGGCTTCCAGCAAGATTATCAACAGGGAGGTTATGCTGCCTCCGGTGAAGCCCAATATGATGGAGTCCATGATTAAGGCCAATCTGGGAGAGTATTTCCCGATTGATCTGAGCGATCATGAGGTTTCTCATGTGGTGCTGGAGACCATTAAGGATGGAGATAACGCGGGGAAGACCCGTGTGATGCTGGTGGCGGTAGAGAAATCGCTGGTTGCCAGCTATGAGGCTTTGGCCCAGAGCTGTGGGCTGGTGCTGGTGGATATGGATTTTGTGGGTAACAGTATTTATCAGGCCGTGAAGAAAGAGGCCAGCAAGATTCCCACTATGGTCCTGAAGATCGAGGAAAACCAGACCATCATTACAGTGGTGAAAGACAACAATATGATGCTTCAGAGAAGCATCAATTATGGTATAGAAGAAGCGGTTCATGAGGTGTCTGCCAGCCCGGTCTTTGATGTGATCGACGATAAGGAGGCATGGCAGCTTATCAAGCGTCGGTGCTGCATTAAGGTGGTAATGGACAATGACACGAATGTCATAGAGCCGGATCTGGAGCATGATGACGATATGGAGACCTCTCAGGCGAGGATCAATGTGACCCGTACACTAGTGCCGCTGGTTAACGGTGTGTCCAGAGTGGTGGATTTCTATAACTCCCGCAATTCGGAGCATATCGCACAGGCTTATATCATAGGCATGGGCGGCGATATGAGCGGTCTGGCCAAACTGTTGACCAATGAGTTGGGCATCAAGACCAATGTGCTGCGCAAGCTGGAGGGCATCGTCTGGCATCCCAGTATGGGAGAGGGCGACCTGTTTAACTATGTGGCATGTATCGGCGCATCCATGGCTCCGGTGAGCGTTATCAGCAGTGAGAAAAAGCAGAAACAGCAGAAGGAGACCAATAGTAAATCTTTAGCTATATTGCTGGGCGTATTCTTTGTGGTGGCTTCTGCTGCGCTGGGGGCCAATGGCTATATGACCTATCAGAGCGCGTTGGAGGAGCAGAAGCGGCTGCAGGGGTTGGAGACTCTTTATCTTCCGGCGGAACAGATTCATCAAAGATATGAAGCTATGTCAACTATGTATCAGGAGATCCTGATGGGCCATCTGATGACCAACCGACCCAATGATAATGTCCTGAATTTCATCAGTGAACTGGAGATAATGCTCCCGGCGGATGTGACTGTGATGGAGTTTACCTCCGATGATAAGCAGGCATCGCTGCTTATTCGGGCGGCGGACAAGGATACGGCCGCGGGTATTATTCAGAATCTGCGTAGTTTTGCGAGCCTGCAGTACGTGTCAGTGGATAGCATTAGAGAAGTGAAAGAAGAGATTGAAAGGGAAGAGGAGGCCGAAGGGGAAGAGGAGGCTGAAATGGAAGTGGACCCGGAGGATATCGAGTATCGCCGGTATGTAGAGTTCACAGTTACCTGTGGCTATTACCCCAATGGCTATCTGCCTGAGCAGGAGCCAGATCCACAGTCCATAGTGCAGGAACAACTGGGAGGGCAGGCATCCCAGCCGGAAACACAGCAGACAGAAGGGCAGGTGGAGTAGATGGCTAAGAGCAAAGATGGCGGCAGTGGCAATAAGAATATAATGATATATGTGGCGGCAATTGGCGCAGTGTTAATGTTACTGGTATATTTCTTGGTGTATCGGAAGCTGGTTGATGAGGCGGATAAGATCAACGCTTCCAACCGGGTGTTGGAGCAGAGAGTACAAGTGCTGGAGGGCTATTATCTTGCTCGGGAGACGAATCTGGCCAATACCATGTTGCTTGAACAACTCGCTGGTGAGCTGTTGACGGCGTATCCGGCGGACGCAAGGGAAGAAGATGCGATCATACTGGCAGTACAGATGCAGCGTGAGAGTGGGGCTGAATTTCTGAATATCAATATGGATCGCGGCGGCGATCCCATTCATGTGGTTTCAGCGGAGACAGTGCAGGCGGCGAACAGTGAGCAGTACACGCAGGAGATTCAATTCCGGGATATGTCTGTTACATATATTAACGAGGTGAGTTATTCTGGTCTGAAGAACCTGATTCAGATGGTGTACAACAGCAATAATCGAATAGGGATTCAGAATATTTCCTATTCCAGGGGTAATGAAGAGAATCCCAATCTGTCTGGTCAGGTCAATTTGGTATTATACAGTGTGAACGGCACAGGCAAGGAATATGTGGCGCCGGATATTGTACCTTATCTTGCAGGTACGGACAACATTTTCGGCGAGATAACAGAATCAGATCAGAATTGATATAGAAGCGCTGATCGTGGGAGAACGGAATCTATTATCGAGAGGGTAG
The DNA here is from genome assembly GCA_964550745.1 of uncultured Acetatifactor sp. Taxonomy (GTDB): domain Bacteria; phylum Bacillota; class Clostridia; order Lachnospirales; family Lachnospiraceae; genus Acetatifactor. The sequence goes on from CAZKAO010000071.1 coordinate 11,024, forward strand.
TTAGACATGAGTAATAGGAGACTGCGCAGAAGAAAATTGAATAATGTGGGTATGTCTCTGGTAGAACTGATTGTGGCGATGGCGCTGTTGATGATTGTCACAGTGCCAATCCTGTATACCTTTGTCTATTCTGCCCGCAATAATGCCCGGGCGAGACTGCGGCAGCAGACTACTGCGGCGGCGCAGACCGTTATGGAGAATCTAAAGGCGTACTCAGTGGAGAAAATTTGTAAGGACTTCAATGACAAGACTTTTCCGGTAAGTGGAGTGGGAAGTTCGGGATTTGATGAACTGATAATGTCTGGGGTTACCTTTACTGCGGAGGGAGTTCCCGTGTACAGCGGAGGAGAGATAGAGCTTAAAATATCCGGCATGGAATATCAGCGCCAGACGTATGACGTTGATATCAAGCTTACTGGTCATGGCAGTCAGGCATCCAGCTTTGATTCTCTTAAATATGAGAGCCCTACGCAGGAGAATGCCGCTTCTTATGCGGTAAGTAATGCAATGATGGACAGTGATGTGCTGTACGAAATCATGGATATCGTGGCCCAGAAATGGAACGATGAGGAGAATGGGGCAGATCCTGCGCCGGACCCTCCGGTGAATCACTTTCCATCAGAGGTGGATGCCAGTAAGATTGAGATTACGATGCGGGAATTAAAAGTAAATGTAGACCAGGTGGGTTCACAATATGTGGCCAAGGTAAGCTGTGTATATACATATAAGGTAAGCGGTCATCCTTATGTAAATCCAGCAACAGGAGTAAGCGGTTCTTTCAGTATACCCGAGACTACCTACCAGTATGATTTGTCCGGGAGCGGCGATGGGGCGAAGGAGATTTTTAATCAGAGTACGCCGCTGAAATATTTATACTTGTATTATTATCCGGCATATAATTATATCCCGGGTGCAGGGTCGGACCCAGGAGCCCCTGTGAGGGTTGGCAAGGATTATATTAACATTGAAAATACTACGGGTACAGAGCTTGCGTGTTATATATACAAGCAGAAAAACCTTGCCATCAGCGATGCTAAATTGAGGACATCTGAGGGGAGCTATCAGATATATATCGACTTGCATAGTAATGCCAGTATCCGTGATGATAATCTGAGGACTATTCTGGGAGGAGATGGAACAACGAAAATGCCAGAAAGCAGCATTCATGTTGCTCCGGCGGACAAATGGTATAAAGGAATAGGTTATGCGGCTGTTGAGACAGGTTATCCCGGCACCGGCGGTTACTCTCCGGCAATACCCACGGCTATGCCTGTCGAGACTGTAACAGAGAATATGCAGATCATGTATGATGTTGAAATCACATTATATGATGTTGGAACCGATAGAGTGTTGGGTACCCTGAATGGTACCATTGTTGAATAGGCCCAATATAGTGGCAGACAGGATTTCTGTGTTGTAAGACGAACACGAGAGAGGTAGAGAGATGATAAGGCGCCGTACTGTAAAACAGCGAAAACGGAATAATGCAGGCTCAGCCATGGTAACGGTGCTGGTAGTAATAATATTTATGACTATTCTGGCAACGGTTATGCTGTATCTGTCCGGAATGAACTTTCAGATGAAAGCAACGGACTTCCGCACAAAGGAGAGCTTTTATCAGGCGGAGGAACTGATGGAGGAGCTTCGGGCGCAGTTGGTCAAGGATGTGGAAATTGCCTTTGCCAAAGCCTATACGGCTACTGTGTCGGAATACTCCGGCATGGGTGATGGAGTTACAAGGGAGATTAGTTTTCGTCAGCATTTTTGTGACGAAATGAATACTATATGGGAGAAAAGATCTGGTGTGATAATTCCGGATCCCGCTGTTCCAACCAATAGGTTTTTTGACTGGGAGACAGGTATCAGAAATGTGGTTGGGGTTGGGTCTGTCGATGCAAGCGCTTTTTGGGATATTGATGTGACAGATTCATTTGGATTTGATGATACAAGTGAACCGGGACTAATTATTTTGCGCGGCGTGACAATTTTCTATGATAGTCCGGAATATTATACCTCCATTATTACCACGGATTTTTGCATTACGATTCCTAAGGTCAATTGGTCCGGCGCCTTTGATTCAGCAGTTCCTGCTGCTACGCCTGCGCCGGGTGTTACACCTGCACCGGGAGCAACATCTGCGCCTGCGGGATATTATTTTGACGGGAACTTCAGTAAATGTGTGAATTATATGAACTGGACGAAGCAGTAAAGGGTTGATGAGTATGGACAAATTGATGAAAAAAAAGGATAACAGAGGCTTGTCTCTGGTGGAGATCATTATTGTCATCGCCCTTATGATGGTAATTGCGGGTATAACCAGCTATGGCATAAGTCTGATCAGCAGTAAGCCGGTGGAGGAATGTGCCAGAAAAGTTGAGATTGCGCTGAATCAGAACCGTACCAACTCCATGGGAAAGAAAGTGGCTTATCTGGAATTTTATATGACGAGCGATGGGGTAGCCGTTCGGGAATGCTCGCAAAGTGTCAGAGAGAGCGACGTCCGCGTGGGAAATCAAGTGATCATAGGTGCTGCTGACGTAAACCTGCGTTTTGTCTATAAAAATGCGGGAGGTGAGGATGTAAATGCGGAAGGGGGGGGCGGAACACCACCGGGAACCCTTTTGGGAGCTGAACACATAAAGGTTTCTTTTAAGAGAGACAATGGTGCGCTGATTGAGAACGAGCATGGTTTAATTCTTGACAGGATCGAGGTCTATATGGGTACTACGGGCGGAGGCCATGTCAAGACAATAAAAATAGATAAATTAACGGGCAAGGTAACACTGCAATAGGAGTTGGAAAGTTGGTGAATGAGATGATGAAATGGTGGAAGAGGTTGTGTAGGAGTTTGTACAGGAGTCATAAGGGCTTTACAATGGTTGAGCTGATCTGTTCAGTGGCTATTTTCAGTATCATTATGACCGGTGTAGGCAGTGCTCTGGTAATTAGTGCCAGAAGCTACCAGAGGGGCAATGTGGAGCTGGATGTACAGCAACAGGCACAGATTGCCTCCAATTTGTTGACGAATCTGATTATCGATTCGGACAAAGTGGTGCAGGCAAGTGACAATAAGCTGATAGTGGAGAAAGTGGAATCAAGTGGCACGGTTACCTACACGGTATATTTGGATGGTGGTCAGTTAAAATACTTCACCAATATTGATCCAACCGGGGGTATCTTGGCTGAGAATATCACAGATTTTGATATCAGCCGGGCGGAAGGAGAGAATGTAGATTTCAGCCTGAAAGTTGAATCGGCTGGTCGGAGCTATGCAAGTGATTACCATGTGACTCCCAGAAATGGTGTCTCTTCCGGAGGTACTGCTTTGTCTGGAACTATCAGCATGTTTGTTGAAGACAGCTTGATTCTGGAGCCGGGTCAGATTTATGATTTGAATGTGCGTATCTCTGGTACTACTAACACAGCCTTTACTGTTGACACCACGGATGGCGACATTAATAGTCCGGACACAGAGATAACAACCGTAGGTTCCAATATCCAGATAAAGGTTGGCAGCACGGAAACGGGCTCCTTCCATTTCCGTGTGATATCGGATGCCGATCCCACCGTATTTAAGTATGTTTTTGTGGATATCAGACGTGTTAATGATATCAGAGTCAATGGATATAAGACCGGTGGCAACGTCAATAGGGCAGGCGCCGAGTACAAGGTCAGCGCTACTTTGGTAGGTGCACTTGACAATCTTGAGAAGCGACCCGGTGAATGGTATGATGTGGATTATGTTAATCCATATACATGTACATGGTCATTTGAATTCACTAAGAAAGATGAAAGCGGTAGTGTATCGCATCCTGATTATAATGAGTATATAGAAATTACCGGGTATGGCACAGATTCGGGGAATATCCCTTATGTGACATTCAAACTTAAGAGGGACTTGACTACCGGTTGTTCGTTCAAAGTGACTGGAACGGCACTGCATCCGGAAGGTGTGAATCCTGCTGACGCAGCCAAGACAAATAAGTCCGGGATACATTATGGCAGACTTTCTGACCCGACTCAATGTGTCAGCGCCTCCTGGACGCTGGAGAATCAGGCGTGGAAGAGAAACGGTAAACTGGATATTGCAGTTCATCATCTGGGAGATGAGAATTTCTGGGAGTTTGATGGCCAGATCATGTATAAATGGGAGGCCCGTGTGAAATTCGTTGCTTATGATAGTAATGGTAATTTATTACCTGCTCTTGCAGGTGATTTTGACCCCTGGCAGAGAGAGCAGCACCTTCCAATAAAAGCAGACCTTGATCTGAACAATATTCGTGACAAGTGGGATTTGACATTGATGCCATACCATGAAACAAATAATGTTTGGGACTGGGGACCGTCTTATAGTTTGCCATATATTGTTGCGTATTATAATAATCCCGTTTTTGACAGGAATTACTTTTTATATAACGCAGGGCCTTACTTTATCAATACAGATTTGGGTGTGGCAGGCTATAATATAGAGTTGACTTATCAATATATGGACGATAGCGGAGTCTTGCAAACCGAAACAATTAATGAAAATTATGAAGTAGAAGAGGTTTCCGTTCTGTACAAAAATGCACTGGATGCGGGTTGCTCTTGGCAGAGAGACAATAAAATATTTGTGACAACGGCAGATACAATCACAGATTATAAGGTTCATTTCCGATTTGACCGCGGGTGGGATAAAGATGATCACGATTATTACTTTATTGACCTGAAGAGATTTGTCGGTGTAGTGGCCGATCGTGCCGGTTATGTTAATGACATTCGGCGTGATATTACGGTGACTGGCAATGAGGTAAAGAAAGCGATTCCGGATGGGGATTCTGTACTCACCTTTACCCTTACTGCAGCAGATAAAGTGGAGTGTAAGGCATTGGCGGACACGGCGGACGGAACAATTTCGATGATTTATGAGTATAATCCGTTCCTTGGAAGATTGCAGCTTAAAGAGAAGTCATATGATGAGCTGCTTGCAGAAAATCCCAGCTGGGCGGATAACTTTTGGGCTCATTATAACGACGAAACCTCTGCAGATCCTATGAATCCTCGTTGGTACAAGGAGTATGATATGCCTCTGGATGTGAGAGGTGTTGCGGTGACTCAGGAAATGATGGATAGTATAAAGGGCTGTGAGGGCAAGGTGATATTCTGTTTCAAAGATCCGAATATCGAAGGAGCTACACTTAAGACAATGTACTGTCCTACCCTCACGGAGTATGGCCCGCTGTATTACATTGATGATACCTCTCGCTTTGTCATAGCAGCAGGAGCAGCACAGTATCAGGAATTGGTTGGTGGTACATGGACTACGGTTGTCAACCTGACTTGGAACGGAAGTGGCTGGACTGCAAGCTAATAACATATCAAAACAATAAATAATCCCGGCATCTTCCATTTGGAGGATGCCGGTCTTTTTATGTTCGTTATCATAATTCACTATTTTGCTACTGTTCACAAGTAAACGTCTCTAACAGCTCGAGGATGTCCTGGCGAAGGCGATGGATATCGCCTATAGCTATTCCTTCAACACGACCCTCAGCTATTATTGTCTTTACCTTTTTACTGTTTCCATAATGCCCGAATCCTTGCTTTATATTATTTTCGATTCCTACATGCTTTCTACCCGGAACAGTCTGATCTAATCATCCAGCCTGTCCCCGGCGAGTTTGTGGTATTCTTACATCATCATTTGCCGAAAATCAGCAAAGTCTGTCGCCTTGGCCGCCGCTTTTAGCCATTTGCGCAGGGTCTCAGTGTCTTTCTCAGTAAGGATGCGTTCGTGGATTTCTTTCGGAATTTGGCCAATTTCTTCCAATAGGTCAATAACAGCTTGGCGGCTGCGCTTGAGATCCCCAGTAGTCTCTCCTTCAGCGAGTCCTTCAGCCCGTCCCTCAGCTCGGCCCTCAGCAATGGCTATGTTCCTCAGATATAATCGGTCCCGCTTTATCCGCATATACTCCTCATATAATACATGCAGCCGCTTTCCCAGATTCATCGTCTTTACCTCTTTCACTGCTTCCATAATGCCCGGATTCTTGCTTCGCAACATCTTTAATCCCTCCATGCTTTCTATCCGAAACAGTCTGATCCAATCATCCAGTCTGTCGCCAGTCAGTTCCTTGTTCAGCTCAATAACATGTATCTCGAACTGATCCGAATATAGTTGCCCCTCCTGATCCCGCAAATAGTATACTTTGTGGTAGCCCGGCCTGGCGTCCCACTGAAATCCCAGTACGCAGATCACAATGCATTTCTGTAGCCGGGCATAATCCTCTCCTGCATGCGTTCCCTCTGAGTACATCTTGGACAGATAGAACAGGCTGCGCTTGTCCCAGGCAGGGACTTCCCTGATCTGTAGTTCGATATTGATCCTGCGGTCATTGTTCAGCAGCAGCCTTACATCCAGAATACCCTCTTTATCCCGGCGGCTGTGTCTGCCCAGAAAAGTATTTTCCAGACGTACTTCCCGAATTTCCTCCAGGGGAATCTCCAGCACATCGCTGATAAAATGCCTGCGCACTGTCTCATTGCGCATCAGTTCCTTGAAAGCCACATCTGACTTTGGAGGAAGGAATTTTCCATGTGTTTCTTGCTTTTTCACTCTGTACCTCCTGATTTGCAGGAGATGCCAAATAAAGCGAATAAATAATTTGCCCCGTCCGAAAATCTCCTGCTTCTTTTCAATTGTTGTGTTTTGAATTTAAAGCATAGATTTTCCGATAGCTTGAAAAAGTGAATTGCTTTATCAAAAGTGAAAAGAAATATATGCTTTGAAAGTATACTAGCACACACGGAGAGAAATTGCAACAAAAATAAAAAAACCTATTGACAATTCCAGGCTCGCCATGTAAAATAACTTTTGTTGTGACAGATTAGTCATGCGGGTGTAGTTCAATGGTAGAACACCAGCCTTCCAAGCTGGATACGTGGG
>CAZKAO010000072.1:0-17770 GCA_964550745.1 uncultured Acetatifactor sp.
TCCCCCATATGCTCCTGTAAGCTGCTGACCTGTTTTTCTAAAATAATCCGGCTGCTCTTTTCCCTGTTCCAGCAGATCATGTCCTGAAAGAGCTTTACCCCGGACACAATGGAAAACAGTAACAACAGCAGGATAACAGGCACTATAATTATCAGTGACGGGTATCTGTCATACAGCAGTTCCGGTACACCGTTTTCTGCCGTCTCTACAGTAACACGCAGTAAGGTACATACCATCAAACCCGCCAGCCCCGGCGTAAGGATAAACAACAGTTCCGTCCTGTGTATGGCATAATCCTTTTCCTGGTAATCCCTCACGACTTTCTTCATAGTGAAGTATAATAACGCCGCTGCCACCACACACCTTAGAACATTCGTTCCGATTATGATTATTACAGTAGCTATGTCATACACTTTGATAGAAGTCATATACCCACTTATGGTATACCAGTTCCACAGCTTGAGCAGATTGTCCTCCAACCTGAAAATCATGTAGGAAAGGAAAAAACCTATTTCACTTACAGCCATAAAGGTAACTACAAGAAATAAAGTTATCTTCCCTATTGCCCTATAAAATATCAATGCAATCACGGATATAATGCACATAATCGCCGCCAGTTTTACAAAGGTTCCAAGATTTCCATAACCCTTTAACAGGAAGATTCCCACACCTAAACGCAGCCCCCCATACAGCACTGTAGCTGTCAGCCCATTTATACATCGGTTCCGTATCCTTCCTTCCAGAAAGTTCCCATAGAAATACTGCAGGCAGTATCCTTGAAACATGGCAGAAAATATTTCCACCATCCAATTTATCACTTCATACACAGGACACCCCTCCATTCTGTAAATACCACATATAAGCCTTTACAAACTCATTGTGTTTCTTCTTTGTCAGGTAGACATTGCCGCCGCCAGAAAGGAAGATTCTGTCATTGTCATATCTCACTATGTGCGCCATGTTTACCAGATACCCCCTGTGGCAGCGATAAAATCCGCCCCCAAGCTGCCCTTCCAGTTCATCCATTGTGGCATATGCCTCTATGGGCTCCTCCATGTCCGTGGTATGGATCTCTACCTTCTTCCCCCTGCTCTCGATATACAGGATGCTGCTTAAGTTAAGCGTATAGCCTTGGTTCTTCGTCCGAATGAATATCTGCTGTTCCTTCTGCCGCTTGCGTTTTCCGGCTTCCTCCGCCGCCCTGCCAAGTACCTCCATAAACTTCTTTTCCTCAATCGGCTTTAGCAGGTAATGGAATGCCGACACGTCAAAGGCTTCAAACACATATTCCTTAATGCCTGTGATAAAGACCAGCACTGCATCTGTATTCCTCTGCCGCAGGCTCCTCGCCGCTTCAATGCCACCCATGCCTTCCATCCGTATATCAAGGAAGATAATGTCAAAATCCCTCCCTGCCGCAAGCAGCTCCTCCCCTGTGGCAAAAACACTTTTATTAAATTCCGGATTCTGTTTTTTTATGAAGCCATGTATCTGCTGACGGATGATTTCTTCATCATCAACTACTGCTATATTCAAAATTCATCACCTCGATTCTTATTATGTTCCGTCATCTAATTTATCGGCAGAATATTTGTTATTTTGGAATGCAGAGAACGAAAGGCATACAAAATGGAACGAAAAGCATTTTCAAAGTGCAAAAAAATCAAAATTAGGTATAAAGATTTTCGCCTTTCGTCCGATGGAACCACTCGCATATTACTTCTAAGTTCCCTGCCTGCCAAATAATTTCCATTATCAGGCTGCCCGGCTTGCCTGTGGAAATAGCGGACCGCCGCATATGGTGTAAATCCATAGCGGCGGTCCTGCTTATTATTCATTTATTTAATCCAACATAAGGCAGGCATAAACTTGGCAAACAGATATAACCCCTCTGAATCCGCAGTGACTTCATGCGGTACACCTGCCTGCATTTACACATCGCCCGCTTCCTTTCATCACCTCATGCGTTTCCAACTGGGGTTCATGTATATGATTCCCGATACTGCAGTCGGGAGCGATCCGCACCAAATGGTAGCTGAACTTTCCGTCTGTGTCCTTTGCCGTGATGATGTATTACTTCGGCTGAATACTGTTCCAGCTAAAGTATAAACACCCAAAATCCCCTACGATTCGGCAAACATCTGAATATCTGAAAGGCATATTATCTCAATCGAACCGCTGATGGGTATTTTTCATACTATCCTTACTTATTGAACTACTAATGTACAATAAGGTATCAGAAATAACCATATCTTGATTTTCTCCCGCAGCCGGAATATACTGGAGGGGAAAGAGTTGGCTGACAGTATTCCGACAAGCAAGGATAGGATATGATTTCAACAATCAGATACTGAAATATGTCTCTCTTGAATGTGATAAAATATCCTCATTCGGGCAAAAGGACGCTCAGGAAACCAGAAAGATAAAAACCATGATAAACAGAACAGCATTCAGACAATCCATGATTCTTTTTATAGCAGCCCTGATATGGGGCTTTACCTTTGTTGCGCAGAGCGTGGGTATGGACCATGTGGGCCCCTATACCTTTATCGCTATGCGAAATATTGTTGCCCTGTTTGTGCTGCTGCCCATGGCGGCTATTATGGACAGGCACAGCAAAAGGCAGCGGGAAACAACTCACCGGAAACAGAATAATAAGCTGCTTTTTTTCGGCGGTATCTGCTGCGGCATCTGCCTGTTTGGCGGAAGTACCCTGCAGCAATTCGGTTTACGGGATACGACCGTGGGCAAGGCTGGGTTCATCAGCTCATTATATATGGTGTTGGTGCCGGTATTGGGGATTTTCCTCAGGAAAAAAATCAGATTCCGGATATGGGCCGCTGTGGCGCTGGCTGCTGCGGGCATGTACCTGCTCTGCATGACAAAAGGTGACTTTCATCTGCAAAGGGGCGATATCTATCTCTTCGCCTGTGCAATTGTATTTTCCTTCCAGATTCTGTCAGTGGATCACTTCACGCCCCTGGTAGATGGGGTAAAGCTCTCCTGTGTGCAGACCCTGACCAACGCAGTTCTGGGAAGTATTATGATGCTGCTGTTCGAACGTCCGGACTTTGGCAGTATCCTTGCGGCATGGATGCCGATTGTATATGCAGGCGCACTTTCCAGCGGAATCGGTTATACCTTCCAGATTATTGGTCAAAAAGGTTTGAATCCTGCTGTCGCCTCGCTCATCATGAGTCTGGAATCCGTTATTTCCGCCCTGGCCGGCTGGCTGCTCCTGCACCAGACACTCAACGCCAGAGAACTGACCGGCTGTGTGCTGACTTTTCTTGCCATCATCCTGATTCAGCTACCGGGACATAAAAAAAATCAAGGTTCTCATCAATCACCATGACACAATTATCATTCTGTAAATATCCTCCCCACAGCCATTTTACCGCATAGGTCAGTGCTTTAGTTTGCTGCAATTTTTTCCAGTTCTTTCACTATATCGGTCGCATTCACCGACTGTAACCGTATCCGGAAGATCATGCTGCCTGATGTTTATGAAATGCCTTGTAAGCAAATGGTAGCGTAATGACGCTTACAAGCAGAGCTACCAAAATCAACATAACAGGATAAGATATTTTTAATCCAAATATATGAAAGACCTCGTATTTCGTCAGCGCAGTATAAGCTGCAGCCATCTTGGCCGGCATAAGGTTCAAAATATTGTTATATGTCTGGCTTTAACGGGCCGTAAAAATAAGATGCCGTTGCCCCTCCATCGATCAGGAAGTCCGCTCCGGTAATAAATGCCCCTTTATCACTCATCAAAAGTTCAGCCACGTTTGCCACCTCATCCGCTGTTCCCGGTCTTCCGGCAGGGCATTTTGCAAACATATTTTTATAGAAATCACCGCGGGGACCGTTGAACTCGTCAATGGCAAGTGGTGTAACGATAATTCCCGGAGAAATAGAATTGATGCGTGCGCCTTTTTCGCCCCATTTGACTGCTTCTGCCATGACGCGCTTTTCATTGCAGCGTTTTGCCATCTGGTATGCGTGGAGGGTGTCTTTAATGTTTTCAGGCCTTAAAATCTCCAGATCCAGCAGTTCCTCTGTCGGCGTGCAGGCCAGCTGCTCATCTGCCTTGGCAGAAAGCGCAGGCATCCGATGCCCGGACTGGCTGGAAATCGTCACGCCAACGCCGCCCTCCTTAATCACTTTTCCGACCTCTTCCAGCAAAACGGCTGTACCGTACAAATCAACTTTTAATATCGCCTCAATCGGCGCCTGGCTCGGTGAAACGCCTGCTGCATTGACCAGCATGGTAATCTCGCCGTACTCCCTTGCTTTTGTGATCAGGTTCAATATGGAATCACGGGAAGACAGATCCATTTCCATAGCGACTGCGTCAAACCCCGCATTATTCATAATCTCTGTAATCGCCTGCGCGTTCTCTGGCTTTTTATCGCCAATCACAATTTTCATTCCATAACCCATCCGGCGGGCAATCGCCATGCCGATCTGTCCTGCCCCGGTTAAGATCATTACATCCTTCATTTCAAATCGTTCTCCCTTCACTTTCCATCAGAGCTCATAGTATCCTTATTCTGCTCCATTCTCCACTTTACCCGCCGCGTCATTTACACAGCGCAGCGCATTCAGGCTCCGCGGATATCCAATGTAAGGGAGGCACTGGGATATAATCTTAATCAAAAATGCCTTGTCATTGCCAATCCGTATATTCGCTGCCGCATGGCTGGTGAGCTGCGGCTCACAGCCGCCCTGCGCCGCCAGAAAACAGAATGTAATCATTTCCCTGTGCTTATAATCCAGACCGGTACGGGTATAGTAATCGCCAAAGCAGTTATCCGCCAGCCATAAATTGATATGGCGGCTCTCCTCCGGACCGGATTTCCAGAAGTCCCTCATCCCTTCGCCAAAGATATCCACCTGCGCCTGGGTTCCGGCCTCCCTGCGGTTCTCAGCGGTTGTGGTTGCCTGCCCCGGCAGCGGCAGGGTCACACCGCGCTCTTCCAGCACCTCATTGGTAATTTTCAAAAACGGATACACCCTGCCTATTCCAAGATAGGCAGTCGCCTGATAGACAATCTCCTTTACCTCCACAGGGGTCACGCCAAAGTTCAGGGCAGCGGGGAGCATCGCCCGAAATTCGTCTGTCCCTTGGCACCCAAGCAGTGTGGCAAGAATTGCCATAAACCTTGTCTTTCCATCCAGGTCATCCTGATTGACTACTTCATCAAAAGCAAAATTGTCAAACAACTCAATAAATTCCGGGTCTGTCTCCAAAAAGGGGGAATGGTATCCCGGAAACATTTTTTCGTGATAGTTTTTTGAAAATTCAGTAATCGCCATTTTTTTGTCTCCTTTCCTCACGGGCTCAAACCCATTTTTCAACATCCGGTCTGGCACGATCGACCAAGCCGCCCTGAATCGCAAGACCGTTCGTTACTGTTGCGCCCTTGCAGGCGTTCCGAATCCTGCCTTCCGTTCCGCTCAAGCCGCTGCCCTCATGTGTGCAGAACGGATGGATAACCTTATTGTTCCAGTCAAAATTCTCCAAAAAAGTATATACCGCCATCGGCATGTCGCCCCAATAGTTCGGATAGCCCAAATAGATTTCGTCGTAATCCCCCAGGTCATCCGGCATGGAAACCAGCTCCGGTCTTGCCTTCGCCTGCAGATCCTTTTTTGCCTGCGCAATGCAGGTATCATAGTCCGCAGCGTAAGGAACCTTCTGCTCAATCTTAAACAGATCAGCCCCTGTCGCCTCTACAATCATATGTGCCACTTTTTCTGTGTTGCCTGTCGAAATGTAACGGCGGCTCCCACTGAAATAATTCTCATCCGCCCTTGAATAAAACACTACTAACTTCGCCATTTTGTACTCCTCCTTAAATTGTCAGCGAACATTCCCGGTCCACTCTGCTACTTGCTCATGGAAATCGCTATTCAGTGTGTTTCAAATTCTTTCGCCACATCAGCCAGCAATTCACGGATGTGAAGGTGCTGCGGACAGGCGTTCTCGCACTTGCCGCATTTAATGCATTCCGAGGCTTTCGCCTTTCCGCCCCCGGTATGCACCACATTGTAATAGTAATCCGCATTCCAGTCATGGTAAATCTGCTTTGTGTTCATAACCGCGAACAGATCGGGAATTGCGATATGTTTCGGACAACCGGCCTCGCAGTAACGGCAGGACGTGCAGGGAATCAGATTCATGGAGCGGAAAATCTCCTGTACCCTGCCCACCGCATCCAGTTCCTCATCCGACAGAGGCTTAAAGTCTTTCATGTAGCTGATATTGTCCTGCATCTGCGCCATATCACTCATGCCGGAAAGAACCATCATGATCCCTTCAAAGCCGGCGGCAAAACGGATCGCGTAACTGGCAGGACTCCCGCCCTTTAATTCTTCCAGGATTGCCTTTGCATTTCCCGGCAGATTGACAAGATTGCCTCCCTTAACCGGCTCCATGACGATCACAGGTTTGCCAAATTTCCGACAGACCTCATAACACTTACGGCTCTCCACTGCCGGGTCATCATAGTCTGCATAATTGAACTGGATCTGTACCACTTCAATCTGCGGATACTCGTTCAGAATCTGCTCTAAAACCTCAGCCCGGTCATGGAAGGAGATACCGAAATGACGGAACTTCCCCTCCGCCATCAGTTCCAAAGCAGTTTCGTAGGCGCGGCACTTTTTGAAATAGGCAAAATTATCGGCGCCCTGTGCGTGCATCAAATAAATGTCAAAGTATTCCACTCCGCAGGCTTCTAACTGGCTTTCAAAAAACGGGCGGATATCCTCCTGCTTTTTGAAGAAAAAGTTGGTCAGCTTATTCGTCAGGACATAGCGGTCACGAGGATAGCGGCTGGTGAGGCAGGTCCGCAGCGCCGTCTCGCTTTTCCCCCCAAGATAACCGTGGGCAGTATCAAAATAGTTGAACCCATTTTCAAGAAAGGCATCCACCATCCTTGAAAACTCCTCTGCATCCACCTCCCCATTTTTCATTGGCAGTCGCATACATCCAAATCCAAAGTTCTTTTTAATCATCTCCATAACTACACCTTCTTCCCCTTCATAAATAATGTCTTTTATTTTCTGACTTTATTATAAAAAAATTTCACACCGGAATCAATTTGACTTTGGGGATATTATTATAAGAAAAACTTATGTGAAAGCCCGCGTTCCTAAAAAGGAACACGGGCCTAAAAACCGCATTTATGATTCATCAGGGAATTGGGATTTCAAAATATCCGCAAACTCCTCTATATAGTAGCCGGAATTATCAGCCTTCCAGAAAGCATAATAATCCCGTTTGAGCGGATTACTGTTCCTGCACAATACCACGCGGCGGATGGCGGAACCGAACTGCATCGGCTGCCCGCCGCCCTCAATCGGCATAAATCCCCTGCCGCCCAGCACCATAAGCCTGGCTTCCTCCAGATTCTCCGCAAAAAGAACTTCACCCGAAAAACCGACAATATCACGGTAATAGGCCAGCTCATTATCCCGCTGGCCTTGGGATGCAATCAGGATGCATGGTATGTTTTTCAACTCTGCCACATTGACACTGTCAAGCTGCGCAATCGGATTCCGGCCTGCAATTTCAATATAGCAGGTACTCGCAGTCAGGTGGAAGTTCACATATTGGTCCGAAAATGCCCGCCGCTGGTCATTCAGCACCAGGTCCGCACTTCCAAAGCGCAGAAGGTCATACAGATCCTCATGATTACCGCCTACCATCTCAATCGCCACATCAGGGTATTTTTCCGTGAAAGCCGCCACGGCAAGCTGCAGCTCCTGACCACCATAGCACTTCAGATAGCCAATACGAAGCTGCGCCTCTTCTTTGTTAGCGATACGAGCCGTTTCCCGACATAACCTTTCAAAATCGGCAGTGAGAATCAGGCTCTTTTTATAAAAATGCTCACCTGCGGGGGTGACAGAGAATTTGCGGTTTTCACGCTGCAGCAGCCTGACACCCAGCTCGTTTTCCAATGCCTGAATCTGCTGTGAAATCGCAGACTGGGAGATATGGCACTCCTCTGCCGCCTCGGTAAAACTATTACAACGTACCACCGCCTGAAAATATTTCAGTTGCTTCAGCATCTGTCCACCTCTATTCCAGCATCATCTTAATGATCTCCTTATCCGTCTGGTGCATGCCAACCTTTCCGATATATCCCACGCAGCTGATGGTCTCCCCGGCGTCTTCCTTCAGTATTCCGGTATACGCCTCATATTCTTTATTCTGCATGGCCAGATAATGCGCCATCATGGAGGCGTCCAGACTGGAGGCGATCTTGGCCGCGCAGGAAATCTTGGCGCCATCACAGATGATACCGGGAATATTGGCCAGCGTATTATCGATGGTGGCTTTTATCTGCGCAATCGTTCCTCCTGCCATGTATGTGATGGCTGCCGCAGATGCGCAGGACGCGGAAACTGCCCCGCAGAATGCGGAAAGTTTTCCGATAAACTCCTTCTGGTAAATAGTGAGCAGACTGGAAAAGGCCAGAGAACGATATAGCTTTTCCGTCGGGATATTCTTCTCTCTGGCATACACAATCACCGGAACCGAGGAGGCAATACCCTGATTACCGCTCCCGGAATTAATGATGACCGGCATATCGCAGCCGCCCATACGGGCTTCCGAAGCGGCGGCTGCAAACGCTTTCATGCGGGTAACCACCCCGTCGGCATAGGAGCCCCGGATCACACGGCCGATTCCAATACCATAATCCCCAGAGATTCCCTCATACGCAATGTCCATATTGTAGCGTATCTGGCGCTCGTAAATGTCCCGGATCAGCGCCAGATCCACCTCATCCGCAAAAGCCTTGATTGTCTCCAGGGAAAGTCTGGAACGGTCGGTGGAATATCCCTTGTCCGCCAGCTCCTTAGCCTTTTCATAGACCACATCGCCATCCCTGGTAATCAGAACCACATTTGTATGAGTATGCCTTACTTCTACCGTCACAGTATGCTCCGCTGCGAACAGTTCGATAATAAAATGAAGCGCTATCTCCGAGTCCAGAAATTCCACACGGCAACAGTTCTTTGCCAGAAGTTCCCTAGTGCGCGCTCTCTCCGCTTCGCCAACCCTTTCCAGCACCTCCATACCGGCAGAGGCATCTCCCGCCAGTCCGCCCAGAATGCATGCCGTCTCAATACCTGTCAGTCCGCCGGAGTTGGGAATGGTGACACAGCGCACGTTCTTAATCATATTTCCAGAGCATTTTGCAACTATCCGTTCCGGCTCGCAGCCAAGGACTTCCCTTCCCCTTGCAGCCGCATAAGCCAGCGCAATCGGTTCCGTACATCCCATGGCCGGAACCAGCTCCTCCTTAATAATACAAATAAACTCATCCTGCAATTCTTTTTCCAACATATCGTTTTTTCTCCAGACGTAATATAAGGATCGCCATTATTCCTGTGGCAAATATGCGCGGCATTTATCAAAATGCATACCGGAGCAATTATTCTCGCGGGCAATAACTGCATCCACTTCCTCTATTTTATACCACCTGATATCATCCACTTCGCTGGATTGGGAAAAATCAGCCTTATTCACATAGGCAATAAATCCTATCATAATAAGCTGCTTGGGGGCAAAATAATAACTGGATATATATTGACACCTGATAACATCCTGACCCGTTTCTTCTTTTACCTCTCTGGCAACGGTCTCCTCTATTGTTTCACCATCCGTCATATAGCCGGATACCACTGTCCATTTTGTCGTTGATATGTAATTTTGTTTTAGTAACAAAATTTCTCCAAACTCATTTACCACCAATACTTCCACTACCGGAAACGGACTGCTTCCATACACTTTTTTACAGGAAGGGCATATCTTACAGTCATCATCCCCACATTTGATATCTTCCAGCCTACATCCACATTTGGGGCAGTAATCGAAAGTCATATCTATAGTACCTCCATTATAAAATCATAATCCGCTCTACACTATGCCACTCAATTCCTGATACAACCTTTTAGCATAGCTGTCCGTCATGCCGCAGATAGAGTCCGTCACCAACAAAAGACGCAGGTACAGCTTTTCCTCCGGGCTTTTCCCCTTGCTGTAAAATTGGTAAATCGCTTTATAATTGTCGGAGACCAGTGCCATGAGTTTGGTCTGAACCGCTGTCATGGGCTGCCCACTGTCATACACTATGGCGGCATCCACAAAGCGCTCCAGCAGAAAATCCATAATGGTCTCCGCAGCAATCTCCAGCTTGTAGATGGGCTCTGAGACAAAGGCGTACCGATAGGCAATATCCCCCAGAACCTTCGCCATCAGGGCGCAGTCTCCTCCCGTCAGCAGCTCCCTCCTGTAGGTGCCGTCCATAATCTCCTGATAATTGCCAGCAAAATTATCCGTAGCGCAGGCCAGAAGTTTTCCCTGCACCCTGACAATCCAGTTCTGCACCGCATATTCTTCCGGATTGGAAACCTTGCGTTCCTGTCCTTTTTTATATCTGTCCTCCAGAGCATCCACCAGCTTGGAATATTCCTCGCCCGCATTCTGCTTTTCCCCACAGGAGCGCAACTCCTCCACCAGCTGGTGATAGGTAATACAGCCCTTTTTAAAGGCGTCCTCCACATCTGCAGTCGTGTAGGCGATGTCATCCGCCGCCTCCAGCACAAAGGCCAAGGGATGCCTGCGCCCCTGGGTGCCCAGCGTCTGCTGAATCTGCTCAAACAGTTCCTGCTCCGCATAGTAGTAGCCCATCTTCTTGGTGCGAATATCCCCGCTCTCTTTATCTATCCCCAGAGAGGATACCGGGTACTTGATGATTGTGCCCAGCAACGCCTGGGTCAGATTCATGCCATGCTCGTCCACCAGATAGTGCAGCTTGGTCACCAGCCGCAGTGCCTGGGTATTGCCCTCAAACTGGTAAAAATCCTCCTGCATCTGCTCTGTCAGCAGCTCTGTCAGAGGTCTGTCCTGCAAGGTAAGGTCATCCATGTGGGCACGGAACCACTCCCGGATCACCGTCTCCCCGAAATGTCCGAAAGGGGGATTGCCAATATCGTGCAGGAGCCCGGCGCATTGCAGGATATCGCAGATATATCCCTGATATTCCGGCTTAAAGTCCGGGTCCTTCACCTCCTGCAATATCTTCTGGGAGATGTTCTGTCCCAGAGATTTGCCAAAGGAGGATACCTCCAGAGAATGGGTCAGCCGGGTGCGGATAAAATCACTTTTATCCAGCGGAAACACCTGGGTTTTATCCTGCAGCCGCCGGAAAGAGGCGCTGCCGATAATCCGGTGGTAGTCCTTCTCATATTCTGTTCGCAGATCTCCCGACCCGGCCCTGGCCTTCACCGGCCGGATTCGTTCATCACTCAGCAGCTTACTCCACTCCATGGTAGTGCCTCCTCTAGTTCTTTAGGTTTTTTGCAAAGGGTCATTGCGTGGATTACGAAAACCCATATTTCGTAAGTAGCCGCCTTATCCTTGTAAGCCCCTGGCCTGGCGGTCCATATCCTCCACCACAATGTCGTATATCTCTCCCAGGCTTGCACAGTATTCCAGCACCAACCAGGGCTCGTTGGTGTGAAAATGAATCTTGATCAGCTCCTCATCCCCCACCGCCAGCAGACAGTCTCCTTTGAAATGCTCCGTGATATAGTCATTGATGACATCCTCATCCAAATCATGTCCCTCGATCAATAACTGTGTGTCATAGCGAAATTCTAATGGTTCCATAATTAACCTCCTTTTTTAGTTCTCCCTTTTCAGGGAAGTGTTCCCATTAACTTCTCCAGAAACTGGAATTGGCTTGTTTCTACTTCCACGCAATCTGACCCAAATGCTCACTGAATGCTACTAAATGTGCTTCGTCAGTGGCTCCTGCATGAATATCTGCATAAAAACCATTGCTTCGTATCCATGCAAGAAGTTTTTCATCTGAATACATTACTGCAATTCCATACACATTGAACTCTGACAAAAGGTGGTATTTCTCACTACAAAAACGCTCTAATTCTCTTTCGATATTTAGTGTTGTTACAAATTTACCTTTACATCGTCCTTTTTTAAAAACGGGTTTGTTTTCCATTGCAATTGTAAGTATTCTACCTACGCAAAACTGATAACAGCAAAAACTACTCCTCTCGATACTCCATTCCCTTTTGTAATATTGTGCAAGGCACCCACTTGCTACATCATATCCGGCAACTGGTACTCGCTTCTTCTTGAAGAAAACAACAATTCCTTGTTCCACATAAATTTCATCAAGTAGCAAAAAATGTTCTTCGCCTGCAAAATATTCCTCTTGATTATAGATAGCTGAATAGATTAATTTTAGTTCTTTCGGTAAAGCGATATTGAGCCTTTTCTCAACTGTAGAAAAATCAATTTTTTGCTTCATGTTAAGATTCACAAACATTTTCATTTTTAGAAGCATTGCTTCCAAGTCTGTATATTCTGGTTCAAGTAAGCTGTGATTATCCCACAACCGGACAGCCCAATCATCTTCACATATAGGATGGTCTGATTGAATGTGTTCCGGTTTGATTTTCGAGATATTTCCTTGTCCAGAAAC
The DNA here is from genome assembly GCA_964550745.1 of uncultured Acetatifactor sp. GTDB lineage: Bacteria > Bacillota > Clostridia > Lachnospirales > Lachnospiraceae > Acetatifactor. The sequence continues at coordinate 12,534 of CAZKAO010000072.1, forward strand.
TTGAGTTTCATCATAATAGCCATAATAAACCTTGTTTCTATAAAAGTAGAATCCTTCTCTCACTTTCATTTCCCGCTTTCGTTCTGAGTACTGTTCTAAAATGCAAATTTATTAGCGCAATTATAACCTGTTTTTAACGGGTACACAATTCCGAAAAAGGAGTTTTAGTTCTGCTGCATGTTACACTGTCTGAATATCCTCCACAGCATAAACACTGCAGCGGCCGCCAGCACCATCTCCGCAAAGGGCTGCGCATAGGGCAGGCCATACAGGGGAAACAGCCAGCTTAAGACAAACAGGGCCGGTATCTCCAGCACAATCTTGCGCATCAGGGCAAAAATCAGCGCATTTCTGCCCTTTCCCAGAGCCTGGAACACGCCCACCGCCAGGAAATCCATCCCCAGGAAAGGCATTGACAGGCTGAAGCCCCGCAGGAACTTGGTGCCATAGGCGATGATAGCTTCGTTCTCCATAAAAGCTCTGGTCAGTCCCGCCGAGAAGATCTGGAACAGAAGCATGACGCCGAACAGCGCCGGAAGCATCAGTTTCATGGCAAAGGTGATGGCCTTTTTCATCCGGGGGTGATTGCCGCTGGCATAGTTATAGCTGATCAGCGGCATGATGCCCTGGGAAAAGCCCAACGCAATCTGCAACGGCACCATACTGATCTTCTGAGATATTCCCATGGCCGCCACCGCATCCGCACCGTGCTCTGAGGTGAAATTGTTCAGAATCGTCATACCTGTCACATTCAGCAGATTCTGAATGGAAGCCGGAATTCCCACGCCGCAGATCCCCAGCACGATAGCCTTGTTCCAGCCAAGCATACGGGGATTCACGCAGACATAGGTATTTCCACGCTTCAGATACAAAAGCACCAGAAAATAGCCGCATGCCACACAGTTGGACAGGAATGTGGCCAGCCCCGCTCCCGCCGCCCCCATATTAAGCCCCCAGGGCATAATAAAGAAGGGGTCCAGCACCATATTGAGAATACAACCGCTCATCGTTCCTATGCTGGCATGCAGGGAGGCTCCCTCCGAGCGCACCAGATAAGCCAGCACTACATTCAGTATGGCCGGAACTGCACCGCAGGATACAGTCCAGAGCATATATGCCGCCGTGGCTGGCGTTGTCACCTGGTCTGCGCCCAACATTACCAGCAGCGGCCCTTTAAAGATGGTGCAGGACAAGGCAAAGATCACGCCGCACAAAAGCGAACAGTAAAAGCCAAATGCGGAACTCCTGCGCACCATATCGTATTCCTTCCGTCCCAAGGCACGGCTCATCATGCTGGAGGTTCCCACTCCGAACAGATTGTTCACTGCGTTGAACGCCAGCAGCACCGGAGCAGCCAGCGTCACAGCCGCATTCTGCAGGGGGTCATTAAGCATCCCCACGAAATACGTATCCGCCAGATTATACAGCACCATAACAAGGCTGCTCAGAATCGTGGGGATCGCCAAATTCGCCACCGCCCTGGGAATAGGCATGGATTCAAACAATATATTTTTACTTTCCTGTTGATTATTCATTGCTTACGGATTATCTCCTTCTGCTTCCGTTCTCCCGCCTCGCCCCGGCCACGGAATAGTAGCATTTGTCACAGAGGGAACTGCGTGCTCCGATGGGCAGGAGTTTGCCGCAGTAATTACAGCGGCGCAGATAGAACTTCTTACTCTTGCCCAGCTCCGCCAGGATGATATCCTCTGTCTTTAAGCGTTCTTCCGCCACACGATCTTCATCCATAATCTTGCCGAACCGCACAGAGAATTGATTGTACAGATCCAGCATTTTATAATACGTCTCCGCACGCTCCAGACGGGTATCTCCTCGGACTTCATCAAACACCGGGAACTTAATGGACACATCCGCCGTGTATGTCCGGCAGTAATATCGCCACAAAGCCATGCACTTCTCATTGCCCAGATCCACATCACAGGAGATCATGTTGTACAGCTCTCTCTTGTCCTCAAAGCCGGCGATACTGTCCCGGATATTGTACAGATTCCGGTATTTGATCAGCATTTCCTTGATATCCATCTTGCGGTACACATCCAGGTTCGGCTTGATATTGTACCAGGAGGTCAAAATCTGGTCTATGGGCTGGTCAATATCCAGCAGCACCTGGGGGAAACCGATAATCGCATACTCAATGGTATGCTTCATGGGATACACGCGCCTTAAATGCTCCAGCCCCGCCTCAGTGGTGGCCGTTACATAACCCACATCATACATCCCCCGGCGTCCTGCCCGCCCTGCGATCTGACGCACCTCAAACTCATTCAGGGGGCGCCTTTCCTTGCCGTCAAATTTCATATGCTCCATGAACACAATACGCCGGATGGGCAGATTGACCCCCAGGCCGATGGCGTCCGTGGCGACCACCACATCATTTTCTCCGTTTAAAAACATCTCAAACTGCTTCCTGCGGATTTGGGGCGGCAGATTGCCATAGATCACGCTGGCTTTCACGCCCTGCAATTCCAGTCTGGCCGTCACGTCCAGCACCATCTTTTTGGAAAATAGGATCAGCGCATCTCCCCTGGTCAGATCATTGTCAATATCAAAGGGCTTGTCCTCAAAGACCAGCTCCGTGTTTCTCTCGTGGCGCACAATATCATATTTGGCATGGCAGCGCTTTAAGATCCGGCGGATGATATTCTCTGCCTCTGGGGCCATACAGATATGTACCTCCTTCGCCCTGATACCCATGACCAGCCTGGACCAGGCATGCCCGCGGAACGGGTCGTTGATCATCTGCGCTTCGTCAATAACCGCCACATCGTACTCCACATCCAGATCCACCATCTCTGCCGTGCATGCCGTTACCCGGCTGTCCTCGGCGATATGCTGTTCCTCGCCGGTCACCATGGAACAGGGAACTTCCGCCGCCCGCAGCTTGTCATAGATCTCCAGCGCCAGCAGACGTAAAGGCCCCGCATACACGCCGCATTTTGCCTTTTTCAGACGCTCCACAGACTCATAGGTCTTGCCGCTGTTGGTGCCGCCGATATGCAGGATAAAGCGTCTCTCCATAGCCAGGGCCTGAGTATACTCTATCTCCGCATCCGTCTGTACCATTCCCAGTATGGCCTTTCGGAGTTCTTTTTCCGCCGCCTTCAGGTATCTATTGTACAGGTCGCTGATCCCGGCGGCCACCATGCTGATCTCCGTATGCTCCAGCAAATACTGAGCAAACCGCTCGCTGTGGGCGCAGCTGCCGATATAAGTCAGCTCCATGGAAATGATCTGGCGCTGTGTCTTCTCCATATTCCGCAGCTGGGATGGGTTGTTGCGACTCTGATAGAACTGTGTCAGCGCCGCACACTGCCTCTTGGGGCTGGCAGTCAGCGCCTTGCCATTGTCCAGCCTGGCATCTATCGTGATCTGCATCTCCCTTGCACGGTTGCCTGCGCTGCGGTTATCCTTGATTTTGTTCTCATGAAAACTCAGGAAATCAGCTTCGTACCGTTTCCTGAGTCTGTCCTTAATGTTTGGTGAAATACTCATGTGCAACTATCCTTTTCTAATCCATTGTCCTATCGCCGCCGGTAAAAAATCGTTCCTCCATATGTCTGATCCCATACTATCCCTGATACCATTTTTTTACAACATCTTCCGCTTTCTTCAGGTATATGTTAAAGCCTGTATCCCGCTCCGCCTCTTCCCGTGTATGGTAAATCTGAGTTCCCCAATCCCACCAGAACACTCCTTCAAACCATTCCTGTCCGCTCATAACTGACAGGCAGGACTCGTAGAATCTGGCCTGCTCCTCCTGGCTGACCGGAAACTCTTTATGGACAAAATCCCATGGCATCTGGGCGCAGCCCAGCGCGCTCCGGCATCCGATCTCCATAAAGATGATCTTTTTGCCCAGACGCCCGCTCACCGCCGCAAGATTATCGGCTATCCGCCTCCAGTTCTCCTGCATTTCCGCGAGGCTCCCTCCCGGTGCGCTCTCCACCGGATAGTAGGCGGAGGTGCCAATATAATCAATGGCGTCGTACCACTTTGCCGCCTCTTCCTTGCCATGGTTGGTGTTGTACACCAGAGGCCCGTCATAAATCTCTCTGACCCGGGCTATGGTCTGGCGCCAGTACTCCTCCTTGCGCTCCGTTCCCAGCATCTCACAGCCCAGACAGAACATCTCACAGCCTGCATACTGAGCCAGCGCCGCATAATGAGTCAGAAAAGCCTGATAGCTGGCAAACCATTTTGCCCAGTAGATGTCCTCCTCCATCATGGTCTGATCGGGAAAATCAATCAGCGCTCGCCACACACCGTCATCGGAATTGATCATGGGTTTCAGACACACCCTGACACCCCTGTCATGGAATCGCTTAATGGTTGTAAGCAGCTCCAGATCCGGCACGTTCTTTCGGTAATCAAACAGAATCTCTGTGGATGCATAGGTTTTCTGGTTTACAGGGAATGCCAGGCATACCCAATTGGCTCCCGTGTCCATCAGCGCATCCTGACTGTATCTGCCCTCCGCACTATCGTACAGCCCCTTTATGGCGTGGTATCCGTAAGTAAATCCTTTTATATTCATCGTTATCTCTCAGACTCCCCTACAGGGAGAAAGCCTCCCGAATGCTGTCATAGTGAAGAAAAATCCCCTGGTCTGCCAACTCCCTGATCTCCTGGGCCGTAGCCAGCCGATACCCGTCCGTCTCCGCCTGCTGGAGTTTCAATTCCTCCTCGGAAAAGTCACCCACAAAGCGGTACACATCCACAAAATAATTGTCTCCCTCACCGGGATTCTCCCTGTGATAGGTAAACAGATAACCGCCGTCCCAGCCCGTCACATCCAGCCCGGTCTCTTCCAGCACTTCCCGCCGCACGGCGTCCAGGGATTCCTCCCCCGCCATGGCGGCGCCGCCGGACACCTCCCACCAGCCCGGCGCCCAGGCTTTGGTCTTCACCCGCTTGGTGATCAGAAAGCGCCCGTCACGCCGGACTACCACGCCCAGCACCGTCAGGTGGTACTCACCCTCCGCCAGGTGAAAGTCATTGCGCCGCATGGTGCGGCCGGTCCGCTTTTTATCTGCATCATATATATCCCAAAGTTCCATCGTCTCTTCTCTCCGCCCTTCTTCAAGTCAAACTCTATCAATATAGTATACCAGAAAAGGTATAGGACTGGCAAGTTTTTCTTCCCGTCCCCTCCCAGCCATCATGTAGGTTTGTCAAACATATGTTACACTGACCGCAGATAATCGGTTAGTACCTGC
>CAZKAO010000073.1:0-16872 GCA_964550745.1 uncultured Acetatifactor sp.
TCCGGCGCTGAAAAGATCACAGAGTATCTGGGTGAAATGCTGCGGGAGGAGACGGGTCTGGCGGACCGCCGGGACGAGGAGCATCTCTCTGGAGTATGGGAGGAAAAGTTGACGGCTTATGAACGGGAAAAAGAGCGGCAGTATGAGAATCTGGCCAAATAAAAAGTTTTTAAGTGGAATATTTTGATTGAGATTAAGGGATAATTATGGTATAATTTACCCATGCCGGAAAGGAGGTATGCTAAATGCCACAGATTATACCTATTAAAGATTTGAAAAATACTTCGGAGATTTCCGATATGTGCCATAAATCGAAGGAGCCTATTTATATCACTAAAAATGGATATGGTGATATGGTTATCATGAGTATGGAGATTTATGAAAGTGTCATGCGTCAAATTGCAATATATAGGGATATTGAGCTATCAGAACGGCAGATAGAAAATCAGCAAATAAAAGATGCCAGGAAGGCTTTAGCAGGAATGAGGGAAAAGTATGGCATATAAGCTGGTTGTTACAGAACATGCAGATGAATTGCTTGATAATATTTTGCATTACTTGCTTTATCAGTTAAAAAACGAACAGGCAGCCAAACATTTACTGGATGAAATTGATAATATATATAATCGTTTGGAAGAAAATCCTCTGCAATTTCCAATTAGCAGAGATACATATTTGACAAATAAGGGATACCGCGAAGCTGTTATCGGGCAGATGAATTATACCATAGTATTTAGCATTAAAACGGATATTGTGTATATAGTAGGTATATTTCATCAACTGGAGAATTATCAGAAGAAATTATAATCAGTTCATTATTTTCTATATGTCATGTGTTATAGTACTTATGTGGCTTTGTTTCCCCGTTTTCATTTTTCAGGTTTCATAGTGTCTCGAGGGAAAATATAACAGATAACATTGAATTGCAAATCAAATTAATGGAGGCAGTGAATGAGCGATATAGTAAAGATTTCAGATCACTTCTGGATTTTTGAGGAAAATGGCGTCCGCTCCTTTTTATTTGAGGGGGACAGAAGAGCTATGCTGATTGATACTGGATTTGGCACGTTGCAGATTCGGGAATTAGCTGAAGGACTGACAGATTTACCCATATTTTTAGTGAACACCCATACCGATAAAGACCACACGGGACGCAACGTGGACTTTAAACCAGTATATATGCATCCGGCAGAGATGGATCACTATAAAAACGCACTGCCGGAAGGTTGCTGTATGGAGGATGTGTGCCCGCTGTGGGAAGGTGATATTATTGATTTGGGATACTGGAAGTTTGAAGTGATTTTAACGCCGGGGCATACGCCTGGGAGCATTATGCTGCTGGAGCGTGAAAAGCGTATGCTCATTTCGGGTGATTCGATTCAGAATGGGGACATTTTTATGTTTGAGGCGGGACGCAATATGCAGGCGTTTCAGAACAGTCTCAAAAAAATGATTGCTATGGCAGATGCATTTGATTCCATTTGGCCGTCCCATGGAAGTTATCCGCTGACAGCAGATATTATTCCGGGGATTTTAAAGGGGGCGCAGGACCTGCTGGCAGGAAAATTGCCGGATCAGGATCCGCCACGGCCTATGCCATGCAGGAAATATGTCTGTGATGTGGCGGCGTTTCTGTACCAGTTTGATTGAATTTTGAATGATTTTTAGAGGAGAAGAATATGTGCAAGAGAATATTGGCAGTGTTTATGGCGATTGGTCTGTTGACATTTACAGGCTGTGGGGACAGTGAAAGGGTGATTGACGGCGAGGTGGAGAATGTGACCACTGGCAGCAGGGCCGAGGAATCGGCCGGGCAGCAGGAGAGCGCTCAGGTTCCGGAACAGCAGGCGGAGACAGCCGCCGCCAAGGGATATGTGTTCGTGGCAGGCGGCGTGACAGTGGAGATGGATGCGGATATGGCGCCTATACTACAGGCATTAGGTGAGCCGTCATCCTACTTTGAGGCCGCCAGCTGTGCCTTCGAGGGCCTTGATAAGATATACACCTACAGCAGCTTTGAGATTGACACCTATCCTGCGAAGGACGGGGATCTGGTGTCGGCGGTGGTACTGAAAGACGATACCGTGACCACTGCCGAGGGCATATGCATCGGCGATTCTCTAGAAAAACTCCAGGAGACATACGGGGAAGGCGCTCAGGAGAGCGGGATGCTGGTGTATGAAAAGGATGGCATGAAACTGTGTTTTATCCTGCAGAACGACAGCATTATCTCCATCGAGTACAGGTCAACGGCGCTGTAGCAGACTGGCGAAAATAGTACTGTAAAAATGGAAAAAACTGTGTTATAATACCTCTATACTCACTAACGATTAGATTTTCCTTTCCGCACAGTGCATGTTGCCCGATTATGCGGCATGTGCTGTGCGGTAACCTAAAAATCTTAACGTTAGTCAGTATAACAGCGCTGGCCGGGCGGTATGACACATGTACGCAATGGCAGAGCACTATAGAGAATTGGAGGAGGATATGCAATGAGCTATATGGACGAGTATCGGTTCTGGCTGGAGGACGACTATTTCGACCAGGACACCAAGAAGGAACTGGAGGCCATCAGCGGCAACGAGACGGAGATCGAGGACCGTTTCTACAGGGAGCTGGAGTTTGGTACCGGCGGATTGCGTGGGGTTATCGGCGCAGGTACGAACCGTATGAACATTTATACCGTGAGAAAGGCCACTCAGGGCCTGGCTAACTATATCATCAAGCAGGGCGCACAGAAAAAGGGCGTGGCCATCGCCTACGATTCCCGTTTTATGTCCCCTGATTTTGCGGACGAGGCTGCACTGTGCCTGGCTGCCAACGGCATTAAGGCCTATGTGTTTGAGTCTCTGCGTCCCACGCCGGAGCTGTCTTTCGCGCTGCGCACCCTGGGCTGCACCTCAGGTATCGTGGTGACGGCCAGCCACAATCCCCCGGAGTACAACGGCTACAAGGTGTACTGGGAGGACGGCGCACAGATCACAGCTCCCAAGGACAAGGAGATTATCGGTGAGGTGCAGGCCATCAAGGATTACCACACTGTGAAGACCATGGGCAAAGCCGAGGCTCAGGCTGCGGGCCTGTATCAGACCATCGGCAAGGAGATCGACGACGCTTACATGGTGGAATTGAAAAAGCAGATCATCCATCCGGAGATCATCAAGGAAGTGGCGGATGATATCAAGATTGTATACACTCCTCTGTGCGGCACCGGTAATCTGCCTGTGAGAAGAGTGCTGTCCGAGCTGGGCTTTAAGAATGTGTATGTGGTTCCCGAGCAGGAGAACCCCGATCCCAAGTTTACCACGCTGGATTATCCCAATCCCGAGGACCCCAAGGCGTTTACCTATGCGCTGCGTCTGGCAAAAGAGAAGGATGCGGATATCGTGCTGGCTACGGACCCGGATGCAGACCGTCTGGGCGTGTACGCAAAAGATGCCAAGACCGGCGAGTATGTGGCGTTCACCGGCAATATGTCCGGTATGCTGATCGCCGAATATATTCTGCGGGAGAGGACAGCAAGCGGCACTATGCCTGAGAATCCGGCCATGGTGACCACCATCGTGACCACGAATATGACCTTCCCCATCACCGAGAGCTACAATGTGAAGCTGATCGAGGTGTTGACAGGCTTTAAGTTTATCGGCGAACAGATCAAGCTGTTTGAGCAGACAGGCTCCAACAACTATGTGTTCGGCCTGGAGGAGAGCTACGGTTGCCTGGCCGGAACCCACGCCAGGGACAAGGATGCCTGTGTGGCCGTAATGTGCCTGTGCGAGGTCGCCGCCTACTGCAAGAAACATGGCATGACCCTGTGGGATATGATGCTGCAGATGTACGAGAAGTACGGCTATTTCAAGGAGACCCAGTACACCATCACGATGAAGGGTGTCAGCGGCGCCAAGGAGATTGCTGCTCTGATGGATAAGCTGCGCACTAATCCGCCCAAGGCTATCGGTGACGCCAAGGTCTTGAAATTCCGCGACTATCAGGAGAACAAGATCATTGATATGGAGACCGGCGCGGTGTCGGAGACCGGCCTGCCCAAGTCCAATGTGTTGTATTTTGAACTGCCGAACAACTGCTGGTGCTGCGCAAGACCCTCCGGCACAGAGCCGAAGATCAAGTTCTACATGGGTGTTGTGGGCAGCAGCTTAGAGGATGCTCAGGCCAAAGTGGAGAAATTGACAGAGGATTTGAAAGCAATCTTATAAAGCATATTCCTTTTTCAGGAGCCGCCCCGCAAGGGGCGACTTCTGTGTTTCAACGGCTGTGTGTGCAGAGAGGGAATCTAGGAAATACTAAACAGCAATGCCGGGGATATGCGGGACTCTAAATTAGGAAGGGAACAAGTCATATGGGAAAATTAAGTATCCACAATCTGCGAAAAACCATATCCTATCTGAAGCGCAACGGACTGCGGGAGACACTGGTTACGATCAGAGAACATTTGCCCCGCCTTTCCCGGGAAAACTATAGATATGATTATCCGACAGAGAGCAGTCTGGAGCAGCAGCGCAGGCGGAACTGGGAACAGCCGGTGACTTTCAGCGTGGTGGTTCCCGCCTATCACACGCCAGAGCGCTATTTCCGGGAGATGATCGAATCCGTTCTCGCTCAGACCTATCCTCATTGGCAACTGGTGATCGGCGACGCAGGGGAGGAGAATACCCTGGAGAAGCTGGCAGCGTCTTACAACGACAAGCGTATCTGTTACCACAGGCTGTCCGGCAACCGGAGCATTGCAGATAACACGAACGAGACGCTTCAATGGGTAGAAGGAGACTATACTGCCCTGTTGGATCATGATGATGTGCTGACGCCAGACGCCCTGTATGAGATGGCGGCAATGCTGGAGCATGGCCGACAGAATGGCGTTATGCCCCGGATGCTATACTCCGATGAGGATAAATGTAACGAGGATGCGAAAAAATTCTATGAGCCCAATTTCAAGCCGGACTTCAATCTGGATCTGCTGATGACCAACAATTACATCTGTCATCTGCTGGTGATGCGGACAGAATTGATAAAGCAGCTCGGTTTTCGGGCGGAATACGACGGGGCACAGGATCATGACCTTGTGCTGCGCGCGGCAGCCGGTCTCTGGCGCACTCCAGGAGCCATCCTGCACATTCCCAGGGTGCTGTATCACTGGCGCTGTCACAGCGCTTCCACGGCGGCCAATCCGAAGAGCAAGCTCTATGCATATGAGGCGGGTGTGAGAGCCACACAGGATTTTGCAGACAGCCAGGGCTGGAGCGCAAAAGCGTCCATGACACAGCACATGGGATTTTCCCGGACGGAGTACGATCCGCCGATCCTAAAGCAGCGCCGGGAGATCGGCGCTCTGGGCGGCCGGGTGCTGGGAAAAGCCCGCAGGATCGTGGGCGGCATGATGGACGAGAAGGGTGAGGTGCAGTATCTAGGGCTTAAGGACGGCTACAGCGGCTATCTGAACCGGGCCATACTGGTGCAGCAGGCCCAGGCTCTGGATCTGCGCTGCCTGCAGTTGGGAGAGCATTGCAGAGAGCTGTTTGAGAAAGTTACAGGACTGGAGTATACAGAAGATGTATCAAGTTGCATGTATGACTGGCACAGCCTTCCCGCAGACTATGATTATGCGGGTATGGGACTTAAGCTGAGCCGGGCTATTCGGGAGGCGGGATATGTCCTGCTCTGGGACCCCCAGCTGGTATGTGATCTGAGTGAAAGCGCAGACTGAAGGACAATGTATGCGGCAGGATGATCAGTGAGAGGTGGATATGAAAATAACAGTAATTATTCCTAACTATAAAGGAAAAGACTATATCCGTCCCTGCCTGGACAGTCTTCGGGCACAGGCGGCGGAACATGGCGCATGTCCTCTCTTTGACACCCTGGTGGTGGACAATGGCTCGGAGGATGGCAGCCTGGAGATTATCAGGCAGGAATATCCGGAGGTAAAGGTCATCGCCCTGCCTGAGAACACGGGGTTCTGTCATGCCGTCAATGTGGGAATCCGGGCGGCAGATACTCCCTATGTGCTGCTGCTGAACAATGACACGGTGGTCATGCCCGGATTCCTGGCGGCTCTGTTGAAGAGGATAGAGTCCGATAAGCGGATTTTCTCCGTCAGTCCCATGATGCTGTCCATGCAGGATGAGTCCCGGATCGATGATGCAGGAGATCGCTACAATGCGCTGGGCTGGGCCTTTGCCCGGGGCAAGGGGCAGCCTGCAAAGCGCTATCAGAGACCTGCCCGTATCTTTGCGGCCTGCGGCGGCGCCTCGCTGTACCGCCGTGAGGCGGTACTTACGCTGGGCGGCTTTGATGAGAATCATTTTGCTTATTTGGAAGATATCGACATCGGATACCGGGCACGGATTTATGGCTGGCACAACGTATATGAGCCCGGAGCCAGGGTTCTTCATGCGGGAAGCGCAGCCACCGGGTCCCGTTACAATTCTTTTAAGGTAAAACTTTCCTCTGCCAATAATTCCTATATGATTGGCAAAAATATGCCTTTTTTACAGCTGTTGCTGAATTTTCCTTTCCTGCTGTTGGGTTTTTGCATAAAAACTGCCTTTTTTGCCAAGAAAAAAATGGGTATGATATATGTAAAAGGATATGTGGAAGGAATCGGCAGATGTTTCAGCGTAGAGGGAAGGGCGCATAAAGTGCGCTTTAAATGGCGCAATCTGGGACATTACTGCTCCATTCAATGGACGCTCTGGCTGGATCTTGCCCGCATCTTCATAAAATCTTAAGTTGTTTCTGCGTCGGGATTCATGTAAAATAAAGGAAGATCAGAGAGACTTGAGACCCTGACGGAGTGATGTCGTATGATTAAAGATAACCAGAAAGTATTTAATCAGCTACATGTTTTTATGGATATCATGATCACAGTGGTATCCTATGCGCTGGCATATTTTATAAAATTTTATATCTTTGACGCAGGGATCACAGACGTAGGTGTGCTGCCGGTGAGGGACTATTTTATTGTGCTGGTATTTCTGGTTCCCGCATATGTAATTTTGTATTTTTTCTGCAATGTATATGGTCCTAAGCGCACCGTAAAGCGACGGCATGAATTTCTCGCTATTTTCCAGGCCAATACTCTGGGCATGGCATTTTATATTATCATTCTGTATGTGGTGATCAGGGAGATCAACTACTCCCGAGTGATGATGGGAATATTCTATATGCTGAATATTTTCATCACCTGTCTGAGCAGGATTATACTGCGCACGATGCTGCGAACTATCCGAAAAAGAGGTTACAACCTTAAGCATGTGTTGGTAGTGGGATATTCGCGGGCGGCAGAACAGTATATAGACCGGCTTCTGTGGAATCCCCAGTGGGGCTATAAGATAGCCGGTATTCTGGATGATACGGTGCCCAGCGGCACACTGTATAAGGGAATCAAGGTTCTGGGCAGACTGGATAATCTGGAGGTTATACTGCCTTACAATGAGCTGGATGAAGTTGCCATCGCGTTGGCGTTGAAGGATTATGACAATTTGGAGCATGTTGTGAATGTGTGCGAGAAGTCCGGCGTACACACCAAATTCATTCCCGACTACAACAGCGTGATTCCCACCAGGCCCTATACGGAGGATCTGATGGGATTGCCGGTGATCAATATCCGCTATGTGCCTCTGGCCAATAACAGCAATAAGGTTGTGAAGAGGACTATGGATGTTCTTGGCTCCACATGCGGCATTATACTTCTCTCGCCTCTGCTGCTGCTGTTGGCACTGCTGGTAAAACTGAGCAGCCCCGGCCCTGTGATCTTCAAGCAGGAGAGAGTCGGACTGCACGGCAAACCTTTTTATATGTATAAGTTTCGCAGTATGGAACAGCAGTCCGAGGAGGAGGAGAAGAAGGCATGGACGGTGCGGGATGACCCCAGAGTCACCGGAATCGGCAAGTTTATGCGCAGGACCAGTTTGGACGAGCTGCCGCAGCTGTTTAATATTTTGCGGGGAGATATGAGTCTGGTAGGTCCCAGACCGGAACGTCCCCTGTTCGTGCAGCGGTTTCGTGAGGAGATCCCCAGATATATGGTAAAACACCAGGTGCGCCCGGGACTTACCGGATGGGCGCAGGTCAATGGATTCCGCGGGGACACATCTATCAAGAAGCGCATCGACTGCGATATTTACTATATAGAAAACTGGACCATCGGTTTTGATATAAAGATAATCTTCCAGACATTCTTTACAGGATTTATTAATAAGAATGCCTATTAGGAAAATAATGAGTACAACATACTACAGATGTGAGGAGAGAAAGCATGGCAACAAGAGCGAACGGGCAAAAAGGAAAATCCCAAAAGAGTAAAAGGATATCACGCCTGATTATTTTTTCAGTAGAGATTCTGGTGATCCTGGTAATGCTGTTGGTAGTTCTGAAAGTGTTTCAGGTCACGGAGAGAGACCCGGAGAATGGAAACAGCGGTCCCCATTTTGCGGATATTCCCGAAGAAAATATCGTAATCAACGAGGCGGTAAAGGAAGATCCTGTCATGAAAGGCTACTGGAATATAGCGCTGTTTGGCGTGGATGCAGAGTCATCTTCGCAGCTGTACAGAGGCAGTCGCAGCGATAGTATGATGATTGCCTCCATTAATCTGGATACCGGAGAGATCAAGCTGGTGTCCGTGTTTCGTGACACCTATCTGAATATTGGCGGCGACAAGTATCGGAAAGCTAACCAGGCCTATAGGGTTGGCGGAGCGGAACAGGCGATTGCCATGCTGAATATGAACCTGGATATGGATATCAAGGACTTCGTGGCAGTGAACTATCAGGCGGTGATCGATGTGGTGGATGGTTTGGGCGGTATCTGGATTGATATCGAGAGCAATGAAGAGATAACGCACCTGAACAACTATCAGGAAAGCATCATACGCGATACTATGCCAAACAGGGATCTGAAGGATTTCACGCCGGTGAAGGAGACAGGCTACCAGCTTCTCGATGGTCTGCAGGCGGCGGCTTACTGCCGTATCCGCTATACCAGCGGCAATGACTTCAAGCGCACAGCACGGCAGAGGGCAGTGGTGCAGGCGATCGAGGATCAGGCCAAGAAGACAGATATAGCAACTTTGGCAAATCTCTTTACAAAAGTATTGAATAACGTGTATACTTCTATTAAGTCAGACGATATGCTGGCCATGATCAACAACATCGGCAGCTATGAGATCGTGGACGAGGGAGGTTTCCCGATAGAGGGGATGCGCACCACCGGGACGATAGGCGCCGTCGGCAGCTGTGTTATCCCACTTGACTTAGAGGCCAACGTAGTCTGGCTGCACCAGTTCCTGTTTGGGGATGAGGATTATCAGGCGACGCAGGAAGTGAAATCCTATAGTAAAATCATTAAATCCGATACCAGTCCTTATCTGAATCAGTGATGTAAATGAGGGGAGCTGCACAAGCTCCCTCCTTTTATGGTATGAGATATTCTCCCTACATACTGGAATAATGCCGTTGGCATAGTCAGCGGCTGCAGGAGGCACAAAACATTATGACTGTAGATGTCATCATTCCTGTTTATAAGCCGGAGAGGTCTTTCTTTCAGCTGATTGAAAGATTGGAAACACAGACCCAGTCGATCCGGCGTATTATAATCATGAATACCGAAGAAAAATATTTTGAGCAGATGATATATGGCACCAGATTTTCGGAGCAGCATCGGCAGGTGACAGTATATCATCTGTCCAAAAAGGAATTTGACCATGGACGCACCCGGGCAAGAGGAGTCGAAAAATCCGATGCGGATATTTTTGTCATGATGACCCAGGATGCCATGCCGGCAGATGAGAGACTGATAGAGACGCTGACGGCAGCTCTGGAAGGGGAGGGTGTGGCGGCGGCCTATGCCCGACAGCTGCCAGCGGAGGATGCCGGACCGGTAGAGGCATATATGAGGAACTACAACTATCCGGCGGCCTCCTGTATAAAATCCGCGAATGATCTGCCTACGCTGGGGATAAAGACCTATTTCTGCTCCAATGTATGCTGTGCATACCGCAGGGAGATCTATGATAAGCTGGGAGGCTTTATCCGCCATGCGATCTTTAATGAGGATATGATCTATGCCGCCGCTGCCATAAAAGCGGGCTACCGGATTGCCTATGCCGCGGACGCCCAGGTGATTCACTCTCACAATTACACCTGTGGGCAGTTTTTTCACAGGAATTTTGACCTGGGGGTGTCTCAGACGGATCACCCGGAGGTATTTCGGGACGTTCCCTCCGAGGGAGAGGGAATTCGCAGCGTGAAAGCGGCTGCAGCCTATCTGCGGCAGCGGAAAATGAGCAGGAAGATTCCGGGGCTGATCGTGCAGAGCGGATGCAAATATGCAGGGTACTGGCTGGGAAAGCACTACCGGTATCTGCCCGGCAGGATGGTACTGGCCTGTACCATGAACAGGGAGTACTGGGCTCACGAGGGCAGACGCAGAGATGTGGCAGGCATTGATGCCGCCAGAGGCTACGGCAGATCGGAGCAGGAGAGGAAATAGGAGGAACAGTATATGTGTGGAATTGTAGGATATATCGGCAATAAGCAGGCGGCCCCCATTATTCTGGACGGACTGGCCAAGCTGGAGTACAGAGGATATGACTCGGCGGGGATGGCTGTCTTTGACGGAGAGCATATACAGATGCGCAAGGCGGTGGGACGGCTCAAGGTGCTTGAGAACCTGACTCACGGCGGGGAGAACATGGAGGGATATATGGGGATTGGACATACCAGGTGGGCCACCCATGGCGCTCCCAGCGACACCAACTCCCACCCGCATATGAATACTCCGGAAACCATCGCCGTGGTACACAATGGCATTATTGAAAACTATATTCCGCTGAAGAAAAAGCTGGAGGGCAAAGGATATACCTTTGTGTCGGAGACGGACACAGAGGTGTTGGCGCACCTGCTGGATTACTATTATAGGGGTAATTCGCTGGAGGCAATTACGAAAGTACTGCATCGAGTGGAGGGTTCCTATGCGCTGGGTATCCTGTTTGCAGACCACCCGGAGGAGATATACGCGGTGAGGAAAGACAGCCCTCTGATCGTGGGCGCTTCCCCGGAGGGCAGCTTTATTGCCTCCGATGTTCCCGCCATACTTAAATACACCCGCACTGTATATTATGTGGATAATCAGGAGGTCGTAAAACTGGGTAAGTCGGGTATGCAATTCTATTCTGTGGACGAGGAAGAAATTACCAAAGAACCTGTTACCATTGACTGGGATGCCGATGCAGCAGAAAAGGGCGGCTATGAGCATTTTATGCTGAAGGAGATGTATGAGCAGCCCAAGACCATCACAGATACCATATCTCCCCGGATCAAGGAGGATAAAGTGGTCATCGATGAGCTGCAGATGACAGATGAGGAACTGGCAGCTGTAAAAAGGCTGCATATTGTGGCATGTGGTTCCGCATATCATGCAGGGGTCACCGGAAAATATGTGATTGAAGGGCTGGCAAGGATTCCGGTGGAGGTGGATGTAGCCAGTGAATTTCGGTATCGAGATCCCCTCCTGGACGAGGGCAGTCTGGTCATCGTCATCAGTCAGTCCGGCGAGACGGCAGATACGCTGGCTGCTCTTCGGGAGTCACAGGCCAGGGGATATAAAGTGCTGGGAATTGTGAATGTGGTGGGAAGCTCTATTGCCAGGGAGGCTGACGCCTGCCTGTATACCTGGGCAGGGCCGGAGATTGCCGTGGCGACCACGAAGGCATACAGCGCCCAGCTGGTTGCCCTTTATATGCTGGCGATTAAGCTCAGTATAGTGCGAGGCACTATAGACAGCGACACTGCGGAGGGGCTGATTCGGGATCTGCGCAGGATTCCTGACCAGATTGAGCTGCTGCTGGGACAGAAGGAGAAGATACAGCGTTTTGCCAACCGCTATGTGGGAGCCAAGGACATCTTCTTCATTGGCAGGGGCATTGACTATGCTATCTCCCTTGAGGGTTCACTGAAGCTGAAGGAGATTTCCTATGTACATTCCGAGGCATATGCAGCGGGAGAACTCAAGCATGGTACGATTTCCCTGATTGAAGACGGCACGCTGGTGGTGGCCGTGTCCACCCAGCCGAAACTGTACCAGAAAACCATCAGCAATATTGTGGAGGTTAAGGCGAGGGGGGCTTTTGTCATGGCGGTGACCAATGAGGAGAACAAGGCTATGGAAAAAGCCAGCGATTACTGCCTCTATCTGCCGGAGATCAATCCCTATTTTGCCAACTCGCTGGCGATCATTCCCCTGCAGCTCTTTGGCTACTATGTAGCCGTGGGCAAGGGCTGTGATGTGGATAAACCCCGCAATCTGGCAAAATCTGTCACTGTAGAATAGTTTCATTTTTCACAGGAGATTAATAGTTTCATCACAATTTGGTCACAAATGGCGGCTATACTGAATGCCATAAGGAATTGAGAGCAGCAAGGCCTGACCTGTGTACTGGACGGGCCGCAGCGGAACTTAAATCAGGAGGAACTATTATGTACGAAAATGAAATTTATTCCGGCGACCGTACCGGCAATCATACAACCGGTACTTATCAAAGTTACAATGTAGGGGATGAGCCTTCGAGGGGCTATGGCAGCCATATCCCTTCGGAGCCAGAGAAGAAGGCTTCCGGCGGTTTTGTCAAAAAGCTGCTGCTTTGCGCCTGCCTGGGACTTTGCTTTGGATTGTTCGGCGGCCTGGGCCTGTATGCGGTACAGCAGGTGACTGGCATGAACTTTGAACATCCTGCGCAGGAGTCCGGCAGTATGCAGAATGAGGTAATCTCCCCTACGCCCTCCATCAGTGATGTAAAGCTGACCGCAACTGAGGGCACCCGCATCGTCAGTTCCGATGTGTCGGATGTGGTGGAGGATGTGATGCCAGCCATGGTGGCTATCGTCAAGGATTATACGGAAACCTCCAGCTTCTGGGGAAGCAGCTATTCACGGGAGAGGCAGGGCAGCGGTTCCGGTATCATTGTAGCGCAGAGCGATACGGAGCTCGTGCTGGTAACAAACCATCATGTGGTGGATGGAGCCAACAAACTGACGGTTACTTTTATCGACGGAAGTACAGCGGAGGCTCAGATCAAGGGCAGTGACGCCGACATGGATCTGGCTGTGATTGCCATTCCAATAGACAGACTGGAGGAAGAGACCAGGAATGCCATTGCCGTGGCCCAGATAGGCGACAGTGAATCCCTGCGCCTGGGAGAGCAGGTGGTAGCCATAGGCAATGCTCTGGGGTATGGACAGTCCGTATCCGGTGGCTGGATAAGCGCCTTGAACCGCGAAGTGTTTTTCAGTGATGGTTCCACAGGAAGTTTTATTCAGACAGATGCCGCGATTAACCCTGGTAATTCCGGCGGAGCGCTAGTCAATATGAACGGTGAGGTGATCGGCATCAATTCCAGCAAGATCGGCGGCGAGGATATAGATGGTATTGGATTTGCCATTCCGATTTCCGCGGCGCGCCCGATTATTGAGAACCTGATGACCAAGGAGACGCGCTTCAAGGTGGCTGAGGGTGAGGTTGGCTATATGGGCGTCAGCATGCAGACCATGAGAGAAGAGCATTCGTATCTGGGTATTCCGAAGGGAATGCTGGTCACGGACGTAGAGGAGGGATCACCGGCAGAAAAGGGCGGTATTCTGAGGGGCGATGTGATTGCCCGCTTTGAGGGAGAGCGGATACAAAGCTATGAAGACCTGAAGGAGATCATGCAGTACTATGGACCGGGCAGCAAAGTGACAGTGGTGGTTAAGCGCCTGTTAAACGGCAGCTATGAGGATGTGGAGCTGGAACTGACACTGGGCAGGAGACCGTAAGCAAGTTGTTACTATTCACGTTTTCTGGCAAGCCACGCTTCAGATGGGTAATTATTCCTGTGTAGACACGCTCTCGCTCGGATGAACAGCGTAGCACTGACGTGTTCATACGGTCCTCACAGAAACAATTACCCACCTGAAGCAGAACTCTACATTTGCTGTGAATAGTAACAGCAAGTTTGTAAGTTTTTCCTTTATAAAAAGTTTACTTGTGTAGAAGCAAGATATTCGATATAATAAACCCGGAGGATGTTTTCTCCGGGTTTAGCTGTGTCAGAAGGCAAACCGATAAATATAAAGAGAAGATATATTATCGCAGGCAGAGCAGGTGATACATACGCATTAACGCGGCATCACAGGCCAGGATGTAGTCCGGCCCATGCCAGACTACAGACATGCAGGAAAGAGGTAGGAATGACAGATAAATACGATCAAAATGATGAATTATTGAAAGAGCAGGAATCCGATGGGAGGAAGCCCGATGACGGAAAGGGAAAGCATTCGGATTCTGACAAGACCAACGACTATGAGGATGTGTGTTTTGTCTGCCGCAGGCCGGAGAGCAAGGCGGGGAAAATGTTCAAGCTCCCTAACAATATCTGTGTCTGTGACGACTGTATGCACAAGACCATGGATGCGGTGAGCCAGTTTGATTATCAGGGTGTGCTGAATGATCCCCAGTTCCAGAAGGATATGGACAGCATGCTGGGGGGCAAGGGCATAGCCAATATCCGTTTTGTGAACATTGCGGATCTCCAGGGAGAGGGCGGCATCCCCAACAAACAGAAGATCAAGAAGAAAAAGAAAGGGGAGACTTCCCAGCCGATACTGAACATAAAGGATATTCCGGCACCCCACAAGATCAAGGCCAGTCTGGACGAGTATGTGGTGGGACAGGAACATGCCAAGAAGGTGATTTCCGTGGCGGTGTACAACCATTATAAGCGTGTGGCTACCGGCACCATGGATGAGATTGAGATTGAGAAATCCAATATGCTGATGATCGGCCCCACCGGCTGCGGCAAGACCTATCTGGTCAAGACGCTGGCAAGGCTGCTGGACGTGCCGCTGGCCATAGCGGACGCCACCTCACTCACCGAGGCGGGGTATATCGGGGACGATATCGAGAGCGTGATCTCCAAGCTGCTGGCTGCCGCAGACAATGATGTGGAGAAGGCGGAACGAGGCATTGTCTTTATCGATGAGATCGACAAGATCGCCAAGAAGAAAAACACCACCTCCCGGGATGTGAGCGGGGAGAGCGTGCAGCAGGGAATGCTAAAACTTTTAGAGGGCGCAGAGGTGGAGGTGCCGGTGGGCGCCAACAGCAAGAATGCCATGGTGCCCCTGGCCACTGTGAACACCCGGAATATCCTGTTTATCTGCGGCGGCGCATTTCCCGACCTGGAGGATATCATCAAGGAACGTCTGACCAAGACGGCCTCCATCGGCTTTAACGCCATGCTGAAGGACGCCTTTGACAAGGAGAAAAATATATTGTCCCATGTGACCGTGGAGGATCTGCGGAAATTCGGCATGATACCGGAGTTTATCGGAAGACTGCCGGTGATCTACACGCTGGAGGGACTGACCCAGGAGATGATGGTCAAGATTCTGAAGGAGCCCCGCAACGCCATACTGAAGCAATATCAGAAGCTGTTGGAGCTGGACGAGGTGAAGCTGGAGTTTAACGACGAGGCGCTGGAGGCCATTGCGGAAAAAGCCATGAAACGGGACACGGGCGCCAGGGCCCTGCGCTCCATCATCGAGGAATTCATGCTGGATATCATGTATGAGATTCCCAAGGATGACAACATCGGCCGGGTTACCATCACCCGGGAGTACATTGAGGGCAAGGGCGGCCCCGTCATCGATATCCGCAGCAATATGCTGCTGGAGAGCAGTGATAGTTTAAAAGAATATGCGCAGCCTTAATCGGCTGACAGATATCCCCGGCGGGCATACAGTCTGTCGGGGATTTTTGGTTTCCAATTTTCGCACAGTATATATTGCGTGAACGGGTAACATGTGCTATGCGGAAAGGAAAAACTAATTAGCCTATAGAATCATGAGGAGATGGATATAGTCAATTTCGGGTTAATTAAGTTGGAGCCACATCAGGGGGAAATTTTCTTGCAGGGCTGCATAAATTATCCATAAGGGATTGTAGTAAAAATGGAGATCGAAATGGACTGTAAGGAAAAGATTTTGTCTGAAGATTATGTGGATATTGTGGTGGATTTCCCAGTGGATATTCTTTTGCAAGGGGGACTGGACATATGCTATATCCCCCTGGGGGAGGGGTATTCAGTGGTGTATGACAATCTGCTGACAGCGCCAAGCCGCTGGAGAGGCGCTTATCAATACCGTTTTACGTCCAAGGTGTATGGCCTGATGGAACTGAAGCCTGCAGACACAGGGGAGATAAGGGCGACTCAGCTATTTCAGGAACCCTTTGATCCCACCCCCTTGATATCCAGCGGAATTTTGTCTGTGCAGAGAGAGCCATTAAATTTGACCGGAAAAGGCTGTATTTTCTGTTGCATTGACACAGGCGTGGACTATACTTCCCCCGTTTTCCGCAATGAGGACGGCAGCACGAGGATACTGGCGATCTGGGATCAGACGATACAGGATGGACCGGCTCCCGAGGGGCTTTATTTTGGAACGGAATATACCAGAGAGCAGATCAATGCGGCGCTGCAGTCGGAGGACCCTTACAGCATCGTCCCCAGCCGGGACACCGAAGGGCACGGCAGCGCCCTGGCGGGGGTGGCGGCGGGCAGCAGCCTGAGCAACGGAACCATGTATCTGGGGGCGGCGCCCCAGGCAGATATTCTGGTAGTGAAGCTGAAGCAGTGCAAGGACTATATGCGGCAGTATTACTACCTGCCGGAGGATGTACCGGCTTACACTGAAGCGGATATCATGCTGGCCATTCGGTATGCGGATTCTTTTGCGGAGGAGTTTAAAAGGCCAATCGTAATCTGCCTGGGAGTGGGAACCAATATGGGGGATCACAACAGAAGCGGCTTCTTGTCCA
>CAZKAO010000074.1:0-16789 GCA_964550745.1 uncultured Acetatifactor sp.
AAATGTTCCCTGGTATCTCTTGAAATGCCAAGGACATAGATCAATGCCTGATGATTGCAGTCCTGATATCTTGCCTGCCCCAATTTCTCAAAATAAAACTTCTCATGTTCCTCATCTGCAAAAACCATGTGTGTGTTGTTGGCGCTCTGCGCCCCTGCTCTTAACGCTGTGTTGTTCATCATTTCTACCTCCAATTTTCTTTTTTGACCATAACAAAAGGACACTCCCAAATTCTCACTTGGAAAGTGTCCTAAAGGTACATACCCTATAAAACTGAATGTCGCACAAAACGTATTATCAGGTATTATTCCGTATTATGCGTAGCAAATTTGTAGTAAATTTGTAGTAAATCACAACTCAAAATCGCTGAAACCCTTGATTTTACTGGTTTTCTTTACCCAAAGTCTTCATTGTCGGGAACAGCAGCACGTCCCTGATGGCCGGGCTGTCGGTCAGCAGCATCACCAATCGGTCAATGCCATAGCCGATACCGCCTGTGGGCGGCATACCGATCTCCAGGGCGTTCAGGAAGTCCTCGTCCGTGTGGTTAGCCTCCTCGTCCCCGGCGGCAAAGGCGGCGTCCTGGGCCGCAAAACGCTCTCTCTGATCAATGGGGTCGTTTAGCTCCGAATAGGCGTTGCACATCTCCCATGTGTTGATAAACAGTTCAAAGCGCTCCACCTTCTCCGGGTCGTCGGGCTTTTTCTTGGTCAGCGGGGAGATGGCCAGCGGATGATCCATCACAAAAGTGGGCTGCACCAGATTCTTCTCGCAGTACTCCTCAAAGAACAGGTTAATGATATCACCCTTGGTGTGGCGGGCCTCATACTCAATATGGTGCTGGTCCGCCAGGGCCTTGGCGGCCTCATCGCCCTCCACCGTGTCAAAGTCCACGCCCGCATACTTCTTGATGCAGTCGTTCATGGTGATGCGCTCAAAGGGCTTGCCAAAGTCGATCTCCATGCCATTGTAGGTGATGGTGGTACTGCCGCATACGGTCTGGGCCAGATAGCGGAACATGCTCTCCGTCAGTTCCATCATGCCCTCGTAGTCAGTATATGCCTGATACAGCTCCATCAGCGTAAATTCCGGGTTGTGACGAGTATCCACGCCCTCGTTGCGGAATACTCTGCCAATCTCATAGACACGCTCCAGGCCGCCCACAATCAGGCGCTTTAAATACAGCTCCAGAGAGATACGCAGCTTTACGTCCTCGTCCAGCGCATTGTAGTGTGTCTCAAATGGTCTGGCCGCAGCGCCGCCCGCATTGGGCACCAGCATGGGGGTCTCCACCTCCATAAATCCTCTGCCGTCCAGGAAATTGCGGATCTCCTTGATGATCCGGGAACGCTTGATAAAGGTGTCCTTTACCTCCGCATTCATGATCAGGTCTGTGTATCTCTGGCGGTAACGGATATCTGTGTTGGTCAGTCCGTGATATTTCTCCGGCAGGATCTGCAGGCTCTTGGTCAGAAGGGTCACATTGGAGGCATGGATGGAGATTTCCCCCGTCCTGGTGGTGAATACCTCTCCCTCGATACCCACGATATCGCCCACATCATATTTCTTGAAGTCCGCATAGGGCTCCTCACCGATGCTGTCTCTTGCCACATAGCACTGAATATTGCCGGGCAGATCCTGAATATTACAGAAGGATGCCTTACCCATGATGCGCTTGGACATTACGCGCCCCGCAATACGGACGGTTTTACCCTCCAACTCCCCATAATTGTCTTTGATCTCCATGCTGTGGTGAGTTACGTCATATTTGGTGATCTGAAAGGGGTCCTTGCCCGCCTCCTGCAAATTCGCAAGCTTTTCCCTTCTCACCTTCAGCAGTTGGCCGATGTCCTGCTGTTGTTCCTGATTAACCTGATTATTCCGTTCTTCTGCCACTTTCTTATCTCCTATTTAATGGTTCTTTTGAACCTCTATTTTGCTAATTAGTTGCTTCTCTGGATCTCCAGCACTTTGTAAGCAAATACTCCCGCCTGGGTCTCCACCTCCACGGTGTCACCTATCTTTTTGCCCAGCAACGCCTTGCCCACAGGGCTTTCATTGGAAATCTTGCCCTTTAAGCTGTTGGCCTCGGTGGAGCCCACGATCTTGTACTCCAGTTCCTCGCTGAACTCAATATCCAGCAGTCTGACACGGCAGCCGATACTGATCTTGTCCAGATCCACCTCTTCCTCTACCACGACTTCCGCATTTTTCAGAATCTTCTCCAGCTCCTCGATGCGGGCTTCGATATCCCGCTGTTCATCCTTGGCTGCGTCATACTCCGCATTCTCAGACAGATCTCCCTGCTCTCTGGCCTCTTTGATCTTCTGCGCCACTTCCTGACGTTTTACCACTTTCAGCTCGTGAAGCTCTTCCTCGTACTTTTTGAGGCCTTCGTAGGTCAAAATGTTTTTCTTTTCCTGCATTTTGCAATACCCTTCCTTCTTTTATATTTATTGTAAACTCCCAATTTTTCCTAAATAGCACACCGTATTATACTGAATTTTCCTGAAGGTGTCAAGTACTACTTACTATAATTGCCCGCCACGCCAGCTTGTCAGTTACAAATCTTACACCAAGTCTCTCCACAAAGTCCTAAGCGAGACATACCGCACCCCCAGCGGGCGGTCCTCCAACAGATGTCTCTTTTCCTCCATGGCTCCCATATCCCACCACATGCTGCCAGGCTTAAGTCCCGTCATCGGGATATCTGCAGCACCCGTGCAATCAATCACCAGACAGGGAACCTCATAGCGGCGCAGATACCGGCCAAGGCCCGGGTAGTGCGGCGTTTTTCTCTCTGTGGATTCCTCGTCCTGCCCCTCTGCATCGGTCTGCTCCCGGTCCTCCAGTATGCGCCACTGGGTCACGAGCCCGTATTCCTCGTCAATCCGGTCCTGAGTTTCCTCCATACCTTTGGGTTCATAGTCCAGATAGAAATGTATCTCCCTCGCCCGGCGTGCCAGCTGGGGTATACAGTCCAGTATGCCCGGATGATAACCCAGTATCACGATCTGGGACAGCTTCTGCCAGCCCTCCACATTTCTCATCAGGGTCTGCAGCTGCACGCTCCCATAGTGGTCAAAAACAGGAACGCGCCACACTCGCAGCCACTCTCCCGCCAGCCGGTGTCTCTGTAGATATCCCTGAAAACTCCTGTCCCAAACCTGATAGTCCGGAAAATATCTGTGCAGCTCCCTCAGCCCGGGGAGCCGCGGGGATTCTCCTGCCGGATCTGTCTCTGCGGTATTCTTTTCCAGGCAGCACTCTTTGATCTTGTCCCAGATCACGCCGCACACATGAGACGGCTGCTGCCATGCTTCCAGATAGGACTCCAGCAGAGTCACCCTGCTCAGAACAGTCTGCTCCAACCGCAGGTGTTCCACCGTCACAGGTTCCCGGCTTCCCTTTTTTATCATAAGATATACCACATGCTCCATACCGCTCTCCATGCCTGTCAGTACGCCATTTTCAATCACTAATCTATGTGGTCATCCCTGAAAATATGCCGCTGTCCGTCTCAGTCTACTCCTGTGCAAAGATATCCTCCAGCCCCGTCAGCAGCTCCTCCATGGTCTCCATGGTATTGATCGTCTGGCGGAAACGGGCGGAGTGGGGATATCCCGCCGTATACCATGCCAGATGTTTGCGCATCTCCCGCACTGCTGTGTACTCGCCCTTGTATTCCAGCTGCAGCGCCGCATGTCGCTTCACCAGTTCCTTTACTTCCCCCGGCGTCGGCCTGGGAGGGATAGTACCTGTCTCCAGATACTGCGTCACCTCCCGGAAAATCCATGGATTACCCTGGGCGGCTCTGCCGATCATGATGCCATCGCATCCCGTATGCTCCAGCAGCGCCTGAGCCGACTGTGGATCTGTCACATCCCCGTTACCAATCACTGGAATCTTCACGGCGTCCTTCACCGCCGCAATGACGTCCCAGTCCGCCCTGCCGCTGTAGTACTGCTGGCGGGTGCGGCCATGGACTGCCACCGCCGCTACGCCACATGCCTCCGCAATACGGGCAATCTCCACCGCGTTCACATGCTCATCGTCAAACCCCTTACGGATTTTTACTGTCACCGGCTTGCGAATTGCTTTCACCAACTTGTCCAGAATCTCCGCCACCAGCCGGGGATTCTTCATCAGGGCCGAACCCTCACCATTGTTCACCACTTTTGGGACAGGACACCCCATGTTCAGATCCAGAATGGCGAAGGGCCGCTCTTCAATCTGCTTCGCCATCTCGCTGAGAATATCCGGGTCCGAGCCAAAAAGCTGCAGAGATACCGGCATTTCCTCCGGATGGATATCCAGCAGCTGCTCCGTATTTTTATTGTGATAATAAATCGCCTTGGCGCTGACCATCTCCATACAGATCAGCCCGGCCCCCTGCTCCTTACATAATATACGAAATGGCAGGTCCGTTACACCTGCCATGGGAGCCAATATCACATTGTTTTCCAGGATTACATTCCCTATCTGTAATGCGCTCATGCTTTTCCTCTGTTTTTGTCATAAATTATCCGCAGGCCGTCCAGGGTCAGGTAAGGATCGTAGGAATGGATAGCGTCTGTCTCCTCTGCGATCAGCCTTCCCAGGCCGCCGGTAGCCACCACCTTCATGTCCGGAATTCCGGTCTCCTCTTTTACCTTGTCGATGATATATTTGGTCTGACCAATCTGCCCGTACACCAGTCCCGCCTGCATACTGCTGATGGTCTCCTGTGCCAGGATGGACTTAGGCTTTCTGATCTCGATATTGGGCAGCTTTGCCGTCTCTCTCCACAGAGCTTCCGAACTGATGCGAATACCAGGGGCGGTGATGCCCGCCGCAAAGTTCCCCTGTCCAGTCACATAGTCATAGGTAGTAGCCGTGCTAAAGTCGATGACCAGCACCGGCCCGCCGTATTTCTCATATGCGCCTACTGCATCCACGATTCGGTCCGCGCCGATGGCTCTGGGATCCTCCGTGGTGATCTTGATGCCTGTCTTGGTCCCCGGCCCCACAATCAGCACCTGGCTGGTCAGATAGCGAGTGATACCACCCATCAGAGAATGCATCACATCCGGTACCACGCTTGCAACCGCCGTGCCTTCTATAGACTGAGCCTTAATGCCCCTGGCCGCCAGAAGCTGGCACATCATTACACCATATTCATCAGACGTCCTGGGTGTCTTTGTGGTCATCCGGAACGTAGCCCTCATCTCCCGGTCTCCATACACTCCGCAGGTTATATTGGTATTGCCCACATCTACTACCAAGATCATACTAGCCTCCCTATCGTACTAATCCATGCTGCCGCTATGCGGCAACTCAGATTGAAAATTCATCTCACGTTATTCTTCCAACAATCCCGACATATCCTCTTTTAATATAAACACCCTGTAATACAGGCTCAGTGACTCCAACAGTTCCTGTCGTTTTCTGCGGATCTCTGACACCAGCAGGCCACTGCTGATCTCATCATAATAGATGTCATCATCATCCGCATTGGTCTCCAGGGACACAGAGCCGTCCGGCTCAAATACAATCATAAATACGCCCCCTACCTCCTCGGTGAAAAGCACACAGATGATATGCAGTTCCTCCTGAATGGACTGTGGAATCCCCTTAAAAGCCTCATTATAATAATATTTCTGCTCATAGGCATTGGCGCCGCAGAGTACCACTCGCTCCTGTTTCATTCTTACCTCTTCCCTGTCTACACATACCCATAGATGCCTCTGACCGACACCTCTCCGGCATACACCGCATTCACGCCGCCTGCGTCATCCTCCACCAACAGTTCTCCTCTTGCATTGATCCCTCTGGCAGTGCCTTCCCATTCGCCCTTGGGGTCCATCACCCGCACACGGCGGCAGCGGTTCACCAGCCGACTGTTGTAGCTCTCCAGCAGCGGCGTCAGATCCCCAGCCGCCACGAAGGCATCATAATCTCTCTCCAGTTCCTCCATGACATACTGCAGAAGTTCCCCCTTGGATACGGCCTTTCCATAGATCATCTCCACGGAGGTGGCATGTTCCCGGATATCCTCCGGAAAATCCTGGGGAGCCACATTGATGCCCACACCGCAGACCACATAGTGGATGTACTCCCTTTCCACACTCATCTCCGTCAGAATCCCGCAGACCTTTTTGCCGTCCAGAAGTACGTCGTTGGGCCATTTGATCCTCACCTCCAGGTCGGTGAGCCTGTATATGGCGGCCGCAACGCTGTGGGCCATCACCAGAGTCAGCATGGAGGCCTGTTCCGGTGCAAACTGGGGCCGTAGCAGGATGGTAAAATAAATATTGGCTCCCGGCGGCGACTGCCAGCTCCTGCCCCGTCTGCCCCGTCCGGCGGTCTGCTCGTTGGCGACAAACAGTGCGCCATGGGGGGCGTCTCCCTCCCCGGCCTGTTTCGCCAGCAGATTCGTGGATGAGGTCGTCTGGTAAAAATGTACCTGCGCCCCTGCCCATGAAGTGTGAATCCGACTGCGCAGTTCATTTTCTCCGTAGACATCTGCCTTCACCAGCCTATACCCCCGGTTCTGTACCGCTTCGATCTCGTACCCCTCTTTTTTCAGTTGATTCACCGCCTTCCAGACGGCGGAGCGGGTCACGCCAAAACGTCTGCACAGCTCCTGCCCTGAGACGTAATCATCACTCGCCCTAAGCAATGCCAATATCTCTGCTTTCATCTATTTTGCACTCCATCCCAGAGTGGCCGCCATCACGGCCTTGATGGTATGCATACGGTTCTCCGCCTCCTCGAACACCAGAGACTGATCTGATGCAAACACTTCGTCTGTCACCTCCATCTCCGTGATGCCGAACTTCTCTCCCACCTCGGCGCCGATCTTGGTCTTCAGATCGTGGAACGCAGGCAGGCAGTGCATGAAGATGGCCTGAGGACCTGCGTTCTCCATAACTTTTTTATTCACTTGATAATCCTTGAGATCCGCAATACGCTCCGCCCAGATCTCGTCCGGCTCGCCCATGGACACCCACACATCGGTGCTGATCACATCCGCCCCTTTTGTTCCGGCATCCACATCCTCGGTCAGGGTAATGCTGCCGCCGCTGGCCGCCGCAATCTCCTCACACTGCTTTACCAGCTCCGCATCCGGGAAATATCTGGCGTTGGTGCAGGCCGTAAAATGCATCCCCAGCTTGGCGCATACCACCATCAGGGAATTGCCGGTATTGTAGCGGGCATCTCCCATATAGGTGAGCCGGATGCCCTTCAGATATCCGAAATGCTCCCGGATGGTCAATGTATCCGCCAGCATCTGGGTAGGATGGAACTCATTGGTCAATCCGTTCCACACGGGTACTTTGGAATACTTAGCCAGTTCCTCTACAATCTCCTGTCCATATCCCCGGTACTCGATGCCCTCAAACATGCCGGACAAAACCCTCGCCGTATCCGCAATGCTCTCTTTCTTGCCGATCTGTGATCCGCTGGGGTCCAGATAAGTAGTCCCCATCCCCAGGTCATGAGCCGCCACCTCAAAGGCGCAGCGGGTCCTGGTGCTGGTCTTTTCAAAAATAAGAGCCACATTCTTCCCCTTCAGAGTATCCACAAGAATACCCTGCTTCTTTTTCTCCTTCAGCTCTGCGGCCAGATCCAACAGATATATAATCTCCTCTGCACTATAGTCCAAAAGTTTTAAAAAGTCACGTCCCTTTAAATCCATTTTCTCCTCTTTCTGCATATCTATGCCTTGTTTTCTCTTAGATATGAACTACTATACTTCATTTCTAACTATTTTTCAAGGGGATAAAGCGATATGTGCCGTTATATAAATGTTGTCATAAAAAGTGGCACTACCTCAAAGATAGTGCCATTTTTCCTACATAATAAACAATCTATTTTGTCCTATTGCTGCGGTGACTGCTGACTGGCAGTCTTAAACGCCGTTGCCATGCTGGCAATTCCCTGCAGCTCTGCGGGCAGCAGAATCGTTGTCGCCTTGCCGTCCGCCACCTTCTCAAAGGCTTCCAGACTCTTGATCTTCAGCACAGCCGCATCAGCACCCGCTTCCTTCAGCAGACGGATACTCTCTGCGTTAGCCTGCTGCACCTTCAGGATAGCCTCAGCCTCACCTTCCGCCTCACGAATCATTTTCTCCTTCTGAGCCTCGGCACGCAGAATTGCGGACTGCTTGTCAGCCTCCGCACGCAGGATCGCGGATTCCTTGGCACCCTCGGCCTCCAGGATGTTGGCCTTCTTCTCACCTTCCGCACGAGTCACGGCCTCACGTCTCTCACGCTCTGCCTTCATCTGCTTCTCCATGGCATTCTGAATCTCTGCAGGAGGAATAATATTCTTCAGCTCCACGCGGTTCACCTTGATGCCCCAGGGGTCGGTTGCAATATCCAGAGCGGCGCGCATCTTGGTATTGATGGTCTCACGGCTGGTCAGCGTCTGATCCAGTTCCAGATCACCGATAATATTACGCAGTGTGGTGGCCGTCAGATTCTCGATAGCCATCATCGGATTCTCCACGCCGTAGGTAAACAGCTTGGGATCTGTAATCT
Source organism: uncultured Acetatifactor sp. (assembly GCA_964550745.1). Taxonomy (GTDB): domain Bacteria; phylum Bacillota; class Clostridia; order Lachnospirales; family Lachnospiraceae; genus Acetatifactor. Next base: position 8,526 of record CAZKAO010000074.1, read on the forward strand.
GATAGAACACAACCGTATCGATTCTCATAGTTACATTATCCTTGGTAATCACGGGCTGGGGCGGGAAATCAGCCACCTGCTCCTTCAGATTCACCCTTCTGGCCACACGATCCAGAAAAGGCATCTTGATGTGGAACCCTACCGACCAGGTTCCCTGATAAGCTCCCAGACGCTCCATGACGTAAGCCTGCGCCTGAGGCACGACCTTAACACACGAAACAAATATGCATAAGATCAAAATAATAAGTACAACTAATAACGAAATGATTCCCGGCATTTTTTTCCTCCTTCTGCCTACTCGGCTTCCGCTACAGGCACTGTGTCCGTGTTCTGTAGCTGCTGTTCCTTGACCACCAGTTTGACACCATTGATAGCCACCACTGTCACCACTGCGCCTACAGCGATACTTACCTGATCGTCTGCGCTCCTGGCACTCCACTCCTGACCGCCTACCGTCACCTGACCTATGCCCTGCAGGTTATCAATCTCGCTGATGACAATGGCCTGGCGTCCCACCATGCTTTCCACATTGGTCTTCACGCGGTCCTTGTTGAAATATTTCACGGCAACAGGTCTGGTAAAGAAAAGCAGCAACAGGGATACCACAATAAAGAGTACTGCCTGCAACCAGATCGGTGCGCCGACTACGGCCGCAAAGATAGCGACCAGAGCGCCACCTGCAAACCAGATGGTCGTCAGACCCAAGGTGGGGAGTTCAATGCCAATACAAACGATCAGCACAATCAGCCAAAAAGCAACCTCTTTCATATGCATCCTCCTTTGTTGCTCATCCTTTATCTATAAAGATAATATACTACACTCCGGCCCGATTCGCAATCCCTTTGTTGAGAAAAAAAAGAAACATAAAATATAAAAAAGAGCACGATGCTAAGCTCCATCGTGCTCTTGGGCATATCGCTCATTTAATAGAAAACATGGTTGCCGATCACCAGGCCTTCGCGGCCATTGTTCCGCCTGAAGTGGGTCAGATCCCCGACATTGGACACGCCCGAAAGCGCTTCCTGTGCCGCCAGGATACAACTTTCCTTGATCTTACCGGACTCGTATACCCTGTTTACCTTGCCGCTCTGCGCCGGTGTAAACTGGCCGGAAGCATAGATAACGCCGTGAATGGTATCCGGATAAGCGCTGCTTCTGACGCGGTTCATAACCACTGCGCCCACAGCCACCTGGCCCTCGTAGCTCTCCCCGCCGGCCTCGCACTGGATCAGGGCTGCCAGCAATAGTGTCGTATCTGCATCTGTGGTGTATTCTCCATAGTTCTGGTGGCGTTTTGCCTCACGCTCGGCTTCCTTGCGCTCATTGATGGCCTCCATAGTCTCGCCAAAGTCAATTTTGAAATCTATGGATACAAACTCAGCGGACACATAGCCATCCTCTCCCTCGTAATTGATACAAACCCAATCTTCTTCATCGCATTCCAAAACCTCTACGATCTCATCCCTGACCAGAACGCCATAGACATCCGCATCGGCATCCGGTTGCGTACGAACTTTCAGCATCTCCGCACTGACGGTAGCCGTGGTGATTCCCACATCTGCTGCCAGTTCCATTGCCTCCTCATCGAACAGCAGATAATTGTCGCTGGCCCAACCTATCAGATCTCCGGACTGGATCTTGGTCCATCCGTTCGCCCGCTCCAGTATCGTACCGCCGCAGTCCTTGTATATCATTCCTACCTTTTCCGCATCTTCGCTGGCTTCCGCTCTGACATTCAGAGCATTTCTCACATTGACCATCACCAATGTGCATTCCTCCTCGTCCTGCGCCGCCTTCAGGTCGAGGTTTTTCTGGGTGGTATTGATCAGCTCCTCTGCATTCCCTGTGTTGGAATCCAACAGCGCTGCCATACCTCCGTTCATTGAATTCAGGTAATCTGAATTGCTGCCAGCTTCTACGGTCATGTCCGCATTACCTGCCAGCGCCCCGATCAGGAGTACACCGGCCAGAACAGCAGACAGCCTTTTGCCTTTTGCCATTTCTTTTACCTCCAACAAATTTTGTAATAATTCTTCCCACTTATTAACTAAATTATTACAATATTGTTAATTTTGTTACAGGCACATGATATCAGAAACTGGCTTTCTTGTCAACCCCCTATTCACAAACGGCACAAAACCGTGAACTTGAGCCTCATTTTTACAAACTTTTTGACTTTTCAATACAGGCTGCCATGGCCTCCATCACCGCTGCCCGCAGCCCTCTCTCCTCCAGAACCTTCACCGCCTGGATCGTGGTGCCGCCGGGGGAACATACCATATCTTTCAGTTCCCCGGGATGCTTTCCGGTCTCCAACATAAGTTTTGCGCTGCCCAGCACAGCCTGAGCGGCAAAAGTATATGCCTGCGCTCTGGGCATACCCGCCGCAACTGCTCCGTCCGCCATGGCCTCCAGGAACATAAATACATATGCCGGGGAACTGCCGCTGACGCCCACCACCGTGTCCATCAACTGCTCCGGCACAATCTCCGCCACACCGAAACAGCGCAGTAACTCCAAAATCTCTGCCAGCTCCGTCTCGCTCACTCCGACTCCGGCACACACACCGGTGCAGCCCTCCAGCACCAGCGCAGGTGTGTTGGGCATACAGCGCACCAGCTTTCTCTCGCCGCCAAAGAGCCGTCCAATCTCCTCCAGCGTCTTACCCGCCGCAATGCTGACAATCACCGTCTCCGGCCTCACACTGCCGCGGACCTCCCCGATCACCTCTGGGAAAAACTGCGGTTTCACCGCCAGAAACAGAATATCCGCCTGCTCCGCCACTCTGACATTGGAGCAGGATGCGGTGATGCCATACTTCTCTGCCACCCTTTCACAGGTAGCCGCCGTCCGGGCCGAACCAATCACATTCTCCGGCTGTATCATACCTTTTTGCAGCATACCGCCGATCATCGCCGCAGCCATATTGCCCAATCCTATAAAACCGATCTTCTTGTTTGCTTCCATACACTCCTCTTCCTTTCTCGTTGTTTACCAGACATTTCGGAATTAAGCTCCTCCTACAGATGCCGCTGCCTGTGTGCCTCATACATCAGCAGTGAGGCAGCTATTGCGGCATTCAGAGACTCCACCTGTCCCTCCATGGGAATTTTCAGATAGGAATCCGCCATGTCCGCTGTCTCCCTGCGCAGACCATTTCCCTCATTGCCAATCAAAAACGCCGTCCCTTTGGTGAAATTAAAACAGTCGTAATAGCTTTGCCCCTGCAGATGGGCGGCGTACACATGTATCCCTTTTTCCTGCAGGGTTCTGATGGTCTCCCCCATATCCTCCACATAGAAAAAGGGAACTCTGTATATAGACCCCATAGTGGATCTGATCGTCTTGGGATTATAAATATCCACTGTTTTTTTTGACATGATAACACCTGTTATCCCGGCTCCCTCCCCCGTCCGCAGTATTGTTCCCAGATTCCCCGGGTCCTGCAGATCTTCCAGAAGCACCAACAGCGGCCTGTCCGCCTGCAGAAGCTGCTGCAATTCATATGCGGGTCTCTGCAGCACCGCCAAAATCCCCTGAGGAGCCTGAGTATCGGACATACGGGCAAAAACCTCCTCCGAGACCAGCTCATACCCTGTCTTTTTCAGCTTTTCTTCTATATATATACAGGATGCGTTCTGATGGCTGCCCAGATGCTGCATCAGAGTATCCGTCAGATATACCTCCCGAATCAGGCTGATGGGAGCCTCCTCATACATTTTCATCCCCTCTGCCAGAAATATATCATCCTGCCTGCGCGCCTTCGCTTTCGTCTGCCATTGTACAATCTGTTTTACCTTCTGATTGCCTGTACTTGTAATCATGAAAGCCTCCATATATCCCCTCTGCATAAAAAACAGCTGTTATACATAGCCTCTGCGGCGGTATAACAGCTGTTTGCTGTCTCCATTTCCAATAGATCTACAAAATCTTTGCCACCTCATACTGATAGGGATCAATGCTCTTCTGCATATTCAGCGCTTCCTCAATATCAAAGTCCGTAAACTTACCATTACGATAGCCTACAACTCTGTTGGTCTTGCCCTCCAGCAGAATATCCACGGCATAGGCACCCATGATAGATGCATAATAGCGATCCTTACATGTGGGGTTGCCGCCCCGCTGCATATAGCCCAGGATGGTCGCACGGGTCTCAATACCGGTGGCCGCCTCGATACGCCTGGCCATGGAAGTGGAGTGACCGATGCCCTCCGCATTGATAATCAGGTGATGAATCTTTCCCTTCTTACGGTTGTATATGATATTATTGATAATGGCCTGCTCGTTATAGTCATATTTTTCAGGCAGCAAAATATCTTCAGCGCCGTTGGCAATGCCGCACCACAAGGCAATATATCCGGCATTGCGCCCCATTACCTCAATAATACTGCACCTCTCATGGGAGGAGGAAGTGTCCTTAACCTTGTCAATGGCCTGCATGGCAGTATTAATAGCCGTGTCAAAACCGATAGTGTAATCTGTACATGCGATGTCCAGATCAATAGTACCAGGCAGTCCCACTGTGTTGACACCCAGCTTTGCCAGCTTCTCCGCACCCCTGTAGGAACCGTCTCCGCCGATGACCACGATGCCGTCAATTCCATGCTTTCTACAGATGTCAGCGCCCTTCTGCTGTCCCTCCGGATCCTTGAACTCCATACAGCGGGCCGTGCCTAAGATAGTGCCGCCTCTCTGGATGATATCGGACACATCCCTGGACTGCATATCTATAATGTCTTCATTTAACAGGCCGTTGTAGCCTTTTTTAATTCCCTTAACCTTCAGGCCTCTCGCAATCGCTGTACGAACAACCGCACGGATGGCTGCATTCATTCCGGGAGCATCCCCGCCGCTGGTAAGCACGCCAATTGTCTTCAATCCCTTATCCATAATGCTCTCCTCCTATTCATGACAATAGAAAAATCCGCGTCTATACCGATTATTACCATAATTTTAATTCATTTCCCTGCGGTTTTCAATAGCTTTTATGCGTATTTTCACATTTTCTTCCCCAAAAATGGCACACAGCCGCTGCCTTAAAATCTCGTCCGCCTGCACATTGAGGTGGTCTGGTAAGACTTTCCAGGATTTGGGATTCTGAATATAGATTACCAGGTGATCCTGGCCGTCCGAATCCGCAGTGGCTTCCAGAAGCCGTCTCTCCGCCTGCTGATAAGCTTCTACGGTGGGAAACTGTACCCATACCCCCTCCGGCACATGGGCAGTGCCGCCCGCATCCTGATTTTGCTGTGGACGGCTCTGCTGCAGCGCTCCTTGCCTCCGCGCGCCCTGTTCACCCGCAAAGGAACGCCCGCCCCGCCTGGGGAAAAGCTCACCTCCCCTGGCTGCTTCCTCAAAGCTGGCAATCTGCTCACAGATCAGCTTGGCGTCCTTATCCTCCTCCACAGAAACCCTTCCCCTGACAAAGATTTTGGCGTCCTCTGTCAATAATGAGGAGTATTGTTCATAATCTCTGGGGAATACAACCACCTCTACACTCCCCACCAGATCCTCCAGGCTGATGAAAGCCATAACCTGATTATTTTTAGTATATTTGATGGTTTTCTCGGCAATCATGCCGCCGATCACCGCCGGAGCCTTGTCCGGCACCGCCACCTGTCCCGTCTCCTCGTCCAGCGCAAAATCGCTGCTCCGATAGTTTGCGTGCTTTTGTAGCAATTCCTGATATTCCTCCAAAGGATGACCGCTGACATAGATGCCCAGCACTTCCTTCTCAAAAGCAAACATCATTTCTCTGGGATACTCGCCCACATCCGGCATGCGGACCTCATATGCCTCCTTATCCTCGTCAGAAGCGATATCAAAGAGGGTCATCTGTCCTGCCAGATTGTTCTTTTTATCCTTTACGATATGGTCCAGGATCTGCACATAGACGCTCATGCACTGCTTCCGGGTTCCCCCCAGGCTATCCAGCGCCCCGGCCTTGATAAAATTCTCGATAGCCCGCTTGTTCACATCCTTGTCCGCTACTCTGGTGATAAAATCCTTCAGATTGGTATATAGTCCCCGCTGCCGCCTCTCCTCCACGATCGCCTCGATGACAGGATACCCCACCCCCTTGATGGCCGTCAGCGCATAGCGGATATTGCCCTCCGACACGGAAAAGCCTGATTCTCCCTGATTGATGTCAGGCGGCAGAATCTGTATCCCCATGCTCCGGCTGGCCAGGATGTACTCGGACACCTTCTTGGGATTATCAATAACCGAGGTCAGCAGCGCCGCCATGAACTCCACGGGATAGTAATATTTCAGCCACGCCGTCTGCAGCGTCACCACCGCATAGCAGGCCGCATGGGATTTGTTGAAAGCATAGTTGGCAAAATCCATCATCTCGTCAAAAATCTGATTGGCGGTCTTTTCGTCAATACCCTTGGACAGACAGCCGGGCACACCCTCCTGAGCATTGCCGTGTACAAAATTCTCCCGCTCTTTCTCCATGACAGAGTGCTTTTTCTTGCTCATGGCACGGCGCACCAAGTCGCTGCGCCCCATGGTATAGCCCCCCAGGTCCCGCACGATCTGCATAACCTGCTCCTGGTAGACCATACAGCCGTAAGTGTTCTTTAAGATCGGCTCCAGCTGGGAGCAGGCATAGCTCGTTTCGCCGCCGCTGTTTTTGCCCTTGATATACTTGGGAATAAAATCCATTGGGCCGGGACGGTACAGGGAAATGCCTGCCACGATATCCTCGAAATTCTGAGGGCGCAGTTCTTTCATGAAACTCTTCATCCCGCCGCTCTCCAACTGGAATATGCCCTCCGTCCGGCCCGTGCCGATATAGGAAAGCACCTTGGGATCATTAAAGTCGATATGCTCCATGTCCAGCCTGATCCCTCTGGTCTGCTCCACAAAATTCACCGCATCCCGAATCACGGTCAGGTTCCGCAGTCCCAGGAAATCCATCTTCAGAAGTCCCAGCTCCTCCAGAGGATCTTTGGTGTACTGGGTGGTGATGGAACCGTCGCCGCCTCGGGACAGGGGCACGAACTCATCCGCCGCCTCGGGGCAGATCACCACCCCGGCGGCATGCATGCCGGTGTTGCGGGGCAGGCCCTCCAGGCGCCTGCACATGTCGATCAGCTTGTGTACCTGTTCCTCATCCCGATACAGTTTTCCCAGGTCCGGGCTTTTTTCCAATGCCTGCTCCAGCGTAATATTCAGATCTCCCGGCACCAGCTTGGCGATGCTGTCCACATAGGCGTAGGGCAGGTCCATGACCCGGCCCACGTCCCGGATCACCCCCTTGGCCCCCAGAGTGCCGAAGGTCACGATCTGCACCACTTTTTCCGGGCCGTATTTCTGGCTCACATAATCTATGACATCCTGTCTTCCGTTGGGGCAGAAGTCGATGTCGATATCCGGCATGGACACTCTCTCCGGGTTCAGGAAGCGTTCAAACAGCAGGCTGTAACGGATGGGATCGATATCTGTGATCTTCAGACAGTAGGATACAATGCTGCCCGCTGCGCTGCCTCGCCCCGGCCCCACCGGGATGCCGCTTTTTTTTGCAAAGTGAATAAAATCCCATACAATCAGGAAGTAATCCACAAATCCCATGCTGTGAATCACATCCAGTTCATAGTCCAGGCGCTCCTGCAGGGTCATACCCGTATCCCCCGCTGCCTGGGAACCGTCCCCGTAACGCTCCTTGAGGCCGTCGGCACAGAGCTTTTGCAGATAGCTCCAGGAGTCATAGCCCTCCGGCACCTCGTAGTGGGGGAGCTTGCGGACACCGAACTCGATCTCCACATGACACCTGTCCGCAATACGCTGGGTGTTCTCCACTGCCTCCCATGCATAAGAGAACAGACCTTTCATCTCCTCCTCGCTCTTGACATAGTACTGGCCGCCCTCGTAGCGCATGCGGTCCTCGTCCGCCAGCTTTTTGCCCGTCTGCAGGCACAGCAGGATATCGTGGGCCTCCACGTCGGTCTCGTAGGTATAGTGTACATCGTTGGTGACCACAAGGGGGATCTGCAGTTCCCGGCTCATGCTCATCAGTTCCATATTGACCCGTCTCTGCTCAGGAATACCGTGATCCTGCATCTCCAGAAAATAGTTGCCCTTGCCAAAGCATGCCTCATATTTCAAAGCGCTCTTCCGGGCCTCGTCCAGAAGCCCCTTGGAGATATTGCGCTGCACCTCTCCGGCCAGACAGGCGGACAGGGCGATAATACCCTCGTGGTACTTCTGCAGCACCTCCATGTCCACACGGGGCTTGTAATAATACCCCTCCGTGAAGC
>CAZKAO010000075.1:0-16231 GCA_964550745.1 uncultured Acetatifactor sp.
CGGAACTAAATGCTACTGTAGTTTGAGGTAGTGGAATTTAAAATTTCATTTCAGGGGGTTATGTAAAACCCAAAAAAGTAGTTGACAGATAATAAAAAAGCGTATATAGTACTAAATGTAGCTTAAAAATAAAAGAAAGGAGGCAATCAAGATGTTGAATTTGGTACTTAATGTAAAGCGAGTCAAAAATGATTTAAATGGTATTGTCTCCCGAGGGTATGCTGTGACGCCGGGCTGATGGGTCTTGGCAGTGCATACATGCGCAAGCATGGCATATATAGATAAACTAAGGGCATGACATACATTTGTAGGTTATGTCCTTTTCTGTGTCTATTGGTGCGTTCGGGAGAGATAGGTTATAGGAAATGGAGAGTAATCGGAGGAAGAAATGAATTTACCGGGAAGTTTTACGAGTGTCATACAGAAGTATGGCATTGACAAAAAAGATGTGATATTTGCAGCTACGGGAGACTTGGACGAGGAGCAGCGGTTTGCGGACTCCATCGTAGCGCTTACAAAGGAAAAGCTGATCGTAGCCAGATATCCCTATATGGAAAAGCAGGAGTATCGGCTGGGCGGCTATAACAGCTGGTCTCTGGAGCAGGAAAAGCGCATGGAAGAGCCGGCAGTGATGCTGTACGACCTGGCAGAGGTGGAGAAACTGGAGGTGATCCGGCAGGTCAGCACCGGCATCCTGATGGGGCGCATCGGCGGCGTGGACAGATATCTGTGCCAGTTTTCCAACACCAGGATGGAAGCCTTTATGCGGATTGGCCGCCTGCTGGAGAAAATGAAAAAGGAAGAGGAGATCACCCAGGAGGACCTGGATGTGAAAAGGGGAAAGGAGTGCTGTCCCAAGTGCGGCATGATCTACCCGGATCAGGAGCGCAAGGTCTGTCCCAAATGTATGGATAAGGGATCGATCCTGCTAAGAGTGATAGCATATTTCAAGCCTTACAGATTCAGGCTGGTTATCATGGTGTTCTGTTACCTGGCCACGGCAGGACTGAATCTGGTGTGGCCCTATCTCAGCGGCACGGTGCTGTATGACAAGGTGCTGGAGAAGGATGAGGAGTTCCTGGCGATGCTGCATCTGCCTGCAGGGCGTTTTGTGCTGGCGCTGGGGATTCTGGTGGTGGTGATGATTGGCACTAAGGTACTGCTCCAGGGATTGGGTATCCTGCAGGGCGTTCTGACGGCCCACATTGCCCCGGAGGTGGTGGCAAAGTTAAAGAGCCAGGTGTTTCATTCCATGGGAAAGCTGTCCATCAGCTTCTTTACCAGGAGGCAGACCGGCGGCCTGATGACCCGTGTGTCCGATGATGCGGAGGAGATTTCCAGCTTTTTTATTGATGGTATCCCCTACTTTTTTATCAATGTGGGGACGATTGTTGCCACCTGCATCATCATGTTTATCTTAAATCCCTTGCTGGCGCTGGCCTCCGTGGTGCTGATGCCCATCCTGTTTTTCATCAGTTATCTGCTGATGCCCAGACTGTGGCATTACTACGGCAAGCGCCACCGGGCCAACCGCAGGCTCAACGGCCAGATGAACGAGAATTTTACTGGGGCCCGTGTGGTCAAGGCATTCGGTCAGGAAGAGCAGGAGATGACCCGCTTCAGCAAGAACAACAGCAAGGTGCGGGATGCGGAACTGGATGTTTCCAGATATGATTGTAAATTCTCCGCACTGTACATTTTTGTGGAGGATATGTTGACATTTCTGGTATGGGCGATTGGCGGTGCGCTGATTATCAGCGGTTCCAATATGGAACTGGGGCTGCTGATTACATTCAGCGGTTATGTGGGCCAGCTGAAGTGGCCGCTGGAGTTTATGTCCAGGATTATCCGCTGGTACACCAATGCCATGAACTCGGCCCAAAGGCTTTTTGAGATTGTGGACGCTGTGCCGGAGGTCAAGGAGGTTCCGAATCCTATAAGGCCCCAGCGGATGCGCGGTGAGATTACTCTGGAGCATGTGACCTTTGGCTACGAGCCCAACAAGCCCATTTTGAAAGATGTGAGTTTCCATGTGGAGGCCGGGGAAGTGCTGGGGATTGTGGGCCGTTCCGGCGCCGGAAAGTCCACGCTGGTGAACCTGATCTCCCGTCTGTATGACACGGAGGAGGGGGAGGTGCTGGTGGACGGCGTCAATGTAAAGCAGTACGGCTTCAAGGAGCTGCGCCAGAATGTGTCCATGGTATCTCAGGAGACCTATATTTTCATGGGCACGGTGGCGGAGAATATCGCCTATGCCAGGCCGGATGCCACCCGGGAGGAAATCATCCAGGCGGCGATCCAGGCCAGCGCTCATGACTTTATCTGCAAGATGCCCCAGGGGTATGACACGATCCTGGGCTCCTCCAACCGGTCGCTGTCCGGCGGAGAGAAGCAGCGGATTTCCATCGCCAGAGCCATTCTGGCAGATCCCAAGATCTTGATCCTGGACGAGGCCACATCGGCGGTGGATACGGAGACGGAGCTGGCGATCCAGAAATCTCTGGAGCAGTTGGAAAAGGGCAGAACGGTGCTGTCCATCGCTCACCGCCTGTCCACCCTGCGCAATGCCACACACCTGATCGTGCTGGATGACGGCCGGGTGACGGAGTCGGGAACCCATGAGGAGCTGATGGCGATGAAGGGGACTTTCTATAAGCTGAGCGAGCTGCAGACCAAGGCTTTGGCGATGCGTGGCTTGGAGTAGGAAGTACTTCTAAGGCGATAAAATACATCGCCTAAGAAGTACTAACCAACTCCTGAAGAATATCCCCTTGGGGGGATATTCTTCACGGGATAAGGATTGAACCGGGAAGAGCTGGATGGCTTTTGGGGATGTTCTTCACGAGGTAAGGATTGAACTGGGATTGTCGGTTGGGCCTTGGACTGTAGGTAATAGAGGTAATCAAGAAAGGAAAATATAGATTATGGAAGACAATAGAGAAAATGTTTTGCCGGATTTATTGGACTTGAAGGAGTTTGATGAGGAGGCTTTGAAAAAGGAATCTGAGGAAGTGCTGCAGATGCGTCTGCTGACAGCGGAAAATGCAGTGTTTACACGCACGGAAGGAGGATTTCTGGCACTGGAATTCGGGGAAAAGAAGTATGACCGGGTGGGTGTTTATCTCACGTTTCCCCTGACGAATCCCCAGGAGTATATCTCTATCCGGGAGGCGGACGAGAAGGCCAAGGAGATCGGTATGATCCGCTCGCTGAAGGAGATGCCGAAGGATGTGCAGGATATGATAGAGGAGCAGGTGCGCCTGCGCTACTTTATGCCTGTAATCCGCAAGGTTATGGAGGTCAAGGACGAGTACGGCTATGCTTACTGGCATGTGCTGACGGACTTTGGCAGCTGTCGTTTCACTACCCATATGGGAGGCGATGCTGTGGTGGCGCTGGGCGAAGCCCGCTATCAGATCACTGACATTGACGGCAACCGCTACGAGCTGCCCGACCTGTATGCCCTGACGGTGATGGAGCGCAAAAAACTGGATTTGTTTATCTAAATCCTTTTTGAGACTATGTCTTTATTGGAGATGGAGTATGTTTATTTCTATAAAGCGGAATTGGCCGGGCTCTTTTAGAGAGGGGTGTCTCTGGCTCGAAGGTCAAGAAGGCGGAAAGAAAAATACAAGTTGAGTTGAGGGGACGATAATGCAAATATGAATAATATTTTTGAACAAGTGGAAAAAAATATAGACAATCTTGTTGCGAATAGTGTAGATTGGGCTGCGTGTGCCTCAAAAGAACAACTTCAGGCTGCGAGAGCAGGAAAACTGGAATTACAGTTCTTTGACAGGGACGTTCCCAAAGAGTGGTTAAAGGATATCAAAGGGAAAAAGGTTCTTTGTTTAGCAGGTGCCGGCGGTTTACAGGCACCGTTGCTTGCATGTGCCGGTGCAGAAGTTACAGTCATTGATATTTCAAACAAAATGTTGGATAAGGATAGGGAAATTGCCAGGAATGAAAAGTTACCTATTGAAATAGTAAAAGGCAATATGTGTGACTTATCAATGTTTAACGACTGCTATTTTGATTACATTATAAATCCGCCTTCGTTAATGTACATTCCAGAATTGAGTGTCGTGTTCAGGGAATGTTATCGTGTGCTAAATAAAGGAGGTGTCTTTATCATGATGGCTCCCAATCCAATCAATTATGTATGCGACTATATTGATGATGAAAATGGTGGATATTACAAGGCTGTACATAGAATGCCTTTCTGTTCTAAGGATTTTGATGACTCAGATTGGATTGAGTATGGTCACACAATGGAAGAATATCTAGGTGGCCTAATTGAATGTGGGTTTCTTATCAACGGATACGTTGAATGTCAAATGGATGATATTACAGAATTGCATTTTATGGTGCGGGCAATAAAGAACTAATGATTTTTGTATAATGATGACGTCTAATCGAATTCCCGTTAATCGGGGAGATTGATTAAAGTTCATATCCGAAAAGACAGTTATATGATGTATTAATTGATTTTAGAACAATCAAAAATTCACATGGTTCGAGTGCCAAACCGCAGGGAGTCTATGGATATTCCTGATGAGGACTCTTTGAGGGCGTCGGCACTTAGGCAGCGTACTTTGCTGCCTTATGTGTCCGCTACGCCCGAAATGAAGCGAGAACGTGTCCGAATGGGAATATCCATAGACTCCCTGCAGGCCCGATTCATTCTGGCTTGAACCAAACTTATAAGGAGCAACGATTTATGAAACTATTATACACACTAAAGGAGTCCCAACAGCAGGCCCTGTCTCTCCGTGACGGCGAGACGATCTGGTACTGTGTCCCTGTGGATCTGGTTTTTGACAACGGGGGACACAGTGTCCAGACCAGCTACACGGACCAGACCTGGATTGTCGTCACCGAGGATCGTCTGATGACTCTTCGGGGGGACGAAAAAACCTCTGAGCATCTGCTGGCGGACTGTGAAAAAATCAAATGTGAGCATCAGGTGGGCTGCGGTATTGTGACCGTATTCCCCAAGGAGGGCCTGCCGGAATGCATAGCTCGCTTCTCCATGCGCCATATTATCCGGGTAGCTTATGCCGTCCGGGGCGCGCAGACCCTGGTTCAGGCCAGGCAGGAAAATCAAAACCTCAAGATGGTCAGCCGGGTGGAGAGCCGGGAGTACGAAAAATATTGCGAGAAATGCGGCCGTGCCCTTCCCGGCACCAGCAAGTGCATGTACTGCGATGGGAAATCGGAGGTCCTGAAAAAATTTATGGCCCTGTGCGGGGAATTTGTCGGCGGGCTGGTGCTGATCTCTCTGCTGCTGATATTGCTGGCAGGAATCAATATGTTTAACCCCATGGTACAGAGGTATTTTATAGATAACGTTCTGGCAAGCGGCCAGGGTACCATGACTGATCTGTGGCTCTTTATCGGCCTGACTTTTGTGCTGACCGTGGGTGGGATGGTCTGTTGGCTGTACCGCTACTGGCTCTGTGTCAAGCTGGGGGCTTCCCTGAGCATGAGCCTGCGGGCCAAGCTGTACTACAAGATCCAGGTGCTGTCCCTGTCCTTTATCAACAACCGCAAGCCAGGCGAACTGATGAACCGGGTATCCCGGGACACCAAGCAGATCCGTACATTTATGGAAGAGGTATTCGGGGATATGCTTTCTACCTTGGTGACCATGATGGTATCGCTGGTTATGATGCTGATTATCAGCTGGAAAATGACCCTGCTCTCCCTGGTCTTTGTGGCGGCAGTGGTGGTGTTTATACGGATATTCTGGCATCACATCCACACAATATTCCACAAGCAGTGGCTGCGGGCGGATGATCTGAGCAGCAATCTGCAGGACATTCTCTCCGGTATGCGCATTGTCAAGTCCTTTGGTAAGGAGGAGCGGGAGAGTGCCAGATTTACGGAGAAAACAGTGGCTTTTGCCACCATACAGAAAAAGAATGAGAGTTTCTGGGCTATATTCTTTCCTATAATGACTTTTTTGCTGGGAGTGGGCACCTATATCGCCATCTATTTCGGCGGCATCCAGGTGTTGGATGGCAGTATGACTGTGGGACAGCTGGTGCAGTTCGTGACCTACAGCGGCTATCTGTTCGGACCCTTGAGCTGGATGACTCATTTGCCCAGAGCGGTGATGCAGATGCTGACCAGCCTGAATCGTATCTACGATGTGCTGGACGAGGAGCCTATGCTGGCGGATAAGCCGGAAAGCAAGGCATTTCCCATACAGGGCGCATTTACCTTTGAGGATGTGTCCTTTGGCTATCAGACCTATGAGCCGGTGCTGGAGCATATCTCCTTTGAGGTAAATCCGGGAGAGATGATCGGCCTGGTAGGTGCTTCTGGCACGGGTAAGTCCACACTGATCAACCTGATCATGCGGCTCTATGATGTGGACCAGGGCAGGATTACTCTGGATGGCTGTGATCTGCGGGATGTGCAGATGGAATGCCTGCATTCCCAGATCGGTGTGGTGCTGCAGGAGACTTTCCTGTTTTCCGGCACGATCCTGGCAAATATTCGTTTTGCCAAGCAGGACGCTACTCTGGAGGAAGTCATCATGGCGGCCAGAGCGGCCAATGCCCATGACTTTATCTGCAAGACCCCGGACGGCTACAACACTTATGTTGGCGAGCATGGCTACAATCTCTCAGGCGGTGAGAGACAGCGTATTGCCATCGCCAGGGCGATTCTGAACAATCCCCGGATATTGATTCTGGATGAGGCCACTTCGGCGCTGGATACGGAGAGCGAGTTCCTGATCCAACAGGCATTAAACCGCCTGGTGAAGGGGAGAACCACCTTCGCCATCGCCCATCGCCTGTCCACTCTGCGGGATGCGGACCGTCTGGTGGTCATCGATAAGCACGGCATTGCCGAGATCGGCACGCATAACGAGCTGCTGGAAAAACAGGGCATCTACTATGGTCTGGTGAATGCTCAGTTGCGGATGAGCAGCGGAGAGAAATAAGAGAGTGGTTTCCGCCGCTGAAGGGTCTGGAGATTCCGGGCCTGGCATGCGGCGGAGGCCAACAATGTCCGGTGTTTGCAGCGTATGGCGCAAAGGTGACAGTTGTGGATATTCCATCCGGCGGCAAATTGTTATATCGAAAATATTCTGCCCTTTCATCCTCTAAGGGATTTGACTCTTTGCGATTCTATAGTATTGGATTGATCTGATACAAATTGAAATACAAGTCCAATGGCAGATATGACAGAACATAATATTGGGAGGGAAAATGTTAATCCTGGATATTAACAAGGTAAGTAAAAATTTTGGTTATGGGCCAATATTTGAAGAGTTGTCCTTTTCATTAAATGAAGGAGAAAGAATTTCTATCATAGGACCTAATGGAGGCGGCAAATCAACTCTTTTGAAGATGATTGCACAAATCGAAAAGTGCGATGGTGGGACCATCAGCATTAAGAAAGATGCGCGAGTGGCTTATCTGGACCAGACTTCACCGGATCAAAAGGATGATCGGATTGTTGAAGATATTTTAAGGGATAGCTTTACTGAATTACTTAAGATAGAAAATGAGATAAATCGTGTCTATGAAAAAATGGCGACGGTATCATCCCCTGAGGATTATACTCGTATGACGAATCGGGTCAGTATGCTGCAGCAAAGATTTCAAGACGGCGGAGGATATGAAATTGATACTGAAATCAATATGGTTTGCAGCGGCCTGTTGATTCGTGAGGAGATGCGTCATCAGAATTATAACAGCCTGAGCGGAGGAGAAAAAACACTGGTTCATCTGGCCAAAGGTCTGCTTCGGAAGCCGGATCTGTTTTTATTGGATGAGCCGACAAATCATCTTGATGTCAAAAGAATTGAGTGGTTGGAAAATTATATAAAGACGTTTAAAGGTTCGGTTGTGATTGTGTCTCACGATCGAAGATTTCTGGATAATGTAAGTAGCAAGCTTTTGGAGATCGACAATGGAGAAGCGACGGTTTATAACACAAATTATTCAGGATATTTGATCGAAAAAGAACGACGTTATAATCAACTGATGGAAAACTGGGTGGAGCAGCAGGCATATTTCAAGCGTTTGGAAGACAGAGCCACTCGTATGGCACAAGCCGGGATGGCAACAAACAGTAAGGCTATGACAAGGAAAGCCGGGGTCATGTTTGCCCGTATTGAACGGGAGAAAGAAAAGATGGCTCTAAAAAGGCCCTATAAGGCGAGCCGTCTTAACATGGATTTTGATGAGCGGAGCAAGGGCGGCAAACGTGCCATAGAAGTCAGTCATCTCAGGATTTCCATGGGTAACGATCGAACAATTGTTGACGACGCCAGCTTTTATGTCGGCGTGGGTGAACGTGTTTTTATTATTGGTAATAACGGCAGTGGGAAAACATCGATTCTAAAAACCATTTTAGGGGAACAGGATTTGCCTTATAATGGAGATATTGTGATTTCGCCGGGGATTCAAACAGGTTATCTTCCTCAAATCATCAATTTTAGGGACGACAGGCAGCAGGTATTGGATTATTTCCAGCATGAAGTTGGCATTGGCGAAGAAAAGGCACGTTCTGTTCTTTTCCATTTTCACTTTGATAAAGAGAATGTTATAAAAAGTGTTGGAAGCTTATCGGGTGGGGAAAGAATCCGACTGCGGCTTGCGGTTTTACTGCAGCAGTCGATGAATACTTTAATCTTCGATGAGCCGACAAATCATATCGATATACCAACCAGGGAAGCCTTGGAAGAAGCAATCGAGAATTTTAACGGAACATTGCTGGTCGTTTCTCATGATCGCTTTTTCATTGATAAGTTTGCAGGCAAGATCATTGAGATTACAGGTGGAAAAGCAATCACATACATTGGTAATTATGAAAATTATCAGGCGCAGAAAAATGCATAATTCAGGGCGTGAAGGGTATGACATTGCCGTTGTAAAGGCGGATATGTCATACCCCCTTCCGTTTGCTGGCCATGTTTTTGACATGATATTCCATCCGGTGGCAAATTTAGCTATCCAGCAGTACCCAGACAGAATAGATGATCGGTAGGCTGAAAAAGCTGGATGGAAATCATGGATATTTTTGGAGATGGAGACGGAGCCGGGTTATTTGACCGGTATATGAATTCCTATGTGGCGGTTCGCGCAGTCAGGAAGTAAATTTGCCTATGCGCTTCTGGACTCCAGCGCCTCCACCCTCCTAGATAGATCTTCATTCATTTCCATCAGCAGATTCACATTGCTGTCCTCAAGTTTTGTGATTCTATAGTATTGATTCAACTCATCAACATTTTGCTGCAGCTTTTGGATTTGTCTCTCCAAAATATTCCGTGTTCTCTCTAATTCATCTAAAATAAGGCCTTCTGACTTTAGCAGTTTATCATCAAGAAGTTTTTCCATTATTGACATATTTTCAGCGTTCATGGCCTTCATAGTGGCTAAATTCCCAGTATTCATGGCCTTCATGGTAGCTAAATTCTCATCATTCATAGCTTTCATTATACCCAGATTTTCTGTGATTCTGCTATCTAATGCAGTAAAATTTTCTGCATTGGAAGTTTCCATTTTAGCTAACTTTATATCGAAACGGTCTTCCATGGCAGCAAGATTTTCCGCATTGGAAGCCTCTAAATTAGTCAGCTTGACATCGAAACGGTCTTCCATGGCGGCAAGATTTTCCGCATTGGAAGCCTCCAAATTAGCCAGCTTGACATCGAATCTGTCTTCCATGGCAGCAAGATTTCCCGCATTGGAAGCCTCCAAATTAGTCAGCTTGACATCAAATCGGTCTTCCATGGCAGCAAGATTTTCCGTATTGGAAGCCTCTAAATTAGCCAGCTTGACATCGAATCTGCTTTCCATGGCAGCAAGATTTTCCGCATTGGAAGTCTCCAAATTAGTCAGCTTTTCATCGAATCTGTTATCCAAATTAGCCAGCTTGTTATCGAATCTGTTTTCCATGTTCGACAACCTCTTATCAAATTTGTTTTCCAAACCTGCCAGCTTGACATCGAACCTGTCTTCCATTGCAGATAAATCTTCAGAAGTTGCAACGTTCATTGTAGTCAGATTTTCTTTGACTACAGATGCCATCATGTCTCTTAAAATATCAAAATCTTCTCGCTCAAGCATTATAATACCCTCCTTTGATAAAAAATGCTTCCGCCTGTCAATATAGTAACGTCTGAGTCATTGGCAGAAACTGCCTGAACTGTAAAGAATACAAGATTCATAGATAACTCATGGATTGAGAATATCATAGGCCTCAGAGAATGTCAACAATTATTTCAGTAATCTTTACCAAGTTATTCTCTTCTATTTTGGTAAACTCCACGAAACGGCAAAATCATTAAATTTCCCATTGTATTCCTATAAAAAATTTGCTAAAATCTAACTAACAATAAACTAATCCAGAGATTAAATTAACTTAAAAAGTAAGCGGAGGGAAGGTATAATCATGGGCATTACTTACATATCAGAGGAGAAGCTGTTCAAGCTGGATACTCCAAACACAACATATTGTATCGGCATTATTGACGAGGAGGGCTTTCTGGGTCATGCCTATTACGGCAGGAGGATTGACAATGTCAGGGGTATATCTGCTCTGATGCGTATCTATGAGAATCCTATGACTCCTCAGACCAATGCCCGTGACAGACTTTCCTTTCTGGACTGTTTTCCCGCAGAGTACTCGGCCCACGGTGTGGGGGACTATCGGGAGAGCAGTATACGGGTTCGGAGCGCGGCGGGGCACAGCGCTGTGCTGCTGACTTATGAGTCCCATGAGATCAGTCGGGGAAAAGGCGGACTTGAGGGCCTTCCCGCAACTTTTGGCAGCGAGAGTGAGGTGACTACGCTGGCGATTACCTGCAGGGACTCTGTTCTGGGTCTTCGAGCAGTACTTCTCTACAGTGTATTCGAGGATACGGACGCCATCGCCAGAAGCGTGCGCATTTACAATGACAGTGATCAGCCGATTTTCCTGGAGAAGGCTATGAGCGCCTGCCTGGATATGGATAACCGGGATTTTGATATGATTACCCTGCATGGCTCTTGGGCAAGAGAGCGTCATATGGACCGCCGCAGGGTGAGCCATGGCAAACACGCTGTGTCCAGTCTGCGGGGAGAGCCGGGGCATCAGGAGCATCCGTTCCTGGCGGTTCTGGAACACACGGCAACGCAGACCAGAGGGGATGTATATGGCTTTAGCTTTGTCTACTCAGGCAATTTTCGGATGCAGGCGGAGATGAATCAGTTTGCCAGTGTCAGAGTAACTGTTGGGATTGAACCCGAAGATTTTAGTTGGAAATTAGCTCCCGGAGAGAGTTTCCAGACCCCGGAGGCGGTGTTGGTATACTCTGGTGAGGGGTTGGGGGGTATGAGCCGCACCTATCATGATCTGTACAGAAAGCATCTGATCCGCAGCCCTTATCGGGAGAAAAAGCGTCCGATACTGATCAACAACTGGGAGGCCACATATTTTGACTTTGATGAAAAGAAGCTGCTGAATATTGCCAGAGAGGCAGCGGGACTGGGGATTGAGATGCTGGTTATGGACGACGGCTGGTTTGGCAACCGCTACGACGACAACCGGGCGTTGGGAGACTGGCAGGTCAACGAGGAGAAGCTGAAAGGCGGCCTGAAAAAGCTGGTGGATGGTGTGAATGCCCTGGGGATGGAGTTCGGTATCTGGTTTGAGCCGGAGATGATCTCTCCGGAGTCGAAGCTCTATCGGGAGCATCCGGACTGGGCCATTGCGATACCCGGACGCACTCCTGGATTGGCTCGCAACCAGTATGTACTGGACATCAGCCGCCGGGAGGTGCGTGATTGTATTCTGGAGCAGATGTTTATGGTACTTCACAGTGCAAATATCAGGTATGTGAAGTGGGATATGAATCGGCCGCTGAGCGATCTGGGCAGCGCCGCACTGGAGGCGGATCGCCAGGGAGAGCTGTATCACCGCTATGTGCTGGGCATGTATGATATGCAGGAGCGGCTGCTGGCAGAGTTTCCAGAGCTTCTTTTGGAGAATTGTTCCGGCGGCGGAGCCCGCTTTGATCCGGGTATGCTGTACTACAGTCCCCAGATATGGTGTTCAGATGATACGGATGCCATTGAGAGGCTGGCGATTCAGGAAGGGACGGCTTTGGTATATCCGCTGTCGGCCATGGGCGCTCATGTAAGTGTGTGTCCCAATCATACTGTGGGCCGCAATACTCCCTTTGAGACCAGGGGGTATGTGGCGTTGGCGGGAACTTTTGGATATGAGTTGGATATCACTGCGCTAAGTGAGGAAGACAAACAGATGGTGGGCAGACAGACTGCCATGTATCATAAGTTCAACGATCTGGTGAGAGAGGGCGATTACTATCGCATAGCTTCCTATGGGGACAATCATCTGTATGATTGCTATCAGGTGGTCAGCAAGAACCGCGCAGAAAGCCTGGTATCCTATGTGCAGGTGCTTGGGGAAGCCAATCAGCACAGCCGGATTCTGCGGCTGCAGGGACTGGATGAAAAAGCGGATTATCGTGTGTATGAGGTAGATATGCAGGGGGCCTCTGCGGAGGAGATTGTAAAGGATACGGGAGAGGTTTACAGCGGGCAGCTGCTGCAGAGCGGCGGCATGATTCTGGAACGTCTGTGGGGAGACTTCCGGGCGAAGTTGATCTGGCTTAAGCGGCAATGAACAGATGACCTGAAAGGGCAGACAAGAGAGGGCGGATGGAGGAATGGCAAAGGGTGTAAGAATGTCGGATATAGCCCAGCGGCTGGGCGTCAGCACTGTGACAGTGTCCAAGGCACTGGCGGATCAGAAAGGTGTCAGTGAAGAGATGCGAGGGCGGATCAAGGCGCTGGCAGAGGAGATGGGTTATAAGGCGCCGGCAAGTGCCAGGCAGGAGACAAAACGCAGCTATAATATCGGCGTTATCATGAGTGAGATATATGCGGAAAGATACGCCACCTTTTACTGGGAATTCTACCAGAAAATTATCACCTGTGCCGGACAGGAGAACTGCTATGTGATTCTGGAAATGTTGGACAGCGCCCGCGAGAAAGAATTGGAGGAGCCCAAGCTGGTACAGGGAGACCGGATTGACGGGCTGATCATTCTGGGAAGCATCCAGACCAAATATCTGCAGATGCTGAAGAAAAAATGCAGGGTGCCTGTAGTTTACATGGACTTTTACAATAAGCAGCTGCAGGAGGACTGCGTGATCAGCAACAGTTTTTACGGCGCTTATTACATGACCAACTATCTGTTCCAGATGGGGCACAGAAGGATCGGCTTTGTGGGAAACATACGGGCTACAGAAAGCATTATGGACAGGTATCTGGGATATCTGAAGTCACTGATGGAGCATGGGGCAGAGGTTCGAAAAGACTGGGTGCTGAGAGACCGTGAGGACAACAGTATATGCTGCTTTGATACGGTCGCCCTGCCCAAGGAATTGCCGACAGCTTTTGTGTGCAACAGTGATCTGACCGCCAGCAGGGTGGTCAGGAGTCTTCGGGAGGCAGGCTACCGGGTGCCGGAGGATGTATCTCTGGTAGGATATGACGACTGGTTGTTTCCCGGTCTGTGTGATGTACCCATCACCACTTATTCCGTGAATATGACCAGAATGGCAGAGACGGGCATTGATCTGCTGGTGCGCAGGATTGACGGTGACAACAGTTATAGCAGCATGCAGATTATTGAAGGGGAAATCGTGATCAGGGACAGTGTAAGGCGATTGAATAAATAGGCAGTTACGGAACTTAAGCACTAACCGAGCTTAAATTAAGGAGAGGGATGAAGAAAATGAATATGGTAAATGAAATGAGAGAGCATCTGGTGAACAAACTGCTGCCTTTCTGGAAGAATCTGAAGGATGAGGAGTATGGCGGATTTTACGGCTGGGTGGACACAGAATTGAAGGTAGACCGGAAAGCGGTTAAGGGGTGTATTCTGAACAGCCGGATTCTGTGGTTTTTTTCCAATGCGTGGATGGCTCTGCAGGATCAGCAGTTGAAGGAGTATGCGGATCATGCCTATGCTTTTATGAAGGAACACTGCCTGGACAGGGAGAGGGGAGGCGTCTACTGGTCCGTGACTTATGACGGACAGCCGGAGGATACCACCAAGCACACCTACAATCAGGCTTTTGCCATCTATGCTCTGTCCAGCTATTATGCGGCGTCCGGCAATGAGGAGGCCCTGACAATGGCCAGGGAGCTGCAGGAGGTGATTGAAACCAGATGCTTTGACGAGCATGGCTACAAGGAGGCGCTGGATGTCAATTTCCAGCCGACAGACAATGACAAGCTGTCGGAGAACGGCGTCATGGCGGATCGCACCATGAACACGCTGCTGCATGTGTTTGAGGCTTATACAGAGCTGCTGAGGGTGTCCGGTAATGGGACGGCGGCCGCAAAGCTGCGCTGGATGATGGACTTGATCGCCGATAAGATATACAATCCCACACTGCACCGTCAGGAGGTGTTCTTTGATAACGATATGAACAGTCTGATTGATCTGCACTCCTATGGTCACGATATCGAGACCGCATGGCTGGTGGACAGAGGGGTAGAGGTGCTGGGCGATCCGGCCTATGCAAAGAAGATGGCTCCCATCACCGCCGACCTGGAGCAGAATGTGTATGAGACGGCCTACAGCAGCCACTCCCTGAGAAATGAGTGCGAGCGGGGCGTGAATGACGAATGGCGGATTTGGTGGGTGCAGGCGGAGAGCGTGGTAGGCTTTTACAATGCCTGGCAGAAGGCACCGCAGAAGGAGTATTTCCGTGAGGCGGCAGAGGATATCTGGCACTTTATCAGGGAGTATGTGGTTGATTCCAGAGAGGGATCTGAGTGGTACTGGCGTACCGATGAAAGCGGCAGACCGGATCAGGGCAAGCCTATCGTGGAGCCCTGGAAGTGCCCCTACCACAATGGGCGCATGTGTATGGAGATCATGAAACGGGCAGAGGCGTAACTTATAATTTAAGAAAGGCGGAGACAAATTATGGCAGTTGTACATGAGAAATACTATGACCTGGCGGCGGAGCAGGAGAAGCTGCTTAACAGAAAAAACGAGGTGGACACAGATTTTTACAATGGCTTGTACGAGCGGTACAAATATCCGGTGCTGACCAGGGAACATGCCCCGATACACTGGAGATTTGATCTGAATAAGGAGACCAATCCCTATTTTATGGAAAGACTGGGCATCAATGCGGTGATGAACTCCGGCGCCATCTATCTGGACGGCAAATTCTATCTGGTGGCCAGAGTGGAGGGCAACGACAGAAAATCCTTTTTTGCCGTTGCGGAGAGCGACAACGGTATCGACAACTTCCGGTTCTGGGACTATCCCATTCTGCTGCCGGACACCTGCCCGGAGGAGACCAATGTGTACGACATGCGGTTGACCAAACATGAGGACGGCTGGATCTACGGCGTATTCTGTTCCGAGAGCAAGGATACCTCGGTAAATGACCTGTCTGCAGCAGTGGCGGCGGCGGGCATTGTGCGCACCAAAAATCTGAAGGACTGGGAGCGTCTGCCGAACTTAAAGACCTTGAACTCTCCTCAGCAGCGGAATGTGGTGCTGCATCCGGAGTTTGTGAATGGAAAATATGCTTTCTACACCAGACCCATGGATGATTTTATTGACACAGGCTCCGGCGGTGGCATCGGTTTTGGCCTGTGCGAGGATATTACCAATGCGGTGATTGATGAGGAGATTATCACCAGCAAGAGAAAATATCACACGCTCACTGAGGTGAAAAACGGCGCCGGCGCTGTGCCAATCAAGACGGACCGCGGCTGGATTCACATAGCCCACGGGGTGCGCAACACGGCGGCAGGGCTGCGCTATGTCATCTATGCCTTTGCCACGGCATTGGATGATCCTGCCAGGGTGATTGCAGAGCCTTCAGGTCTGCTGATCGGTCCCAGAGGTCCGGAGCGTGTGGGCGATGTGTCCAACGTGGTGTTTACCAACGGCGCTATCGCTATGGAGAATGGGGATGTCTATATCTACTATGCCTCCAGCGATACCCGTATGCATGTGGCCACCACCACTATTGACAAGCTGACAGACTATGTGTTCAACACGCCGGAAGATCCCCTGCGCAGCGTGGAATGTGTGGCGCAGAGATGTGGACTGATCGAGAAAAATCTGGAGCTTTTGAGAAAATAGGCCCGGTTTCAGCGGGCCGATGGAGGTAGTATGTATACAGAATTTTTACAGCGTCATGCTCTGCCGGGAGAGCAGCCTGTCT
>CAZKAO010000076.1:0-15988 GCA_964550745.1 uncultured Acetatifactor sp.
ACCAGACCGAAAATCGTAACGGACAGCAGTGAGCTGAAGTGGCTGGAGAAGGAAGCGCTGATCGGCAGGATAGCAGATGAGGACGGGAAACTTGTCATTATCATTGACAAAGTCGACGAGTAATATGCAACATTGCTTATCAGCACCGCACAGAGAAGAAAACATCTTTTGTATATAACTTATCATTTGAGAGAATTGCTTCTGCTTGTCTTCTGACAATATTCTCGATAACATTTACTCTCTCTGGTGTAAATACATCATCACCTCGAAATGTAAATGAAAAATCTTTCATGTCTTTTACTCTGTCCCGTAAAACAGTATTCATACCCATTTGACCTATTCGGGTAAAATCTTCTCCCAATTTAGGCGCGTATTCAAACAGCTTATCACCAATATTAAAAAGATCTTCTTCCAGGACATAAGGCAGCAACGAAATGTTCAGATCAAAAACAGGAGACATTTTGACAATTTCAAGAGTGTCATTATCGAAAAAAACCCCGAAGTTTCCTGAATGCCTGTCCTGATTAAAACAAAGAGAGTCAATGACAAGCATTTCTCTAAATTCCTGCTCTGAGCCTAAATTTGCAAAATAGTCAAAAACTCCCTTCAAATCACTTCTTCTCACATCGGTAATTTTGGAAAATGAAGCATATCCATATTTTTCATTTGTAAAGAGATTGCATCTTGTAGCAGTCCTGTCATACAGTTTCACTAAAGCATAATTCACCACATTGTTCGGACTTATAATTCGTGCAATTTCAGAAGCCATTTGTTCACAATAAGGTTCAAGTCCCGCTCCCAAATCTCCCCCTCTTTTGTAAAGGAAAATATCAGAGTTAAATTCTCCTTTTTCAGACTCTTTCCTGAAACATTTTCTGAAAGAACCGTCACAAGTAAGTTCAGGAGAAGTTAATGAAAAGACAACATCATTTAATCCAACTCCCTCAAATGCAAGTTTTGATATTGTTTCCGTAAACTGTTTTTGATATAAAGAAATATGTTCCCATGATACTTTCTCCCAATCGGACTTAATCCAAAAAGTATCATTTATAGTGGCAGCGTGGGTGACTTGAACAAAACCTTCATTGGTATTGCACCCCAACTGATTCGTAATAGCCTGCAAATGATTATTGTGCTTAGAAGATTTTCTTCCGTCTATCCATGCATTGATGTCCTTGAATCCTAACGGCAATTTACCGAAGATCTGTTTTTGTTCAAGAAAACCGCTGTCAGAAAATTCGGTATGCTCAACATCATAGGTCGCAACAATAGTATTTTTATTCATCAAAAAATACATAGTTCAAACTCCTTAATAAATTTGTCCAGAAGTTGTTCATCTTTCATTCTTTTTTGTCGTAGTTATATTCCTTTAATGTTCCATAAGTCATATTGTAATCCCGGGTATGGTATGTTTGTCAAGGTTGACTTCTGGATAAATTTCTCATAGGGATGATGTCTATCATAAATTGGGAGTTTATAGATGCTTTCATAATCATTCAGTACTATGTTTTGAAAAGATGAAAAATAGGTGAAAGACTAAACAAAGCAATTGACAAGTGCAAAAAGTACAATTATAATGAATAAATATTCATTCATAAATATCAGGAGGAACACTATGCCAAAATCACACGAACGATGTCAAGAGATTCGTGAAGAAACTCGTTCTAAAATATTGAACGATTCCATGCTTTATTTCGCCCAAAACGGTTTTGCCGGGACAAAGATAAGTGATTTAGCAAAACATATCGGGATTGGGCAGGGCACGCTTTATATTTATTTCAAATCAAAAGAAGAGCTGTTTAACGAAATATTTGCTTTAACAAATAGCAGTAAAGATGTTAATGAATTGAAAATACTTATGAGTTTACCCATATCTGCAAAAAAAAAGATACAAAAACTCTCAAATAGTATTATGACAAAACTAATCCAAGATGATGTTTATGCGGCAAAGGTTGCGTTAAATACGCAGATGATGTTTGAGCAGAAAGACTTTGCTTCGGCAGAAACAACTTATCAATCAGAATTGTATCAGATTACGGAAAAGATAATTATGCAGGGGCAGGAAGAGGGAAGTATCGTAGAGGGACTGCCTATGAAATTAGCAGATTACTACTGGGGCGTTGTTTATCTTTATGCACTCAAAAAGTTATTTACAACAAAGTACGAAATGATTTCAGATAAAGATCTGGCGCGTGTTTTGCTGAAAGATGAATAGGAGAGGCGGTTTATATGAAAAAAATTGCGATTGTAACGGGGGCTTCCGGCGGTATAGGACAGGTATTTGTTCGGGAACTGACAAAGGAAATTCTTGATGAAATTTGGATAGTCGGAAGAAACGAGCAGCGGCTTCTTGCGCTGAAAAATGAATTCGGCGAGAAAATTGTGCCTATATGTAAAGATTTGACAAAAACTGCGGATTTGTTATCTTTTTCAGATTTATTAAAAATGCAAAAAGTGTCTGTATCCTGGTTAGTAAATAATGCCGGAATCGCAAGAATGGCACCCTCAAAGGAGTTATCATTCTCAGAAATAGAGCAGATGATCGACTTAAATTGTAAGGCTCCGGCTGCCCTTATCAACATTTGTATTCCGTTTATGGAAAAAGGTGCAAAGATACTTAATCTTTCTTCCGCCTCTGCGTTTCAGCCTGTGCCCTATATCAATTTATATGCCGCCACAAAAGCCTTTGAACGCAGCTATTCGCGTGCTCTTGATGCAGAACTGAAGCCTTGTGGAATTACAGTGACAGCAGTTTGTCCAAGCTGGGTAGATACGGACATGCTGTCAAAGGAAATAGGAGGGAAAAAGGTACATTTTCCGGGAATTGTTGCGCCTGAAAAAGTTGTGAAGAAGGCATTACAAGATGCAAAAAGAGGCAAGGATATGTCAATCTGCTCTTTCTATGTAAAATGTCAGCATTTAAATGTAAAACTACTGCCACAAAAATGGACAATGAAAATCTGGTTACACGGCATTAAAAAGTATTTGTGAGGAAAATTTCTATTTTGAGATCAAGGAAAGGAATGGAGTCCCTATGACGGCGATCTATTCAGTTTTACATATGTTTGTGGACGGTGTCTGCGCGTTTGCGATGTTTGGAACTTTTCTTGAGCGGGAACATGGATATGCATATGTGTTGATCTATAATTTCTGTGCGTTTGCGTTGCAGATGCCCTTTGGCGCAGTGTTGGATATTCTGAACGGAAAATACAAAAAAGATGTATCTTTTGCAGCCGTATGTATGGGAGTTGCCCTCACTCTTATCGGAGCATTTACACATCCGGCGGTGCTGGGAATTGGAAACGCCCTGTTTCATATTGGCGGCGGAGTCGGAATAATCTATGAGGATGAGAGTAAAGGCTGGCGGGGCAGGGGGCTGGGCGGCTTTGTGGCGCCCGGAGCGTTTGGCCTGTATCTTGGGACACTGCTTGCTAAAAACGGTGCGGGAACCGGATGGATGTACGGCGCAGGCGCAGTTATGGCGCTTGCCTGTGTGGGCATGGCCTGCGGGCTGCGGCGCAGTAAAGCGGCGGAGCATTTATTCCCAGGCGGTATACAGCCCCGCCCCGCACAGAGTGTATCATTAAGAGAGATCATCCTGCTGGCGGCCTGCTTGCTGATTGTTGTGATATTGAGGTCCTATATCGGCATGGCAGTCACATTCCCATGGAAGACAACGGTATTTGCCGCTGTCATAAGCACACTGGCAATCGTATTTGGCAAGGCGGCGGGAGGATTTCTGGCAGCGAGGTTCGGGTTTCTAAGGACAGCGGTTATATCTCTGGCAGCTGCGGCAGTGTGTTATCTGCTTGGCGGCTTTATGCCAGTGGGAGTGCTTGCCCTGTTTTTATTCAATATGACTATGCCGATCACGTTATATCTGCTGATTCGCAAGATGCCGCAGCTTCCCGGTTTTTCGTTTGGACTTCTGACTTTTGGCCTGTTCTTGGGATTTTTGCCAGTCTATTATGGGTTGCGGATTTTGCAGAATTATAGTATCATTGGATGTGCAGGGAGCATTGTTTCGCTTTTGATCCTGGTGGCAGGTATTACCGGGGGGAAGCCGGATGCATAAGGGGCAGAGGAGAGTGAGATGGCCATTTACCTGATTCGTATGTTTGGAATTTCCCTGATGCTTACGATTGCTATAGAGCTTGCCGTGGCGTTTTTGTTTGGAATGCGCACAGGAAAAGGGATGCTTTTGGTGGTGCTGGTGAACGTGTTTACCAATCCGCCAGCGGTGCTGTGTAACTGGCTCTGCCGCCTGTATCTGATGGATTATCAAAAAGTACCGCTGCAGCTTGCGATTGAGGCTGTGGTAATTGCAGTGGAGGCGCTGATCTATTGTGGTTTTTCGCGGGACGAGCGGTGGCAGATCAGAAGACCGGCGCTTTTAGCGCTCACTGCTAATGGATGCTCCTGGCTGATTGGACTGTTGGGAGGAGCCGCCATGCAGCGTCTATTTTAAAATATGTGATGGAGAAAGTGGGAAAAATTATGAAGAAGTGGATATGTATACTGGGAGGATTTTTCTGTTATATGCTATGCATGCTTCCCGTGCGGGCGGATGTGATATGGGAGCCTCGGGACAGCTTTTATGAGGAGCATTCCTCCGAGTGTGAGTATGTCGGCCGTGTCTTTACGGCAAATGGTCCGGACGGGGTTGTGATTCTGTATGCCAGTCCCATGTCGGACAGAAAGGTCGACACATGGGATAATGGATTCACGGCGTATATTTCTTTTTCCTTTGAGGATGAGAATGGGACAGTCTGGGGCATCTACGAAGGTGGGAGTAATTCCAGAACTGGCTGGATGCCTATGGAGTATATGGATGTGATATATGACAATATCTCCTTTGCCGAGGAATATGGTGAAGAGATCCAGGAACAGTTTGGTACGCCGGATGAACAATATCTGGGAAAAAGCGTGTATTTCTGGGAGTATCCTGCAGCGCCTGACCGTTACACCGTGACATTGGAGGATTATCTGCCGGAGTATCACAGGATTTATGTGGACAGCGAGGGACATACATGGGGCAATGTGGGGTATTATTATGGACACAAGAATGTCTGGATCTGTCTGGATCAGCCGGAAGCGGAGATGGAGGCGCTCTATCCCGGCGGTACTCCCGGAATCGGAGAGGTTCAGCCAGTGGAAAAGAATTACTCACGAAACCGTATCACTCCGGGAGGAGATGGCGGCAATATGGCGGCGGTCGTAGGGGTGGCTGTGCTGTTGGTAGTGATTGTCACCGGGATTTTGCTGTTAGTGCTGAAACGGAAGGGAAATAAATAATAGTTATTTGCATATTTTACCAATCTTGTCCATATACTTAATCTAAGGATGGGAGATTTTGCCAGTGCTTTTGTCATGGGATGAGAGCCGAAGCAGGCAAGGACTCCCCGGTAACATATCATATAAGCGCTGTGACGCGGAAATGAGGTAGAATATGGCAAGAGGACCGAAGAAAACTCTGGAAGAAAAGATTGCAGCCAAGGAGGAACTGATTGACGCCCTGATGACCCGGATTGAATCGGAGAAGCAGGAACTGGCGGCGTTGTGCCAGGAGAAGCGGAACGCCCAGCTGGAGAATATCGGCAATATGCTGGAGGAGTGGGAACTGAGTCCGCAGGAGGCGGAGGAGGCTCTGCGCAGATATGTGGACGAGAGAGAAGAGGCGGCATCATAAAGTGTGCATGAGACGGACCGGACAGGGAAACCTGTCCGGTTTTTCTCTGCTGCGGGAAGGATTGACAGGGGGATTTATTTGGTTATAAAATAGTAAGTAATCACATGAGTGAGAGTGGAACGAATATACAAGAGGACTGAAATAATGCAGGATAGAGACGCTAAACAGAAGAAAATATACAACTCAGACAATTCCCGGACAGACGGAGATCAGCCTGTACTTTGTCCGGTGGCGAAGCGCTGTGGAGGCTGTCGATGGATCGGAATGGATTACCAGAAGCAGCTTAAGGAAAAGGAAAAAAGAGTGCGAAAACTTTTGGCTCCATATTGCAGGCTGGAGGGGATTGTGGGCATGGAACAGCCGCTGTATTATCGAAACAAGGTCCATGCAGCATTTGGTGAGGACAGAAGACATCGGCCCATCTCCGGTATCTATGAGGAACACACTCATCGGATTGTGCCAGTGGACATCTGCCAGATTGAAAATCAGCAGGCAGATGCGATTATCATGACTATACGGGAGCTGCTGCCATCCTTTAAAATCCGGCCCTACAATGAGGACACGGGCTACGGGCTGCTGCGCCATGTGCTGATCCGTACCGGACATGCCACCGGACAGATTATGGTGGTATTGGTGCTTGGCTCTCCGATACTTCCTTCCAAAAATAATTTTGTGAAGGCTTTGCTTAAGCGGCATCCGGAGATAACCACCATCGTCATCAATGTGAATGACCGAAGCACCAGCATGGTGCTGGGCGGCAGGGAGCAAGTGATCTATGGCTGTGGGTATATTGAGGATAGCCTGTGCGGCAGGACATTTCGGATTTCTCCCAAATCTTTTTATCAGGTAAATCCGGTACAGGCGGAGGCCCTGTATGACAAAGCGATGGAATACGCTGCGCTTACCGGACAGGAGACTGTAGTGGATGCCTACTGCGGTACCGGTACGATAGGGATCATTGCCAGCGGCCGTGCGAAGCAGGTGATCGGTGTGGAACTGAATGCCGACGCGGTGCGGGATGCCCGCAGTAACGCCAGAGATAATAAAGTGCGGAACATTCAATTTTATCAGAATGATGCGGGACGCTTCCTGCTGGAGATGCAGGAGCAGGGAGCCGGGGCGGATGTGGTGTTGATGGACCCGCCCCGCAGCGGCAGCAGCCAGGAATTCCTGACTGCTGTAGATCGTATGGCGCCCCGGCGGGTAGTCTATATCTCCTGCAACCCGGAGACTCTTGCCAGAGACTTGAAATATCTGACGGGGAATGGATATCAGGCCGAAAGAGCCGTGGCGGTAGATATGTTTCCCTTTACGGAGCATGTCGAGTGCGTGGTGTCGATGTCACGGATTGAGAGATAGAGGTTCCACATCCCGCCCACAAGGAGGATCAATCCCAATGAAAACCTTATATATGTCTGATCTGGACGGAACTCTGCTGCAAAGCAATGCCAAAATTTCTGAATACACCAACCAGACTATCAACGCGCTGGTCGAAAGGGGCATGTTGTTTTCCTATGCCACCGCCCGCTCATATCTGACGGCCTGCAAGGTCACGGCGGGACTGCGGACGGATATTCCCCTGGTGGTCTATAACGGCGCGGCCCTTGTAAACGGAAGGGACGGCTCCCCTATGCTTAAGAATTTTTTCGGGGCGGAGATTGAAGAAGTGCTGGAAGACTTGTCTGTAAACGGTATATCTCCCATCGTCTATGCGTACCTGGAGGGCAAGGAGAGATTTTCCTATCTTCCCGCCCGATGCACACAGGGCATGAATACATTTTTAGACAGCAGGAGGGGCGATCCCAGGACGCGTATCGCGGCGGACGAAGAAGAACTGTGCCAGGGGGAAATATTTTATCTGACATGCATTGATCAAAAGGAAAAGCTGGAACCATTATATGAAAAATACCGGGTTAGATATCACTGTGTGTTCCAGACAGAAATTTATACCCGGGAGCAGTGGTTGGAGATCATGCCCTCGGAGGCCTCCAAGTCCCATGCCATAGAGCAGTTGAAAAAGCAGTTGGGCTGTGATCGGCTGGTGGTGTTTGGGGATGGCAGGAATGATATGGATATGTTTGAACTGGCGGACGAGTGCTATGCGGTGGAGAATGCAGTCTCCGAGTTAAAGGCCATTGCCACGGCTGTGATCGGCAGCAACGACAGTGACGGTGTGGCGAGATGGCTGGAGGAGCATTACATCCGTGAGTGAGGAATAGACGCAAATCGTCCGTTTTTGACAATCAGATTTGACTATGTGTGTAAACCAGAGTTGCAAATTAGTGATTTGACAGAATTTTCTAACAAATAGGTTTGCTTTTCCAGATTTTTATGTTATAATCTGATATAAGTGGAATCGAAGAGATTCTGAAAAAAAAATAATAGGAGGGAAACAAATGGACTTTTTAACAAAGTTACTTAGCGGCATTTTGGGAGGAGTGGGTTCCATTGTTGCGGCGGCGTTGATTCTGCTGGTTGCCGTTGTTGTGGCATCCATCGTGAAATCTCTTGTGCTGAAGCTGATTGACAAGACCAAGCTGCAGGATATTCTGACCAAGGCGGATACTGAGGGCAAGCCTGGCAGCGCCAAGGAATTTATCGGCAAACTGGTATATCTGCTGGTATTCCTGCTGTTTGTGCCGGGGATTTTCTCCGCGCTGGGCCTGGGCAATGTGATGGCTCCCATCAGCCATATTCTGGATACTATCTGGGGATATGTGCCCAATGTGGTGGCTGCTGCTATCGTTCTGGTAGTTGGCAACCTGATCGCCAAGCTGGTTCGTCAGTTGCTGGTACCTGTATTTGACAAGCTGAACATTGACAAGCTGCAGGAGAAGGCAGGCATCGAGGTTAAGAATGCGGACAAGCTTTCCAACACTCTGGCCTATATTGTGTATGTGCTGATTCTGATTCCCACAGTGGTGATGGCTCTGAATGTGTTGAACATTACCGTGATTTCCATACCTGCTGTCAGCATGTTGAACAGTGTGATCGGATTTATCCCGAATATTGTAATCGGTCTGATTATCATTGTGATTGGCTGCATGATCGGCAAGCTGGCAGGTCAGATCGTGACCAAGCTGATTGCTTCCGCCGGTCTGGATGCCAAGCTGCAGGGGCTGTTGGATAGCAATAACCAGAAGTTTGTGCTTTCCAAGGTAACTGGCGGTGTGGTGTACGCTGTAGTGGTGATCTTCTTTGTAGTAGAGGGACTGAATGTCCTGAAGCTGGATGTGCTGACGGATATCGGCGCTGATATTATTGGATTTATGCCCACTGCTCTGGCGGCTGTCTTGATTCTGGCGGCTACCATGATTGTGAGTTCCATGGTGGAGAAGGCAATGCGTAAGAGCGGTATGAACAGCTATGCGGTAGTGGCTAAGATTGCTATTATCGTTGTGGGCGCATTTATGATTCTGAGCGAGCTGGGCATTGCTGCTGCGATTGTGAACGAGGCATTTACCCTGATCGTTGCCGCTGTGGCTATTGCTTTCGCCATCGCTTTCGGTATCGGCGGTAAGGAGTTCGCTGCCAAGACATTGAAGAAGCTGGAAGAGAAGAAGGAAGAGAAGTCAGAGGACAAGGCCGAGTAAGGATTTGTCCGTCGCTTACGATAGTAATATAAAAGAGGCCGTTTCTGCGAGAGATTTCGCCGGAAACGGCTTTTTTTTGGTATTTTTAACCAAAACAAGGAAACTAATTTTGTTAAAATAGTTTCTTGCGCAGCAGTGAGGAAACTGATACAATATAGGAAACCGGAACAAAAAAAGCAGTTTCCAGAGAAACAATGTCTGATACGCCTGCGATATGCAAGAAGGGGTAAAAATGGAACTAAGGGAAACAATATTGGAAGGGACAATAAAGGTTTTTAACCAAAAGGGATTAAAATTCACCATGGACGATGTGGCGAAGGCGCTGTCCATGAGCAAGAAAACCATATACACAGTGTATGACGACAAGGAAAGCCTGTTTCTAACCATGGTGGATTACATTTTCGACAAAATTAAGGACAGCGAGCGGCAGGTGTTGGAGGATGAAAGTCTGGATATCCTGGAGAAAATCCGCAGGATATTGGGGGTGATGCCGGAGGGCTACAGAGAGATTGATCTGCGGCAGCTCTATGCTTTGCGGGATAAATTCCCCCATATTTATGCCCGGGTGGAGGAGAGACTGGAAAACGGCTGGGAATCCACCATTGCCCTGATTGACCGGGGCATGGAGGAGGGGGTGATCCGCCCGGTGTCCATTCCTCTGGTGAAAATGATGCTGGAGGCGTCCCTGGAGCAGTTTTTTCAGCGGGATATACTGGTCCAGAATCAGATAAATTATGTGGATGCGCTGGAACAGGTGGTAGACATTCTGGTGTATGGCATAGCGGTGCGCGGTTAGGCGATACGAAAATAAAACTGCATCAGCAGGATTTAGAATTTAAACGGAGGTAGGGGTATGGAGAGATCAAAGGTAATTTTCGGCAATGAGATGAAGACTTCAGTCTATCGAAAGGCGGTGAAATCCAAGAAAAAGTATCAGAAAAAATTCGGGGACGACAGCCAGGTGGACTATCAGGTGATTTTAAAGGAGAATCCCCACATAGGTCCCAGTCTGGGAGTCTGGAATGTGGAACTGGGAGAGCAGCCCGGCGGGGAGGCATTCGATACCGAAAAGGGTATTATTGTGGGTAATATCCGCATGGGCTTTGGTCATTACCGTATCTCCATGGCCATTGCGTCGGCGGCAAAATCCATGGGATATATCCCCTATTGGATGGATTTGAACTCTTTTTCCCAGACCACCTGTACCAAGGTGATCAGCGCTCAGAACGATCTGTATTCTCTGGGGTCCAGAATTTCCCAGAAGAGCAGGCTGTTCAATCGTCTGGTATGGGAGCCGATGAATTATGAGGGTTTCCGCAAGCTCTCCTACAATGCGTCGGATCAGAAAAATGCGGAACTGATGGCCCCGGTATATCGGCATGTGCCCAAGGAGATTCCTGTGGTAGCCACCCATGTGTGGCCCGCTCAGGCGGCCATTCACGCGGGAATGAAGCATGTGGTCAACGCCATTCCGGACAACTGGCCCATGGCGCTGCATCTTTCGGAGGGGAGCCTGCACACGGTACAGACCTATTACGCCTATCAGGGATACCGGATCTTGAACGGCATGCAGGGCCAGGAGGTGCTTAAGCCCATGGGAGAAAAGGATCTGGTGTACACGGGACACTATATCGACCATGAGCTTGTGAGCAATATTGAAGTGGACTGTGAGCGGAGAAGGGCCAGAAAAGCGGCGGGAGAGCCGATGCGTTTCCTGCTGACCATCGGCGGCGCCGGTGCCCAGAGGGAGACCTTTGCACAGATCATTCGCTATCTGCTGCCGGCCATACGAAAAGGACGCGCCGCCCTGTATGTGAATGTGGGAGACTACCGCAATGTGTGGGAACAGCTGTTAGAACAGATCCCGGAGATGAAAGAGCTGTCCACCGAGCATTTTGACAACTGGTCCCAGACCCAGGAGTTCGCTGAGACTGCGCTGACAGGAAAGGTGGAGGGTATTCACGGGTTCTGGCATGCCAATATTTTCCAGGCGGTGTACTGCACCAATCTGCTGATGCGCAGCTGTGATGTGCTGGTCACTAAGCCCAGCGAACTGGCATTTTACCCGGTGCCCAAGCTGTTTATCAAGCGAGTGGGCGGCCATGAGCAGTGGGGAGCCATACATTCGGCGGAGCTGGGGGAGGGCACATTGGAGTGCAGGGATATTCCCCACACGCTGCAGATGTTGAATCTTTTCCTGGAGGATGCGGATTACTTAAACAGCATGTGTGACGCGATTGTGCGCAACAAGCAGGCCGGAATCTATGACGGCGCGTATAAAGTAGTGGAACTGGCCATGGGCCTTAAGAAACTCTAAAACTGCGGAACAGAGGATCTATTGATCCTCAAATAGGAGGTTGACTATGAAACTGACATGGAAAGAAAAAGTATCTTACGGATTGGGCGCAGTGGGCAAGGACATGGTCTACATGCTCTCTGCCAGCTATGTACTCTACTATTACCAGGATATTCTGGGGGTGAGCGCCATCGCCATGGGCATGATTCTGATGGCAGCCCGGGTTTTTGACGCCTTCAACGATCCCGTAATGGGCGTGCTGGTGGCCAAGACCCGTACACGGTTCGGCAAATTCCGACCCTGGCTGCTGATCGGCACAGTGCTCAACGCTGTGGTGCTGTATCTGTTGTTTGCGGCGCCGCCCGCTCTGAACGGCAGCGGACTGGTGGCCTATGCGGCCGTTATCTATATTGTGTGGGGTGTGACCTATACCATGATGGATATTCCCTACTGGTCCATGATTCCCGCCTTCACTCAGGGCGGCAAAGAGCGAGAAGGTCTGTCCACCCTGGCCAGATCCTGTGCGGGAGTGGGTTCGGCTATCATCACCGTTATCACCATGCTCTGTGTGGACTGGCTGGGCAAAGGTAATGAAAGAGTCGGATTCCAGTATTTTTCGTTGATTATCGCTATACTGTTTGTGGTGTTCATCCTGATTACCTGTCTGACCATCAAGGAAAAATCCACCGTGAATGTGGACGCTCCCTCCGTGGGCCAGATGTTCAAAGCGCTGATTCAGAACGATCAGGCCATGACGGTAGTGGTTGCCATAGTGCTGATTAACAGCTCTATCTATATTACCTCCAACCTGGTAATCTACTATTTTAAATACGACTTCGGCGGACTTGGCTGGCTGGAGAGCTATACGCTGTTCAATGTCTTTGGCGGAGCTATTCAGATACTGTCCATGATGTTGCTATTTCCATTGCTGCGCAGGTTCATGAGTTCCATCAAAGTGTTCTATGTGAGCTTCTGCATGGCAATCGCAGGGTACGCAGTGCTGCTGTGCCTGATGTTTATCAATCTGCAGAGCGTGTATCTGCTGTTTGTTCCGGCATTCTTTATCTTTGCCGCCAACGGTATCCTGAATGTGCTGACCACCGTATTCCTGGCCAACACAGTGGATTACGGTGAACTGAAAAATGACCGCCGGGACGAGAGCGTGATCTTTTCCATGCAGACCTTTGTGGTAAAGCTGGCATCAGGCGTTGCGGCGCTGGTGGCTTCCATAGCTCTGAGTCTGTGTCATTTAAGCCAGGATACAGAGAGTGAAATACCCGCTATAGGCGGTAATGTGGTGGGACTGCGCATGACCATGACTCTGGTTCCCATTGTGGGTCTGCTGATTGCGGTGTTCTATTTCCATAAGAAATATATCTTGTCGGAGAAGAAGGTGGAGGAGATTGCCGCCAAGGTGCGGGAGAGAAGAGGGCAGTCATGAGCATCAGACAGATAGACAGGGCTTTTATACTGGAGACGGAGCATACCTCCTATATTTTTCATATTTTGGATACCGGACATGCGGAGCATTTGTACTACGGGCGGCGTGTCCGCATTGGGGAGCAGGGCCAGGGGCTGGAGGCTCTGAAGGAAAAGAGAGCTTTTACCCAGGGCAATACCAACAGCTATGACAGCGCTCATGAGAATCTGACACTGGAAAATATCTGCCTGGAGATGTCCTCCTATGGCAAGGGGGACATCCGGGAGCCTTTTATCGAAGTGATCCACGGGGACGGCAGCTACACCTCCGATTTTCTGTTCCGGGATGCAGTAATCACCGGGGAGAAGCCACAGTACAGAACTCTGCCCGGCTCCTACAGTGAGGATGGGCTGGCGGAGCATCTCTGTGTGACGCTGGAGGATGCGGGCTATGGGCTGAAACTGGAGCTGCACTACTATGTGTATCCCGACTGCGATGTGATTGCCCGGAGCTGCCGTCTGATCAATGACAGTGAAGAGATGGTACAGGTGCGCCGTCTGATGAGCTTGCAGCTGGATCTGGCGGACACCGGGTATGTGATGAGTACCTTTACCGGGGCATGGGCCAGGGAGATGCACCGAACGGATATTCTGCTGGAGAGCGGCATATATGGGAGCGCCTCCTACACCGGCACCACGTCCAACAGGGCAAACTCCTTTGTGATGCTGTCCCGGCGTGAGACCACGGAGGATGCAGGGGAATGCATGGGCTTTCACCTGATCTACAGCGGCAATCACTATGAGGCGGCGGAGGTAAGTCCCTACGGCAAGACCCGGCTGGTGACGGGAATCAATCCCCGGTCCTTTAGCTGGAACCTTGCGCCGGGGGAGGACCTGGAGGCGCCGGAGGCATTCTTTACCTGGTCCGGCCAGGGTTTTAACGGTATGAGCGGACAGTTCCACAGCTTTATTCGGGAGCATATCGTGAGGGGGCAGTGGAAGAAAAAGGAGCGCCCGGTGTTGCTGAACAGCTGGGAGGCGGCTTATTTTGACATCAACGAGGCCAAACTGTTAAAGCTGGCGAAAGCCGGAAAAAATGTAGGCGTAGAGCTTTTTGTCATGGATGATGGCTGGTTTGGAGAGAGAGATGACGATACCTCCTCTCTGGGAGACTGGCAGGAGAATCGGAAAAAACTGCCCGGCGGTGTGGCAGGTCTGGCGGGAAAAATCCGGGAATTGGGCATGGATTTCGGCATCTGGGTGGAGCCGGAGATGGTCAATGTAAAAAGCAAGCTCTACCAGGAGCACCCGGACTGGACTATGGAGATTCCCGGTCACGCCCACAGCGAGGGGCGGCACCAGCGGCTGTTGGATCTGGCCAACCCTCAGGTACAGGACTATGTGATTGACAGCATGAGCAAGGTGTTTGCCAGCGGGGAGATCTCCTATGTGAAGTGGGACATGAACCGCACCTTTACCGACTATTACGCACCTTCTCTGCCAACCGAGCGTCAGGGAGAAGTGGCGCACCGCTATGTGCTGGGGTTGTACCGCTGTATGAAGGAGTTGACGGCGCGGTTTCCTCATATTCTCTTTGAGGGCTGCAGTGCGGGAGGCAATCGCTTTGACCCCGGTATCCTGTGCTATTTTCCTCAGATATGGGCCAGCGACAACACAGACGCCCTGTGCCGGGCGCAGATGCAGCATAATTACAGCTACGGCTATCCTCTGTCCGTGCTGGGCGCCCATGTATCCGGCTGTCCCAACCATCAGACCCTGCGCCGGACGCCGTTGGAGACCCGCTTTGGGGTGGCGGCATTTGGTCTGTGCGGTTACGAGTGCAATTTCTGTGACATGAGCGGGGAAGAACTGGAGGCTATCCGGCAGCAGATCGCCCTGTACAAGCAGTGGAGGAGTGTGCTGCAGCATGGCAGCTTTTACCGGGGGCGAGGCATGGGCAGCGGTGACCGGGAGGGATTCAGCGCTCTGCGGGCTGGCGACGCCAATGTGCTGGAGTGGACCTGTGTGTCCGCGGACAAAAAACGGGCGGTGGGTCTGTTGATGCAGCAGCTGGTAGTGCCCAACACCACCACAGAAGTCTATCATGCCAGAGGGCTGGAGCCGGAGGCCATGTATCACTTTTACGGAAGAAAGCTGCAGTACAATGTGAAGGATTTCGGGGACTTGGTCAACACGGTGGCCCCCATCCATATTCGACAGGATTCCATGGTTCACAATCTGGTGGCCAAATTTGTGAAGATGGACGGGGAGACGGAGGACTTGACCGCCAGCGGTGATGTGCTGATGTACGGCGGCGTGAAGTTAAAGAGCGCCTTTGCCGCCACGGGATATGATGAGAATGTGCGGTACTTCCCGGATTTCGGGTGCAGGATGTATTTTATGGAGAGGGAAGAGTAAGACAGGGGGCCTTGGCCCCCTGCTTTTTTGAGTAAGTGGACATTACTGCTTAGACGTCATATTTTTTGCCTCAAGCATGGCGTAAGAAGCGGAGCCAAGTTTTGTAGTATGCATTCTCTGGGCGGCCCCAGGCAATTATTTGTATTTGTTAAACCTGCAGACAGTGTGTTATAATTGATGATATTTCAGATGCTATAAATGCGGATGCAATGGGAGAATTCATTTCTGTAGCGATAGAGTATTATTTTACATACTCAAGAACCATGAAAAGAATTTTCCAGAGATTTATCTTTTAATAGAGGAGATATTAAAAAAATGATAAAAAACGAGGGCCATTGGGATTTGCCAAGAACACCAGAGAATGCGTGGTTATTTACTCCTAATTTTGATGTGAATGAAGAGGATCGACTTGCAGAAGTTGAAAAAAACGATAATCACGTTATTCTGAAGTCACAGAAAGGGAAAAAGCATTAGAGAACTTATTAAGAGATCACGACTTTACTTTTAAACGGTTGTAAGAGGTGACAAACTATAAACAGTCAAGCGTTTTTTAGAATTTTTTTGAAATATAAA
>CAZKAO010000077.1:0-15217 GCA_964550745.1 uncultured Acetatifactor sp.
TGGTATATTGAGTAAAATGCTCCGCATTCAACTCTTCTGAACTGAATATGCGCTAAAGCGCATGAGATCATGGTGTATTGAGTAAAATGTTCCGCATTTAACTCTTCTGAACTGAATATGCACTAAAGCGCACAAAATTATGGTATATTGAAGAACGTCAAGAATAATAACAAGAGCAAAGGAATGATGTGTATGAACAGGAAGGAAGAAAAGAAGGAAAAGGCCCTCAAGCCTCAGTACGGCATGGGCAGCAATGTGCTGTACCTGCTCCGCTTGAGCAGGGAAGTGCCGGGACTGCTGCTGCAGAGAAGCTGTCTGGTTTTGGTCAGCGTGATTATCAGCGTCATCGGCCTGTATATGTCGCCCACGCTGCTGCGCATTCTGGAGCAGCATCAGTCTCTGGAGAATTTTCTGGGGACACTGTGCGCTTTTGCGCTGGTGCTGGTGGCAGCGAGCGCAGTAAAAGGGTATCTGGAACAGCAGGGTGTGCGCCTGATTGTGGCCAGACAGGTGCTTCTGGATCGAATTAACGCCAAGGCGGGAACCTGTTCCTATCCGCTGCTGCAGGACGACTCTTTCCGAAACAAATGGGAGAAAGGCATGAATGCCACCAATAATAATCAATCGGCGGCGGAGGATATCTGGAGAACAATGTTCGGAATTCTGCAGAATCTGATATGTTTTACCATCTATCTGGTGCTGCTGACTCAGGTGAATCCTTTTTTAATAGGGATCACTCTGGCAACCACGGGACTGGGGTATCTGGTCTCCTATCATTTTGTCCAGAAGGATTATCAGTTTCAGGAGGAGGCGTCCAAGCCCTCCCGGGGAGGGTTCTGGGTGTTCAACGCCACCCGCAACCCCAAGCTGGCCAAGGACGTGCGGATTTTCGGCATGCGGGACTGGCTGGAGGGGATGTATGCCAAGTACCGGAAATTGGCGGAGGATGTGCAGAAACGCCGGGCGAGGAACAATATTCTGGCAGATATAATTAGCCTGGCGCTGGACTTTCTGCGGGGCGGCATAGCCTACGCTTATCTG
This sequence comes from uncultured Acetatifactor sp., assembly GCA_964550745.1. Lineage (GTDB taxonomy): Bacteria > Bacillota > Clostridia > Lachnospirales > Lachnospiraceae > Acetatifactor. Next base: position 1,042 of record CAZKAO010000077.1, read on the forward strand.
CTTTCTATCACCCTGCGGGGCAATTTGTCAGCCGGGGAATTCCTGCTGTATTTCACGGCCGTGGGAGGTTTTACCTCCTGGATAACCGGCATACTGAGCGGCTTTACCACCCTGCACAGGCAGAGCATTGAGATATCCATGATTCGTGAGTTCTGCCAGTTCCCGGAGCCTTTTCAGATGGAGGGTGGAAGGGAACTGACTGTGGACGCTCAAGGCGCCTACGAGCTGGAGCTGCGGGATGTGAGCTATCAGTATCCCACCGGTAAAAAGCCGGTATTGGAGCATTTTAATCTAAAGGTCAGACCGGGGGAAAAGCTGGCGGTGGTGGGTGTAAACGGAGCGGGAAAGACTACGCTGATCAAGCTGCTCTGCGGTTTTCTGGACCCTGACCGTGGAGCGGTGCTGCTAAACGGCGTAGACATAAGGGAGTACAACCGTCGGGATTATTACCGTCTGTTTAGTGCCGTTTTTCAGGACTTTTCTATTCTGGGAGGCTCCATAGCGGAGAACGTGGCCCAGTGTACCACGCCGGATCTGGGAAAGGTGTGGTCCTGTCTGGAGCGAGCCGGAGTCAGGGAGCGCATAGAGCGTCTGCCCGAAGGTCTGGATGCCAAGCTGGAAAAGAAAGTGTATCTGGAAGCAGTGGAGCTTTCCGGCGGCGAGACCCAGCGGCTGATGATGGCGAGGATGCTGTATAAGAACGCTCCGGTCATACTGTTGGACGAACCCACGGCGGCGCTGGACGCTCTGGCTGAGCAGGATATCTATGAACGCTACAATGAGTTGACCCGGGGGCGCACCAGCGTGTATATATCTCACCGGCTGGCCAGCACCCGTTTCTGTGACCGTGTGATTTTGCTGGAGGACGGGGGCATCCGGGAGGAGGGCACTCATGAGCAGCTGTTGGCCCTGGGAGGCAGATATGCGGAGTTGTTCCAGGTGCAGAGCAAGTATTACAGGGAAGAGGAGGTAGGGGAGGATGCGTAGAGAGAAAACCAAAGACCAGCTCTCCTGGAAAGAGACCTGGCAGATCAATAAAAGAATGTTCGGGATCTGCGCCAAAGCAAAACCACATTTCTTCGCAGTTTCATTTGGAGCGCAGATTGTGGAGGTCCTGTCCCCCTATGTGACGCTGTATTGCTCCGCAAGGTTCCTGGACGAGCTGACAGCGGCGCGCAGGACGGAGATTCTGATCATGTGGGTACTGTTGATATTGGGGTTGACGGCGGCGTTGGGGCTGATTAAGTCACTTTTGTCGCGGATGGAAGAGAGAGAGAACGACACAAATAGTTTCTGGATATACTGGATTTATGGCCGGAAAGCTCTGGAAATGGATTTTGCCAAGGCGGACGACGCCAAATATTCCGATCGGCTGGTACAGATTCTGCAGACGTCCCAGCTTTCCGGGCGGGGCATCCCGAATTTTCTGGGAGCGCTGCCCCGGCTGGTGGGAACGGTCTTCAAGGTGGCGGGCGGTATCGCACTGTCGGTATCCCTGTTTACTCTGCCGGTGGAGCCATGGGCACAGAATAAGCCGCTGCTGAAGACCGGACTGGTTCTGGCCGTGGGAGGAATTCTCGCGGTACTGATTCTGGCTCCTGTTCTGACAGACAAGCAGATGAAAGCATGGAATGCATGCATGGAATCGGGCAGGGCTGGCAACCGTTTTTTCAGCTTTTACGGTTTTCAACTCTACAGGGAAGACAAGCGCGCTCTGGATGTGAGGATGTACCGACAGGATTTGTATGGACGGGAAGTAAACGGGCGCAACGACAGTTGGGGAATGGGCGGCGTATTTATGAAACTGCAACAGGGACTCTTTGGCATTGCCGGCGGTATAATGGAGATGCTGTCCCAGCTGATGATGGGTTTTGTCTATCTCTATGTGTGCCTGAAGGCCTGGTATGGCGCTTTTGGGGTGGGCAGTGTGACACAGTATGTGGGGGCGCTGCTGTCCCTGGCAAACGGCATATCCGACCTGCTCTCACAGAGCGCGGAGATTCGTGGCAATACCATATTTTTAAAACAGGTGCTGGACTATCTGGATATCCCTAACGAGATGTACCAGGGGAGCCTGACGGTGGAAAAGCGGAGCGACCGGGAGTATGAGGTGGAGTTTCGGGATGTGAGTTTCCGGTATCCGGGCAGCCAGGAGTACGCGCTGCGCCATGTGAATATGCAGTTCAAGGTGGGTGAGAAACTGGCCGTGGTGGGCCAGAACGGTTCCGGCAAGACCACGTTTATCAAGCTGCTGTGCAGGCTTTACGATCCCACGGAAGGGGAGATTCTGCTCAACGGCATCAATATCAAAAAGTACGATTATCAGGAGTACATGTCTGTGTTCTCCGTAGTGTTCCAGGATTTTCAGCTGCTGGACGCTCCGATCGGACAAAACATAGCCGCGAGCCTGTCCTATGACGAGGACAGAGCCATAGAATGTCTGGAGAAGGCGGGGCTGAAGGAATGGTACCGGTCCAAGGCAGGCAAGGGGCTGGAGACCCGTCTGTATCAGCATGAAGATGCGGGCGAGGGCATACAGCTGTCCGGCGGCGAGGAGCAGAAGCTGGCTATCGCCAGGAGCCTGTACCGGGACGCGCCCTTTCTGGTGCTGGATGAGCCCACGGCGGCATTGGACCCCATGTCGGAGTATGAGGTGTATTCCCGCCTGAATGACATTGTGGAGGACAAGACTGCCATCTATATCAGCCACAGGCTTTCCTCCTGCCGGTTCTGCGACGAGATCGCCGTGTTCCACCAGGGACAGGTGATTGAGAGGGGCAGCCACGAGGGATTGTTGGCACAGGGCGGCAAATACGCCGAGCTGTGGAATGCCCAGGCGCAATACTATGTATAAAATACTTTTCCGAGATAGCCCTGATCACTCCTGCGGGACGCCCAGAGCCGCAAAGCCATGGTTGAACAATAGCTCGTTGGCAGCAAGGATCGGCATTTCCTGCTTTAAGGCAAACAGGATCAGGGCATCCCGCTCGTCCCTTGCATACAATTCCCTGTTGCAGGACAGCTTCAGCATCTTCTGGGTTTCCATGTCGGTGAGCCGCAGCCCGAACGCCAGGGCGATCAGCTTGTCGCGTGAGGGGGGTTTCTCACCGGAGAAGATCTGGTAGACATAGGCCCGGTCCAACAGCGAACCGCGCACCACCTCCGCCCGGCTGAGTCCTTTCTGGGAAAGCAACAGATTCAGATGCTGGGGCAGAGTGGAAGTAAGCATGCTTTTTTTATTGTTTTTCAGATAGTATTCAATGTCTGTTGCGGCCTTGATTTCATGGCATAACTCGTCTGTGGTCTTGGTTTCCATATCGCGTCTCCTTCGCTTATTTCAATGTTTTTTACTACAAAATTCTACCATATTACCGACAATGTGACAAGTTTGTATATGAAAGTCAGGGATGGAGGATTTGTCTGCTGCCAGCAGACACTGGATGGGAAAAATACGTATATAATAATATGTAGTTTTACAAAGTGATTTTTTAAGCGGAACACGGGTGATAAAGGCGTGATATAGATTTTTGCATTATATTGCGCCGTCATACTCTTGTGTGTTATAATTCCACAAGTGTATACGGGAAAACGTAATCGAATAACAAGGAGCAGGATATGGAGTACGAAGAGATCAAGCTGTTAAAGCAGAGTGAAAAAAGCACGGTTCATTTGGTGCGTGAAAAGAATGGGGAGCAGGTATATGTGAGAAAGCTCCTGAAAGGGCAGCATCCCATTTATCAAATGCTGCAGGATTGTCCGCATCCTGGTCTGCCGAAAATATATGGGGTAATCGTTGAAGACGATTCTACAACAGTTATTGAGGAATATATAGAGGGGCAGCCATCCAGAGCTGTAAAACTGTCTGGAGCGCAAATCCGCAGTGTTGTCAGGGAATTGTGTTGTACCCTGGAATTTCTGCACGGAAAAGGAATCATCCACCGTGACATCAAGCCCTCCAATATCATTCTCACAGAGGATGGACATGCGTATTTGATTGACTTTGACGCCGCGCGCATGCCCAAGGAGGATTTAGACCAGGACACAAGGCTGCTGGGCACCAGGGGTTTTGCGCCGCCGGAGCAATATGGCTTTTCCCAGACCGATGAGAGGGCGGACATCTATGCCCTGGGGGTAACCCTGAGCCAGTTTTTGGGAGAAAAGGCCCGGAAGCCATATTATAGGAGGATTATCCGAAAATGTACGAATCTGGACCCGGAAAAGCGGTATCAGTCTATGCGGCAGGTGAGACGGGCTTTTTTCCGTATAGGACGGGATGCCCTATGCGGGCTTGCGGCCTTTTTCGTATTGATTCTCTTGGTATACTGCGCAGTGCGTCTGCCTGCGCAGCAGGAGGAGCGGATTGAAAACAGCAGTGGAGACAGTGAACTGGTGGTTCTGCCAGCGCCGGAGAATCCGCACTGGGATGGCGAGACAGGCAATGCGGTGTGGGGAAATGTTCTTGAATCGGGTATTGATGATGAAGTCCAATTTTATTGGAGGCTGTATAGAAGAGAGGCGGAGAATCCGCCAAATCCAGACGATGACGATTGGGTCGCTGAGGGCGATATGAGAGGCAACGGCCCTATTGTGGAAGGTGAATATATAACTTTTTCCTTGGCAACAGATCTGGGAAAAAATGGTATATATTATTTTTCAGTTTCTGCTGTCGGTAATGGCACTCATTATGCTGACAGCCCATATGTAATATCGGACGCTTTTGAGTATACAGGTGAAGATGCTCCTCCATTGCCTGCGCCCACAGAACTTGGGTGGGGAATATATGACATTGATGGCAGACGGCGGTATTATGCCATCTGGAGCAATCTTGACGATTATGAAGATGGAGATTGGTTCGATGTAACAGTTTATGATAAAACAGGTGCTTATGTGACAAATAACATATTGGATAAGCAAACTATTATGGATAGTGGCTTCGATGGAATGAGGATTTATTCGGAATTTTTGATGCCAAAATCATATGAATTCCGTTTTACAGTGCAAGTCTATTCTTCACGGCCTAATGAGTTCCGCTCATATTTTGTGCCGGACCCTGTGCCGGAAGAGTATTTTAGCCCATGGCTTTACAGGTAATTGATGATATATAAATTATAAAATAATTTAAAGAAATTCTGCCGACAGCAGACCTGCATTAAAAACTTCTCCTGTATAATTTCCTTTAGCCTTGGCTATCTGTTAAAGGCTGGAAAATATGATCGACAATTTTTAAAGGAGGAAGCAGTGAGATGAAGAAAAGTGTAATGTTGGCGTCTGTCATGGCGCTGGCGCTGGCAGTATCGCCATTGAGCGGCATGGGCATGGGGGTGTCTGCCGAGGAGGGCGCGCCTATAGGGGCAGAGGTAAGAGCAGTTTCAGACGGCAATAACAGTGGGTCTGAAGAAACGCAGTTGGCAGCTCCTACTAATGTAAGGTGGGCGGATAACTGGTTTATGGCGTTTGACTGGGATGGAGATGTGAGGACTTCCTGGAATGTGGAAGTTTGCTGTGACGTTGGATCACAGGAATTAAATTATAATTTGGAGTTTCAAGGGATGGATATGAGTGTTGGGGATTCTTATGTGATTCCATTTTCCCAGACTACGCATTATTATGGGGCTTCTTATAAGTTCCGCGTGAGTGTCAGCCGATATGGTCACGAAACCAGTGAGTGGTCCGAGTGGTCAGAAAGTCGGACCTATGATCGGCCTGCGCAGACCTTGGGAGCTGTGACCGGCTATTGGGACACTGAGACACTGGGTCTGTTCCATTATACGACTGTAGAAAATGCCGCAGGTTATGGATGGATGCTGCAAAAATGGGATGATAGCCAAAATCAATGGCTGCCATGTAGTTTCCCATACGGCGACGGCTATAGCAATGGCAGGGAATGGCCGTATGGAGTAGGCGTTTATAATGTTGTGATGTCATCCAACCACAGAGATGTTGGCGGACAGGTAAAGGATAGAGATTTTTCCCAAGCCATTTCCAGATGGGGAGATGGAAAGTACAGCGTTTTAATGGTAGCATTGAGCAACAACATCGATGAGATTGAAAATGGGCCTAGTTCTCCCCAGAACGAGGAGGATTACTGTATATTGGATACTGTGACAGGAACGGTCACCGGTGGTCTGCAAAGCAAGCCCAATACCGGCAATAATGAGGAGAACTCCAGCAGCTCGGGCAATTCCAGCTACACTTCCGCGCTGGACAATCAGATAACGGCGGCAGCCTCCGGCGCTACGGTTAAAATAACGAAGGACCAGAACATATGCTCCCTGTCCAACAGTACCATGCAACAGCTTCTGAAGCGGGGCGATGTGGCGCTGGAGATGGAATATACTTATGAGGGCGTGGATTACAAAATTCTGATTCCCGCCGGAGCGGCAATGGATAATGAGATTCCCTGGTACGGCCCTCTGTATCTGGCGCAGCATTATGGAGTCAATAACTCGGATGCAGCTTCTGTCTATATCGTGAAAAAGGGAGACAGTCTGGGTAAGATTGCCAGAGCCAACAATATGACGCTCTCCGAGCTGGCGGCAAAAAATCCCCAGATTCAGAACATAGACCGTATTGTTCCCGGCCAGGCCATCCAGATAGACTAAGTGCATATTTTTTGTTTATGAAACGGGGCAGTTCCAGACGGACTGCCTCTTGCCAATTCCCTGTTTTTATGTTATGATCTATCCGTTGCCAAAAAGAAAACACTGACGAAAGGAGGAGCCGCCATGCAGAAGAATAGAAAAATGAAAATCGAACAGAGAGACCGACAATCAAGGGCATGGCAGTTCTGGCCGCACCTTTGAGGGTGCTTTTTTTGTGCCCATTTTTATACTGACAAGCGTTAAGATTTTCCAATTTCTGCACAGCACAGGCTGCATAACCGGACAACCTGTGCCGTGCAGAAAGGAAAATCTAATTGCTCGTAAGTATAGTAAATGTTGAGGAGACAGAGTAACATGAAAACAGTAAAGGGTATGTATGCCGAGGCGAAGATCTTCACAGAGGATGTGGAGGCTTATGCGGAGGCACAGATTAAAATGATATGTGACAACGAGGTCGCTCGGGGAAGCAGGATATGCGTGATGCCGGACGTCCATCCCGGCAAGGTTGGTCCCATCGGACTTACCATGAAGGTGACAGATAAGGTGATTCCCCAGCTCTTGGGAGTAGATATAGGCTGTGGCATGACCTGCGTAAAGTTGAATAAAGGCAATGCAGAGTTTCAAAAGCTGGACAGAGTCATTAGGGAGAATGTGCCCTCTGGCTTTGCCATACGCAGGGAGTCCCACTATATGGCGGAGGAATTTTCCTATGAAGGACTTCATTGCCTTAGGCATATTTCCGAGGAGAGGGCCGAAAGGAGCCTGGGAACGCTGGGCGGCGGCAATCATTTTATAGAACTGGACAGGGGAGAGGACGGCTGCATGTACCTGGTGGTGCATACGGGCAGCAGGCATCTGGGTGAGGAAGTGGCAGAGTACTATACGAAGCTGGCAAACAGCCGCCTGAAGGAGCTGGGCAGGGATGTCCCCTATTATATGAGTTATCTGGAGGGGGACGACAGGGTGGCCTATATGGAGGATGTGCAGATCATCCAGCAATATGCTGAGTGGAACAGACAGATCATTGTCAGGGAGATCTTGAAGGGAATGAAATGGAAGGCAGCGGAGCAGTTTTCGGTGGCACACAATTATATAGATGCCTCGGGAGTGCTTCACAAGGGCTCGATCTCCGCCGGGAGCGGCGAGAGAGTGATTATCCCCGTCAATATGAAGGAAGGGATCATTCTGGGAACCGGGAGGGGCAATCAGGAGTGGAATAACAGCGCTCCTCACGGCTCCGGCAGGAAGCTGAAGCGGGAGGAGGTAAAGAGCCGGTATACGGTATCAGAGTTCAAAAAGGAGATGAAGGGCGTATACAGCAGCTGCGTAGGGGCGGAGACGCTGGATGAAGCCCCCTTTGCCTACCGTTCCCTGACAGAGCTTGCAGAGCGGATCAGAGATACTGTCGAGATCACGGAAATATTGAAGCCTGTCTATAATTTCAAGGCAGGGAGCAAGATTTAGCGACCATATGTCGATCACCGACGTTGTGTGCCTGTAGGGGATATGCAGAACTAAAAATGGAGGTAAAATATTAAAATATGATAATCCAGATCAGCGCAGGGCAGGGGCCCTGCGAATGTCAGCTGGCGGTGGCCAAGCTGTTTGAGGCGTTAAAGGAAGAATACGGGGAACTTAAAATCCTGTCGGAGACAAAAGGCTATGAAAAGGGCTGCTATGACTCTATTCGTTTTCAGACGGGGCAGGATTTGAGCAGCCTCGAGGGAACGGTATTGTGGATTTGCCCAAGCCCGTTTCGCAAAAATCACAAGAGAAAGAACTGGTATGTGGATGTGAGCATTATTCCGGAACAGTCCGAGATTGCATCAGACAGGGAATACCGCATAGAAAAGTTTCACTGTGGAGGAAAGGGCGGCCAGAATGTAAACAAGGTGGAGACCGGAGTGCGGATTATCCACATTCCCACCGGGCTTGTAGCTCAGTCCACCGAGGAGCGGAGCCAGTTCCAGAACAGACAGAGGGCCATGGAGAAGCTACAGGAAAAAATCGCCGGCCTTCAGCAGGAGCAGAGGGATAAACAGGCCGATGCCGCCTGGCGGGAGCACAACCGCATCGTCCGGGGGAATCCGGTGCGCACTTATGTAGGCGAGAAATTTATACTGAAGAAAACATAATTTTAATACCCTGACAGCGGAGGTGCTGCCAGGGTATTCCTTTTTTGTATTGTTCTTCTTAGTTTTAGTTGTTGCATCCGCAGTCGCACCCAGACGTAGACTCAGGCGTGTCGTCACAGTCCTTGCAGCGGTCAAAGCCGGGATTGAATGCATAGAAGTTTCTGCTGTTTAGCTTATCCTGTGTGATGCGCAGGGCTTCACCAAACCTCTGGAAGTGGACGATCTCGCGCTCTCTCAGGAACCGGATAGGGGCACACACATCCGGGTCATCCACCAGTCGCAGGATGTTGTCGTAGGTAGTGCGGGCTTTTTGTTCCGCGGCCATATCCTCAAACAGGTCCGTGATGATGTCTCCGGTGGACTGGAACTGGGTGGCGCTGAAGGGGACGCCGCCTGCAGCCTGGGGCCAGATTCCCAGAGTGTGATCCACATAGTATTTGTCAAAGCCGCTTTTCTCAATCTCCTCCATGGAGAGATTGCGGGTCAGCTGATGGACAATGGCTCCCACGATTTCCAGGTGTCCCAGTTCCTCGGTGCCAATGTCATTTAACAGTCCGGCCACTTCCTTATAGGGGGTGGCAAATTTCTGGGACAGATACCGCATACTGGCCCCCATCTCACCGTCGGGACCACCGTATTGGGAGATAATAGCCTGGGCCAGCCGGGCATTTGGCTCCTTGATATTTACGGGGAATTCTAGTCTGCGTTCATAATTCCACATAGATTAACACTCTCCTTCCCATGGAAGAGGAGCGGCGCCCCATCTCCATTCTTTATTGGATTCCGCCAGATCCGTGGTGAGAGGGAAATATCTCATGGAGAAATCACGGGTCATCTTGTTCTTGATTCTGGCATAGTGGTTGAAGTATTCCATGGCCTCCTGGTCAAAAGGGTGGGTGTCCAGGTACAGGGACAGATCCACCAGAACAAAGCCAACGATACTGATATCGTTTAGCATACGTTTTCCTTCCTGACTCAGCATTTCACACATCTCCTTCCTGTAAAGGGTTTATTCAGTTCAGGAAATATGGTTCCGTCACGGAAGCCGTCTTCCAGATTCTCACAGATTTTGTCAAACTGCTGCCAGGGCACATAGGCCATGCCCACCGGGAATTTATCGCAGTTGCCGTCAAAACCAAAATCTTTCATGGTACTCCTTTCATATTTTGCAAGGTTGGTTGATATTATAGTATGATAAATAAAAATATTTGTGAAACGCTTTTAAGAAAGTAGTAAAAGGCTGTTGACCGTCGATCCGGAGAGCAACTGCCGGTTGCGCCCGTTTGGAAAAATTGCATATTTTGGTTGGTTCCCATTTGTGGATGAAAATGTTATACTATATGTCAAATGAGTACGGGAGGATAAAGAAGATAATGAGCTTTGCAGAAAAGATTTATGCGCTTCGCACCCAGGCTGGCTTGTCCCAGGCTTCCTTTGCGGAGAAGCTGCAGGTCAGCAGGCAGACGGTGTCCAAATGGGAACTGGGCACGTCTTACCCGGAGATTGATAAGCTGGTGGCGATCAGCGATATGTTTCATGTGACAACGGATTATCTGCTAAAGGACCAGCCTGCCAGTCAGGACGAGGCACGGATGGATCGGTTGGTGCTGAAATTTCTAGGTTATGCCCAGGATATGGATCATATTTCCAAGGATCTGGTGAGTATCATGCGGGACGGCATCATAGACGATGAGGAAAAACTGCGGATGATAGATATTGTAGGAACCCTGAATGAAGTAGCGCAGATGATAGAAGAGATTAAGCGTGCCCTGCATTACAATGGCATAACCTGAAGTCAGGCTTATTCCGGAATTCGGATGTGAATATTTGGAGATTGGATAAAAAAGGTGTCGAAGGGCATCTTTTTTTGTATGCTTTATTATTGACGGGTTAGATACAGAGGACTATAATTAGTGGGCATGGATAATACATATGCGCAAAAGCGAACAGACACATCATAGGGAAAGAGGTATGGGGATGACATTGTATGAAGCGTGTAAGGAGCGGGAATATACGGTGGAGGGTCTGTATGTGGAGGAGGCCGTGACCCGGCGGCTGCAGGCTCTGGGGCTCAATGACGGTACCCGGATCAGGGTGCTGAACCGCAAAAAGCGGGGGGCGCTGATCATTCAGGTGAGAGGAACCCGGCTGGCTCTGGGCAGGCATTTGTCGGCCAATATCGAAGTCAGTGAATGCCCGCTGGAGGGCTGATTTTGCTGGCGGCGGGGCTGGGACTGAGAGATCGAAAATATACACGGAGAGAGGGAGAAGGGATGCGGCGGGATTTGCAGAAGAATAGTGCCGCAGGCCGGAGTAGGCCGGGGTGGAATGGAATAGCCTGCATTGTTATGGCACTGGGGATATTTATGTCAATAACAGCCTGCGATCGACAGAGACCTACGGATATTGAGGCGGTTTCTGTGGACACAGAAAACGGGGTGGAAATGCCGTCAGCCGCCATGGAAGGCAGCACAGAACCTGCGTCAGCCGTCATGGAAGACAGCACAGAACCTGCGTCAGCCGCTGTGGGAGACAGCGCGGAACTCACAGCATCCGCCGAGGAAGACAGGGTGGAGCCGCTGCCGACGGATATAGACATGAATGAGAAAGAACCAGTAGATATCCGGGATGAAGTGTCTGATGTTAGGCTGATCGAGATGATAGAGGAAAATGTAATTCTGGGCGATGACACAGAGATTGAGGCCTGTGAGTGGGTTGATGTGGAGAAAAGCTGCCTGCGTATACGGGTGCAGTACATGGAACCGCCGTCGGATAATTACCAGCATAAGGAAGATTACTTTTTCTTCTTGGAGGAAGAGGATATTCAGGCTCTGCATGTGGAGTATCCTACCAAGGATTGGCACAATATGGAAGAAGACAGATATGTGTGGGACGCCTGCGATTTTGCGGCACATCTGGAGGACGTCACCTTTGATGACAGGGATGATTTGGTCATCTTCCTGGGTCATGCGGGGAGTCGGGGGGATCTTATACATGGAGTCTATGTCTATGAGGATGGTTTTTATCACTATAACCCGGGATTTGAGGATATTCCCAACTATGAGGCTGATACAAAAGAGCAGGTGATCCGCGGCTGGAGCGATAGCGCTATTTCCTCTACAACCTATGTGTATAAGTACCAAAACGGTGATTTTGAACTGATCAGTTATGAAGACTATGATACGGACGTTCCCGGTTTGAATTCTTATGACATAGCTCCATGATTGATATTTGAATATTGTCACGAAAAAACACACCATGCTAGTTTAAATGTCGGTTCTTTGAAAAGCCAGTGATACACAGAAAAGAGGAAACTATGGAAAAACAGCACACACCCGAAAAACAATATATTCATGTGGCCTGCGTGGGCAATCCCAACTGCGGAAAGACCACCTTATTCAACGCCTTGACGGGCTCACGGCTGAAAGTGGCTAACTGGCCCGGCGTCACGGTGGAAAAAGTGGAGGGTGAGACGGAGTACGAGGGCATGGGAATCCGGCTGGTGGATACACCGGGCATCTATTCTCTGACCTGTTATACAATAGAGGAAAAAGTCACCCGCAGCTGTGTCATGGACGATGACATTGATGTGATCATCAATATTGTGGACGCCTCCTCCCTGGAGCGCAACCTGTACCTGACTTTGCAGCTGCTGGAGCTGGGAAAGCCCGTGGTGCTGGCCCTTAATATGATGGATATCGTGAAGGAGCGGGGTATGGAGATCGATCTGCACCGCCTGCCGGAGCTGCTTGGCGGCATCCCGGTGGTGCCGGTGTCCGCCGCCAAGCGCACCGGGCTGGATATCCTGCTACATGCGGTGGTCCACCACTATGAGGAGGGGGCGGAGGAGTATATTCTGGACTACCCTCAGGAGATTGAGAACAAGATTGCCAAATTGTCCGTGATGATGGAAGCCCATTACCCAACCCATTCTTCCGTCAGATGGCATGCCATCAAGCTGCTGGAGGACGACGAGGAGGTAAGGGAGGAGCATCCCATACAGACGGCCCATGTGGTGGATCGCAGCTATGAGAAAGAGATTATCCAGTGTAAATATGCCTATATCGAGCATGTGGTGGGGGAGACATTGTTTCACCGGGAGAAAAAAGCCGCAAACACGGACAGGGTAGACCGCCTGCTGACCCATCCCGTGCTGGGGGTTCCCGTATTTTTGCTGATTATGTGCCTGGTGTTTTTCCTGACCTTTACCGTGGGCGACCTGTTAAAGGGGGTGTTCGAGCAGGGACTGGAGATTTTTTCCGATTCTGTGAGCCGTCTGTTGGAGGCCATACATGTGGCGGGGTGGCTGCAGTCTCTGGTGGTTGACGGCATTATCGCCGGAGTGGGGGGCATACTGACCTTTCTGCCCAATATCTTTATTCTGTTCCTGGCCCTGGCGGTGCTGGAGGACAGCGGTTACATGTCCAGGGTGGCCTATGTGATGGATTCCATCATGGGAAAAGTAGGGCTGTCCGGCAAGGCCTTCCTGCCCATGATCCTGGGCTTTGGCTGCACTGTGCCTGCCATTATGGCCACCAGGGCGCTGGAGACGGAGCATGATCGGCGCAAGACCATGTTGGTCACGCCCTTTATGTCCTGCTCGGCCAGATTACCCATCTATGTGCTGTTTTCCGGTATGTTTTTCCCAGACTGCGCAGGACTGGCGGCATTTTCCCTGTATGTGGTGGGCATGGTGACGGCCATTGTCTCTGCCATGGTGATCAACAGGCTGGAAAAAGGCAAAGCCAATGACTCCCTGCTGATCGAGCTGCCGGAGTACAAGCGGCCCAATGCCCGCACCATCCGCATCTATGTGCTGAACAAGGTGAGGGATTACCTGTCCAAAGCGGGGACAACCATATTCCTGGCGTCCATCGTGATCTGGTTTGTACTGAATTTTGGCATGAGCGGTATGGTGGAGAGCCCGGCGGACAGCTTTGGCGCCGTGATCGGACGGCTGCTGGTGCCGGTGTTGTCCCCAGCGGGCTTGGGCATGTGGCAGATCGGCGTGGCGCTTTTGTCCGGTATCTCCGCCAAGGAGGTGGTGGTATCCAGCTTTGCGGTGCTCTTCGGCGTGTCCAATGCCAACTCGGCGGCGGGTATGGAGACCATTATCGCCAATGTGCAGGCGGCCTACCCCGGCTTCGGTCCGCTGAACGCCTATTGCCTGATGCTGTTCTGTCTACTGTATGTGCCCTGCGTTGCCACTGTCGCCACCGTGAAAAAAGAGAGCGGCTCCTGGGCATTCACTCTGAAAATGATTGCTTTCGAGCTTGTGCTGGCCTGGAGCGTGACCACGCTGGTATACCAGATTGGGAGTCTGATCTGAAGCGTCCCCTGCTGGCTACCCTCTGAAAAGCAACAAATCGTAATAATGAGGAATGGATTATACCGATAAGGTAATAGACTTTACATTTTGATTGTGATATAATAAGTGCG
>CAZKAO010000078.1:0-14803 GCA_964550745.1 uncultured Acetatifactor sp.
ACCAGCATCAGATTCCGCAGATACCAGGTAAAATCCGTCACAAACTGGGTCAGTTCCCTGCCCTGCATGACAATCTCCTCCAGGAGCTGCACACAGCCCAGGACATTCTGTTCCAGTACATACCGCAGCAGACGGCTGAACACCTCTGTGTCCACAGCACCCAGCACATCCAGCACCCGGTCATAGGTCAGTTCGCTGCCCAGATGAAAGGCGATGCACTGATCCAGCAGGCTCAGGGCGTCACGCATGGAGCCGTCCGCCACCTTGGCAATATAGCGCAGCGCTTTCTCCTCCACCTGCACCTGCTCTGTCTCTATAAGCTGCTGCATTCGAGCGGCAATGGTATCTATGGATATCCGCTTAAAATCATATCTCTGGCATCTGGACAGGATGGTGATGGGAATCTTATGCACCTCTGTGGTCGCCAGTATGAAGATCACATAAGATGGAGGCTCCTCCAATGTCTTGAGCAGAGCATTAAAAGCTCCTATGGACAACATATGAACCTCGTCTATGATATAGACCTTGTACTTGCCCTCCGTGGGAGAATAGGACACTTCCTCCACAATCTCACGAATATTGTCCACGCCATTGTTGGATGCAGCGTCTATCTCGACTACATTCATGCTGGTTCCCGCCGCAATACTGCGGCAGATGGCACACTCCCCGCAGGGGCCGTTCTCCGTGGGATTCTCACAGTTTACCGTGCGGGCCAGAATCTTGGCCACCGTGGTCTTACCCGTTCCCCGAGTGCCGGTGAAGAGGTAGGCATGACCGATACGCCCCACCCTGATCTGATTCCTCAAAGTTGTCACAATATGATCCTGCCCTTTTACATCCGCGAAGGTGTCCGGGCGGAATTTACGATATAAGGCTGTATATGACATCTGGTTAATCTCCAAAACAGATGCCCAGCAACTTGGCCTCCTGCACAATAGCGGCATCCGGCGCAACCATCTTCAGCTTACCGGCAACCTCCTCCAGCGGCACCCTCACGATCTCACGATTCTTATACCCTACCATAAAGCCAAACTGTCCATCCAGAATCAGCTTGCCTGCCTCTGCACCTAGGCGACTGGCGAACACACGGTCATAAGGACATGGACTGCCGCCTCTCTGCATGTGGCCGGGAACGGTAACCCGCACCTCACGGCCGGTCTTCTCCTGAATCATGGCCGCCACTTCATAGGATACGGAAGGGTATGGATTTTTCTCCATCTTTTTCTTGTAATCCTTTTTGGAGAGTTTTGCATCCGCCTTCGAGATGGCGCCCTCCGCTACAGCAATAATGGTAAAGCGGCTTCCGTTCTTTTCTCTCTCCTCGATCTTGTCAATCACCTTTTTGATATCATAGGGAATCTCCGGCAGCAGAATGATGTCTGCGCCGCCAGCCATACCGGCATTCAATGTGAGCCAGCCCACCTTGTGGCCCATCACCTCCACGATAAACACACGGCCGTGGGAGGCAGCTGTAGTATGGATACAGTCAATGGCATCCGTGGCAATGTCAACGGCGCTCTGGAAACCAAAGGTCATGTCCGTGCCCCACAGATCATTGTCAATGGTCTTGGGAAGAGTGATCACGTTAAGCCCCTCCTCCCGAAGCAGATTCGCTGTCTTGTGGGTGCCGTTGCCTCCCAGAACTACCAGACAGTCCAGCTGGAGCTTGTGATAGGTCTGCTTCATGGCCTCCACCTTGTCCACTCCGTTGGCATCAGGCTCATGAATGGTCTTAAATGGCGTGCGGGAAGTCCCCAGAATCGTGCCGCCCTTTGTCAGAATACCGGAAAAATCCTTACCTGTCAGCATCTGGAAATTGCTGTAGATCAGCCCTTTGTAGCCGTCGAGGAAACCATATATTTCCACCTTCTCCTCCGCGTTGAACAAAGTCTTCACAACGCCTCTCATCGCTGCATTCAATGCCTGGCAGTCGCCGCCGCTTGTCAGCATCCCGATTCTCTTCATATCCCATTCCTCCATTCATAATAGTCCGCCCCGTTTTCCTGCAATTCGTCCACAACATTGCGGAGCATTTTTCTTATTATATCCCAAATTTGTCCAGCGGACAAGACTTAAAGGAAAAATATCACTTGCCAAATGGTTCATTATACTATAAAATGAATGGAGAAATACAGGGAGCCGTATCGAAGCGGTCATAACGGGGCGCACTCGAAATGCGTTAGCCCTCCGGGGCACGAGGGTTCGAATCCCTCCGGCTCCGCTGACAAAAAGCGGGGAGTTCGAATCTCCCCGCTTTTTGTCAGTCAATTTTTAAGATAAGCTCCAGTACTCTCCTGGCGCAGATCTCCATCTCAGCCCGTGTCAAAGCCCCTTTTTCCTTAGCCTCCAGAAGCCTTTCCGGAAAACCGCATCCCATCTTCATATCGTTGCCAGCTTTTACTTCCTTATAGTGTTCGCCCAGGGTCCACCAGTCTGTGGTAACCATGCCGTCATATCCCCATTCGCCGCGCAGGACGTCCTCCAGCATCTCCCTGTTTTCCGAGGATCTGTGCCCGTTGATAATATTGTAAGCGGACATAATGCTCCAGGGCTTTGCCTCTCTGACCAGGAGTTCAAAGGGCCTTAAGTAGATCTCCCGAATAGCTCGTTCCGAAGCTCTGGAATCGCTGTCCCTGCGGTTGGTCTCCTTGTTGTTGAGGGCGAAATGCTTGACCGTAGCTGCCACATGATTTGACTGGATTCCCTTTACCATGGCAGCTGCCATCCTGGCTGTGAGCAGCGGGTCCTCTGAATAATATTCAAAGTTCCTGCCACACAGAGGGCTTCTGTGGATATTTACCGCCGGAGTCAGCCATACGCCGATATTGTTTTCCTTTACCTCCGCTCCCCCAGCCGCTCCTATGCGCTCTGTCAGCTCCGGATTCCAGGTGCATGCCAGCAGCGTAGCACATGGCCATGCCGTAGTACAGACGCCGCATTCGGGAGCAATCCGCAGACCGGCTGGTCCGTCCGCCGTCATGATATTGGGGATGCCATACTTTGGCAGATTGCCGTAGCCGAAAGTATTGGCCACTCCTGTATTGGGCTGCCCTCCCAACAGTTCCGCCAGTTCCCGGTCGGAGAGCTGCGCCAGAAATTCCTCCATGGCAACGCTTCCCTCTGCAAGCTCAGACAGCATGTGTACAGTCTTCTGCACTCCCCACAGTTTGTATCTGTCACGAAAGCGGGTAAACGGCGCAAGACCATCCGCCTCCTCCTGTGCCTGACGGCTCAGAACACTTGCATCCGTATCCACCGGTTCGCCGATGGGAAGCGTCTCATAACTGCCGTCAGCGAGCATTCTCTTTGACAGCAGCGTGGGAGCCATCCTGGACACACACTGCCTGACAACTACATCTTCCTCCAGCATCATCACATAGTCTGTTTCAATAGTATCTCTCACGGATGTCCCCACATGGAAATGATAGCTGCCTCTTTCCATTACATATGCCGACCGGGCCACCTTGCCCAGATCGTCATAGGACGCCATGGCGCTTACTGAAAAGGAGAGCGATACCCGCTGTGTCTCCCCCGGCTGCAGCAATCTTGTCTTGCCGAAAGCTGCAAGCTCTCTGGCAGGCTTTCCCAGCTTCCCCTGAGGAGCGCTGTAATATACCTGTACTACCTCCTTGCCTGCTACGCCGCCCATATTGCAGACTTCCGTACTGATACAGATGGTGTCTCCTCTCTTCTCCGCCGCAGGCACAGACAAGGAGAACTGCGTATAGGACAATCCGAAACCAAAGGGATAGTTGACCTTTTCCCGGGCCCCCGGTATCGTCTCAAAATAACGATATCCGACATATATGTCATCTGTGTACTCTACATAGTTGTCAGATTCGTGGAAATTGTATGTAGAGGGGTAGTCCTCCAGATGCCTGGCAAGAGTGTCGGACAGCTTTCCGCAGGGATTGCCTCTGCCCATCAACAGCTCTGCCGCCGCAAGCCCTCCTCTCATGCCTCCCTGCCAGGCCATAAGAACTGATTGGATTCTTTCATCGCGGGCAAACCAGTCGGTATCCACCATTCCGCCCACATTCATGACAATGATCACCTTGTCAAAGGCCTCCTTCACGGCGTCCACCATTGCCCGCTCGCCATGAGTCAGGTAAAAGTCCCCATCTTCAAAAAGATCTGCTGACAGATCTGTCATCTTTTGGTCGCTTCCGGTCAGATGCTGCTTCTCCGCCTCCTTGATACTCCTTCGATCCCATCCCTCTCCTGAAAAACGACAGATGGAAATAATGGCGGTGTCCGTAAATGCCCTTGCTTTTTTCAACAGCTGATCGGGAATATCCGGCTCCGCCGTCATGCCCGGAACCCTCCCTTCAGCATACTGTTTCTTCACATTATCTCTGTAAAAATCCGCCAATTCCTCGTATATGCTGACCTCGCTTCCAAGCTCCTTAAAGCCCTCGTACAGATTGCAAACACCCGACACTGTCACATCGCCGCTGCCGCCGCCTCCCTTGACATAGTCAAAAGTAGCTTTCCCAAACAGCGCAAGTCTGGCTCCTTTGTATAACGGCAGCACATTTCCCTCGTTCTTCAGCAGCACCATGCCCTCCTTGGCAGCGTCCTTTGACAGGGTAATATGCTCCTCACACGCCGTTATCCTGCGTCCGTCCTTCCCCAGCGGCAGCACCGGCTGGTATTTTGCCCTTGCCCATCTTTCCATGATTTGGTTCCTCCTTCATCACCAATATAATTCCCATTCCTTACACATCCTGGTCAGGGCTTCCATGTAGAAATAATCCCCCCAGGAATTACACTCGTCCACACCATAGTGATTACAGGTATTATAGGGCGAATGGTTGCAGTAGGTGCTGTGCAGCACCAGACCGTTGGACTCCTTTTCATCCTTCACCGCATAATGGTCATACAGGGACTTCATCATCTGAGAAGCAATCCTGCGGTAATGCTCCGCCTCTTTCTGCTCAAGATACTTTGCCATCTCCAGCATACCGCAGGCGGCGATAGAGGCTGAGGAGGAATCCCTGGGCTGGTCGTCCCCGTCCGTGAACTCCAGATCCCAGAAGGGCACCATATCCTGGGGCAGATGTGTCAGAAAATATTCCGTCACATGGCGGAACAGTTCTATGTATTCCTCTCTGCCTGTATACTTGTAAGCCAGCGCGAGACCGTATATCCCCCACGCCTGCCCTCTGGCCCATGCGGAGCCGTCCCGGTATCCCTGACATGTCGCGCCATGATCCGGCGCTCCCGTTGTCATGTCAAAGAAAAATGTATGCCATGTGGAGTAATCCTCACGAATCACATTAGCTACCGCCGTGTGGATATGTTTTTCGGCAATCTCGCGATACCGGGTGTCCCCTGTCTCCTCCGACGCCCAATAGAGCAAGGGGAGGTTGAGCAGGCAGTCAATGATCAGCCGATAGTTCCCCGGCTCGTCCATGGCCCCCCATGCCTGGATAAACTCTCCCACAGGATGATATCTGGCAATCAACTGATCGGCGGCCATTATCGCCGCCTTCCGACCCTCCCGGCTGCCAGTCAGCTTATAGCCTGCCACGCAGGAGGGAGAATACAGAAATCCCATATCGTGATGGTCCACATCAATCTTTTTTTCAATCCGATTCAGAAAACTTTGGATCTGTATCTCTCCGGCCTTCTTCAGCCGCTCGTCGCCGGAGTGTTCATACGCCAGCCAAATCTCTCCCGTCCAAAAGCCGCAGGTCCAGTAATTGTTAGCTATAGGCCGGTAAAATCCATTCTCGCTGTAGGCATTCTGAAATAGTTCCGTAAACTCAGGCAGATTCCCTGTGATCTGTCGGCTGCAGAAATCCAGTGCCTCCTGAATTTCCCTGCTTTCAATCTCCGGATAGTTCTCAAATGTAAGCATAAGCCGCCTCCATCTCCGTCTGCATCCCCACAGACACTATGTAGCTAATTTTGATAAGTATATCATACTCCATACACTCTTTGCAAACAGAACTTCCCATTGCCTTCCGGGCGCTTCCCGTAACGGACGAGCAGTTGAAAAAAGCCCTGTCAGACCGGAGCATCCGGTATGACAGGGCTGTCATTATACATCATCCCAGTAAGACGGCATAGACCACCAATATTGCAACGGACAGGCCCGCCAACACAAAAGTGGCGATGGCAAAGCCCTTTTTCTTTGACCTTATGCCGCAGGCCGCAAAATAGAATTCAAGCGCATACAGCCAAATGCCGAACATCCATCCCACCAGGGAAAGCAGCAGTCCCACAATAGAAATCACAAAACCAGCGATAGCCTTCTTTTCGTTGGTTCTGTTGGCGGCACTGGCAAAGTCTCCATAACTGTTGACAACCGGTGAAGCGCCGCTGGGAACGTCGCTGGCATTAGGCGACACATTATAGGGCGCTGTGGGATTCCCGTCAGTTCCCTGCCGCAGGGTGTCTTCAACCCCGGGCGTATTGTAGGTACTCAGCGTCTTAAACAGCGGCGCCAGAAGCTGCTTATAGGCGGATTTCGGCACAGTTCCGTAAAAACTGTCATCCAACAGATAGGGCTTTTTATACTTGCCAATATAGGCATTGATGGTCACCATGTTCTGCTGTATGTAAAACTCAAACAGCCGCCTGCCGATAACGGGATCATAATACTCATAATAATAATTGCCATCCTTCTCCTTCAACTCAAAGCTATTGGCTCCCAGCCAGTTCATAATGGTCTGGTGGGCCAGATTTGGGTCCACACAGATGGGAAACTGATAGGTACTCTTTCCTTTTTTCATTAAACTTATGTCCTCCTTTTGGATTAAATAATATTTTCCAATCACATGAGCCCTTTAGTCCTCATTAATCTTCAACAGCCTCTCGCCGCCGTCGAAAAATGCCTTATCATCCCTGGCGCCGATCAGCATATATTCGCCGGCATGGACATTGATGTCATAAGTGGCATGTCTGCTTTGGATGGTTGAGGATTGGTCCATGGAGCCTATACCCCACACACGGCTTCCCTCTGCTTTCAACTCCAGACGACAGTTCTGAGTCTTCACTGTCAAGTCGCCTCCCGCGTTACCCACCAGACCCACATTTTGTCCACTGAGCTGCACTATTGCTTTACCGGCTTCAATGTGGATCAGGCCTCCGGTCTTCTCGATACTGCCGATACCGCAGAGACGGGAACCGGAGCCTACGATCTCTACATGGGAATTGGCGATATGTATATTCTGATCACCGTCAATACTGCCGATACCCAGTCCGGTCCCCGCATTGACATCCAGTCTGATTCTGCAATTCTGGATATCGATGGGCAGCGCTCCCGCATAACAGCCTACGCCAATTCCCTTCTCACTGGCCACACTGATCTCAATATTGCCCTTACCTATTTGTATTCCTCTGCCCTGCCTGTATATACCGCCGCCAAGAGCAATACATTCATTGCCCTCCGCCTGGAGCTTCAGGGTTCCTGACGATTCCCAGAAGATCTCTCCCACTCCGGCATTACAGGAATTGCCAATGCCATAGCACTGGATCTCCTGGGCTGCCACCTTCAGGTTACCGCTGCCCTCGACTGTCAGGCTGCTTCCCTCCGGCACACGAATACCGATCTTGTCAAGCTCGTTGTCTCCCTCCAATGAGAGAGTCAGCCTCGCATTCTTGCCGATATCAATGCAGGGCAATTCCTCCACGCTCTCCAGATGCACATTGCGCAGTGTCAGATGACAATTGCTTCCATCCTTAATCTTGATATTCATACCCGCCGTATAGCCCTGATTCCCCACCAGGGTGATCCTCTGATCGGACAACAGCATACCCGTGTACTGTTCCAGCGCCAGACGCATCAACGGCAGCTTTTTCTCCTTGGTAACCATAAATATCTTGCGATTAGACTGCCCCTTGTTGTCCGTGCTGGCATTGACAATTTCACTCTTGATCTCTGCAGGCAGCTCCTGCAGAATATCCGCGGAGGGTCTCGCCGTATAAAATCCCTGAATCAGATCGACACCCATATGGATTACCGCTCTCATCTCAGCGCCTGTCTCCACCCCCTCCGCCAGCGCCAGAAAACCATTGTCGTGGGCAAATTCAATAATCCCCTTTACAAAATGCTGCTTCTTGGGTTCCTCCTGAATATTAGTGATCAACAGCCTGTCAATCTTCAAACAATTGGGAAGATACCTAAGCAGGCTGGAGGTGTTTGAATAGCCTGTACCATAGTCATCTATGGCAATACCAAAACCATCATTTTCGCTTCGGCTCAGCAGCATATCCAACTCGACATCATTCAGCTCAGACTGCTCGATAACCTCTACTACCAGCTGCTTCATAATCGCCCCGTATTCTCTTCGGAGCTTTTCGTAATCCGCAGTGTCCAGCTGGTAGCCGGGAATGCTGTTGACAAAGACTTTCCTGTTGGTAAAATGTTCCCGCCGTACCACAATCGAAGACAACACATTGTTGAAGGTCGCGCGCTCCACATCATAAAGCCTCTGGCATTTGATCGCATATTTCAGGACTACATAGGGCGGCACCGTATTATTTTCCCCTGCGCGCATCAGCGCCTCATAGCCATAGATATCCCCTGTTCTGGCATCTACGATCGGTTGGAAATCATAGTGCAGACTGTTCTTGTCCAGTATCTCGTTTACCAGCTTTTCCTCCGCCGGATCATAGTCCTGCTCTTTCGCCACCTCCCTGATGCCGGAGAAAGTACGACGGTTGTTTTTCACAATCCGCTTCTGACTGAAGGCATCATCCAGAATATCCTGTACCCGCATCTTCCTATCTGGTTCTACTACCAGATAGGAGTAATTAAGCGCCAGACTGTACTCCTTGTCAGATATCTGGTTATAGTTCTCCATGCGACCGACAATCGCATGCATCAAACTGTCCACAATACGTTCGGCGTCTCCGGTGATAAGCATGGCTACCACAAATTCGTCACTCCCCAGACGGGCGGCAGTCTCATGCTCAGACAGGCTGTCTTTGAGAATCTCCGCCACCGTCTGTATTGCCACATCACCCTCGGAATGACCGTATATGTTATTGATGTTGCTCAGCTTGTCAATATCCACATTGACCAGCAGCAGCTTGTCCCCGCTCTGCAGACAGGCTGCCTTATATTTTTCCAGTTGATCCAGCAGTCCCCGCTGGTTGTACATCCCTGTCACCATATCCCGGCGGCTCAGGCCCAACAGCTCCATCAGGCTGCGAGCCTCCTCCTTATTGCCGTCCAGCTCCAGCGTACAGCAGCGCCATCTCTCACCCAGAACCGTATAACTCTCCCGTGACTCTTCTGTCGTCACATCCCGGAAACCGGCTGCCAGATAACAGGCATATGCCGGTGTATTATCCTCGAACACCGCCAGACTGACCTTCTCCGCCCCCAGAAAGATGACGGCGTACTTTGTGGCAAGCTGCACCAGTTCCCTGCCCCGTCCTTTACCTCTCTCAGCCGGATCGACAACCACAAATTCCAGACGCACTTCCTTTTCTTCCTGATCTGTATACCTCAGCGCCACATGTCCCACAATGCCTCTATCATCCATCGCCGTCATGGGATATATATCTGCAGATGCCCAATAATAGGCAGTCATATCCTCTGCATTGATGGGATAATGGTCGTACCGATTGGCGCACCACTGGCGAAATGCTCTCTCATCTCCCAGCCATTCCACGATTGTTTTCGCATCTCTGATTTTGTAAGGTCTTAATCTCAGCATATTCGCTCTCCACTCTGTCTCTTTTCTGCCATCACCCTATGCTGCGTTCAAACTGCTTCAACGCATCCCCAAGCTGCTCGATGCTTACCGCAGGACTGTAGAAATATCCCTGATAGAAAGAACATCCCATCTCTTCCAGAGCTTTCTGCACCTGACGGTTCTCCGTATATTCGGCGATCACCTGCAGCCCAAGGGACTTGGCCAGAGTGGTGATCGAATTCAGAATCTCACGCTCATTTCCCGGTCCAAAAATATTTTTCACCAGATTGCCATCCAGCTTGATAATATCAAAATAATTCTTTTTCAGATATTTGATGGAGGTGCTTCCCATAGAGAAATCATCAATGGCAAGCATATACCCCAGCTCGTGCAGCTGGCTCAGCACCTCGTCCATATCATCTATATCTATGCAAGACTGCTCTGTCACCTCAATGCAGATGTCCACCAGGTCCCTGTTCCACCAGATGTTAATAAGCTCCATATAGTCCATGAACTCCTCGGTCTGCATGGTCTCCGGAGTCACATTGATAGACACCTTAACCTTATGTCCAACTGCTTTCTGCACATTTTCCGCATCCTTCACCACATAGCTGAGGACATATTTTTCCAGATCCCACAGGTAGTCCATCTCCTTGGCCAGCTGCAATACCAGGGGCGGGTAGATATTCCCGTATTTCTCTGTACCAAAACGAAGCAGCGCCTCTGTGCCTATGCATTCATCCTCCGAATTGTACTGAGGCTGATAGAAAATCTTCACCTGGCCGGTTTTGAGGCTGTGATTCAGCTCCTGGGCAATCTGACGGGAGATGGCGCCGATATCGTCTCTCTGGCGTGTCAGCTCCAACTCGCGTCCCGCATGTTCCATCTTTCTCATGTATTCCGTCACCAGCCTGAGCTGTTCCTGCAGGTGATGGCGCTGCCACGCCTCATACGTCTTCAAAAACGGCCAGTAGATCAGCACGCTGATCACTATGTTGACAAGCTGCAGCAGCGTTCCCGCCAGGGAGCCGGTAGCCATGTAGCCGCTTATAAGTACCGGAGTAATCCACTCCACCTCCCTGACCGGTATCGGCACAATACCCAGTCTCATCGCCGCCCAGGAATCCAACAGGCACACCATGGGAGCCAGCAGGAAGGGCAGCAGAAAGATAGGATTCATAATGACCGGTATTCCAAATGTCACGATCTCATTGATATTGCAGAGCATCATGGGGGCAGACAGCTTGGTCAGGTTTCGAGTATCCTTGTTCCTGCTGAAAATCAGAATGCACAGGAACAGGCCGATCATACAGCCACATCCTCCCATCAGCACAAACACATCAAAAAATGTCTTGGACAGGATCTCTGTAGCCTGCCTCCCTGCGGCCACCGCCGCCATGTTGCTCTCGATAGCGGGTTGGAACAGTCTCTGGGTCACGGGTTCGAGTACATCGCTGCCATGAATGCCAAAGAACCAGAGCAGGCTGCTGAGCAGTACAAAGCATATGCCGCTGCCCAGGTTTCGCCCCATGCCTCCTGCCAACAGATTCGCTCCCCGGATAAACAGGTCGTTGAAGCTGTCAGCAGGCGTCAGCACCACAATCAGTTCATTGATCAGCGCAAAAATGCCCACTGTACACAGGATCGCAGGCAAACAGCACATGATCTCCTGGAAGTCCAGATCATCCCCGTACAGGTTCTCCTCCTTTTTGCGGAACAGGCGGGAAAAAAGTGTGTAAAGCCCCGATGCCAGATATGCGGTGACAATGGCTGTAAACATGCCCTTTACGCCCAGACAGCCATGCTGGAGCGCCTGCTCCAGTCCGCCGTTTAAGATGATAAATCCCGCTATGGCAATCAGTATTCCCGACAGAAAATTGACCTTTTTCCCCTTCCGCTCCAGATTCTTGACGCAGATCAGCGCAGTCATGATCACGGACAGAATACCAAATGTGGCGTTATACACCAGCGATGCCGTGTCCCGGATAAAGTTAAGTGGCGCCAGATTCAGACCGGTCAGATCCAGCAGCGACTGTACGGCCAAAGCGATAGAACCGGCAAAAATCACTGGTATCGCCAGGATAAATGCCGAGCGGATATTCATGATCTGGCTGCGTCCTTCCAGCTTATCCCAAAAAGTAACCCATTTCTTTTTCTGCATGTTGATAACCCTCTGTTCTTACTTTACAACATCGTATAGTCTATAGTTAAAAACAGTATAGCACATTTTCTGACAAAAGGCACTACCTTTTTTACAGTTTACTGAGGGCTAAAAGCAATAAAATTACACCGCCAAGCCAACCCAGGGACATATTCAGACGCCTGGACAGTCTTTCCCCCAGCCATGACCCCAGCAGGAGCGAAATCTGGTTGGCGGCAAGGGAGGCGGTTACCACCGCCGGGATACTGATTTTCCCCATGGCTGCTCCAAAGCCTGCGGCTGCTCCGTCCAGCGACAGCGCCAACGCCAGAGACGCCGCCTCTGCCACGGAGATTGATTTTGAATGATCCAGGTCTACCGCCGCCGGATCTGCATATACATGTAATACAAAGCGCAGACTGAACAGGGAGAAATCCAGCCGGCCATCCAGATTACCACATTTGCGGATCGCTGACCGGGTAATGCCATCCAACAGCTTGATCAGTCCCAGCGCAAACAGCAGGCCAAAGCACAGCCCCTTCTGTACGCTCTCCGGTATAAACATCGCCACCAGACTGCCCACCCCCAGAGACAGTCCCACTATGGCGCTGCAGATCAGATTGATCACCAGCACGGAGCGGTGTGAAAGCCTGATCTGTTTGGTTCCATAGGCAAAGCCCGCCACAAAGGCATCCACGGAAAGCGCAGATGCGATTGCGACAGCCTCCAGTATAATTCTCAGAGTTTCCAAGAATATCACCACCTGTATATCACACGACTTACTAGCATAATATTCCTGTTTTTCCTCATGGGTTCCCTGCATCTGTTTCTTTTGCCATCCGGCATGAGCAAATAGAACTTCTTCTTACATCAAGCCTCTCAGCTCCGTCTGGGGGACATACTGCGCCGCCCTCTCTCTCATCTCCTCCAGCTCCGTGCGTTCAAACTCCGCAAAACCCGGCTGCATCACCTGCCCGCTGTCCCGGAAGTTTTGCAGATAGTAGGCCCTGCTGCCCTGCAGCCAACGGCCGATGGCCGTGAATTCCTCCGGACTGTGGATGCCCTTTACCACTGTGGTGCGGAATTCGTAGGGGATAGATGATGTTTTCAACAGTTCCACGCTCTCCTCTATACGATCCAGTTCCACCCCGTCCAGACCGCAGGCAATGCCATAGCGCTCTTTGGACGCCTTGATGTCCATAGCCACATAATCCAACAGTTTTTCCTCCAGCAGATGCCTTAGAATCTGCGGACGGTAGCCGTTGGTATCCAGTTTTATCAGATACTCCATTTCTCTTACCCGGCGGATGAAATCCTCCAGGTCATTCTGCAGAGTGGGCTCTCCGCCGGTGATACACACTCCCTCCAGAATCCCCCGGCGTCTGCGCAGAAAGGCCAGAACGTCCTGTTCCGCAATCTCCGGCTGTTTTTGAGGTACCAGCACCAGCACGCTGTTCTGGCAGAAAGGGCAGCGCATATTGCAGCCGCCCGTAAACAGGGTAGCCGCCACATGGCCCGGATAGTCCAGAAGCGTGGTCTTATTCATTCCGCAGAAATGCATAGAGATCCTCCTTGCCCGCCTTGACGGTTTATAGGTTGTGCGTTACAATAATTTCAGTATAAACTGTTTTTTTCTTTTGCGCAATTTTTTATGGAAGATACTGAAAAGACTCAGATATACGGAGAGAATCTATGGCTGGAATCGTCAGTGTACAGGAAAAATATATGAAAATGGCGCTGAAACTTGCCCACAGGGCGCTGGAACTGGGCGAGGTGCCCATCGGCTGTGTCATCGTCCATGAAGGGAAGGTAATCGGACGGGGCTATAACCGCCGCAATACCGCAAAAAACACACTGGCGCATGCGGAGATCACCGCTATTGACAAGGCCAGCAAAAAGATCGGTGACTGGCGTCTAGAGGAGTGTACACTCTATGTAACCCTGGAGCCCTGCCAGATGTGCGCAGGCGCCATTATCCAGGCAAGGATACCCGAGGTGGTCATGGGCTGTATGAATCCCAAAGCCGGCTGCGGCGGCTCGATTCTGAACATACTGGAAATGCCGCAGTTCAATCATCAGGCCGCCGTAACCAGAGGGGTGCTGGAGGCAGAGTGCAGCGAGATACTGAAAGAATTCTTCACCCGGCTGCGCATCCGCAACAAGCAGGAAAAGGCTTCAAAAATCACTTCTTCTGAAACACAGATTTAGGTTGTTTGCACATCGGGCAGACGTAATCTTCCGGCAGATCCTCAAAGGGAATGTCTCCCTGATACTCATAGCCGCAGATCCCGCAGACATATTTGGAGCTGTCTTCCCTCTCGTTCTCCTCCGGGATATAGGTGGGAGCCGCCTTCGGGCTCTTGCCCTTGATGACATTGTGGTAATAGGCGTAGGTCATGGGATCATCCTTTTTCAGAATATCCGCATCCACAACCTTGCCTAAAAATACGGTGTGGCTGCTTGTCTCCATCTTGTCCACCACCTCACACACAATATAGGCACAGGCGTCCGGAATCACCGGCATATAGCCGCGGATCTCCGGCTTGACCTCGTCGAACTTGTTGTTGTCTCTTCCGCTCTTGAAACCAAATACTCCTATGGTTCCCGGATCGGAATGCTCTCCCAGTATGGAGATGGCGAACTTGCCCAACTTCTGGATGCAGGCGTTTGTATAATTGCTGTGGTTGATGCTCACAGCAATTGTTGCCGGATCGGAAGTGATCTGCATGGCGCTGTTGGCAGTGCAGCCGGTAGCTCTGCCCTCATCCCAGGTGCTGACTATATACACTCCATAGGATAACTGTCTGAATGCATTCATGTTCATAACTAAATACTCCTCTCTGCTGACAGATTATAGGATATGCAGCTTTCATATAAATAATCCATCTGTTTCAATTCCACAGTACCACCGCTGTCCCCTGGCTGTCAATGGTGAATATATCTCAGTCTGCCGCTTTTTGTAGGTTTACAATACATGTGTTACAACTGAATATTTAAAGAGACGGAGATA
>CAZKAO010000079.1:0-14569 GCA_964550745.1 uncultured Acetatifactor sp.
TCCTCCTATGAGGGGATCAGCGTGGAGCAGATGCGGTACAACTGCGGCGCCAAGCTGGCAGAGCGTGACAATGTGCAGCCGGATATCGTGGCCGGTGTGCCGGATTCCGGTACGGCCCATGCCATCGGTTATTCCAACAGAAGCGGAATTCCTTTTTCCAGGCCTTTTATCAAGTATACACCTACCTGGCCCCGCTCCTTTATGCCCACGATCCAGACTCAGCGCAATCTGATTGCCAAGATGAAGCTGATTCCAGTGCATGATCTGATTCAGGATAAGAGCCTGCTGCTCATCGATGACTCCATCGTCAGGGGAACGCAGCTGAGAGAGACCACGGAATTCCTGTACCAGAGCGGCGCCAGGGAGGTACATATCCGTCCGGCGTGCCCGCCCTTGCTCTTTGGCTGTAAGTATCTGAACTTCTCCAGATCTACCTCGGAGATGGATCTGATCACCAGACGGATTCTCAAGGAGATGGAGCAGGAGGGACGAAGGATTGACTTGAAGGACTATGTAGATCCCGAGAGCCAGGGGTATAAGGAGATGGTGGAGCGCATCGGCAAGCAGTTGAATTTTACCTCGCTGCGGTATCATAGGCTGGATGATATGATTGAGTCGGTGGGGATTCCCAGGGAGAAACTGTGTACTTACTGCTGGGATGGGCAGGAGTAGGGGGATTTTCCACGGGTCGCCGTAATGGGACGCTCCAGGCGGATGATCATTCCTGTCTGGACGTGCTCTCCATGTAGCGGACGCTAGGTTCGAGCCGAATTATATTCGGCAAACCTCGCAGAGTTTGCACGGCAAACTCCGCGCCGACATGCCCAAACGGTCCTGTCAGGAACGATTATTCATCTGGAGCTGACTTCCCGCAACACTGTAAAATGGATACAGCTATAAGCTATATTGCTTTTTGTGCCCCAGCCAGTATCCGTCTGAAGCGTCCCTTGCGGGTTACTCTTATAAAACGGCATAAATATAAATTATATTGTGTATAAGAAATATTGATTTTACTTATGACATGGATTGTGCTATACTTACCATGGTCAAGGTGAGAAGGGGAGTGCTTTGGCGCTCCCTATTCTAGTGCAGAACTTGGAATCTGCGGAATAGAGGTTCTAAAGAACCTTAAAATTAGGAGGATATTAAACATGGTTAAAGCAGTTGTAGGCGCTAACTGGGGTGACGAGGGTAAGGGTAAGATCACAGACATGATGGCGGAGAAGGCGGACATTATCATACGCTTTCAGGGCGGAGCCAATGCGGGTCATACCATCGTGAACAATTATGGCAAATTTGCCCTGCACACGCTGCCGTCAGGTGTGTTTTACCAGCATAGCACCAATATTATCGGCAATGGCGTAGCGCTGAACATTCCCTTGCTTTTTAACGAGATCAAATCCATCACGGACAGGGATGTGCCCATGCCCAGGATTCTGGTATCCGACAGGGCGCAGATCGTGATGCCCTATCATATTCTGTTTGATCAGTATGAGGAGGAGCGTCTGGGAGGAAAATCCTTTGGCTCCACTAAATCTGGAATTGCCCCTTTTTACTCAGATAAATTCGCCAAGATCGGCTTTCAGGTCAGCGAGCTTTTTAACGATGAACTGCTGCAGGAGAAGGTGCAGAGAATCTGTGAGTTGAAGAATGTGCTGCTGGAGCATCTGTATCATAAGCCGGGGATTGATCCGGCGGAGCTGCTTAAGACCCTGCATGACTACAGGGATATGGTGGCGCCCTATGTATGCGGTGTGTCCGCTTTCCTGGATCGGGCGCTGAAGGAGGGCAAGACAGTGCTGCTGGAGGGTCAGCTGGGCACACTGAAGGACCCGGATCACGGTATTTATCCCATGGTGACGTCCTCCTCCACACTGGCTGCCTATGGCGCCATCGGTGCAGGTCTGCCCCCTTATGAAATCAAGGAGATCGTCACGGTATGTAAGGCATACTCCTCGGCGGTGGGAGCGGGGGCCTTTGTGTCCGAAATCTTTGGCGATGAAGCCGATGAGCTGCGCAACAGAGGCGGCGATGGCGGAGAGTTCGGAGCGACCACGGGAAGACCCAGGAGGATGGGATGGTTTGACTGTGTGGCCTCCAGGTACGGCTGTCGTCTGCAGGGAACCACGGATGTGGCTTTCACGGTGTTGGATGTTCTGGGGTATCTGGACGAGATTCCGGTCTGCGTGGGCTATGAGATTGACGGGGAGGTGACCACGGATTTCCCGGTGACGGCGAAGCTGGAAAAGGCAAAGCCTGTGCTTGAGACTCTGCCCGGCTGGAAATGTGACATCCGGGGTATCCGCCGCTATGACGAGCTTCCAGAAAACTGCCGCAGATATGTGGAGTTTATTGAGGAGAGGATCGGGTATCCTATCACCATGGTCAGCAATGGCCCCGGCAGAGAGGACATTATCTATCGGGAAAGCCCGCTGAAGAAATAGAGTAAGAGGAGCACATAAGTGGTCAGTAATCTGGAATATTATAAGGTTTTTTATCATGTAGCGAGCCTGGGCAGCCTGACAATGGCAGCCCGGGCGCTGTCTATTTCCCAGCCCGCGGTGAGCCAGTCCATCCGGCAGCTGGAACAGCAGTTGGGAACTCCTCTGTTTTACCGGGTGGCGAAGGGCGTCCATCTGACCAAGGAGGGGGAGATGCTGTATGAGTATGTGGCAAGAAGCTATGAACAGCTGGAAATCGGCGAGCAGAAGCTGCGCCAGATGCGGGATTTGGAGGTCGGGGAGATCCGTATCGGAGCCAGCGATATGACACTGCAATACTATCTGCTGCCTTATCTGGAACAGTTTCATGAAAAATATCCGGAGATCAAGGTTATCGTCACCAATGCGCCCACTCCGGAGACACTGGGCTTTTTGGAACAGGAGAAAATAGATTTTGGCGTGGTCAGTTCTCCCTTTGAGGCGGGAGAGCGTATCAGGGTAGTGCCGGTGCGGGAGTTGGAGGATATTTTTGTGGCGGGACGGCGGTTTATCGCCTATAAGAACCGGATGCTGGATCTGCAGGAGCTCAAGCACCTGCCCATGATTTTTCTGGAAAAAAATACCAGCACACGGAATTTTATGGATGAGTACCTGGAGAGCGGCGGTATTCACCTGGTGCCGGAGTTTGAACTGGCCACCAGTGATATGATCGTGCAGTTTGCCCTGCGGAGTCTGGGAGTGGGCTGCGTGGTGCGGGATTTTGCCCAGGGGGATATTGATTCGGGCAAGCTGTTTGAGTTGCGGTTTAACAAGATGATTCCCAGACGGAGTATATGCATTGTCTATGACAGCAGGGCACGCCTGTCCTCGGCGGCCAAGGCGCTGTTCGGGATCATTGGGGTAGAGACGGCGGAGTATAAGGCAGGAGAAGTCTAAGTGTTGCGCGATATCGCAGGCAAAGCCTGTGTTATGCAGGAAAGGGGTAAGTAATGATTCGGAATATTATATTTGATATTGGCAATGTACTGGCAGCCTGGCGCTGGAAGGAGTTCTATGCGGAGCTGAATTACAGCCCGGAGATTACGGATCGTCTGGCGAAGGCCACGGTACTCAGCCCCATGTGGGAAGAGTTTGACAGGGGAGCGCTGGACGAGGAGGCATTGCTGAACAGATTTATTGAAAATGATCCCGACCTGGCGGAGGAAATTCGGGGAGTCAGGGACAATATCCGCGACATGCTGGGACGCTATGACTATGCCATTCCCTGGCTGGAGGATCTGAAGAGAAAGGGATACAAGGTATATTATCTGTCCAATTTTTCCCGCATAGCCTATCAGCGATGCCAGCATGTGCTGGATTTTCTGC
This sequence comes from uncultured Acetatifactor sp., assembly GCA_964550745.1. Lineage (GTDB taxonomy): Bacteria > Bacillota > Clostridia > Lachnospirales > Lachnospiraceae > Acetatifactor. The sequence continues at coordinate 3,807 of CAZKAO010000079.1, forward strand.
CGCTGATGGACGGCGGTATTCTCTCTTATCAGGAGAAACTGATCAAACCGGAACCGGCGATCTACCGGCTGTTGCTGGAGCGCTACGGGCTGGAGGCGGGAGAGTGTGTATTCCTTGACGACACTCAGAAAAATATTGACGAGGCTGTCCGGCAGGGCATGGCGGGTATCCTGTTCAGGAATCAGGCCCAGGCTATCGAGGAATTGAGAAAGCTGGGAGTGCACGCATAACATGCTTGCATTTTTTGAGCAAATCCATTAAAATAAGTGACGTATTTTTATTAGAAAAAGGTGATAGTATATGATAGAAAAAGTGACCCGTTTATTTGGACAGGTGGATATGACGGAGGGGCAGCCTTGGAAAAAGATTGTGTCCTTTACTTTTCCCATGCTGATCGGCAATGTGGCCCAGCAGCTGTACAATACGGTGGACAGCATCGTGGTGGGAAAGTATGTGGGGGATAATGCGCTGGCGGCAGTGGGCAGCGCTAGTCCCATATTCAATCTGCTGCTGGTATTGTTTGTAGGTATCTCCATGGGCGCAGGAATCATGGTGTCCCAGTATTATGGCTCCAGAGACCGGGAGAATCTCTCCAGGACCATAGGCAGTTCCATCACTCTGACGGCCTTAGCCTCAATTATCCTGATGGTTGCGGGTACTTTTGCCGTCCGTCCGGTGCTGGTGCTGCTGGATACGCCGGAGAGTATTATCGACTGGTGTACGTCCTATCTGATGATCCTGGTGCTGGGCATCGCCGGGCTGGCTTATTACAATATTCTCTGTGGAATTCTGCGAGGACTGGGGGATTCTCTGTCTGCGCTGGTGTATTTGTTGATTGCCACGGTGATCAACATCGTGCTGGACATAGGGTTTGTGGCAGGCTTTAATATGGGGGTGGCAGGAGTGGCGCTGGCCACGGTTATCGCCCAGCTGGTATCCGCTGTCCTGTGTATGATTAAGCTGCGGAAAATGACAGAGCTGTTTGACATGAAAAAGGAATACCTAAAGCCTGACAAAGAAAATATATTGACGGTAATCCGGCTGGGCCTGCCCTCAGGTCTGACGCAGGCCATCTTTTCTATGGCGATGGTGGTGGTACAGTCCCTGACCAACAGCTTTGGGGAGATGATTATAGCGGCCAATGTTATCATTATGAGAGTGGACGGCTTTGCCATGATGCCAAACTTTTCTTTCGGTACGGCCATGACTACCTATGCCGGGCAGAATGTTGGGGCAAAGCAGTATGAACGGGTGAAGCAGGGGGCGAAGCAGGGAACGCTGATTGCCGTAGGTACTTCGGCGGCGATCACCGGTTTGATTCTGCTCTTTGGGCCGTATCTTATGGGGATATTTACCAACACGAAGGAGCTGGCCCAGCTCAGTGCCGATATGATGAAGATCCTGGCGGTGGGCTACATCGCCATGGCGGTCACACAGAGCCTGTCGGGCGTTATGCGGGGCGCAGGTGATACGGTAACTCCCATGTGGATTTCCCTGCTGACTACCGTGGCGGTGCGTGTACCGCTGGCTTATGGGCTGGCTTATATGACCAGGACGGCGGAGCTGCCCCAGGGGCGGTATGAGAGCCTGTGGATCTCCCTGCTGGTTTCCTGGGTGCTGGGCGCGGTGATTAATTTCGGGTTCTATAAGATGGGACGTTGGAAGAAAAAGGCGGTAGTTCAGGAACAGGAGAATTGAGGAAAAAATTTCTTGACTCGTTACTGTTTTTATGCTACCCTCATATCAAAGCAAAAGATTTCCGGGGAGTAATCCCGTAAAGCGGTCTTCCGCATCTGACGAACATCTTGTTCTCTTAGTTAGAAATCCTGCTTTTATTATCCCAAGAAACACATATCAATAAAGCAGGAGAAGAGAATGGTTCAGGCATCATTTTCTCTTTCTGCACCGTGCACAAGGAGGAATATGGATGAACAATGAGGTAAAGACGCCGCTGGAGGAGCTGAATCTGACAGACCGGTTTCTGTTTGCAGAGGCCATGGACGAGCCGGAGGCTTATAAGGCCACTGTGGGAATCTTGCTGGAGGATGAGATTGAACTGTTGGATCACACCCAGACGGAGAAGGAACTGCGGGTGTCGCCGGAGCTTAGGGCCGTGCGGCTGGATGTGGTGAACATGGACAAGGACGGAAATATCTATTTTACGGAGATGCAGAAGACTGACACAGGGAATCTGCTGAAGAGAAGCCGATATTACCAGGCACAGCTGGATGTATCACTGCTTGGGCCGGGAAGCAAGGATTTCAATCGGCTGAATGACAGCTGTATGATTCTGGTGGCTCCCTTTGATCTGTTTGGCTATGGGTTATACCGATATACCTTTGTGGGGCAGTGCCTGGAAGTACCCGGACTTGCCCTGCGGGATGGAGCTACAAGGATATTCATCAATACCTTTGGAATGAATAAAGAGGATTTTTCCCAGGAATTCCTGGATTTCATGGAATATATTAACGATACCAGAGATGTGGTGGCGGCCCGGAGTGAGAGCCCCCGGCTGAAGCTGATCCACAGCAAGGTGGAGAAAATCCGCCGCTCTGAGAAATGTGGGGTGAAGTATATGCAGAGATGGGAAGAGATCGAGTATGCACGGCAGGATGGACATGCAGCAGGGTACGAAGAGGCTCGCAATGAGGGGATATTGCGAGAAGTTATTGCTGTCTGCAAGAAATTGGCAAAAGGAAAAAGCATAGAACAGATTGCGGACGAACTGGAGCAGGAATGGGAGCATATCTCCGAAATCTGCCATGTCGCAGAGAAATATGCCCCGGCTTACGACCAGGATGCGATCTGTCAGGAACTGATCAGAAGCGCATAAGTGAGCCAAGTGCCGCAGGGGTCAAATATCCTGTCAGCTTGCTACAAAGAGTAAGGAAATCCCCGGACCGACAAACATGTATTGTGTTGTTGGGACGGGGATTTTTTAGCATTTTCTGGGAAGGTTTTTAGCTTTACAACGTCTCGGATGTACGATATAATTGCACAGAGAGTTGGGCATTTTTCCAACTCTGCCTTTTGGAACAGAATTGCAGGAAAAAGGAGACATTTATGGCAGAATATAAAGAGAGTACCGAAAATCCATTGCACCGGCAGTTCGGGGTCTGGAGCAATACTATCTACATATTAAAAAAACTGAGGCAATATTGTCCTTCGGTGATTCCGATTGCCCTCATGGGTATCGTATGCGGCTCAATATTGTCCTATTACTGGGGAATTGTAGGCAAATATGTGATCGATCTGGTGCAGACGGACGCAGAGCTTGCAGACAATATGAATGCGCTTCTGAAGCTCATATTGATTGCCGGGGCAATCGCAGGCATATTGACATTAGGCGATGCTTTTTCCCAGAATAAGACCTGGTATCGATTTATTTTTACGAGGATGCAGATGATCACTGAGCGGGTAGACAAGGCACTGTGCCTGAATTATCAGATGCTGGAGACTCCTGATGTGCTGGATGTCCATGAGCGCGCGACCCAGGCTACGGGCGGGAATAGCAATGGCGTAGAGGGCATGATGAACCTGATGGTGACATTGGGAAGGAATCTGTTTACCGTGATTGTGACCTTTGCGGCTGTCCTGGTTCTGAACTGGAGCCTTATCTTCTGCCTTGTCGCTCTGGGAATTCTCCAGTATCTGTATTATCGGAGAATTATCAAAGAGGACAAGCGGGAGGTATGGGACAAACTGGCCCCAGTCTGGAGACAGTCAAATTATATGGCCCGCGTTACGCAGGATTTTGATTTTGCGAAGGATATCCGTCTGTTCAACCTGAGTGATTTCCTGATTGGAAAGCAGCGTCAGGTGTTTGCCAAAAGGGAAGACCGCATCGACTACAGCAAAGAGTTGTGGTTCCGGCATGCGGTGGTGTCCCAGTTTCTGTATCTGGTGGCAAAAGGGTTGATTTATGCAGCTTTGTTTTATGCTGTCCTGAAAAAAGGGATGTCCATCGGCAGTTTTGCCATGTACCTTGGGCTGGCGTTTTCCTTTTCCGAAAGCCTGCTGCAGTTTCTGCACCGATTCGGTGATTATGAGAGGGCCTCTCTGGAAGTGGATGATTTTCGATCCCTTATGGAGCTTGACATCGCGGAAGAGGAAGATACTGTTCCGATTCCCAAGGCGCAGGATTACACCATAGAATTTCACGATGTCTGCTACCGCTATCTCAAGCAGGAGAAGAATGCGGTGGATCACCTGAACATGGTTTTGCATCCGGGGGAAAAGCTGGCTGTGGTAGGCTTAAACGGCGCCGGAAAGACGACGATGATCAAGCTGTTGCTCCGGCTTTATGATCCTACGGAAGGGGTTATCACCTTAAATGGGGTGGATATCCGAAAGTTTAAGAGAGAGGAATACTATAAACTGTTTTCTCCCGTGTTCCAGAATATAGAAGTGCTGGCATTTCCCATCGCGGAGCATATTTCCATGAAGGTCGCGGAGGATACGGACCGTGACCGGGCGCAGGCGGCGGCTTTTGAGGCGGGGCTGGGAGATAAAATAAATGCCCTGCCCAAGGGAATTGATTCCGAACTGCTGAAGATTGTGGACGATGACGGAGTTGATCTGTCCGGCGGCGAGAAACAGAAGCTGGCTCTGGCCCGCGCATTGTATAAGTCCGCGCCGATGGTAGTGCTGGACGAGCCTACATCCGCGCTGGATGCATTGGCGGAGCAGCAGTTGTATGAGCGGTTTAACCATATGATCGGAGAAAAATCCGCGGTCTATATTTCCCATCGGCTTGCGTCCACCCGATTTTGTGACAGGGTGGCAATGTTTGCGGACGGAAGAATGATCGAGTATGGAAGTCATGACGAACTCATGGAGAAGGGCGGAGAATATGCCCGTATGTTTGAGCTGCAGGCGCAGTATTATCAGGAAGAGCAGAAGGAGGCAGAGGCATAATGGACGAGAAGAAGATAAAGACTATGCACAAGCTGCTTCCGGTCATCAGAGTAATGTTTTCCACGGCGGGAAGGCGCTATCCCTGGTTTTTTGTGCTGGAAACGTTGAAGACGCTGGTACAGGTGGCGCAGCCCTTTGTGGGCATCCTGATCACACCGCTTCTGGTGGACGAACTGTGTGGGCCGCGCAATACCAGGACACTGGCGGCCTATGCTGCGATCCTGATTGTGGGCGAATATATTCTGACGCTGCTGAGCGAGCGGTTTAGTATGACGCTTCAGAAGTATCAGGAGAGACTGGACAATTATTTTACCATGCAGATAAGCCGGCATTCTATGGGACTGGACTTTCAGCTGACAGAGGACAAGGCGGCTCTTGACCAGCTCGAAAAAGCCCGGACAGGTATGACCTGGTATTCGGGAGGAGCTTATGGAATTGCAGAGCAGATGTTTATGTTCCTGGGAAATATCTTTAAAATTGTGGGGTTTGTCACCATCATCACGATGCATGCGCCATTGCTGTTGGTTGTCATATTGATCTATGTTGTGCTCAACGGATTTGTCACATCCAGGCTTAATAAGCTGGCATTGGAATCCTATGGGCGGCTTTCCAAGGTGAACCGCCTGTTCGGCTATTTTGGATGGGAGATTGTGGATTTCCGGTTTGGAAAGGATATCCGCCTGTACGATGCCCGTCGGATGCTGGTAAGCAAGTGGAAAAATTATACGGCGGAAAACACTGCGACCTGGAAGCGGCAGGCTGATGAGTCCTATCCGTATAATCTGTTCCTGGCGGTAACGGCGATGCTCAGGTCGCTGATCACCTATGGTTATGTGGGAATCCTTGTTATACGGAAGGTTTTTTCCATCGGAACCTTCAGCCAGATGATCTCGACAGCCGGGGCTTTGGATGCTACGCTCGGAGGGCTGGTGTGGAATATACAGGAGATGATGAAACGCTGCAACTATGCGTATGAGTATGTGCTTTTCATGGAATATCCGGAAGCAATTCCCAAGGGAACCGCCCATGTGGAAAAGGGAGAGCATCGCATTGAGTTCAGGAACGTGACATTTGCCTATCCGGGCACGGACAAGAAGGTGCTGGACGGCGTAAACATAACCATCGAACCGGGTGAACATCTGTCCATCGTAGGACTGAACGGGGCGGGAAAGACTACATTTATCAAGCTCCTGTGCAGACTGTATGACCCCACCGGGGGCGAGATTCTGATGGATGGGCGCAACATCAAGGAATATGACTACAAGGAATACATGGCACAGTTCGCGCCGGTATTTCAGGATTTTAAGCTCTTTGGATTTAGCATCAGAGAAAACATTGCTTTTGAGGACGCCGATCAGTCCCAGTTGGATGACCTTATGAAGCTGGTGGAGCTGGACGGAATGGTGGGAAAGCTGGACAAGGGGCTGGATACCAGGATATTTAAGATTTTCGAGGAGGACGGAATAGAGCCGTCAGGCGGTGAGCAGCAGAAGCTGGCGATAGCGAGGGCTCTCTATAAAAATACGCCGGTTATCATCCTGGATGAGCCGACGGCTGCGCTGGACCCGGTTGCGGAATACGAGATATACAGACAGTTTCACACGCTGGTGGGAGATAAAACCGCTTTTTACATCTCCCACAGGCTGTCAAGCTGCCGTTTCTGTGACAGGATAGCGGTATTCGCAGACGGGAAGATTGCCGAATATGGTCGTCACGATGAGTTGGCAGACATCCCCGGCGGAATCTATGCTAAGATGTTTGAGGCGCAGGCTCAGTATTATAAATAGGGGTATTACTACGCAAAAATCCCGGACTTAAGCCATTTCTTAAGCCCGGGATTTCAAGATGGCTTTGGGCCATCTCCAAAAGGGGAGGATTAAGTATTACTTTTATCTTTGGTTCTATCAAAGGAGGGGGTTCCAATGATAGTAGTAGTATGCCCGCCCTTTTATGGTTTATACATATAAAAAATAATTTTATATTTCAGTCTTGTCTGAGACATCCGGGTTTTTGGCAGTATCTCCGCCCAGATCCAGATCCGCCATGGTGTGCTTTCCGGTCAGTTTTCCGTACATCCAGATGTATATCCAGATCAGCAGAGGGATGGCGACTGTGGCTGTCAGGCATGCCTGGAACAGACGTCCTGAACGGTCCTGGTCAAAAATGGCCACAATCAGGGTAATCAGATACATGGCCACCAGCACTGCCACTCCGGTCAGCGCCACTACCTGTTTGGAGGTTATTTTCTTTTTTGTCTCTTTTTTATCATTCATAATAGATCGTCCTTTCTTAATCAGGCTTCGCTGTATCTCTGATTCGGCTATGCATTTTCAGGCAGTAACACTTGCATTTTGTATGCTTCATGTAAATATCTTGCCACAAATTGGGGAAGGATGCAAGATACATAGTGGTAATTTCACGTTTTTGTTGCGTTTGGAGCAAAATTGTTATATACTGATTGCATACGAGAAAATACGGGGATGATCCCGAACAGAAAGGTATGGTTAAGCGATATGGCATTGTTAGAGAAGTGGAGAGAGGTTGCATACAATGAGGAGCTGGGCACCGAGAAGCTGCAGCAATTGTGGAATGCTTATTTTCAGAAGGAAAAAGAGATTTACATGCAGTTGCTTAAGAACCCGGATGAAGAGGTAAAGGGGACCGTTAAGGAGCTGGCTGATAAATATGACGTGTCTGTGATGACAATGACCGGTTTTCTGGACGGCATCAATGACAGTCTGGTAACGCCTAATCCCATCGAGGAGATGGAGGAGGATACGCCTGTCAGCCTGAAGTTTGACAAGGAGCTGCTGTACAAGAATATGGTGGCGGCGGATGCGGATTGGCTGTACAATCTGGAGGAGTGGAAAGAGATCTTCGACGACGACAAGCGCAAGGTGCTGTACAAGGAACAGAAGTCTTCTACTACTATTGTCAAGGAAGCCAAGGTATATCCCAATGATCCCTGCCCTTGCGGAAGCGGCAAGAAGTATAAGAAGTGTTGCGGCAGATAATATGGCGGGAACGGGGGAGAATATGCGTTTTTTTATTGACACTGCCGATGTAGAGGAGATTAAAAAAGCTAAGGATATGGGGGTAGTCAGTGGTGTTACCGTCAATCCCTCCCTGATTGCCGGGGACGGCAGAACGCTTAAAGAGGTTATTGCAGAGATTGTTTCCGTCGTTGACGGGCGGATCGCCTGTGAAGTGAACGCTGTCACTGCGGACGCAGAGGGTATGATTGCGCAGGGACGGCTTATCGCCGCCATTCATCCGAATATGGTCGTCAGCGTTCCTTGGACAGCAGAAGGTATGAAAGCATGTAAAGCGCTGGCAGACGAGGGCGTCAAGGTCAATGTGGCGGTGATGTTTTCCGCTAATCAGGCTCTGATGGCGGCGAGAGCAGGCGCAGCCTATGTGACTCCTTTCCTGGGCCGCCTGAATGACATCAACCAGAGAGGCCTGGATCTGATCAGAGAGATTGCGGATCTTTTTTCCGTATGTGATGTGGACACGCAGATCATTGCCGTAAACGTGCGCAGCTCTGCCCATGTGGCCGACTGTGAACAGGCTGGAGCCAATATTGCGGCAGTGCCTTACGATGTGCTTGAGCAGATGACCAGGCAGCCATTGGCAGCGGCCGATGCCGCTCAGCCGCAGGCAGAGCATAAGGCGGTGACAGGCGAATAAATTTAAAGATATTCAGAGACCGGGGCGGTTTGCTCCCGGTCTTTTTTTGTATATGACGGATGAAAAACTTTCCATTATATTTTTTTTAATGACGCTAATACTAAAATCAAGATAAGCGACGGCAAAACACTTAGACGGCAAGGTTAGAGAGAACCAGCGGAAAAGCCAGGATAAGTGAAAGCCTCACTTATCTTGGAATATAGATTGCAGAAAAAAAAGAAAACAAAAAAGAAAACCGTATTGGAGGTGAAACAAGATGACAAGCAGATCTAATAGAGTAGAAGTTCCCGAGGCTAAGGCAGCTATGGATCGTTTTAAGACCGAGGTTGCTTCCGAGCTGGGTGTAAACCTGAAGGAGGGTTACAATGGCGATCTGACCTCTAAGGAGGCAGGTTCCATCGGCGGTGAGATGGTTCGCCGGATGATCAAGAAGCAGGAAGAGCAGATGAAGTAAGACGCTCTGTGAAGCGAAAAAGGGGCTGTTGCATTATGCAGCAGCTCTTTTTTGCTTGAGGTTTTCTATTTATCCGCCTTTCTTTATTGAAAATCCGAAATGAGTATGTTAAGATAGATGAAAACAGGAAATAATTGGACAGAAGGAGCATAATGGACGATGGAACAGTATAAGCAGGAATTTATCGAGTTTATGGTAGACAGCAAGGTGCTGAAGTTCGGCGAATTCATCCTAAAGAGCGGCAGGAAGTCTCCCTTTTTCATGAATGCCGGAGCTTATGTGACTGGGGCGCAGCTGAAAAAGCTGGGAGAATATTATGCCAAAGCTATTCACGACAATTACGGGGACGATTTTGATGTGTTGTTTGGACCTGCCTACAAAGGAATTCCGTTGAGTGTTGCCACCACCATCGCCTACAGCGAGCTGTATGGCCGGGAGATCCGCTACTGTTCCAACCGCAAGGAGGTCAAGGATCATGGGGATGTGGGCATCCTGCTTGGCAGCAAGCTGCAGGATGGGGATCGGGTAGTCATCATTGAGGATGTGACAACCTCCGGCAAGTCCATCGAGGAGACTTTCCCGATACTGAGGGAGCAGGCTGATGTGGAGATCAAGGGACTGATGGTATCCTTAAACCGTATGGAAAAAGGGCTGGGCGGCAAGGTGAGCGCGCTTCAGGAGATCCGGGAAAAATACGGATTTGAAGCCAGAGCTATCGTCTCCATGGGAGAGGTGATCGAGCATCTGTACAACCGTCCTTACAAGGGAGAAATACTGATTGACGATGCGCTGAAAGCGGCGATTGACGCATATTATGCGGAGTATGGCGCATAACAAATTCGGAGTAGAGAGTGTAGAAAAAGTTTATTTTGCGTTTGGAATGCTGAAAATTACAGATGCAGGAAAGGCAGGGTGACAGAGATGGAAGAAAAGGTGTATAAAGTGATGCGCGGGGCAGGGGCCATGAACATCGCAGTGGGTGTGGTGACGCTGGTGATCGGTCTGACCAGCGGAATCCTGCTTATCATCGGCGGGGCAAAACTGCTCGCCGGCAAGTCGAAAATTCTGTTTTGATGGATGAGGAGCGCGATGGGCACTGTCTGCGGAGGCAGGCCCATTCCTTGCGTATTGTCATTGGATGGATCTGACAGGCGGAGCCTGGCGGATTGGACGGAGGAAACAATGTCGCAGAAAAAGAATTATATGTTTACTAACCGCAGGCATTCGCAAAAAGCGATTATGTCTACGGTTTTTGGTGTTTTATGCACCGTATCAATAGTTATCGTGATCTGTCTGTCCTACGGCAGCGGCGGGGATGTTCCGGTGGGATATGGTTTTACCGGCGTATTTGCCGCAGTGCTGTCGATGATCGGACTGCTGCTGGGAGTGCTGGCAGTGCGGGAGGTGGACCGCTTTAAGCTGTTTGGATGGCTGGGAATCCTGTTCAATGGGCTCAGTTTGGGTATGATCAGCGGGGTTTTGTATATAGCGGCCTATTTATAGAGCTTTGCAATTACCTATAGAAAGGAAAGATTGAGAGGAGAGAAAACAATGCAACAGACACAGAGTGTAGACCGGGAAATATTGCAGGAGAGATATGAACTGGTTCTGGAACGGATAGGGGAGATGAAGGCGGAGACTATGGGTCATCCGGCGCTGGATGCATATTTTGGAAAGATGGCGGACTTTTCGCAAAAGCTGA